>NZ_JCAFRG010000012.1:0-180688 GCF_059367845.1 Stenotrophomonas sp. YJH_SMC_20 | reverse complement strand
GCTGGTGGAATACATCCAGTACTACAACCAAGAGCGAATCAAATTGAAATTGAAGGGCCTGAGCCCGGTACAGTACCGGGAGCAGGCCCAACAGGCCCAATCGGCCGCCTGACCCCTGTCCAAGTCTCGGGGGTCACTTCAGGGACGGGTTTACGGCGTCCCCGCACTCCGACACCGCCCCGCCATCCCACGGAATACCGCTTCTGCTGTTGCTGTTGCTTGAATGCCGCAGCAGGTGCAGGGCTGCAAGCCCTGCTCGACCAACCCCTCACACCGTGATGGTCTGGGTCAGTGACTCCCACGTCGGCGGCACCGGCCACGCTGCCGCCTGGTTGCCATCCAGCACCCTGCGCAGGTCACGCGGATCAATCTGCGGTGCCAGCACGTGCACCAGTTCCAGCGCGTAATCACGCAGCACCCGGTCGCGCGGCAACACCGCCCAGGCGATGCACTCGGCGATCGGGTCCGGGGCCGGCCACGAACGCAGGTCTTCATCGTTGGAACTGACCGCCATCTCGGCCAGCAGGCCTACGCCAAGACCCGTGCGCACGTAGGTCTTGATCAGGTCCGCATCCAGCGCGGTCAGTGCCAGATCGGGCACCAGCCCATTGGCGGCGAAGGCGCGTTGCAGGGATGAGTTCGGTCGGGTCGAGGATTCGTAGCTGATCAATGGCTGGCGGGCCAGCGCGGCCAGGTCCGGTGCGCGGCCGGCGCGGTCCAGCGGATGGCCCTTGGGCACCACCACCAGGCGCCGCCACCGGAACAGCGGCACTGCGATGCCATCGGTGGGCTCACCGCCTGCGGTGCTGATGATCGCAATATCGGCATCACCCTGGTTCAAGCGGTCCAGCGCGTCGGCTTCACCGGCCTGCTGCAGGTGCACGCTGACCTGCGGGTAGGCCTGCTTGATCGCCGCCACCGCCGGCGGCAGCACGAAGCGCGCCTGGGTGTGCGTGGTGGTCAGGATCAGCTGACCCTGGCTCTCGCGACGCTGGTTTGCCGCGTAGGTGCGGATGTTGTTGGCCTCAGCCAGCACCGCGCGGGCGCGGGCGATGACCTCGGTGCCGGCTGGGGTGACCGACTCCAGGCTGCGGCCCTTGCGCACGAACAACAGAAAGCCGAGCTCGTCTTCCAGCTGCTTGAGCTGCTTGGACAGGCCGGGCTGGGTGGCGTGCACGCGCGAGGCAGCGAGCGTGATGTTCAGCTCGGCATCGGCAATGGCAACCAGGTAGCGCAGCTGGGTCAGCGTCATGGGAGGCAGGCGGCGTGGGGCGGAGGTCCACTCTAGGGTCAATTGCCGTCACCAGCTTATAACCAAAGGTTGTTTAAGAAAGGTATCTGGTCATTTCCGGGCGTCATATGCCGGCGCTACGGTCAGCCGGCAGCCGCTGGCCTGAACAGCCAGCCCTCCCCCTTTGCCCGCCGAAGCCCGGCGCGGCCCCGTTTCCGGAGCGCTTCCATGGCCCTGTACGAGTCCATCCTCGATACCGTCGGCAACACCCCCATCGTCAGGCTGCAGCGCCTGGCACCGCCACAGGTCAGCGTCTACGCCAAGGTCGAGTCATTCAATCCGGGCGGCTCGGTCAAGGACCGCCTGGCGCTGGCAATCATCCTCGACGCCGAAGCGCGTGGCCTGCTCAAGCCAGGCGACACGATCGTGGAGGCCACCTCGGGCAACACCGGCGTGGCGCTGGCGATGGTCGCTGCCGCGCGCGGCTACAAATTCGTGGCCACGATGGTCGAGACCTTTTCGGTGGAGCGTCGCAAACTGATGCGCGCCTATGGCGCGAAGGTAATCCTGACCCCGGCCGCCGAGCGTGGCAGCGGCATGGTGCGCAAGGCGCGCGAACTGGCCGAGCAGCATGGCTGGTTCCTGGCCAGCCAGTTCGCCAACCCGGCCAATCCGGCTTATCACCGCAACACCACGGCCGCCGAGATCCTGCGCGACTTCGCCGGCAAGCGGCTGGATTACTTCGTCAGTGGCTGGGGCACCGGCGGCACGCTCACCGGCGTGGGCGAAGTGTTGAAGGTCGCGCGCCCGCAGACCCGCGTCATTGCTACCGAACCCGCCGGCGCCGCCCTGCTCAAGGGCGATGATTGGAAACCGCACAAGATCCAAGGCTGGACCCCGGATTTCGTGCCGGACGTGCTCAACCGCGATGTGGTGGATGAACTGGTGTCGGTGGAGGATGACCGCGCCATCGCCACCGCGCGCCGACTGGCGGCGGAGGAAGGGATCTTCGTCGGCATCTCCGCCGGCGCCACCGTGGCCAGCGCGCTGGACGTGGCAGCCCGCGCTGAGCCGGGCTCGGTGATCCTGGCGATGCTGCCGGACACCGGTGAACGCTATTTCTCCACGCCGCTGTTCGCCGATGTGAACGAGGGTTCCGACGACGACTGGCTGGCTGGCCTGCCATGACGCGAGCCGCCGGGCATTGCCTGGCGCCACCGCCTGCCGCGGATCCATGACCGCTTCAGCCTGCGTGAAGGCAGCGACCGCCATCGTGCGTGAAGGCCGTCGGATCGCAGCGCGTGAGACGGTCATGACGCAGTATCGATGCCCTGTCCCCTACCGTGGGGTACAGCCGGCGCAGAGGCTGCGCGGAACACCTCACAGGCAGGAGACGGACGCATGAAGATCGAAGTTTGGCAGGGTGACATCACGACCCTGGCGGTGGATGCGATCGTCAACGCGGCCAACGAAACATTGCTCGGCGGCGGTGGTGTGGACGGCGCGATCCATCGTGCGGCCGGCCCCGCATTGCGGGCCGAGTGCGAGCGGTTGCCCGAGCTGCGCCCGGGCGTGCGTTGCCCGACCGGCGAAGTGCGTGCCACCGGCGCTTACGCCTTGCCGGCACGGCATGTACTGCACACGGTGGGCCCGGTCTGGCACGACGGCCAGCGCGACGAGCCGGCATTGCTCGCCAACTGCTACTGGAAATCACTGCAGCTGGCCGAGTCGCTGGGGGTGCAGTCGATCGCCTTCCCGGCGATCAGCTGCGGTGTGTATGGCTATCCGCTGTACCAGGCGGCGCAGATCGCCGTGACCGAGACACTGGCCTGGCAGCGCAGCCATGCGCAGCCGATGCGCATCGTGCTGGTGGCGTTCAATACCGCGACGGCCAAGGCGTACCAGCAAGCGTTGAGCGCCGCCGGGCAAGGCGCAGACGGCGAACCGCGCGGCTCGATGCTGTCGCCGCTGGGTGATGCGGGCTTCGCCGCCGCGCACTGAATCCGGCGGTCAGCGTCAAGGAAAAGGCCGGGCATTGCCCGGCCTTTCCTGTTGCGCCCTTGTCCACACTCCCACGGAGTGTGGAACACGCTCAACGGCTGGCAGCTTCCACCGCGGCGGCATCATCGGCCGCAGCAGCGGCCGCGTCGGCAGCGGCACTTGCCGCCGAAGCAGCAGCCCCATCGGCGCTGGCGCCGTCCACCTGCACACGCACTTCCACCATGCCCGCGCCGTTGCTGAGGCTGGACACCTCGACGGTGTAATGACCGGCAGGCAACGCTTCTTCCAGGCGTGCGTTGGTATCGTTGCCACCGTCATCGTCGGTCAGTTCGACATCGCCGCCAACCACGCGCAGCACGGTATCGACCTGGCCGGAGATTGCATCCAGCCGCACATTGGTCGGACGGTCCAGCGTCAGCAGGAAGCGGCGGACGCCATCGTTATCGAGCATCGTGTACACGCTGCCGGACTTCGGCAGTGCGGTGCCATCGCGATCGACCAGGTTGCCCGGCAGCTCGATCCGATTGGCCGACAAGGTGAACATGCCACTGACGCCGTCGCCGAGGCCACGCGCGGTCAGCGTGTACTTGCCCGGCTTCAGCGACAGGGTCAGGCGCGAGTTGGTGCTGTCCCCGCCGTCGTCATTCTCGGCATCCACGCCCTGCCCGGACAGCTTCAGCACCGGGTCGAAGGCGTCCGAGACCAGCCGGATCTCGTACAGGCCCGCCTTGTCCACCTGCAACGTGTAGTCCTGCGAGTTGCTGGCCAGCATATCGACGATCTCGCCACTGCCCGCCAGCGGCTTGCCGTCGTACGGCTTCAGCTTCTCGGCGCGAAGGCGATAAGGGCCGAACGCGGTCGGGCCATCAGCGTTGACTGCCACCTGGTAGGTACCACCGCCGTTGGCACGGAAAGCCAGCGAGACGTCCCCCTCGCGCTCATAGCCTGTGTTGCTGGTGGATACCAGGCTGCCGTTGTTGAACACCGCAATCGAGCCGCTGAGGGCACCAGTGAGCTTCAGGCCGACCAGATCCCTGTCTTCCAGCTTGATCTGGTAGAGCTGGTGATGGCTGCCGTCATTGAAGTTGATGCCGCTGCGCGAGGTGATCTCGCCGGAGACCGGCTTGTCGAAATCGAGCGACGCGGCCTTGCCTGCCTCGGCACCGCCGCCACCGATGCGGTTGCACCCGCCGGCGACCAGGACCGTGGCTACGGCCAGTGTGATTGCTGCCAAACGCATGTTGTTTCTCCTTGGCCTTCCATGTGGTTCCCACGCACCGGCCGGGCGCATGGGGGCGGAAAAGATACCCGCAAAAGCAAACGCCGGCGTGATGCCGGCGCTGCCTTGTTCATCCAGCGATGGGACGGATCACCCGTTCCACTTGCCCAGCGCGGCCAGGCCATTGTCCCTGGCGCGCTCGTACACGGTCTTCTGGGCAGCAGCGTAGTTGCCCTTCATGTCCTTGGCCCACAGCTTCAGCGCGGCCTGCTGCATGGCACGGCCGTAGGAGAAGCTCAGCGGCCACGGCAGGTTGCCCAGCTGGTTCATCGCGTTCAGGTGCTCGGTGGACTGCTCGTCGCTCTGGCCACCGGACAGGAACACCACGCCCGGCAGGATGGCCGGCACGGTGCTCTTCAGGCACATCACGGTCGACTCGGCCACTTCCTCGACGTCGGCCTGCTCTTCACAGTCCTTGCCCGAGATGACCATCGAAGCCTTCAGGATGGTGCCTTCCAGCAGCACGTTCTGCTGGTACAGGGCGTCGAACAGCGAACGCAGGGTCGCTTCGGTGACTTCGTAGCAGGTCTCGATGTCGTGGTCGCCGTCCATGATCACTTCCGGCTCGACCATCGGCACCAGGCCGCATTCCTGGCACAGCGCTGCGTAGCGGGCCAGCGCATGGGCGTTGGACTCGATGCAGGTGCCCGACGGGATGCTCTCGCCGATGTTGATCACAGCACGCCACTTGGCAAACCGCGCGCCCAGCTTGTAGTACTCCTGCAGGCGCTCGCGCAGGCCATCCAGGCCTTCGGTCACCAGCTCGCCCGGGCAGCCGGCCAGCGGGTGCGCGCCCTTGTCCACCTTGATGCCCGGAATCATGCCGTGGTCGGCCATGTACTTGGCGAACGGCACGCCGTCCTTGGTCGACTGGCGGATGGTTTCGTCAAACAGGATGGCGCCGGAGATGTGCTCGTTGAGCTTCGGCGTGGTCAGCAGCAGTTCGCGGTAGGCACGACGGTTCTCCTCGGTGTTCTCGATACCGACGCCAGCGAAACGCTTGGCGATGGTAGCGGTGGATTCGTCGATCGCGATGATGCCCTTGCCCGGGGCAACCATGGCCTGGGCGGTTTCAGCCAGCTGTTCGATGCTCATGTACTTCCTGTGGCGGGTGCGGGAAAAACACAAGTATAGCCCCGCCGCCCGTTGCGCCGGCGTGCAGGCCAGAATGGAAACGATTCCAATGTCGGCGCAGGACAAGCGATGTCCTGCGGCACGGGGTCAGAGCCCTTGCTGGGATCCGACCCCGGCGGGCCTCAGAGGTCGCCCAGGCCGATGGCGCGGCCGTCCTCTCCCACTTCCAGCAGGCGCAGGGTATTGGTGGCACCGTGGGTTTCCATGTGCTCGCCACTGGTGAACACGACGCGGTCACCGGCCTGCAGCAGTTCGGCTTCCACCAGCAGGCGGATGCTGCCGCGCGCGGCTTCGCGCGGGGTCAGGCCCCGGCTGTCGAAGTTGATCGGGAACACATCGCGCATCAGGGCCATCTGGCGGCGCGCGCCGTCGTGGCGGGTGACTGCGAACACCGGCGCCTTGGCGCGGAACCGCGACAGGTAGCGGGCGGTGCCACCGGATTCGGTCATCGCCACGATCGCACGCACGCCCACGTGCTGCGACAGGAACATGGTGGCCATGGCAATCGCCTGGTCGGCACGTTCCAGATTACGCGGCGAGGCGTTGAAGTCGGTCTCGGTCTGGAACTGGCGCTCGGCACCCAGGCAGATACGCGCCATCGCTTCCACCGCCTTGACCGGCCAGGCACCGGCAGCGGTCTCGGCAGACAGCATCACCGCGTCGGTGCCATCGATGACCGAGTTGGCCACGTCCAGCACTTCGGCGCGGGTCGGGATCGGGCTTTCAACCATCGACTGCAGCATCTGCGTGGCGGTGATCACCACCTTGTTCTGCGCAAGCGAGGCCTTGATGATCTTCTTCTGCAGGCCGGGCAGCTCGGCATCGCCGATTTCCACGCCGAGGTCGCCACGGGCGACCATCACAACGTCACTGGCCTCGACGATCTCTTCCAGGTTCTCGATCGCCTCGGTGCGCTCGATCTTCGACACCAGCGCGGCATCGCAGCCGTGCGAGCGGGCGATCTCGCGCGCGTCGTTCATGTCCTGCGCGTTGCGGCAGAACGACACGGCGATGAAGTCGACACCGATCTTGGCGACGATGCCGATCAGTTCCTTGTCGCGCTCGGTCAGTGCGCCCAGCGAGAGGCCACCGCCCTGCTTGTTCAGTCCCTTGCGATCAGACAGCGCGCCGTCGTTGAGCACGGTGCTGATGATGCGCTCGCCCTGCACCTCCACCACCTGCAGCTGCATCAGGCCATCATCGAGCAGCAGGACATCGCCCGGGCCGACGTCCTGCGGCAGGCCGAGGTAGCTGACGCCTACCTGGGTCGCATCGCCGGGGCCGGCGTTGGTGCTGGCGATCAGGTCGAAGCGGTCACCCGCCTTGAGCTGCACCTTGCCTTCGGCGAAGCGCTCGATGCGGATCTTCGGGCCCGGCAGGTCGGCCAGGATGCCCACTTCCACGCCCACGCGGGCAGCGGCGGCACGCACTTCGGCGGCACGCTTGGCCTGGCCGGAGGGGTCGCCATGGCTGAAGTTCAGGCGTACCACGTTGACGCCGGCGCGGAAAAGATCCTCCAGCACGCCCGGCGGATCAGTGGCCGGACCGAGGGTGGCAAGGATCTTGGTGCGACGCTGACGCTCGAACATGGTGAATGGGCCTCTCCCGGTAAAGGACGGAAATTAGCACATCCTTCACGTCGCATGTATACGGTTACAGCCTTGTGCCGCTTGTCTTCGCGGGTCATGGAACGGACATCACCCGGACATACGCCGGCGCAGGCAGTTCTGTAGAGCCGAGCCCATGCTCGGCTGGGCATAGGCCGAAGCAGCCGAGCATGGGCTTGGCTCTACAGGAGCCTAGGCCAACAGCGTCGTCAGCTGCGCCGGCTCACGGGCCAGCTGGCCCGCGCCGGCTTCGGTCAGTTCGGCCTCACCGCCAAAGCCCCACAGCACGCCCACACTGCGCAGGCCGTGGTGGCGCGCGCCTTCGATGTCCATGCGGCGGTCGCCGATCATCCAGCACTGCGCAGGCTGCACCTGCAGCCGACGCAACGCCTCGCCGACCAGTTCCGGCTTGTGGCTGCGCGAGCCGTCCAGGGTCGAACCGACGATCTCCTCGAACAGCCCGCCGAACGGCAGGTGGGCAAGGATGCGGCGCGCATGCGGCTCGTTCTTGGCCGTGACCACCGCCAGGCGGTGGCCGCGACCATGCAACGTGCGCAGGGTGTCCTCCACCTGCGAGTACACCGTGTGCTCGCGCCAGCCTTCGACATCGAAGCGCTCCCGGTAGTAGCCCACTGCCTGTTCCACCCGCGCCGGTTCACCGAACAGCGGCATGAAGGTGGTACGCAGCGACGGACCGATCCAGCCCCGCAGGGTGTCCTGCGGCGGCACCGGGTACTCCATCTTCTGCAGCGCATAGGCGATGCAGGCGGTGATGCCCACCTGCGAATCGATCAGCGTGCCGTCCAGGTCGAAGAACAGCACATCCTTGCCGCGCTCGCCACTCATGCGCCGCGCGCGTCGAGTGCGGCCACCGCCGGCAGGGTCTTGCCTTCCAGGAACTCCAGGAACGCACCGCCGCCGGTGGAGATGTAGCTGACCTGCTGGGCGATATCGAACTTGTCGACCGCGGCCAGGGTGTCCCCACCGCCGGCGATGGAGAACGCCTTCGAGCTGGCGATCGCGCGGGCCAGCGCTTCGGTGCCCTTGCTGAAGGCTTCAAACTCGAACACGCCGACCGGGCCGTTCCAGACCACGGTGCCGGCCTTCTCGATCAGCTGCGCGTACTGCGCGGCGGTCTGCGGGCCGATGTCCAGGATCAGGTCGTCTTCGGCAACGGCATCGACCGCCTTCACTTCCGCGGCAGCGTCGGGCAGGAACTGCTTGGCGGTGACCACGTCCACCGGCAACGGAATGTCGGCGCCACGCGCCTTCGCATCGGCCACGATCTTCTTCGCCGTGTCCAGCAGGTCCGGTTCATACAGCGACTTGCCGACGTTATGGCCAGCGGCAGCAATGAAAGTATTGGCGATGCCGCCACCCACGATCAGCTGATCGACCTTGCCGACCAGGTTGGCAAGCAGTTCCAGCTTGGTGCTGACCTTGCTGCCGGCGACGATGGCCAGCAACGGCTTGGCCGGTGCATCCAGCGCCTGCGCCAGCGCGTCCAGCTCGGCCATCAGCAGCGGGCCACCGGCCGCGACCGGTGCGAAGCGGATGACACCATGGGTGGAGGCCTGCGCACGGTGCGCGGTGCCGAAGGCATCCATCACGAACACATCGCATAGCGCCGCGTACTTCTTCGACAGGGCTTCATCGTCCTTGCCCTCGCCGACATTCATGCGGCAATTTTCCAGCAGCACCAGCTGGCCCGGCTGCACCTCGACGCCGTCGACCCAGTCACGCACCAGCGGAACCTCGCGGCCGAGCAGTTCGGACAGGCGCTGGGCCACCGGCGCCAGAGAATCGGCTTCGCTCCACACGCCTTCTTTCGGGCGCCCCAGATGCGAGGTGACCATCACCGCCGCGCCCTGCTCCAGCGCACGCTTGAGCGTCGGCAGCGAAGCGGTGATGCGCTGTTCGGAAGTGATGCGGCCATTCTCGATCGGCACGTTCAGATCCTGGCGGATCAGCACGCGCTTGCCGGAGAGGTCGAGGTCGGTCATGCGGACGATGGACATGGGCAACTCTTTGGCTCAGGGACGGGATGCCGGGGTACGGCAGACGGCCATTGTATCGGGTGCGGGTGGTGGGAGGGTCGATGCCTGCGGCAGGCAGAGGCGCACGGCAACGGCAACGGCAACAGCAACTGCCAAAGCGCTGACGCTTCATGATGCTGGGGGTGGGCCGGGGCGGTGTGGGCTGGCAGGGGGCGCCGTGAATCCGTCCATGGAGGCTTGGCAGCCGCATCCATGCGGCTGACACCCTGCCAACCCACACCGCCCCGGCCTCGACAGGTTCATGTGACGGAGCGGATGGCAAAGGCAAGAGCGGTTTCTGATGTCGGAGAAAAATGTAGAGCCGAGCCCGTGCTCGGCTGGGTCTATCGCGAACAGCAGCCGAGCGTGGGCTCGGCTCTACAAAGAGCGCCCTGCCAAGCAGCTTTTGCTCTTCTTTTTTTCTTTCCGTGGGTGGACGCACACGGAAATTGTCAGAGGCCGGGCGGGGTGGGTTCGCGGGAGTGTCAGCCGCATGGGCCCGAGGCATGCCTCGGGCGGGTTGGGCAGGACGCCCAACCCCGGTCTTGCCGGGTGCGCAGGACAGCGCACACGAGCAAGCCGCTGCCAAGCCTACAAGGACGTACTTGCGGCGTCTCCCGCGAACCCACCCCGCCCGGCCAAGCACGGCTTTTGCTTTACGCGACCAACCGCCCACCCACGAGGGGCTGCGCCGTTTGCCGGAACCTACGCCGAAGGCGCCGGCTTCTGCCGAAGCAGGCTGACCGCCAGGCCGCCAACAACCAACACACCCAGCCCCAGCAGCGCCCACAGCAACCACGCCTTCCAATCGTGCTGCGGCTTCAGCGCCGCATCGCCGGCCAGCGGTTCCGGACTGCCTTCCAGGCGCGCCAGCGTCGGCTGCCACGACGGATCATTACGCTGGCGCAGCTCTTCAATCAGCACGCCGATCGGCGCTTCCATGCGGCGCGCGGTCGCGCTGCCCACTGCCAGTGCATATGGCGCTGCACCCTGGCTCAGGAACACCAGCACTTCGGGTTGATAACCCAGGCGCAGGGTGGGTGCGGTTGCCGTTTCGGCGGGGTTCGCCACCAGCTTCCAGTAACGATCGCGGTGCACGCCGCCCAGCGGTTGCGCAGCCGATTGCTGCCGTTGGCCCTGCGCGCCCTGCTGCAGCTGATAGGCAATCCACGGTGCGCTGCGGCGCTGCCACTCCGCGCTCTCGTCATCGCGGCTGAACAAAGTCCACTGCACCAGGCTGTTGTCAGTGCTGGCCACGTCGGCACGCGCCGCCGGGAAGCGGCCATCCATCTCGAAGGTGTACTCGCCCTTGCCCTTCGAGGTCGGTGCCAGCGACAACCACTCCCATGGCAGTGTGGCCGGTGCCGGCGGCAGCTCGGCCAGTACGCTGCGCAACGTTGGCAGACGGGCATCGCCCTGCGCCAGCACGCGCAGATAGCGCGCTTCCCCATCCACCTGCAGGCGGCGCTGCAGCAGGCGCTTGCCGGCGCGCTGCAGGTCCACCAGCGGAATGTCGCGGCCAAGTGCACGCCAATGCTGCAGGTCGTCGCTGACGTCCAGCTGCACCTGAGCCTGCAACGGCTGGCCACTGTCGGCCCAATCCAGTACCAGCGCCGCCAGCGGCTGCTGGCCCAGCACACTGGCGTCGATCAGCCAGCCGCCCTGCCCGTTGGCCCTTGCACCGCCAGTCACACGTGCTTCCACGCGACGGACACGGCCATCGGTATCGCGCTCGGTCAGCAACTGCAGGTCGTTACGCTGTGCTTCGGCCAGCGGCGGCAACGCGAACCACGGCAGTTCCCGCTGCACCGGCGGTTGTGCCAGCGGCTGGTCCGGCGCGAGCAATGCCGACGGCAACGATTGGCCGGCGGCATTGAACACCTGCACGTCACCCAGGTCTGCGCTACCGGAGCGACGGTAGATCGCCGGTTCCAGCACGACACGGTAGGCACCCGATTGTGCGCTGGACAACGTCAGCGGCCACTGTTCGGCGTACTGGGTACGGTAATCGGCAGCCTGTGCGGTGATGGCGGCCAGCATGCCGAACATCGCCGGCAGCAGCGCCCTGCTCCACGTCTTCATTGTTTTTCCTCCACGGTCGGCGCCGCGCTGGGCGGTGCCGGTGCCAGATAACCCACGACCGTGCACAGCAGGCCGTAGGCGATGAACGATGCGATGCCCAGCAGGTTGCCCAGGTGCTGGCGATCGACAAGCACCAGCTTGGCCAACACCACGCCCATCAGCACCGCTCCCACCATCCACAACACGCGCTGGCCGCGGCGCGAACCCCATACCCAGGCGATCACGCCGAGCACGCTCCACAGCACGGTCAGGCTGGTCTGCGCCAGGCTGGAACGCATCATCGACGAACTCCACGACAGGCCGCCCCACTGATGCACGCCGTGCAGCACCAGGCTGGTCAGCGCGACGAAGGTGGCCAATGCCAACAGCGGCAGCCGGATCTTCACCAGTGCCTGCGGCGCCTGCCCGCTGTACAGCCAGCGCGCCAGCAGCGCCAGGCTCAACCACTGCCCCAGCTCGGCCGGGTTCAACACCGGCAGCCACGGCAGCGGCGCTGCGTCACCCGGCAGCAACTGGCCGAACAGCCAGCCTGCGGACAGCAGGCCGAACAGCACGCACTGCAACGGTAGGCGCACGCTGTCGAAGGCAGCCCCCAGGGGCCACCGCAGTGCGTCCCAGCGCCACAACGACAGCGCCGCCATCAGCAGCCACGGCAGCGTGAACAGCAGCAGCGTCCAGCCCTGTGCCAGCCCGGCCTCGCCACCGCCCCACAGGGCCAGCAACGAAAGCAGCGACGGCCACAACAGCCACCACAGGAACTGCGCGATGCGTGCCACGGTGTTGCCGCCCTGGCGCAGGCACAGCAACGTACGGACGCCCAGCGCCGCGAACACCGCCCAGGCCAGCGCGCCATAGCCGGCGAACGGCTGCTGGTGCGCATCGCTCTGCATCAGCGCCAGCGGGAAGCCCAGGGCCAGCATCGCCAGCGCGGTGACGCCCAGCGCGCGTGCCGGCTGGCGGCGCTGCACTTCAGCCGCCAGCCAGGCCGTGGCTGCGACCAGCACAAGCAGCGCGTCGGCCTGGGTGCGGTGCGGGAAGAAGCGGAAGATCTCGTGCACCAGCCCCCCCAGCCACCACAGCAGGCCCCACAGGTAGTAAACCAGTGCGATCTCGTGGCGCACCCTGCGCTGGTAGCTCCACGCCGAGGCGAACCCGGCCAGGGCCAGCAGCAACGCACCGATGGCGGTCGGGTTGAGCAGGAAGCGGGCGTCGTCGAGCCAGTGGTCGGCGCCTGCCACAAAGGCGAACGCGGCGCCGATCTGCAGCAGCGCACCGGACACCTGCGGCAGCCAGCGCTTCTGGCGCAGGCCCAGCCAGGCCAGGCCCGCGCCTTCCAGCGCAAACACCGCGCCGGTGGCGCGCGCAGACAGTGCCAGTGGCACCGCCAGCGTGGCGAAGCCCACCGCCAGCACCGCATGCGACTGCGCCAGCACGGTGTAAGACGCGCGCGCGATCAGTGCCCGCGCCAGTACGGCGTAGATCGCCGCCAGGCCCAGCGCGCACAGCGCCAGCGTCATCGGCTGCTCGTGCAGCATGCCCGCCTGCATCGAGAAGGCAACCAGGGGCGTGCCGAACACCAGGCTGCCGTCGACCAGGTCACGTCGCCCGGCGGGCTGCCGGCGCGCGTACAGCAGCGGGATCAACAGGTAGAAGGCGAAGAACAGCAGCAGGAACGGCTCGGTGCTGCTGAACTTGTCCGGCGCGTACTGCAACACGCCCCAGAACGTACCGATGCCGAAGGTAAAAGCGAAGCCAAGCAGGTTCAGCGCACGCCACGGACGGAACCAGGCGATGGCGAAGATGCCAGCGTTGAGCACCGCGTAGTAGCTGAACAGCCCCACGTGGTTGCCACTGCCGGTGGACAGCCACAGCGGTGCCATGAAGCCGGCGAGGATGCCCAGCACCGCCAACGTGCGCGAATTCTGCACCACCGCCAGCACGCACAGGCCGGCCACCAGCGCGATCGAACTGGCGAAGGCAAACCCGGGGTTGAGCAGCTCGAACCGTTTGAAGGCGGCGAAGATGATCAGCAGCAACACGCCGATGGCACCGCCCTGCAGTGCCAGTGCGAACAGGCGCCGGCGCTCGCGCTGATGCCAGCCGAACGCCAACAGGCCCAGCGCACCCACCGTGACGCCGGCCAGGCGCAGCTCGATCGGCAACACCAGCCAGCCCTGGTCGCTGACGTACTTCAACAGCGCAGCAACACCGGCCAGCAGTACCAGCATGCCGATCTTGACCGGCACGTTGCCCTCGGTGAACCAACGCTTGACCGCGCCAATGCCGCGCTCGATGAAGTTGGGCAGTGCCGGTTCGGGGGGCAACGGCGGCTGCACCGGCGCGGGTGGCACCGGCGGTGGTGCGACCGGGCGCGGCGCCTCCACTGCCGCAGACACCGCTTCGCGCACCGGCGGTGGCGTTGGCTGGGGCGGAGGCGGTGCGGCAGCCGCCACCGGCCGCAGGAACGGCGGATCGGCGCCGGCCACAGGCAGGGGCGCAGACCGTTCCGGCGCAGGCTCGGCTGCAACCGGCCGGGCGGCCGGCGCGGCAGCCATGGCGGCCTCCAGCGCGGCCACACGGCGGCGCAGGCCGGCAATCATCACCAGCGCCACCACCAGCAGCAGCGGGATGGCCAGCAGAACCAGTACCACCAGGGCTATGAGTGCTTCCATTGCATGCTTCCATTGCAATCCCGCGCCCCAGCGGCAGCGGTCGACCGGCCCATGCTACGACAGGGCTGGCCCCATAAACGACGAACCCCGGCCAGGCCGGGGTCCGCGTGCGATCTTCGCCGGCCTTACTTGGCGGCGACAACCTTGGCCATTTCCAGGCACTTGTTGGAATAGCCCCACTCGTTGTCGTACCACGACACGAGCTTGACGAAGGTGCCGTCCAGGGCGATGCCGGCGTCTGCGTCGAACACCGAGGTGTGGGTTTCACCGACGAAATCGGTGGCCACCACCTTGTCTTCGGTGTAGCCCAGGATGCCCTTCAGCGCGCCTTCGCTCTGTGCCTTCACTTCGGCGCAGATCTCGGCGTAGGTGGCTTCCTTTTCCAGCTCGACGGTCAGGTCGACCACCGACACGTCGGAGGTCGGGACGCGGAAGCTCATGCCGGTCAGCTTCTTGTTCAGTTCCGGAATGACCACGCCGACGGCCTTTGCCGCACCGGTGGACGACGGAATGATGTTTTCCAGGATGCCACGGCCGCCGCGCCAGTCCTTGTTGGACGGGCCATCGACGGTCTTCTGGGTGGCGGTGGCCGCATGCACCGTGGTCATCAGGCCACGCTTGATGCCCCACTTGTCATTGATGACCTTGGCCAGCGGGGCCAGGCAGTTGGTGGTGCACGACGCGTTGGAAATGATGGCCTGGCCGGCGTAGGTCTTGTCGTTCACGCCGAACACGAACATCGGCGTGTCGTCCTTCGACGGGGCCGACATGATGACCTTCTTCGCGCCCGCATCGATGTGCTTCTGCGCGGTTTCCTTGGTCAGGAACAGGCCGGTGGCTTCCAGCACCACGTCGGCGCCGACTTCGTCCCACTTCAGGTTGGCCGGGTCGCGTTCCTGGGTCAGGCGGATCTTCTTGCCGTTCACCAGCAGGTCGTTGCCCTGCACGGCCACGTCGGCCTTGAAGCGGCCGTGCACGGAGTCGTACTTGAGCATGTACGCCAGGTAGTCCGGCTCCAGCAGATCGTTGATGGCCACGATTTCGATGTCGTCGCCGAAGTTCAGCACCGCCGAGCGCAGGACGTTACGCCCGATGCGACCGAAACCGTTGATACCAACCTTGATTGCCATTTCTCAAGCTCCTGCGGCCGCGACAGGTGCGGCGGGATGGATAGGGCCCACAAGTCTAGCAAACCGCCGCTGGCCACCGTGGGCCAGTCGGGGGCCGCCGGCGGGCCCACGGACAGGATTTGATCCGGATCAAAGCGTTAGCACGGCGTGAGGCCGAGACTGTCGCCATCCACCCAGCAACGAGATCACCCCCATGCGCAAGACCTCCCCCCTGATCCTGGCCGGCCTGGCCGCCGCCCTGTCCCTCGCCGCCGCCCCGGCCATGGCCCAGTCCAAGGGTGACTGGACCGTCTCGGCCGGCGTCCACCAGGTGGCGCCGAAGTCGAACAACGGCAGGCTGGCCGGCGGCACCCTGAAGGTCGACGTCGACAACGACGTGAAGCCGACCATCACCGGTGAATACTTCATCGCCGACAACCTGGGCATCGAAGTGCTGGCCGCGCTGCCGTTCAAGCACGACATCAACATCAACGGCCTGGGCCGCGTGGGCAGCACCAAGCAGCTGCCGCCGGTGGTGACCCTGCAGTACCACTTCAACAGCAAGGGCAAGGTCTCGCCGTTCGTCGGCGCCGGCGTGAACTACACGACCTTCTTCAGCGAAGACACCACCGGCGCATTGGCCGGCAGCAAGCTGAAGCTGCAGGATTCGTGGGGCCTGGCCGCGCATGCCGGCATCGACTTCGCGATCGGCGAGAAGGGCGCCCTGCGCGTGGACATGCGCTGGATCGACATCGACAGCAAGGTGAAGTTGAACGGCGAGAAGATCGGCACAGTCAACATCGATCCGCTGGTCTACGGCGCGTCGTACGTCTTCAAGTTCTAAGCGTGTGCCGGGCGCGGGGGCTTCCCCCCGCTCCCCCGCTGAACGCAAAACCCTCGCAGCATGTTGCCCCGGTCTTTGCCGGGGCTTTTTTTTGGAAAGCATGCAGAGGCGCGCTCTTCTGTAGAGCCGAGCCATGCTCGGCTATCGCGCGGAGCGCGCAGGTACCCGAAGAAGATCAGCCGAGCATGGCTCGGCTCTACAGAAGCATGAACGGGCCGCCTTTCAGTCGATTATTGATCCGGCGCCACTTCCACCCGGTTGCGGCCGCCTTCCTTGGCGCGGTACAGCGCTGCATCGGCCCGCGCCAATGCCTGTTCCAGCGTATCGCCACCATCATCATGCCAGCGTGCCACACCGATGCTCACGCTCACCACCGGGGCCGCATCCGAATCGGCATGTGCGATCGCCAGCGCCTGCACCTGTTGCCGAAGCTGCTCGAACGGCGCTGATTCCGGTTGTCCCGGCGCCCAGTGCCCCAGCGCCACGAACTCTTCGCCGCCGTAGCGTGCCACCACCGAGTCGCTACCACGCAGCTGAGCAACCAGGGTCGTCGCCACCGCATGCAGCACGGTGTCACCGGCGGGATGGCCGTGGTGGTCGTTGTAGCGCTTGAAGTAGTCGATATCGATCATGGCGATGCGCAGTGCGCCACGCGCATGCGGTGTACGCAGATAGCGCTGGAAGATCTGGTTGGCCTGGCGATCGAAGGCGCGCCGGTTCAGCAGGCCGGTCAGCCCATCGTGGTTGGCCAATGCATCCAGGCGTTGCTCGGCCCGCCACGTTGCACGCGCCTGCCGTTCGGAGATGTAGCTGCCGACAATGCCGGCCAGGTTGCTGGCCAGCACGAACATCACGCTCTGCAGCATCTGCGCCCAGTGCCGGCCCACCTGCAGCTCGGCCAGCACGAAGGCCAGCGCGATCAGGGTTCCGGTCAGCGTCGCTACCCCGAAGCGCAGCCCGCACAGAAAGTAGTTCAACAACAGGAACAGGCTGATGCCTTCGTAGGGGTAGTCCACGCCGGCACGGTGCGCGGTCCAGATCATGGTCACCAGCGCCAGCCCGCTGACCAGCACGACGCTGCCGCCCAGCCACTGCAGGTGGCGCCGCAGCACCGGCACGAAGGTCAGCGCGACGCCGAGCAGCAGTGCCGGCAGCAGAACGCCCAGCCGCCAGCGCAGCACCGGCGCGTGCACGTCCGGCGGCAACCAGTAGGTATCGAGCACGGCAAAGCCCAGCGAGAACGCCCCGGCCACGGCGCAGGCCCAGCGCATGCGCCAGACCACCTGGGCATCGAACGCGGCAGCGAACCCGTCGTCATCGGGATGCCCGGCCATGATGCGCCTGTCCGTGATCGCCATCGGCCCCTCCCCGCATGTGCACGGGCCACCCTAGCGGCCGCCGCATCAAGGCCGCGTGGCGAACACCAGGCGTGATCAAGCCCGGGCCTGCAGAGGCCCGCTAGAATGTGCGCATGAAAGCCCTGCACTCCCTGTTCCTCGCCGCCGCCCTGGCGCCGGCCCTGCTGTCCGCTTCCGCCCCGGCCCATGCCTGGGGCGCACAAGGCCACCGCCTGGTTGCCGAAGTCGCCGACGCCCGCCTCAACCCCGCCGCCCGCGCCGAAGTGGACCGTCTGCTGGCCACCGAGCCAGACGCCACCCTGGCCAGCATCGCGCCGTGGGCCGACCAGCTGCGCGCCAAGGACCCGGGCCTGGGCCGCCGCTCGGCCGGCTGGCACTACGTCAACATCGCCGAAGACAACTGCCACTACGAAGCACCGAAGCACTGCAAAAGCGGCAACTGCATTGTCGAGGCACTGAAAGCACAGAGTGCCATCCTCGGCGACCGCAGCCTGACCGACGGCGAGCGCCTGCAGGCGCTGAAGTTCGTCGTGCACCTGGTGGGTGACATCCACCAGCCGATGCACGCCGGCTACGCCCACGACAAGGGCGGCAACGATTTCCAGCTGCAGTTCGGCAACCGTGGTACCAACCTGCATTCGCTGTGGGACAGCGGCATGCTCAACACCCGCAAGCTGGACGATGCCGGCTATCTGCCGGTGCTGCAGAGCCAGCGCGCGCCGAAGCTGGCGCGGCAGTCCAACCCGCAGCGCGACCCGCAGACGTGGGCCGAGGCCAGCTGCCGCATTTCCATGCAAGCTGGCGTTTATCCGGCCACGCGTAAGATCGGTGATGAATACACCGAGCGCTACCGGCCGCTGGCCGAAGCGCAGCTGCGACTGGCCGGCGAGAACCTGGCGCAGTTGCTGAACCGCGTGCTCGGCACGCGCTGAGGAGCGTTCCAATGTCGGTCCAGGTGCAGTCGTTCTTCCACCGTGACAGCAACACCTTCAGCTATCTGGTCAGCGACCCGGCAAGTGGCGAGGCAGCGCTGATCGACCCGGTACTGGACTACGACCCGGATACCGACGCCAGCAGCGAAGCACCGCTGCGCGACGTGCTGAATGCCATCGAACAACAAGGCCTGCAGCTGCGCTGGCTGCTGGAGACGCATGCCCACGCCGATCATGTGTCGGCAGGGCGCCGGCTCAAGCACCGCTTTCCGCAGGCCACGCTGGGCATCGGCGAAGGCATCCGTGCGGTGCAGGCCACTTTTGCGCCGCGCTACGGCCTGCAGCTTCCGGCCGCCGATGAGATCTTCGATCGCCTGTTCAGCGATGGCGAGACCTTCGCTCTGGGCGAACTGCGCTGTCAGGTCATCGCCGTGCCCGGCCACACCAGCGACAGCATCGCCTATCTGATCGGCGATGCGCTGTTCACCGGCGACTCGCTGTTCATGCCCGATGGCGGCACCGCCCGCTGCGATTTCCCGGGCGGCGATGCCGCGCAGTTGTACCGCTCGATCCAGCGTCTGCTGGCCCTGCCCGATGCGACGCGCGTATTCGTCTGCCACGACTACGGCCCGGGTGGCCGCGGGTTCGCCAACGAGACCACCATCGGCGAACAGCGCGCGCACAACATCCACGTGCACGACGGCGTGGCCGAGGCGGAGTTCGTCAGCGTGCGCCAGGCCCGCGATGCGACGCTGGAAGAACCGAAGCTGATGCAGCCCGCAGTGAAGGCCAACATCCAGGGCGGGGCCTGATCCACGCCGCTGCGCCCGCCGGGCATGGCCCGGCGCTACCCCGGTCATCGCGAGCGATCATTTTCCCTGCTTGCGCACCACGTGCTGGCCCTTCACGATCTCGAAGGTGAAGGCATATTGCAGGGTGACCGCTACCGGCTCGACGCGCTCGGCGCCGCGGCAGTCGCCGCGGTCGGCAGGCACCTTGCCGGCCGCGAAGTGGCAGACCGCTGCGGACGAGTACTTCCACATCGCCACGGCTTCCTGCGCAGCCTGCAGCAGGGGCGCGTTCTCGCGTGCAGCCCCTGCCGCGCACTCCGGACGATCGGTCAATGGCAGGCTGCGCTCCACGGCGCCATTGGCATCAACCACCACCTGCAGGCAGATGGTGGTCGGCGCCAGTTCCGCGCGCGGGTCGCTATCCCCGACCTCCGGGTCCGGTGCCGCGTACAGTTGCGGCATCCGGTAGCCCTCGGTCGCACCCAGCGAATACACCTGCAGCTGCCCACTGTCGCCGCCCGCCTGCGGCTGCAGGCGCTGGTGACCGACATTCTCGCTGCGGGTATCGACGGTGGTCAGGCGATCCTGGGTTGCACACCCCACCAGCAGCGCTGCCATCATCAACAGCGGCGCGGACTTCACTTCGCGTCCTCGGTGTCATCCATGGCGTAGGTGATCGGAATGCGTACGGCACCGGCCACCGGCTTGCCGTTCTTCACCGCGGGACGATAGGTCCAGCTGTGCGCGGCGGCGACGGAGACGGCGTCGAACACCCCCGGATTGGTCGCACTGAGTACCCGCACATCGGTCGGATGGCCCTGTGCATCCACTTCGATGCGCAGATTGACCACGCCTACCTGGCGTTGCTCGACGGCGGACTTCGGATAGGACGGCGGCGGCATCTTGTCCACCTGGATCGGCCGGTCCAACCCCGCCTTGGCCCCATCGTCCTGCGCATGTTCAAACGGCTCGACACCGATCCGGGTGCCACCGGCCGCACCGCCCTGGCTGGCCCATGCCACCGCCCCCATGCCCACACACAACCCGACCACCAGCACCTGCCCGGACACCCACGGCAATGCCTTCCGCTTGGACTGCTTCAACATGGCGATACGCTCCTTCAACACGGGTTGGCTGCGCCAATGGCAAACCGCGGGCGCAACCGGGTGGACCAGCTGCGCCTTCAGCAGCGTGCTGGCATAGAGGCCGCGCAGCGCAGGCTGCGGACCGATGGTGCGGGCATCGCAGGCCAGTTCCTGATCGCGCAGGAAGCGGCGTGCGGCCCATGGCAGCAGCGGGTGGAACCAGAACACCACGCGCGCCAGCAGCAGCGCGCCGTTGGCCCAGTGATCGCCGTTGCGACGGTGGTTGCGCTCGTGCTGCAGGATCAGGTTCTGCTCCTGTGCGGTGAACTGCTGGTCGAATGCCGGGCCGACCACGATGCGCGGTCGCCACAGGCCCACCAGCGCGGGCAGGCCGGGATCGCCGCTGGCCTGCCAGCTGCCATCGGTGCGCGGCGTCAGTGGACCCATCCGCCGTTCGAAACGGAGTTGTGCGCGCAGGTCGCGCAGCAGGCAGATGCCCGCGCCCAGCGCCCACAGCGCGAACAACAGCCCTGCCCATGGCAACGACGGCCCGTTCAGAGCATCGATGGCACCGGGCATCACTTTCAGCGGCAGCGTGGGTACCTGCTGCAACAACGCAACCTGCGGCAACGGCAGCATCAGTGCCACCAGCAGCATCGGCAGCAGCCACCAACTGCGGTAGGCCAGACCCACACCGCCCATCCGCACCAGCAGCGGCCGCATTACTGCCAGCAGGATCACGCCCACCGCCAGCCACAGGCTGGCCTGCCACAGTCCGTCGAGCAGCTCAGTCATGGTCCAGCTCCTGGATCAGCTTCTTCAGTTCGGCGATGTCCTGTGCGCTCAACTGGCCACGTTCGCTGAAGTGCGCGACCAGCGGCGCCACGCGCCCCTCGAAGACACGCCCGATGAAGTCCTGGCTCTGCGCCTCCACCCAAGCCTGGCGCTGCAGCAGCGGCCGGTACAGGTAACGCCGTCCATCGCGCTCGGCGGCAATCGCGCCCTTGGTCAGCAGGCGGTTGAGCAGGGTCTTGATGGTCGGCTCGGCCCAGTCGCGATGGGCCAGCGCGGCCACCACGTCATCGGCACTCCGTGGTGCCTGCTGCCACAGCACCTCCATCACAACGGCTTCGGCTTCGCTGATCGGGGTCATGGTTTACATCCGTAATCGACAGCTCGATTACGCGCGTAATCGAATCATCTGTCAAGCCCCTCGACTCCGGGTTCATCCCGGCTACGCCAGCATCGATTCCTCCCGCCCCAGGCCCCGGATGAAAGCGCTGCCCAAGAAGGATTTCCCGGTCGAGCAGGCGCGCCGCTTCCTCGAACCCGGCCCGATCGTGCTGGTCAGTACCGCGTGGCAGGACCAGCGCAACCTGATGACGATGGGCTGGCACATGGTGATGGGCTTTTCGCCGTCGCTGGTCGCCACCTACCTGTGGAATGAAAACCACAGCCATGCACTGGCCGTCAGTAGTGGCGAGTGCGTGATCAACGTACCCGGCGTGGAGCTGCTCGATACCGTGGTCGACATCGGCAACTGCAGCGGCCGCGAGGTCGACAAGTTCGCCCGGTTCGGGCTCGACGCGCTGCCCGCACGCGAGGTCGGCGCGCCACTGGTCGGGCAATGCCACTCGAACTTCGAATGCCGCTTGTACGACGACAGCCAGGTGGCATCGAGCAACCTGTTCATCTGGGAAATCGTGCGCGCCCACGTCGCGCCCCGGCCGAAGCTGCCGCGCACGGTGCATTACCGCGGCGATGGGCAGTTCATGGTGTCCGGCGCCGAAGTCTCACGTCGACGGCGGTTCAAGCCCGACATGCTGTAATGCCCGCACTCCCCCACACGCAGGACCGCCCCGCATGACCGAACACCTCACCGACCTGGACGCCGCTGTCGACTGGTTGTTTGCGCGCGTTGACGGGCCGTTGCGGATCGGGGCACCGCTGGCGCTGGGCAAGCCGCACCGGCTGCTCAATGCCCTCTACGCACGCGTCGAGCACGACCCTTCGCGGCCGCTGCAGCTGTATACCGCGCTGTCGCTGAACCCGCCGAAGGCGCGCGGCAACGGTCTGGAAGCGCGCTTCCTGGCGCCGTTCGCGCAGCGTCATTTCGGCGACGATTTCCCGCGCCTGGCCTATGCCGATGCGATCGCGCGCGACGCGTTGCCGGCACATGTGCAGGTGGAAGAGTTCTACATGCAGTCCGGCGCCCTGCTCGGGTCGCGGCAGGCACAATCCAGCTATACCAGCCTGAACTACACCCATGCCGCCGACGCGGTGGCGCAGCGCGCACCGCAGGTGATCGTGCAGAAGGTGGCGATGCGCCCGAACGACCGCCGGCTTTCCCTGTCGTGCAACAACGACATCACCCAGGACACGCTGGATGCGATGACCGCGCGCGGCCTGCCGCGCCCATTGATGATCGCCGAGATCGATCCGCAGCTGCCCTATCTGGGCGGCTCGGCAACGGTCGATGTGTCGTTCTTCGATCTGGTGATCACTCCGCCACCGCCGTACCCGGCGCTGTTCGGGCTGCCGCGGCAGCCGGTCGGCGATGCCGACTACGCCATCGGCCTGTACGCCAGCACGCTGGTGCGCGACGGCGGCACCCTGCAGATCGGTATCGGCACGCTGGCCGATGCACTCAGCCATGCGCTTGTGCTGCGCCACACCGACAACGCCCGCTACCGCCGCGTGCTGCACGCGCTGGATCCGCAGCTGGCCAGCCACCCGCTGGTGCAGGAGATCGGCGGGCTGGATCCGTTCGAAGTGGGCCTGTACGGCTGCAGCGAGATGCTCAACGAGGGCTTCCGCCGGCTGGTGCAGACCGGGGTGATCAAGCGCAAGGTGCACGACGACCTGGCGCTGATGCAGCGCATCGAAAATGGCAGCACGCTGTCCATCGACCACGCCACCCTGGCCGCCGAGGGCGAGTACCTGCACGGCGCGTTCTACCTGGGCTCGCCGGAGTTCTACGAGTGGTTGCGCACGCTGCCGGAAGATGAGTGTCGTGCGATCGGCATGCGCCGCATCAGCGAGATCAACCAGCTGTACGGTGGCAACGAAACGCTGGAACGCCTGCAGCGCCGGCACGCGCGCTTCTTCAATTCCTGCATGATGGCCACCGCGCTGGGTGCAGCGGTGTCGGACGCGCTGGACGATGGCCGCGTGGTGTCCGGCGTGGGTGGCCAGTACAACTTTGTGGCGATGGCGCATGCCCTGCCGGAAGCGCGCAGCGTGCTGATGTTCCGCGCCGCGCGCGATGACAAGGGCCGGCGCGAGTCCAACGTGCGCTGGAACTACGGGCACACCACCATCCCGCGCCACCTGCGCGATATCTACCTGAACGAGTACGGCATCGCCGACCTGCGAGGTCTGACCGACGAGGACTGCGTGCATGCGATGACCGCGATCACCGAAGCCCCGTTCCAGGGCGATCTGCTGCAGCAGGCACATGCCGCGCGCAAGCTGCTGGCGACCGCGCAACCGCACCCGGTGCGCCTGCAGCGCAATACGCCGCAGGCATTGGCGGCAGCGCTGGCACCGTTCCGCGCCGATGGCAGCCTGCCGGACTATCCGTTGGGCAGCGACTTCAACGAGATCGAGCAGGTGCTGGTGAAAGCGCTGGGTTGGCTGAAGGCCAACACGCAGACCCGCGGCGACAAGCTGCGTACCGTCTGGGCAGCGTTGCGGCAACCGGCCGGCGACGGCGATGCGGTGTACCTGCAGCGCATGGGTCTACAGGCCCCGACGGATTTCGCAGAGCGCCTGGACGCGCGACTGCTGCGCCTGGCGCTGGCACGCACTGCCTGAGAAAGGGGGACGGAGGGGATCAAGTCGTTCATGCACAGACGACTTGATCCCCTCCGTCCCCTTTTTCATCCATGCATGGCGTGGATCTACCGCTCTATCCTCACTGCATCCTCAAGATACAGGCGGGCAATGGGCGGATGCTCTCGATGCTCGACCTGCCACAGGTCATAGGCCGCCTGCATCGCCAGCCACATACGAGCACTGCCGAGGCCCGCAAGTTCAAGACGGTACGCGAGTTCAGCAGAGATGCCGGCGTGCCCGTTGATGATGGTCGACAGCTGTCCACGGGAATAACCAAGGTGCTGCGCCAGCGCACTGATGGACATGCTGATCGCCGGCAGGATGTCTTCGCGCAGCGATTCTCCTGGATGCGGCGGATCATGCAACGGCATCGAGCAGACTCCTAGTGGTAATCAAGGTAATCGACCAGTTCGACGTCGAGCCCACGAAAGCGGAACACGAATCGCCAACTCGCCGAGACATTCACAGCCCAGTAGCCGCTATAGCTTCCGTGCAGGGGATGCAGGCGATTTCCGGGCAGCCCCATGTCTCCAGGCAGCCGGGCTTGATCCAACTGCAGAAGCAAACGCCGCAACCGAGCCACATGATCGGCACGGACTCCGGAAATGTCGCCCCGCTCATAGAGCGCCTTCAGGCCCTTATGCCTGAAGCTGACGATCATGCAGCACCAGTGTAAGGCCACACCTTACACTCCGCAAATCCAGTATAGGTTTCTGCGCCGCGCTTGTTGACCATTTTTACTATTGAGGTTGTCTCGGCAGACTCTCCTTTTCGCAAGGAACGCAGGCCAGATGAAAAGGCCAACGCGACAGCGGCGCCGTCGGGCGGAACACGCCGTCCCCTTTTCTCGTCCACGCATGGCGTGGATCTACCCAGGAAAACGAGAAAGGCCGGCTTGCGCCGGCCTTTCCTGCATCACGCTGCGATGCTGCTTACAGCGACTTGGCCGCTTCCACCACGTGGGCGGTGGTGATGCCGAAGTGCTTGTACAGCTGATCGGCCGGCGCCGAGGCACCGAAGGTGTCGATACCGACCACAGCACCGTCCAGGCCGACGAACTGGCGCCAGAAACCGGTGACGCCGGCTTCCACGGCCACGCGCTTGCGCACGGCATTTGGCAGCACCGATTCACGGTAGGCCGCATCCTGGCGCAGGAACACGTCGGTGGACGGCATCGAGACCACGCGGGTCTTGATACCGGCCGCGTCCAGCTGGGCCTTGGCTTCGGTGGCCAGCGAGACTTCCGAGCCCGTGGCGATCAGGATCACGTCCGGGGTACCGGCAGCATCGGCCAGCACATAACCGCCGCGCTCGATCTGGGCAATCTGCTCGGCGCTGCGCGGCTGGTGCGGCAGGTTCTGGCGGCTGAACACCAGGCAGCTCGGGCCGTCCTGGCGGGTGATCGCGGCCTTCCAGCTCACCGCCGACTCGACCGCATCGCACGGACGCCACACGTCGTTGTTCGGGATGTAGCGCAGCGAAGCCAGGTGCTCCACCGGCTGGTGGGTCGGGCCGTCTTCGCCCAGGCCGATCGAGTCGTGGGTATAGACGTGGATGGCGTGGGCCGGGATCAGCGCGCTCATGCGCACGCCGTTGCGGGCGTAGTCGCTGAACACCAGGAAGGTGGCGTCGAACGGAATGAAGCCACCGTGCAGGGCCAGGCCATTGGCAATGGCGGTCATGCCGAACTCGCGCACGCCGTAGTACACGTAGTTGGCGTTGGCGTCGTCGCTGGCAACGGACTTGCTGCCCTTCCACAGGGTCAGGTTGGAGTGCGCCAGGTCGGCCGAGCCGCCGACGATTTCCGGCAGCAGCGGAGCATAGGCTTCAATGGCCAGCTGCGAGGCCTTGCGCGAGGCGATCGTCGGGCCTTCAGCCGCCACCTGGGCGATGTAGGCATCGGCCTTGGCAACGAAGTCGGCCGGCAGTTCGCCGTGCGAACGACGGGTCAGTTCGGCGGCCTCGCCCGGGTACTGGCTGGCGTACTTGTCGAACAGCTGTTCCCACTCGGCCTGGCGCAGGGTACCGGCGCCATTGGCGCGCCAGCCGTCGTAGATCGCCTGCGGGATCTCAAACGGACCGTACTCCCAGCCCAGCTGCTTGCGGGTGGCTTCCAGTTCGTCCTTGCCCAGCGGTGCGCCGTGGCTGGATTCCTTGCCCGCCTTGTTCGGCGAACCAAAACCAATGGTGGTGCGGCAGCAGATCAGGGTCGGCTTGTCGCTCTGCGACAGCGCGGCCTCGATGCCGGCCTTGATGCTTTCCGGGTCGTGGCCATCGACGTCACGGACCACGTTCCAGCCATAGGCTTCGAAACGCTCCGGGGTGTTGTCGGTGAACCAGCCCTCGACGTTGCCGTCGATGGAGATGTGGTTGTTGTCCCAGAAGCAGACCAGCTTGTGCAGGCCCCAGGTACCGGCCAGCGACGCCGCTTCATGCGATACGCCTTCCATCAGGCAGCCATCGCCCATGAACACCCAGGTGCGGTGGTCGACCACTTCCAGCTCCGGGCGGTTGAAGCGCTGTGCCAGCAGCTTCTCGGCCAGGGCGAAGCCCACGGCGTTGGCAAAACCCTGACCCAGCGGGCCGGTGGTGGTTTCCACGCCCGGAGTCTCGTGGCGTTCCGGGTGACCGGCAGTGTGGCTGCCCAGCTGGCGGAACAGCTTGAGCTGCTCGATCGGCAGGTCGTAACCGCTCAGGTGCAGCAGCGCGTACTGCAGCATCGAACCATGGCCGTTGGACAGCACGAAACGGTCGCGGTTGAACCAGTGCGGGTTGCTCGGGTTATGGCGGAGGTAGTCGTTCCAGAGGACTTCGGCGATGTCGGCCATGCCCATGGGCATGCCGGGGTGGCCGGACTTTGCGGTTTCAACCGCATCGGCGGCAAGGAAGCGGATGGCGTTGGCCAACTGGCGACGGGTAGGCTGCGTCATGGTTCTGTCGGAATCGGGAGGCGGCCGCGGACGTGCGGGCGGCCTATTGTCCCATAGTCGCCGGGCGGGGGGTCGGTTCACCGTGCCCGGCAGTGCCGGCCGCTGGCCGCCAACTGCGCAGAATTCAATGAAGATCATGAAGTTGCCGGCCAGCGGCCGGCACTACCGCCCCCGGAGTCCGGGGGCTGCGCCCTAGGCGCGGGGGTGTGGAAGCCGGTAAGGGGGGCCTACGATTCGCATCGCGAAACGTGGGAGCGGCAGCGCGCATGCGATGACGCGTACCCGGCCAGCGGCCGGCACTACCCGCCCCCGGAGTCCGGGGGCGGGAATCCGGACTCAGTCCTGCTGCGGGCCCAGCGCCGGGCCATCGTGGCCTTCGCCCTTGGCCACCAGCGTGGTCAGGGCCAGGTCGCCAGTCACGTTCAGCGCGGTACGGCACATGTCCAGGAAGTGGTTCACGCCCAGGATCAGGCCGATGCCGAGCGGGTTCACGCCCACCATCGCGCAGATCATCGCCACCACCGGCAGCGAGCCCGAGGGCACGCCGGCCGTGCCGATGCCACCGAGGATGCAGACCGCCATCACCATGATCTGCTGGCCGATGCTCAGGTCCACGCCGAAGAACTGGGCCAGGAAGATCACCGTCACGCCCTCGAACAGCGCAGTGCCGTTCTGGTTGGCGGTGGCGCCCACGGTCAGCACGAAGCGCGACACGCGCTGCGGCAGGCCCATCTGGTCGGCCACGCGCAGCGCGGTCGGCAGGGTGGCGTTGCTGGAGGCGGTGGAGAACGCCATCACCGTCGCTTCCTGGGTATCGCGGAAGAACGACAGCGGCGAGCGGCCGGACAGCCACACGGCGGTGCCGTAGGTCACGATCATGTGCAGGCCCAGCGCGAGCACCACCACGCCCACGTAGGCGCCCAGGCGGATGATCAGCTCGAAGCCGAACAGCGCGGCCAGGTTGAACATGAAGCAGGCCACCGCGTACGGCGCCAGGCGGATGACCAGGTTGATCAGGGTCATCGAGATTTCAAACACGCCTTCGATGGCGCGGCGCAGCGGGGCGACCTTCTCGTCGTCGGTCAACACCATGCCGATGCCGAACATCAGCGCGAAGAACATCAGCGACAGGATCGCACCGTTGTCCGATGCAGCCTGCAGCACGTTGCTTGGCACGATCGACAGCAGCATGTCCATGCCCTTCGGCGTGCCATGGATGCCTGCAACGATTTCCTTGCTGCGCTCGGCGTTCTCCGAAAGCATCATGGCGGCCACCTGCGGATCCACGCCGGCGCCCGGCTTGAGCAGGTTGACCAGCACCAGGCCGATGCCCACGGCGATGCCGGACAGCAGCACGGTGTAGGCGAGGGTCTTCCAGCCGATGCGGCCGAGAGCGCGGATGTCGCCCATCTCCGACACGCCCATGATCAGCGCCGAGAAGATCAGCGGCACGATCAGCATGAAGATCAGGTTGAGGAACAGGCCCGACGCCGGGGTGGTGATGTAGTCCATTACCCACTTGGCACCGGCCTGCAGACCATCGACGCTGCCACCCAGGGCGTGCACGATCAGTCCCAGGATCAGGCCGATCGCAAAGCCGATGCCCATCTTCCAATGCAGGGGCAACTTCTTCTTGTCGGCAGCAGCTGCTGTCATGCGCGGGTTTCCTCGAAAAATGAATGCACTCTAACAAAGCGCGCAAGCGGCGCCGGTTCAGGTTCGCCGCGGCGGATACAGCGGCGCCAGGCCAGTGTCAGCGGTGATCGCCGCCGCCGACCAGTGCGGTCCGTCACGGAAGACCCCGCGCAGGCGCGTGCGCAGCGGCGCCAGATCACCCTGCCCGCCCCAGCGGGCCTGTTGCAGGTCCTGCAGCACCTGGCGCTGGGCCGGGTCATCCAACCGGGCGATGACCTGCTCGATGCGTTCAACGCCGGCCATCGCGCATAGCTGAGCTTCTACCTGATCGAAGCCTTCACCATCCAGCGCGCGGCGCAGTTCGGCCAGGCAGGCACGTCCCGTCGCCACAGCCGGCACAGCCCCCCTGCCCGCCTCAGGCGGCGCCACGCGCGGGCGACGGCCACGCTGCCAGCCCCACAGCAAGGTCAGCAGCCACAGCAGCGCCAGGCCGATAGCGGCGCCCATCCATGGCCACGGACGCTCGGCCAGGCCGCTGGCGCGCGGATCGGTGGCCGCGATACGGCTGTCCTGGCCATCGCCCCCCGGCAGCGCAGCATCGGTGTCGATCGGCGGCAGCGGCGCAGGTGAAGCACTGCCACCGCCATTACCGGCTGCGACGGCGAGTGTCAGGTCCGGCAGCTTCGCTTCCTGTGGCTTGCCCGCACGAACATCCCACCACGGCAGGTGCGGCCCCGGCACCACCAGCGAACCCGGCTGGCGCGGCACGATCGAATAGCGGCGGGTGATCTTCAGGCGCGGCGTGCTGCCGTTGAAGCTCTCTTCGTACTGCGCCGGTTCGGCGAACACCTGCGCGGCGCTGCCGACGTCGGGCACCGGCAGGTCGGTGAACTGCGCGCGGGTGGCACCGTCGGCAATCGCCTCGACCACCACGTTGGCCGCCTCACCGGTACGTGCGCTGGTCGGTGCACTGGTGTAGCGCAGCTTCAGGCCCTGCAGCGGCAGCCACGGCTGCGGCGCCTGCGCCGGCTGTGCCTGTACCTGCAACGTGCGGTCGGCGCCGGTGGCATTCATGCGCCCGTCGCCGCCGCCGAAGAAATCGTCGAAGAAGCCACCGGCACTGCGCCCACTGAAGCGCGCACCGGCCAGCCGGAGTGCACCGCTGCGCTCGGGAACAAGCAGGAAGCGCCGCTCGACCACGTTGTAGCGACGGCCATTGACCTGCCGCACATCGGTGCGGTCATCGCCCACCCGCTGCAACGACGCGCCTGCCGGGGTATCCAGCACCAGTTCGCCGGACGCCAGCTGCGAGGCGAAATACAGCCGCACCACCACGCCCACGCTCTGCTGCACGTACGGCGTCTCGTCATCGACAACGGTTTCGATGAAGGCCACCGCGTTGCTGTCGGGGCCGGCCACGGCAGCGGCATCCACTTGAAGGGTCAGCGGCGCGGTACGTGCACTGCCCACCTGCAGACCCGGCACCACCAGTGCACCGCTGCGCCGCGGCGTGAGTGCCACGCCATACAGAGTGCGCTGCTGCATGCTGCCATTGCGCCACTCCACCTGGCGGCTGCTGGTCTGCCCGCTGAGATCGAAGTCGGTACGCAACGGCGTGAAGTCCGGCGCGCCCTGGTCGCTCTCGACATTGAGCATGACCGTGTCACCCAACGCGATGCGGTCGCGGTCCAGCCACGCGCGCGGCTGCGCCCACGCCAGCAGCGGCAGCCACAGCAGCAACGCCGCCAGTACCTGTCGGGGCCAGTGCCTGTGCATGTTGATCGCCCGCGTCATCGCCCTTCCCTCTTCCTGCGTTCGTTTTCCAGCTGGAACTTGGCCCGCAGCAATGCCCCCGGATCATCCGGCACGCGTCGCATCCACGCCTCCACCGCCTGTTGCTCCTCGCGCTGGCGCGCAGTGCTGCCGTCGCTGCCGGGCACGGGCTTGCCGTCCTGTTCGCCCTTGCCCTCACGTGCCTGCTGCATTGCCCGCTGCATGCGCTGGCGCTGCTGCTCATCGGCCCGGGCCTGTGCCTTGGCATCCTCCACCTGTGGTGGCGCCGGCTGTCCATCGCGGCCGCGCTCGCCGGGCTGCGGGCTCGACGGGTTCTTGTCGTCACCGGGCTTGGGCTGCCCCTGCTGGCCCGACTGCGGCTGGCCCTGGCCAGGATCCTGCTGGCCCTGCTGCGGCTTCTGGCCCTGCGGATTCTGCTGCCCCTGGCCGTTCTGCGGTGGCTTCTGCTGCCCGTTCTGCGGTGGTTTCTGCTGATCCTGGCCTTTGCCACCGGACTGCTTGCGCTTGCGCGCGGCATCGACCACGGCACGGTTGGCGACCGCATCGGCCATGCCGGGATGCAGCGCCAGCGCGCGGTCGTAGGCGGCAATGGCTTCGTCGTAGTGGCCCTGGCGGGCCAGTGCATTGGCCAGGTTGTACCAGCCCGCATCGCTGTCGATGCCCTCGAACTGCTTGCGGGCACCGGCGAAATCGCCATTGCGGTACGCCTGCGCACCTTCGGCCAAGCGCTGGTGCTGCACCTGGTCGGCGCGCTTCCACAGCGTGCCCTGCGCTGGCGGTGCGGCGGGCGCGGCAGGCGCCTGCGCCTGCACGTCGCTCATCCATGGCAGCAGGCCCACCGCCAGCACTGCCGCCAGCAGCGCGCGGCGGCGGAAGGCCAGCAACGCCAGCAGCATCACCGGTGGCAGCAGCCAGAACCCTTCATCACGCCATTGCTTGCCCTCGCCCGGCCGCTGCGCTGCAGTGCCTTCGCGTGCATCCAGTACGCCCAGTGCGCGCAGATCACTGGCATCGGCGGCGATGCGGGCATAGCGGCCACCGCCCGCGGTGGCCACGGCACGCAGGCTGCCTTCATCCAGCGCAGCCTGGCGGATCTGCCCACTGCCATCCCGGTACGCCGCCCCGGCGGGGGTGCCCAGGCCCAGTACCGACACCTGCAGGCCCAGGCTGCGCGCCTGCGCTGCGGCCAGTGCCGCTTCATCATCGGCGTGATCGCTGACCAGCAGGATCTGCCCCCGCAGCGCCCCGATCTGGCGCATCAACCGCGTTGCCCAGTCGATGCCGCGGTCGGCACGCTGGCCGTCACGTGGCATCACATCCGGCGACAACGCGTCCAGATACAGCGCCACATTGCTGCCGTCGTCGGTCAGCGGCGCCACGGTGTAGGCGTCCTCGGCGTAGACCACCAGGCCCACCTGTCCGCCCTGGCGGGCACGCAGCAGCTCACCCACTTTCGCCCGCGCCTGCAGCAGGCGCGACGGCGGCAGGTCGGTGGCATTGATCCGGCTGGACAGATCCAGCACGACCAGCAGCGGTGCGCTGGCCTGGAACATCGGCTGTGCCTGCTGGCGCCAGCTTGGCCCGGCCATGGCCAGCGAGGCCAGCGTCCAGCCCAGCAGGACGGCCCAGGGCAGGCGTACGCGGCGGCGCGTGCCCGCGGCCAGCAGATGCGGCAACAGGTGGGCATCCACCGCTGTTCGCCACACATCGCTGCGCCGCTGCCGGTACAGCGCCAGTGCAAGAATGACCGGCAAAGCCAGCAAGGCCCACAGCCATTCCGGGCGCAGGAAGTGCAGCGCATTCCAATCGGGAAGATTCGAAGCAAGCGCGATCATCGGCGACGCTCCGGCCACAGCCACGCCAGCACGCCCAGCAGCAACGCCACCCCCAATGGCCAGGCATAACGTTCTTCGCGCGGGCGCAGGCTCGGCCCCTTCGCGGCGATCGGCTCCAGCCGGTCCAGTTCAGCGTAGATCCCGGCCAGCTGCGCGGTGTCACGCGCGCGGAAGAACTGGCCACCGGTCATGCTGGCAATCTTCTTCAACGTGGCCTCGTCGACCGGGTCCTGATCGGCGGAAATGGGAATACCGAACAGGCGCATGCTGCCATCGCCACCAAATGCGACGGTGTGGATGCGCACGCCCTCGGCGCGGGCCACCTCCGCCGCGCGTAGCGGTTCCAGCACGCCGGCGTTGCTGACGCCGTCGGTCAGCAGGATCAATACGCGCTGGCCTTCGGGTTGGCTGCGCAGGCGCTTCACCGCCAGGCCGATGGCATCACCGATGGCCGTCTCGCGACCCGCCAGGCCAACCACGCTGTCGCGCAGCTGGTCGCGCACGCTGGCCAGATCGGCCGTCAGCGGCGTAAGCGTGTAAGCGCGGTCGCCGAAGATCAGCAGGCCGATGCGGTCGCCGGCACGACGATCCAGGAAATCGGCCAACACGGCCTTGGCTGCGGTCAGGCGATCCACCGCCTGTCCACCCAGCACCATGTCGCCCTCGCCCATGCTGCCGGACACGTCCATCGCCAGCATCATCTGCCGGCCCTCCTGCGGCGGCGTGATTGCTTCGCCCAGCTGTTGCGGGCGAGCCAGTGCGACGCACAGCGCGCACCAGCCCAGCCACAACAGCAGCGTACGCAGCCACGACACATCGACGCGGCCGCCACCGGCCAGCGCTTCCAGTTCCGTCGCCGCATAGGGCACACGCAGTGCTGCGCCGGGATCGGCACGACGCTTCCACCAGTGCATCAGCAACGGCAACGGCAGCGCCAGCAGGGCCAGCGGCCATGCCAGCTGCAGGTCCGGCCATGGCCAGTAACTTGCCAGCAGGTTCATCGGCGCCGCTCCAGCAGCATGGCCAGATAGCGCTCGCGCGCCCAGCTGCGCAGCGCCGCCACATCGTTGGCGTCCACGCGTGGGCGATAGGCACCTTCGGCCAGCAGGCTGCGACGCGCCGCGGGCAGCGTGCCTTCCGGATCCACGCGCTGCCACCAGGCATCATCGCGCAGGGATTCACTGCCGGGCTGTGCCTGGCGCGCGGCGCGACGCAGCAGTCCTGCGATCGCCGCCAGTTCGGCAGCCGCATCGGCGGTGGTTGCCAGCTCCTGATCAAACAGCTGCAACCAGCGTTGGCGGCGTCGGCGGCGCTGCCACCACAGGAAGGCCATCGCCACCAGCAACAGCAGCACCACGCCGCCGATCATCAGATAGCCCGGTGCCGGTGGCCACCACGATGGGGCCGGCGGCAGCTGCACATCGCGCAGCGGCAGGTTCGCGCTCATGCCGGCGCCTCGGTGGGCGATGGTGCCAGCCAGGCATCGCTGGGCGCATCGGTGGACAGCACCTGTACATCGACGCGGCGCGCTCCCAGCTGGCGCCGCAGCTCCTGCAGCGGTTCGACGAAGTGGGCCTGCCAATGCGCCTGCACCTCGCTGCGCCGCAGGTCCAGGCCGATGCGCTGCTGCAGGGTCTGGAACTGCAGCGCAGCCGATGGAGGCTGCAGTTCCAATGGATCGACCAGCAGCACCAGGCTGAGGTCATGGTGCTGGGCCAGCGCACTCCAGCGCGCAGGCGGAATACGGATGGCCTGCTGCGGGTCGGCCAGCACCAGCACGCGTGCACCCGGGCGCAGGACGCGACCGGCATGGTCCAGCGCGCGCTCCAGGCCAAGGTCATCGGCCGGGGGCTGCGCATACCACCGGGTGAGCGCATCCAGCACGCGCAGCACGCCGCGCGGGCCACCTGCCGGTGCGATCGGTGGTTCACGGTCGCTGCCACGCAGGGCGCCGATGCGATCACCACGACGCTGTGCCGACCACGCGGCGACAGCACCGGCACGTGCGGCCTGCACCGATTTGAAGCGCACGCGGGTGCCGAAGTACAGGGCCGGCGAGGTATCGGCCACGATCAGGCTGACCCGCTCGCGTTCGGCCTGGAACAGTTTGGTGTGGGCACGACCGGTGCGTGCGGTCACCCGCCAGTCGATATGGCGCGCATCATCACCGGCCACGTACTCGCGTGACTCGGCATACTCCATGCCACGCCCACGCAGCGGCGACGGCGCCTGCCCCGCGTTGCCGGCGCGGCCACGGCGTGGCGGCGGCGGTCGCTGTGCAAGGCGGCGCAGCGCTACCAGTTCGGCCAGCTGCGGGCGCAGCCCGTCACCGTCGCTGACGGAAGAGGCGTGGTGCAGGGATGGATCGGCCATGCGCAGGCTCAGGGTGCCGGCACGCGGGCCAGCAGTTCCTGCACCAGGCGTTCGCCGTCCCAGCCTTCGGCGGTGGCTTCGTAGCTGGGCAGTACGCGATGGCGCAGCACGTCGGCAGCAACCGCTCGCACGTCATCGGGCGTGACGAAGTCGCGGCCGGCCAACCAGGCGCGCGCACGTGCGCAGCGTTCCAGCGCGATGGAACCGCGCGGGCTGGCGCCCCAGGCAATGCGGCGGCCCAGGCCAGCGTCATAGCGCGACGGATCACGCGAGGCCAACACCAGCTCGATCAGGTAGCGTTCCAGCGCCGGCGCCATGTGCAGGTCCAGCACTTCGCGGCGGGCATCGAACACATCCTGCATCGGCAGCTTTTCCGCCGCCGGTGCGGCTTCGCCCAGCGCGCCACGGGCGCGGTCGCGGGCCAGCCGAAGGATCTCCGATTCGGCGGCCTGGTCCGGGTAGCCGATGCGTACATGCATCAGGAACCGGTCCAGCTGTGCTTCGGGCAGCGGGAAGGTGCCTTCCTGCTCGATCGGGTTCTGCGTGGCCATCACCAGGAACAGCGGCGGCAGCGCGTAGGTGTGGCGGCCAACGGTAACCTGGCGCTCACCCATCGCTTCCAGCAGCGCCGACTGCACCTTGGCCGGCGCGCGGTTGATTTCATCGGCCAGCAGGATCGGGTGGAAGATCGGGCCGGGTACGAATTCGAAGCGGCCCTCCTGCGGGCGCCAGATCTCGGTGCCGGTCAGGTCGGCCGGCAACAGGTCCGGGGTGAACTGCACGCGGGCGAAATCCGCCTCCAGGCGCGAGGCCAGCGCACGGATCGCCGTGGTCTTGGCCAGGCCCGGAGCGCCTTCCACCAACAGGTGGCCATCGGCCAGCAGCGCGATCAGCAGGCGTTCGACCAGTGCCGCCTGGCCGACGATCTCGGCCGACAGGGCATCGCGCAGCTGGGTGAAGGCGCCATGCAGGCGGGAGGCGGCCGGCGCGGGCGGCGGCGAGACGGTTTCGGGCATCGGCGGTGGCAGGTTCATGGGGGCCTTTGACCGGCGCGGGACGGCACGGGTTCCCGACATCATCGCAGGGTGCCTTGCGATTGGCATCAAGAAAGGATGAACAGCGCCCACGCATGGCGTGGATCTACTGGACATGGGCGGCGTGGATCTACGGGTGGAAACGAAGAAGGGCCGCGCATGGCGGCCCTTCTTCGTTTCGCGGGTGGCGCGGGCTCAGTTCTGCTTGGCCACGCGCAGCACCTTCGGCGTGACGAACACCAGCAGCTCGGCCTTGTCCTTGTTGCGGCCGCGCTTCTTGAACAGGTTGCCCAGGAACGGCACGTCGCCCAGGAACGGCACCTTGCTGATGCTGCTGCGGTCGGTGAACTCGTACACGCCACCGATGACCACGGTCTGCCCATCCTCGACCAGCACCGCGGTGTTGACCTCGCGGCGGTTGATCGACGGCACCGTGCCGTAGCCCTGCAGTTCGATCAGGCGGTCGACTTCATCCTTCTTCACCTGCATGTTGAGGAACACGCGGTTGTCGTTGGTGATGGTCGGGGTCACCCGCAGTTCCAGCACCACTTCCTTGAACTGCACGTTCGGGGTGGAGCCGGCGCCACCGGCAGCACCGGTGCCGCTAATGGTGACGTAGCCGATTTCCTTGCCTTGCTTGATCATGGCCTCGCGCTGGTTGGTGGTGACCACGCGCGGGTTGGAGATCACCTCACCTCGCGACTCTTCCTGCATGGCCGACAGCTCCACGTCCAGCAGGTAGCCTGCGTTGAGGATCGACAGCGCCAGCGAGCCAGGGTTGTTGGCTGCGGCCACCGGCAGGTTCCAGTTCAGGCCGCGCTTGATGGTCGGGCCGCTGGGAATAGGCGCCGGGCCGACGCTGCCGCCGGCCTGCCACTCGCGAATCGCCTTGGCGTTGGCCTGCGCCGTATCGACCTGCGACTTGCGGGTTTCGGCATTGGCATCCAGGCTGCCGCTGAAGTACACGTTGTCGCGGCTGCCGCTGATGCCGAACTTCGCACCCAGCTCGCGGGCGAAGGTATCGGTAGCGATGACGATACGGCTTTCGATCAGCACCTGGTCAACCGGACGGTCGATCACGCCGATCAGCTCACGCATGCGCGCGATCTTCTTCGGGATGTCGCTGATCATCAGCGTGTTGGTGCGCTCGTCGGCCACGATACGGCCGCGCGAGGACAGGAAACCACTGTCTTCCTGCGACGAACCGCCGCCACCGCCATTGCCGCCACCACCACCGCCGCCGATGCCCTTGGCCTCGGTCAGCGCTTTGAAGATCTGCGTGGCGCTGTGGTAGTTGATCTGGACGTAATCGGTGACCAGGTCTTCGCGGTTCTCGATGGCGATGCGCGCGTCTTCCTTCTCCTGCTCGAACTTGGCCAGCTCAGCCTGCGGAGCGACCCAGATGACGCTGCCATCGCGACGCTTGTCCAGGCCCTTGGCGCGCAGCACGATGTCCAGCGCCTGGTCCCACGGCACATTGACCAGGCGCAAGGTCACATTGCCCTGTACCGAATCGGAGGCCACCACGTTGAGATTGGATTCCTCGGCGATCAACTGCAGCACGGTTCGCACCGGCACGTCCTGGAAGTTGAAGGTCACCGGCTTGCCGGTGAAGCCACGCTGCCCCACCGCCTTGGCGGCCTGGGTGACGCTGCCGGCGGTGACCGCGCCCACCGCGGCGGGCGCCTGCCGCGGGCTGATCTCCACCACGTACTCGTTGCCGCTCTGGTAGGCCAGCGACTCCACCGCGCCACCGGTACTGAGCACCAGCTGCGTACCGGCACCGGACGGCTTGGCGTCGATGCGCTGCACCGGTGTGGCAAAGTCGGTGACGTTCATCGGCTTCTGCAGGTTGGCCGGCAGCCGAGCGTTACCGACATCGACCACCACGCTGTTGCCCTGCGTACGCAGATCCGGCACCGCGCCTTGGCCGTCGAACTGGACGATCAGGCGCCCGGCGCCATCATCGCCGCGCTTGAAATCGATCTTGGCCACCGACAGGCCGGCCGGCGCTGCCGCCGGAGCCACGGTGGCGCCCACCGGCTTCTCGGCCGGTGCGGCGGCCAGCGCCGGAGCGCAGGCCAGCATCAGCGCGACTCCCAACGCGCTGACACGGTTCAAGGTAGAGCGCCGGATGGGACGCAGCCCCTTGGCTTGGTGAAAGGTCATCGTGCTATCCCCAGTAAACGATCATTGATCTTCAAGCGAGAGCGTTGCCGGCCGTTCCAGCCAGCCGCCCGCGCCATCCGGCACCAGTTCGATCAGCTCCACGTGGTCTTCGAAGACCGCCGTGACCCGCCCGTCGCTCTGCCCCAGGTACCCACCCGGGCGTACCCGGTAGGTCACCTTGTCCGGCCCCATCACCAGCGCCACGGTAGCGGCGCCGGTGCCGATGGTACCGACCATGTCCAGTGCATCCAGCGGGAAGCCTTCCAACGGCTCCTTGCGCCGGTTCGGATCCGGACGCAATCCGCCATTCCCCTGCTGCGGATTGGTCCAGGCATCGGTGAACGGATCGCGCAGGCCCTGTGCGGAGTATTCGAAGGTTTCGAACTGCTGCATCACCGGCAGCGGCTCCAGCGGCTGCGCCGGTCGTGCACGCTCGCCTTCCACCCACTTTTCAAGATTCGGCGCATCACCCGGCGTGCTGGTCACATCGCGGCCGCACGCGGCCAGCATCAGCACGACGGCTGCCATCCCACAACGCGCAAAGAGGGAACCGATCACTTCTTGTCCTCCTTGCCGGCGTCAGCCGCCTGCTGTGCCTGCACCTCGGTCTCATCCAGATAGCGATAGGTCTTGACCGTGCCGGACAGCTCCAGCGCACCGCTGCGGGCGTTGCCGCTGGCCTTGTCCTTGGGCTTGAGGTTGATGTCGTGCATGGTCAGGATCACCACCCGCGGCAGCGAGGCCACGCCGCTGACGAACGCACCGAACTGATGGTAACTGCCCACCATGCGCAGCTTGATCGGCTTTTCGGCGTAGAACTCCTTGACCTGCTCCTGCTCCGGCTCGAACAGCTCGTTGGTCAGGCCGCTGGACAACGCGGTCTGCGAAATGTCGATGATCAGGTCCGGCATTTCGGTCTTGCTGGGCAGCTGCCGCAGCATCTGCTGCAGCACCTGTTCCATCTGTGCCAGCTGCTGCTTCAGCGGCGCCAGGTTCACCGCGCGTTCCTGCTGCTTGGTGAACTCGGCACGCAGGTCGACTTCCTTCGATTCCAGGCCGGCCAGTTCCTCGCGCTTGCCACTGATCAGCAGCATCCACGCAACGAACATGATCACCAGCGCCAACAGCGAGCAGAAGACGATCTTGGCCTTCTGCGGCCAGTTGCCGATGTCGTTGAAATCCAGGTTCTTCAGATCGATTTTCTGGCTCATGCGCGATCCCCCTGCAGCGGGGCGTTGAAGGCCTGCGGCGGCTGCGCCAGGCGGCTGCCCTCGGGCTTCGGCGCAGGCTTGGCAGCCGGGGCTGCCGGCTGGTTCGGCGCGGCCGGGGTGGCAGCGGGTGCGTTGACCGGAGCGGCGGCGGGGGCAGCCGGAGCAGCAGCGGGCTGGCCTGCGGCCGGTGCAGCAGGCGCCGCTGCATCCGGGCCGGCGGCAAGCGGGGCCACGGCGGGCGGAGCCGGCGTTGCCACCGAACCATCGGCGTTGAGGCCTGGCGTACCGGCCACTTCCTCACTCTGTGCCGGCAGCTTCACCTTGACCACGAACACATAGGGCAGCGCCTTGATGTCCGCAACCGGGCCGGTCTTGCCGTCCTTGTCCTTCTCGGGGTCACGCGCTTCGATGATCGACAGTTCCGGGTTGGTCATCCAGCCGGACGTTTCCAGGTTGCGCATGTACGCCGAAACACGGGCGTTGGACTGGGTGCGCCCTTCCAGGGTCAGCACGTCGCCTTCCTGCTTCAGCGCGGTCAGCACCAGGCCATCGGGAATCGTGCGCACCAGCGCATCGAACAGGTGCACCATCTGCGAGCGCTTGGCCTGCAGTTCTTCAATGACCTTCTTGCGGGCCAGCAGGCGTTCCTTCTGCGCGTCAAGGCGGTCGATCTCCTTGTTCTGTTCCTTGACCTTCTCGATCTCGGCTTCCAGATAGGCATTGCGGTCCATCTGGCCGCTCACCTGGCGGTCGTAATAGAACCAGATCACCAGCGACAGCAGCAGGCCACCGATAGCGGCCATGCCCAGCATTGCGTAGAACTCGCGCTGGCGTTGCTTGCGCCGCTCGGCGCGCCAGGGCAATAGATTGATGCGTGCCATCAGTCGAAGCTCCTCAGCGCCAGACCGGTGGCGATCATCAGCGCGGGGGCATCCTGGGCCAGCGCATGTGCGTTCACCTTCGGCCCCAGGGTCATCTGCGCCAGCGGGTTGGCGACCACGGTCGGCACGCCCAGCTGTTCCTCGACCATTTCCGGCAGGCCGCCGAGCACGGCGCAGCCGCCGGCCAGCACGATGTGGTCAACGCGGTTGAACTCGCTGCCTGCATAGAAGAACTGCAGCAGGCGGCTGATCTGCTGGACCGTGGCTTCCTTGAACGGCTCCAGCACTTCCATCTCGTAGCTTTCCGGCAGCCCACCCTGGCGCTTGGCCAGGCCGGCTTCCTCGTAGCTCAGGCCGTAACGGCGCATGATCTCGTCGGTCAGCTGCTTGCCACCGAACACCTGTTCGCGGCTGTACAGGCTGCGGCCGCCGCGCAGAACGTTGAGGGTGGTCATGGTGGCGCCGATATCGACCAGCGCGACCACGCCCTCGATGGACACCGGCAGCTCGCTGGCGACCAGGGCGTAGGCGTTCTCGACCGCGAAGGCCTCCACGTCCATCACCTTGGCCTGCAGGCCACCCAGTTCCAGGGCCGACTGGCGCAGTTCCACGTTCTCCGAACGCGACGCGGCCAGCAGCACCTGGACCATCTCCGGGTTGTTCGGGATCGCCCCGATCACCTCGAAGTCCAGGTTCACTTCCTCGATCGGGTACGGAATGTAGTTGACCGCTTCCAGCTCGATCTGGGCTTCCATGTCGTTCTCGTCGAGCTCGGCCGGCATCGGGATCACCTTGGTGATCACCGCCGAACCGGCAACGGCGGCAGCGGCCAGCTTGGCCTTGCTCCCCGAGCGGTTCATCGCGCGGCGGATGGCCTCACCCACGGCCTCCACTTCCACGATGTTCTTTTCCACCACCGCATTCGGCGGAAGAGGTTCCACAGCGTAATGTTCCACGCGAAAACGGTTGCCACTGCGGGACAGCTGCAAAAGCTTTACCGCAGTCGAACTGATGTCGACGCCTACAAGCGGCGACTGACTTTTTGGGATGAGCCCCACGGTTTCTCCCCTGCCGACGGGCACTTGGACGCAAGACCTGCGCCCGAGCATTAATAACGTATTCTTAGCAAATGGCAACGGCCCTGCTGTGAAGTTCCTCACGGATTCACGATGCAGCCCCTGACTGTTCCCCTTGCGCTCCCCGGTGCCGACCCCAGCCGCCACCTTGCGTAATCTATACTCTGCGACCACGAAATTCGCAATCGGAATCTGAACCCGATGACTCGACTCCGCCGCTGGCTGCGCTGGATCTTCCTGATTGTCCTGGTCCTGGCGCTGATCGGCGCGGCCGCCGTGGGCGGTCTGTACTACGCCGTGTCCTCCAAGCTTCCCGACGTGCAGACCCTGCGCGACGTGGAAATGCAGGAGCCGATGTACGTCTATGCCGCCGACGGCAAGCTGATGGCGGTGTTCGGCGAGACCCGGCGTACCCCGATCACCATGAAGGACGTGCCGGAGAAGCTGAAGCAGGCCTTCCTGGCCACCGAGGACGCCCGCTTCTATGAGCATGGCGGTGTGGACTACAAGGGCATCGGCCGCGCGGTCTGGCTGCTGGCCACCACCAACGACAAGCGCGTGCCCGGTGGTTCCACCATCACCCAGCAGGTGGCCCGCCAGTTCTTCCTCAGCTCCGAGTACAGCTATACCCGCAAGCTGGCCGAGATCCTGCTGGCGCGGAAGATCGAGTCCGAACTGAGCAAGGACGAGATCTTCGAGCTGTACCTGAACAAGAGTTTCTTCGGCAACCGCGCCTACGGCGTGGCCGCCGCCGCCGAGTTCTATTACGGCAAGAAGCTGAACGAGCTGGACCTGGACGAGATGGCCTCGCTGGCCGGCATCCCCAAGTTCCCCTCCTCGGGCAACCCGATCTCCAATCCGGAGCGCGCCCGCCAGCGTCGTGACAACTATGTGTTGCAGCGCATGGCCGACCTGAAGTTCGTCAGCCAGGCCGAGGCCGACGCGGCCAAGGCCGTGCCGATGCACGCCACCGCGCATGAGCCGCCGGTGCAGGTCGACGCGCCCTACGTAGCCGAGCTGGTGCGCCAGGAGATGATCGCCCGCTTCGGCGGCGATGTGGTCAACAAGGGCTACCACGTCACCACCACCATCGACTCCACCCTGCAGACCGCCGCCAACCTGGCCGTCCGTGATGGCCTGCTGCTCTACGACCACCGCCACGGCTGGCACGGCGTGGAGAAGCAGGTGCAGGTGGGTGCCGGTGAAGACGCCGCCGCCCTGGCCGAGCACCTGCGTGGCCTGTACGGCCAGGCCGGCCTGCTGCCGGCCATCGTTGCCAGCACCGGTGCCGATGGCAGCGCCACCGTGGTGCTGGCCAACCGCAGCGAGATCGTGCTGCCGGCCGGTGCCGCCAAGTGGACCAACAAGACACCGGGCAAGCTGGTGCAGCGCGGTGACATCGTGCGCGTGCGTGCCGGTGCCAAGGAAGGGGAGTGGCTGCTGGATCAGCTCCCGCGCGGCCAGTCCGCGCTGGTCTCGCTGGATGCCCACAGCGGCGCGCTGAAGGCGCTGGTTGGCGGTTTCAGCTTCTCCGGCAACAAGTTCAACCGTGCCACCCAGGCCCGCCGCCAGCCGGGTTCGAGCTTCAAGCCCTTCATCTACGCCGCGGCCTTCGACAAGGGCTACAACCCGGCCTCGATCGTGCTCGACGCCCCGGTCGTGTTCCGCGACCGCCGCGGCAAGACCTGGGCCCCGCAGAACGACGGCGGCGGTTTCCGCGGCCCGATGCGCCTGCGCGAAGCGCTGGTGCAGTCGCGCAACCTAGTCTCGGTGCGCCTGCTCGATGGCATGGGCGTGGACTATGCGCGCAAGTACATCAGCGAATTTGGCTTCGCCGAATCGGAGCTTCCGCCGAACCTGTCGATGTCGCTGGGTACTGCCTCGCTCACCCCGCTGTCGGTGGCGCGTGGCTACGCGGTGTTCGCCAACGGCGGCTCGCGCGTGGATACCTGGCTGATCGACCAGGTGAACGACCGCGACGGCAACCTGGTGTTCAAGGAAAACCCGGCGATGGCCTGCCGCGACTGCGCCGGCAGCAGCGACCAGCCGGTCAACCAGGTGGTGGACGGCTTCAACTTCGGCGCCCCGGCCCCGAAGGTGGACCCGGCTGCTGCGGCCAAGGCCGAAGCCAAGGCCGAGACCCCGGCCGCGCCGGTCAACCCCGATGCCCGCACCGCCCCGCGCGCGATCGACGCCCGCACCGCCTACCAGCTGGTGTCGATGATGCGCGACGTGGTCCAGCGCGGTACCGGCGTGCAGGCCAAGGTGCTCGGCCGCGAAGACGTGGGCGGCAAGACCGGCTCCACCAACGACCACCGCGACGCCTGGTTCTCCGGCTTCGGTGGCCCGTACGTGACTACCGTGTGGGTGGGCCGCGACGACTTCCGCTCGCTGGGCTACCGCGAATACGGTGGCAAGGCCGCGCTGCCGATCTGGATCGACTACATGCGCACCGCGCTGAAGGACACCCCGATCGCGCAGAACGAGCCGCCCAGCGGCATGGTCCAGGCCACCCTCAACGGCGCGACCGAATGGGTGAAGGTGGAAGACATGGACCGCCTGACCGACTACGACCTGAACCTCAATACGCCGCAGGCCGACGCCGCCGCGTTCGATATCTTCTGAGGAAGGATTCGGTGGGTGCCAACCGTTGGTTGGCACTGCCTCTGTAGAGCCGAGCCCATGCTCGGCTTCGGGGGCCCGCGGTAGAGCAGCCGAGCATGGGCTCGGCTCTACAGGATCAACGGCACCCGTTTGCCGTGGTGGGTGCCAACCGTTGGTTGGCATCTCCGCGCCATACCCACGCAGATGTCACATCCGTGCGCTACTCTGTAGCCAGGTCGCAACAGGGAGTCATCGCATGCATCGCGCCCGTCAGCATGCTGCCAGCCAGACCCGCGAGCGGCGCCACCGCCTCGCCCACGAAGCCGCCCGCCTGATGGCCGAAGGCGGCATCCGCGACTATCACCAGGCCAAGTTGAAGGCCGCCAGCCGGCTCGGCATCCACGACGATGCCTCCCTGCCCCGCAACACCGAGATCGAAGACGCCTTGCGCGAATACCAGCGGCTGTTCGCTGGCCCCCAGCACGGCAGCGAGCTTCAGCGCCGCCGCGAGGCTGCCATGCGTGCGCTGGAGTTCCTGCACGGCTTCTCCCCGCGCCTGGCTGGCCCAGTGTTGGAGGGCACCGCCGACGCCAACAGTCCCGTGCAGCTGCACCTGCACAGCGACGACCCGGAAGCCGTGCACCGCTTCTTGGAGGAGCACGGCATTCCCGCCGAATCGCGGACGCGCCGCCTGCGCATGGACCGCGAACGCTGCCTGGACGTGCCGGTGTGGGTGTTCAGTGCCGAGGAGCTGACCTTCGACCTAGCGGTGCTGCCGTACGACGCCCTGCGCCAGGCCCCACTGTCACCGGTGGATGAGAAGCCTATGCGACGTGCGTCCGTGGCGCAGTTGCGGCAGGTGCTGGCCGAGGCCGAGATCACCGCGTACATCGGCGGATGACGGTAGCGCCGGCCCATGGCCGGCGAGCGCAGCGGTACCTGCCAGTGATGGGTGCGGACCGTTGCTCCGCACCGTGCTTCAGGCAATCGATTGCTGGCCGGAGAGCAGTCGAGCACGGCTCGACTCTACAAAAGCTGCGCTACCTGCGCTGGCAGATGATGCCCATCATGCTCCCGTTACCAGACAAAACGGGTATCGCGCAGCGGGTCGCTGAGCAGCCGCGGCAGCCACGGTACTGGGGCTCGCTGCGGATACTCCCGCATCATCTGTGCATGCATGACCTGCAGGCCCCGCAGCAACCAGATCTGGTCATAGATGTCGTTGAACCCATCCGACCACCCACTCTTCACCCGCTCATGCTCGACCGCCTCCAACGAGGGCATCTGGTCCAGCGACACCTCCAGGATCGTCAACAGTGCTGTGTTGATCTGCGCATTCTCAACACCCGCCCTGCGCACATCCTCCAATCGAGCGCGAATCCGTCGGCAGTCGTACGGGACGCACCCACCCGTGGCGGTGATGTAGTCGGCGATGTCCGCCAGCATGTCGGCTTTCAGCCGCCACACCACTTCGCTGTCCATCACCTGCCGCACCCGCATCGTGCGCAACGTGCTCGCCCTTACCTCCTCCGGCGTGGTGAACGGTGCACCCGGCGTGCGGCCCGCGTGACGCACCAGCACGATGCGATGGATCGCCTCGCTGGTGACACCCTCGATCCGCAGCGCCGCGGCTTTCGGTTGCACGCGCGGCGGCGGTACACCCAGCATCTGCCACAGGTACCACAGCACCAGCAGCAGACCGGCAATGCATAGCCCGCTCATCAGCGTCCACAGATCCAGGTTCCGGGTGTAGTAGCGAAAGCGCGCCCGCCAGATATAGAACGTGCGATAGCTGACGATTCCACTTACCCATCTGTACATTGCCTTCTCCTCGGCAAGGACCCCGGCGCGGCGGGGTTCATTACGCGCACCACGCCGGGGCCGCATGGCTTACCAGCCGATGCCGACGCCGACGCCCATGCTGCGCTCACCGCTGTTGGTGAACGCCCCATTGAGGCTGAAGGTGGCCGAGCCCTTTTCGTTGAGCACGCGCTGGTAGCCCACGGCCATCGCGGACTCACCCTCGCTGTAGCCCACGCCCGCACCGAGGCGGTTGTAGGTGGCCAGGCCCGCAGTGTTCATCGCCATCGCGGTCTGTGCGCTGCTCATCGCCGCCATGCGGTTGAAACGCTTGTCCATCTTGTCCAGGCGACGTTCGAAATTGCTGATCGCGCCATCGGTGTACTCGTTTGCGCGGGCCAGCATCTTCTCCAATTCAGCGGTGTCGACCTGCGGCTTGGGCGTGTCGTCCTGCTTCGACTTCGGCTGCGGCGCGGGCTTCTCACCCTCGCCGACCGACGCCACCTGCTGGCCGCCTTCGGCCTGCGGCACCGGTGCTTCCGGCTCCGGCGCCGAAGCGACGGCCATTGCCCGCGGCTGCGGCGCATCAATGCGCTCTTCCAGGCCATCGATACGGCCGTTGAGCTGCTGCTGCATCGAGTGCAGCTGGCCGCCATTGACTGCATCGCGGCTGCCGGCCGCAATCAGGCCATTGGCCACGTTGGAAATGACCATGCCGTGGGTTCCGGCCAGGGTGAGCTGGTTGAGACCGTCGGCGCGGACCGAGGGGGTGTCCTGGAACACGCTGCGCAGCTGGGACTCGACCTGGTTCAGCCGCGAGCGGTTGCTGACCACTGCGCCGTCGAGTGCTTCCAATGCACCATTGAGCGTGGACTGGGACTGGCCCTGCACGGTGAAGCTGGGGCCGACGATGTTGCCGTTGGCATCGACTTCACCGCCGAGCGCGGACAGCGCCCCGCGCAGCTGGCCGACGGTGGCGGCGTTGTGGTTGGCGGTGCCGTTGGCGATGTTTATGAGGCGGCGATAAGTAGTTGCACTTCCAAATGAAACCACTCCGGCCTCATTCGCCTGAGAGCCTTCGCCTATTGCCAGCGAACCATTCGCTCCTTTACCCACTTTTGCTCCAGCACCGATAGCAATGCCTCCTCGTGCACCACCTCCGGCAATGCCTACCTCCGCTCCAGTACCTAGCGCAAATCCGCTATCGGAATCCTCATGCACGACCGAAGCGCGACCAAGGGCTATGGAATTTCTGCCCAGTGCCTTCGCATGGGTTCCCACTGCAGTTCCTCCATCGTTGCCGGTCTTAGCGAAGTTCCCAATTGCAAGACCAACCGGTCCAGCCTGAGCAGGACCATAGCCTGGAGCGGCACCCACACTGACGTACTGGCTGATGCCTTCCATGGCCGAAACACGGCTGTTGGTCTCATAGAGCTGGCTGCCCCGCACAACATCCGAGCTGTCAGCCGACAGCTTAGCCTCGGCCACACCAGTCAAACGCGCACCACCGAAATCGATCGGGCCGCTCGCATCCAATCCACGCATAGCCTGCTCACCCATCTCCCGCTCCTTGCGCATGGCCTCCAGATCATTCCGATTCTGCGAGATCCTCTGCTCTGCGGCGTACAGCTGATTTCCCGTTACGGCATCACGGCTTCCTGGCGCCACCCGACCGTCAGCCAAGTTGGTCAGCACCATGCCGTTCGCGCCATTCAGCGCGATCTGGCTCATGCCATCGCCACGGGCCGAGGGTGAATCCTGGAAGATCGAGCTGAGCTGGCCTTCCATCCTGTCCGCACGGCGGCCTGCGGTGGTGACAGCTCCATCGAGCGCCATCAGTGCGTCCTGCACGGTGTTCTGCGTTCCGCCCTGCACCGAGTACGTCGGGGCAATGATGTTGCCGCTGGCATCCATGCCTGCGCTGCCGCCGAGGGCGGCAAGGGAATCCTTCAGCTGAGAGACGGTCGTGGCATTGTGATCGGCGGCGCCACGAGCAACGTTCACGAGACGGCGCTTGGTAAGGGAATTGCCAAATGATGCGGTTCCGCTTTCAGTCGCCTCTGAACCTGAGCCTATCGAGACAGAGTCCGTAGCGCCGACTGACACCTTGGCGCCTGCACCAATTGCCATACCGCCGGCCGCTTCTACCCTGGAAGCTACGCCAAGTGCAAAGCCCCTCTCGGAATGTTCCGTAACCAGAGAGCCCCGACCAATGGCGACCGAGTTCATTCCCAGTGAGTTGGCAAAGGCCCCGATTGCCGTCCCGCCTTCGCTCAGCGGGCTGGCCTTGGCGGAATCACCAATCGCAACACCGAATCCGCCGGCCACAGCCCGTTCGCTGAACTCGTCAGTACCGAGCCCAACGAACTTCGATTGGCGCTCGATCATCGAGACCCGGGCATTAGTTGCGAAAAGTTGACGCCCTGATACAGCTTCAGCACTACTATCGGTCACCATGCCATCTGCAACGCCGCTGATCTTTCGGTCGACACCCATACTGTTGCGCACATCCAGCACGGTTCCGCTGTTCCTCTCGCCCAGACGGACACTTCCATCAACGGCAACCTGACTGACCAGCCCTTCCAGCGCACCCGTGCCGACCAACGCCTGGGCAGCGTCTGCCTTCGCAACCGTTGCATCCGCCTGCGCCGCCGTAGCCGCTTTCTCCACAGCAGCGACCTGCACGTTGGTGGCATTGAGCTGCTTGCCGTTCACAGCCTCGTTGCTGCTGTCATCCAAGTCGCCGTCAGCCACACCGGCAACCTTCCGGCTGGCGTTGGCGCTGTTGCGCACGTCCAGTACAGTGCCGCTGTTCTTCTCGCCCAGGCGGACATTGCCGCTGGCGGTGGTCTGAGAGACCAACCCGGCGAGCGCGGTGGTCTCGGTCAGTGCCTTGGCGGCGTCGGCCTTGGCGGCGTTGGCCGCCGTCTGCGCGCTCGTGGCCGTGCTCTGCGCGGTGGACACGGCCTGGTTGGTCGCGAACAGCTGATTGCCGGTGATGGCATCGGTACTGCCATTGCTGACCGCGCCATCGGCAATGTACTGGATCTTGCGCTTGAGAGTGGCGCTGCCCACCGAAACGGAGTTGACGGACGCCGTGACAGAGCCCGCACCCAGTGCCACTGCATTGTCATGGCGGGCATTGGCGCGGTCACCCAGCGCCACGGCGCTCGTGTTGGCCGATACCGCAAGATTGCCCAACGCGATGGCGAACTGCGCCTTGGCCTCGCTGCCACGCCCCAGCGCAGTGGACTGCTTTGCCGTGGCTTTGCTCAGGTACCCCATTGCAGTGGCATGCTCGGCCGCCGCATTGGCGTCACCGCCCACTGCAATGGAGGAGTTTCCGCTGGCAATGGCCCGGAAACCCGTCGCGACCGCGCCGTTCGCGCTGCGCGTGTTCGCGCCGATGGAAACGCCGGCATTCTGGCCGGTCACTCGATTGCCCTCCGCATCGACGCCAGCCAGCGCATCGAACCCGAGTGCGACGCTGCGACCGTTGTAGGCCTTGGCATTGTTGCCGATGGCTGTACTGATACCAAAGCTGCCCGATTCGGCAATCGCGCCCTTGCCCAGTGCCAGGGTGGTGGCATCGATACGGTTGGTGGCCGACTGTGCGAGTGTCCGAACGGCTGCCAGGTCTGTTTTCACCGCACCCACGCTCGCTTCAACGGCACCCAGCTTGCTGTTGGTGGTGTGCAGCTGCTTGCCAGTCACCGCATCGGCACTGGTCGCATTGATTCGCCCATCGGCCACGTTGACGATTCGCCGCTTCTCTTTGTCACTACCCACCGAAACCGTATTCACTTCGGTGGCAAGGGAATTCGCACCAAGCGCCACGGAATTCTCACCTTGTGAAAGTGACCCACTGCCAATAGCAATGGAGTTCTGCCGGGTGGCCGATGCCTTGTTCCCGAATGCAGTAGACCCGATGCCCTTGCCGTAGGCGTTGGCACCGACCACCGTACTGTGCCCCAGCTGAGCACTGGCGTTGTAGCCAACGGCAACGCTGTCTACCCCGTTGATGTTGGACTTGTAGCCAAACGCGGATCCATAGTTGCCAACGATCCGGCTTTGGTGCCCGAAACCCGCCCCCCAGCTGCCACTCAGATACGTCCCGCCACCAATGATCAGATACTCTTTCGCATCGGCCGCAGCGTTAGCCCACAAGGTTCCATCGGTCTGACCCGCATGTGGAAGGCAGCGAAGATAGTTGGAACCAGAGTCAAGGACCGAGCAGCCATAGTAGTCAACTCCCGCGGTCGCATCCTGCATGGCGGCTGTAGCCGTCAACGCGACCACCAGTACTGGAATCAGCCTGCGCGGGCCGCTGGTGCTTCCTTTTACTACAGCCAGCTCGCTGGCTACCTCCCAGCACCCCTTGGCCCGGTTCCAGATACGCCGATAGATTCGATTCATGGTCTTTCTCCTTAACAGTTTTCGGAAAAGGCATCCCGCGCCATGCGCGGGACGCAGGGAGGGGGATCAGCTGGACTGGATGGCCACGTCCTGGACATGCTCGCGATAACCGTCCTGGGAAAGCCGGTAGCGCAGGCGCAGCGAATTGCCCGGCTGCGGCTGGAACGGCAGGGTGAAATCGGCATCCGGGTACAGGCTGTGCGAGAGGTCGTGCGGCGTGCAGACGCCGGCGGCCGTGCATTCGGCCGCATGGACGATGCCCACGCGCAGCGTGCCGCTGTTGTGCAGCGTGTTGCCGCGCACCTGCAGGTCGACCACGCCGTCGGCGGGCACCACGTTCACCAGCGCACCCCACACCAGGCTGACGCCGACGTCGGCGTGCGCAGCGTCGTCGCTGCTTTCCAGTTCAGTGCCTTCCGGGCCGCGCACGCCTTCGAAGTACACGCGGTACGCGGTTTCCTTCTGCACCGGTTGCAGGGGGATCAGCCGGATCAGTCGATTGCCACCGCCTGACAGCGCGAACTTGCCGGGGGTGATGGCAATGGCCGAATCGGCGACCTCGACGTCCTGCTCCTGTTCGCGGGGCGTTGCCGGGTTGTCGATGCGTCGCAGGCTGGCCTGTACATACTGCGGCCGGGTGGACTGCGAGTAGACGCGGATCTGCGCACCCCGCTTGGCATCCATCGCAGTTCGCATGGGATGGATGGACAGGTTGGCGTGTGCTGCTGGCGCAAGCAGCGCACTCAACGGCAGCATCCAGGCGATCAGTTTGTTCATGGCAGGCTCCGTGTGGGATCAGGGTTTGGCGGTGGGGACGCGCAGTTCCACCGTCAGCTCGCCCTCGTAGAGACCGGGGCGCTTGCTGGCAATAGGGGTGGGAGGTGTCAGCAATGTCAGCGGCGTGGGCACGCAATAGACCGGCTGGCTGATGCCAGGCAGCATGACCAGGCGCAGTTCGGCGCTGTCGATGCCATGCAGCAGCTCTTCCACGCCATGCCGCATGCGGATATCGCGCCCGCCGTAGTTCAGGCTGACGTGGTAGTCCAGGCGCTGTCGGTCGTCGCTGCCACCATCGCGATGCCAGACCGCGAAGTCGCTGCCGGGTGGTGGGCGCGGCCCGCTGTCGCGCACGGTGACGCCGAGGAACTCGCTCTGCGAGCCGAGGCCGTCGTAGAGGCACATCTCCAGCTGCTTGCGGCCGCCCACCATCTGCTTGATGGGGTCGTAGCGCAGGTCCATGTTGACCAGCGGCGCAATGGTGTCGAAGGCTGGGAAGTAGATCGAGATCGCGTCGTAGTCGGTGACGGTAAAATCGAAGTTGAAAGTGGCGGTGGCGACAGGAGCTGCGGCGGGATCGGCCTTGATGTACAGGCGCATCGTGGCCTTCCAGTGGCCTGCGACGAGACGCGCGAGTTCAGCTTCTGACAAGGTCAACGCAGCGCCGGTACCAATTGCTTCGCCGGTACCGCAATAGTCCAAGCGTGATGCAAATAGCGGCCGGACCCCCGGTTGCCAGAAGTCACCCGCGCAACTGCGGTCGGTCATCGAACGCTCCAGATACCCGACCATGCGAATGTCGTTTCGTAGACCCGTTCTTTGCTCAACCAGGCGAATGACAACCTCCGAGGGAACGGTGAGCTCCCCTCCAACCCCTTCCGTCCGGCATCTGCCGAACTCTGGGTCCGCGAATGACCCACACACAACATGGATCTGCCCATACTTCATCGCCACGTCATGACTGAACCCCAGCACCGTCCTCGGCGCCCACAGCTCCACGTCGCCGGGCACGGCCGAGCGGTCCCAGCTCATCACGATGTCCCGGCTCTGGTCGGACGGATGCGTTTCCGGCGGCCACTGCGCCCACGCCCGTGGCATCAGCACGGCCAGCGCGCACACCAGCATCAACACGAACAACACACGCCGGCTCATGGCGTTCCTCCTGCAGCAGCGGTCTGGGGCGTGGCGGCAATCAGCGCGCGTTCCTGCAGCAGCCGGGTGACGCGGGCCTGCTGGCGGATCTCCGCCGGCAGCTGGGCCACGGCCAGCGGTTCGCAGCGCACGGCACCGACCAGCAGCACCACCTGGCGGCGCTCGCGCACCTGCAGCGGGCAGTGCAGCAGGCGGTCGTCCTGCAGCAGGTAGAGCGTTGTCTCGCGACGCGGGAAGTCGGCGACGAAGCCGCCGTTGGCGCTGGTGCCGGGCACCGGCGCGTTGAGGATGCGGGCGCCGCCCAGCGGCGCGCCGGCAAGCGTGCGGGCGGTGCCGATGAAGGTATAGGTCACTTCGATCGGCACCGGCATGCGCATCAGCCGCCCCGGGGCCAGGAACATCGGGCGCACGCCGCCCACGCCGCTCACGCGGATGGCGGCCATGCTGGTGTCGTTGCTGGCGTCCTGCAGTTCGGCACGGTGCGACTGGTAGGCGGTCAACGGCAGCAGCCGGCGCTCGCCGATCTGCAGCCGTTGCCGGCCTGCGCCACTCACCTGCAGTTCGGCCGCCACGCCCTGCAGGTCCAGGTCATCGGTGGCGGCTACCTGTACCGCCAGCCCGGCATCGGCGCCGGTGCCTGCGCCCCAGTAGGCCCCCCGCCGGCCCAGCGCGAAGGCGGAGCTGTGCGTGCCGCTGTAAGCGGTCTCGCTGCGGCCATGCTGCTGGTAGTACGCCACGGTGGCGCCGGTCTGTCCGTAGCGGTTCTGCAGCTGCCCGCCAAGCGATGCGCTGTAGCGGTCGTTGTTGTTGGCGCGCAGCTCGGAGATCAGCTCACGCAACTGCGCGTCCACCTCCTGGCGATAGCTCTGGCCGACGCTGTAGTTGATCTCCGGCCGCTGGTGCTGCGGCTGGCGCATGTCCACCGCATGGCGGCGCTGGCCGTTGCCAACATGGCTGCGCTGCAGGCGGTTGAAGCTCACGTTGAGGTAGATGCCACGGTCGCGCGTGCGGGTGTCGCGGGCACTGTCGTGGCTGTGCTGCTGCCACAGGCCCAGCCGCGTGGAGACGCTGAAATCCTGCCAGCGATGGCTGCGGCTGAAGCTGGCCTGCCAGGTGCGGCTGAGCTGCGGCTCGCGGTGCGGTTGCAGCGGTTGCGGCGGCAGGAACGGATCCAGCGGCGCCAACGGGCCATCGTCACCAGGACGGCTCCAACCGGTGCGCCAGGTCTGGCGCCGGGTGTGTCCGAGGTAGGCCGTACCCCCGGCGATCGGCAGCGAGACCGATCCGCTGAGCGAGTTGGTGCAGCCCAGGCGGTCCCGTGCATCGGCCTCGAACTGGCAGGCCTTGCCGCGCATGCGCTGCTGGTAGATGTTCCAGGAGGCCTTGCGCCGGTATGACAGCTGATGCTGCTGGCCGTGGCTGCCATCGCTGCCGCGCATGCCGCTGAACGTTGCGCGCATCTCCTGCGTGGCCAGCACGCGGCGCAGGTCGATCCGCAGTTCGCCATAGCTGTGCCCGCCCAGGTGGGCGACGCCCGCAGTAGCCGCCAGGTCGCGAGCCAATGGCACGCGCATGCCGGCCACCGTTACCTGCTCACCATCGAAGCGGTCGCTGCGGCGCTCGTTGCGGCGGCCACCCTGCACGAACCACTGCCATTGGCTGTCGGTCCAGTCACCGCCCTTGTCGAAGGGGGCTTCTTCAGTACGCACCAGCACGCCATCCTCGTAGATGCGCATGCGCACCAGGTAGCTGCCGAACGGGAAGTTGCGGGTATCGATCTGGTTGATGCCGGCCTGCAGGTAGTAGGTCTGCAGCAGGCGCTCGCCGTCGAACACGTCCACGCGCGCATCGCGGGCGAGCAGGACCGTCAGTGGCGAGGCCTGCACGGCAGCATCGCTGTCCACGTAAGCCTGGGTGGTGCCCACGCGGGCACCGTCGAAGCGGTCCAGCGGCAGCATGCTGAAACCGAAGGTGCCGCCCTGTGGGCTGGACAGGTTGCGGCGGTCCATGCGCCCGGCCTGCAGGTAATACTGCTGGCCCAGGTCATGGCGGTAATAGACGTTGTCGAATTCGAAATGCGCATCGCCACCGTTGCTGCGGTAGCGCTGCTGGGTGAAGTACCAGTCGGCGGACATATGGCCCCGCTGGAACAGGCCGAGGACGCCGGTGCCGCGCGCACTGAACGACTGGTAGTCGCGCCCACCGGTAAGGTTGAGTACCTGCTGGTGCAGGAAAGCGTTCTCGGCATTGCTGCTGAGCGCGTGGAAGCGTTCCGCGGCGGGCTCGCCACCGATCCACTTGCGCGCCACGAACAGGCGCACGGCGCCCTCGCCTTCGTCGTACAGCGCGAGCGCGGCGGCAGGGTCTTCTGGGGGATCCAGATAACCGCAACCGGCCTCGGCGCCACCGAAGCGGCAGGCCAGGTGGCTGTTGCGTGGCAGCGGCTGCGACAGCGCCGGCAGCAGCGCGGCCTGCGCCTCGGCGGACAGGTCCAGTGCCTGCAGCACGCGCGCGGGATCTTCCAGCTGCACATGCTCCAGGGTGACGCGCACCGGCGACAGCCCGGCCGAGCGGCCGAACAGCCGGATGTCGAGTTGTTCGGTCTGGCCTTCGACCAGATCTTCGAAACCGGGCGGGACGCCGCGCGCGGCCACCAGCGGAGTGGACAACGCCAGGGCGAGCGCGACCGCCAGCCGGGTGACGGCGGGGGCGTGTGAGGTCATGGGGGTACCGCTGGAGAAGCGGCCGGCCCGGGAGCCGGGCCGGCGCGGGGGATTACGGCGTGGCGGCCTTCTGGTTCAGCACGACGTTGACGATGCCGCTGTAGCGACCCTTGGTGGTGATCGGGGCCGGGGTGGCCTGGGCAATGGTCAACGGCATCGAGATCGAGGCGCCCGGGGTCGAGCCGGCACCGGTGAACAGGTCGACTGCCTTGTACTCGATGGCGGCGGCACCCAGTGCGCGATTGTTGAGGCTGATGGTCATCGGCACGGTGACGCTGCCGGTCTCATTTGCGAGGGCAAACGCACCGTCGATGCGTGCCTCGATATCCGCGGTTTCGTCGTTGGAGTGAATGCGCACACGCTGCGTGTCCGGAATCAGGCCGCGCAGCGGATCGTGGGTCAGCGTGACCAGGTCCGGCAGCGGGGTGCCGTCATCACGCAGCAGTGCCAGGGTCGGGTCGACGTCGGCATAGACGGAGATCTTGGTTTCCAGCGCGTGCGCAGACAGCGAAACAGTGGCCAGCGCTGCAGCGAGCGCGGCCTTCTTGATGATGGCGTGCATGGGTTGTCTCTCTCGGACAGGGGAATATGAAAGCCTCCCTCCCCTAAGGAGAAAGGGAGGGAGGCGCCACCCGCAGAGGTGGGTGCGGGCGACGGAGAGAATGTTAGGAATCCATTGCCATGCAGACTATTCAAGCATTCCTAAAACGTGGAACGTTAAGGAGAATTCTTGAAGGTGTTCAATGTTTGAGGGCTATGCAATTCCCCTCACTGCTTGAATGCAATAAACCTCATTGCTTCGCATTTGTAGAGTCGAGCCGTGCTCGACGGCTGTTCGCACCATACGTGCGAGTCGAGCATGGCTCGACTCTATAGACAGCTTTTCCGGTCGTTTGACGTCATCCACGCATGGCGTGGATCTACTGTGGCGCCGGGCCCATGCGCGGCTGCCGTTCGCTTCAACCTGCGGGCACCACGGTGACGTGATCGACATCGATGTCGGTCGGCTTGAATCGATGCGTGTCGACCTTGCCACGCAGCTCGACCACGGTGTCGGCGCCAATGGCCTGCGGCGGCAGGTCTTCGTCATCGATCTCGACTTCGATCTGGCCGCTGGCATCACGGAACTGGTAGCGTTCGTCCCCGATCTTGGAGATGAGGGTGCCACGCAGCACCACCGGATGGTCATCGCGCTGCGCGCGTGCGTCGGCGACGGTGCTGGCAGCCGTTCCTGCGCCTGGTCCGGTGTACTGCGCAAAGGCCTGCGGGCTCAGCAGGGCAAGCGGCGTGGCGATGAGGGCGATGGCAAGCAGTCGGTTCATGGTGTTCTCCGTGGAGGGATGAGTACCCTCAGGTTCTATCGCCCTCCATGTGATGCCCATGCAATAGATCCGAAAAGATGTGAACGCGACATCCATTGTCAGAATGCATTCAGATCCTGAAGCGAGTCCCTGTGGAACCGCGCCCGGGCGCGGCTGCTGTCCGCGCTGCGCGCGGGAGTCGAGCATGGCTCGACTCTACAGATATCAGGCCGCCTTTCGGCGGCCCGATAAGACATCGCGTTGGCGCGCGATCAGAAGAAGATCGCGTACAGGATCAGCAGCGGAATCGGCACGCCCAACAGCCAGAGCAGAATCATTTTCATGGCAGGTCTCCTTGCATGGAATGCGGGTTACAGGTCGCGGCGACGGCCGCCCCAGGTGGCGCTGAGGCTGGCGAAGAACGCGCCGATCAGCAGAGTGATGAACAGCCACAGCGCGGCGTACGCTGCGGCCTTGCGAGCATCGTCGGCCGCCTGCTTGGCGGTGGTCTTTGCCTTCTCCAGCGCGGCACGCATGCGCGTCTGCACATCGATCACACGGGCCTGCGCTTCGGCCGGGCTCATGCCGGTCTCGCGCGCGATCAGCTGCGAGAGGTAGCGGCTGTCGGCCGGGTCCAGGCCCTCGCCCTGCAGGCTGTTGACGATGATGCGGTTCACTTCGGCGCGGACTTCACGGCGGTCGCCCATCGGGCCGTTGCCCGGCATCGGGCGCGGCGGCGGGCCCATGCGCGCGTCGCGTGGGCCGACGCTTGCGGCCGGCGGCGGCGGGGGGGCATTCGGATCCATCGGTGCACCCGGCGGCGGCGCTGCAGGAGCAGACGGCCCTGCGCTGGTGGTGCTGCGGAACAGCGAATCGACCCAGTAGTTGAGGTCGCCTTCCGGAGCCGCAGCGGCAGCGCTGCCGGCGCCCGCAGCGGCAACACCGGCCGTGGATGCGGCAGCGCCTGCGGTGGCGCCCGCCACCTTTGCACCGGCGCCCAGCACGCCACCGATGGCCGAGGTCAGCAGGCCCGCAGTCAGCAGCGTGGCCACCGCCCACGACACGAAGCCGTGCGCGGTATCGCGGAAGTAGGTTTCATCGCCATGGATCTGCGTCCACTTGGTGCGCAGGCGGCCGGCGAGGTAGCCACCCAGGCCCGAGGCGGCGAGTGCGGTGAAGGTGAGCCAGGCGATGCTGGACCAGCCGAAGGTTTCCTTGCTGACGCCTTCGAACGACCACGGCGACACCGAGGAGAGGCCAAGGCCGACACCGAGGATGAGCAGGATGAGGGAGAGTGCGGCGGCAGCGGCGGCACCGGCGAAGATCGCGCCCCAGGACACGGCGCTTTCGCTGGGAGGGGTGATGATCGGGGCGGTGACGACAGTGGCGACGTCGGGACCAAGCGGGCCGCGCTCGGGTGGGTCGAATCGGGTACTCATCGGGATGGACGCTCCATTTCAGGTGCTAAGGATGCAGCTGGCGTCCTGAGGCTGCGCGAGCGCTTGTGAAGCTGGTGAGACCCTTGAATCACGCGGTCTTGGCGCGGTGAAGCGCGTGCCAACCAAGGTTGGCACCTACCGAAGGCGGATGCGGTGGTAGATCCACGCCAGGCGTGGATGATTTTTCGCCGGCGCCGAAATCGTGCGGACCAACGGTCCGCACCTACCAGGTCCGCGCAAAAAAAAACGCCCCGCGGATGCGGGGCGTTCTCGGCACAACCTACGCGGGCGATCAGCCCTGGTAGTCGCGCACGTCGCTGCCGGTGTAGACCTGGCGCGGACGGCCGATCTTCATTTCCGGGTCGACCTGCTGTTCCAGCCAATGCGACACCCAGCCGGAGGTACGGCCCAGGGCGAACATGACGGTGAACATCTCGGTCGGGATCTGCAGCGCCTTGTAGATGATGCCGCTGTAGAAATCGACGTTCGGGTACAGCTTGCGGGCGACGAAGTACTCGTCCTGCAGCGCGGCCTGTTCCAGCTTCACGGCCACGTCCAGCAGCGGATCCTGCACGCCCAGCTGCTTGAGCACCTTGCTGGTCATCTCGCCGATGACCTTGGCGCGCGGGTCGAAGTTCTTGTAGACGCGGTGGCCGAAGCCCATCAGGCGGAAGCCGGAGGTCTTGTCCTTGGCCTTGACCACGGCGGACTCGACGTTGTCGGCAGTGCCGATCTCTTCCAGCATCTTCAGCACGGCTTCGTTGGCACCGCCGTGGGCCGGACCCCACAGCGCGGTGACGCCCGCGGCGACCGACGCATACGGGTTGGCACCGGTCGAGCCGACCAGGCGCACGGTCGAGGTCGAGGCGTTCTGCTCGTGGTCGGCGTGCAGGATGAACAGCAGGTCCAGCGCCTTCACCACGTCCGGGTTCAGGTCGTACTGGCCATCAGCCGACTCGAAGGTCTGCTTCAGGAAGCGGCTGACGTAGTCCAGCGAGGTGTCCGGCTTGTTGGCCGGCAGGCCCTTGCCGTGGCGGTAGATCAGCGCCGACAGGGTCGGCACCTTGGCGATCAGGCGCACGGCGGCCTGGCGGCGCTGTTCGGCGTCGGACAGGTCCAGCGAGTCGTGATAGATGGCCGACAGCTGCGCGATCGCAGCGGCCAGGATGGCCATCGGGTGGGCATCCTTGGCGAAGCTGCCGATCAGGGTGTTGATCGACTCATCGACGTTGGCTTCGGCGGTCAGCTCATCGGTGAAGGCCTTCAGCTGCTCGGCGCTCGGGCGCTCGCCGTTGATCAGCAGGTAGGCCACTTCGACGTAGCTCGACTTTTCCGACAGCTGTTCGATCGGGTAGCCGCGGTACAGCAGCACGCCCTTGTCGCCGTCGATGTAGGTGATGGCGGACTTGCAGCTGGCCGTCGCGGTGAAGCCGGAATCGTAGGTGAAATACCCCGTTTCCTTGGTCAGCTTCGCGATGTCGACGCAGTCGTTGCCAAGGGTGGGTTTGATGACGGGCAGAACGACCGACTTGTCGCCGGCGTTGAGCGTGACCTGATCAAGATCGGACACTGTGTGCGCTCCTTCATGGGAAGGCGCCTGCCCAAGCGCATTGGTCAGGCACGTGAATGACGTCCTCGGCCTGTGCCGGGGATCAGGTCATTATCGCACAGCAGCATTTGCCCGGCGCTAGACAGAAGTCGTATACGACAGGCAGCCAGACGCCGGCCGTTGAGCGGCCCGGATCGGCAAAAGCGTTGTCACACGAACGCAGTGTTCCGTCCATCCAAACGCCCGTTGGGTTGGCGTTGGGGAAAAACAAACGGCCGCGCAGAGCGCGGCCGTTGGTTCGAAGCTGGATCGACAGATCAGCGCGCGTAGCGCTTCTGGAACTTGTCGATACGGCCCGAGGTGTCGATGACCTTGTGCTTGCCCGTGTAGAACGGGTGCGAAGCCGAGGAAATTTCAACCTTGACCAGCGGGTATTCGTTGCCGTCTTCCCACTGGATGGTTTCCTTCGTCGCCATGGTGGAGCGGGTCAGGATCTTGAAATCGGAGGTGACGTCATGGAAGACGACGTCGCGGTAGTTCGGATGGATATCGGCCTTCATGGGCTCACACCGTAAATGGGCTGGTGGTCAAGAGCGGCATTATAAGCACCGGTTGCCGCCCGGGGCAACCGGTGCCGGGCCACGGACGTCAGTCCGCGCCCAGGGCCTGGCGCACCAGGGCCTCGAAACGCTGCTGGTCGTAGGCCATCAGCAGATCGCAGTTGTCCGGCTGGCCGGTCTGGCGGTTCCAATCGACGATGGTGGCGCCGCGGCTGAACGTGCCGTTCAGCTCCACGTTCAGCGGGCGCGACTCGACCCGCAGCTGCCCGTCGGGGTTCAGCGCCCAGGCCATGGCCACCGCATCGGCGGTGTACCAGCGGCCGCCCTTGCTGTCTTCGGACAGGCCCCGGGTCTTGCGCGAGATCAGCTCGTAGAAGCGGGCGCGATCGGAATCGGCCTGCAGCCACTTCTCGGCGTCCTGCAGCGGCAGGCCATGGGCGACGGTGGCCTCCCAGTCCGACACCAGCAGGTGCTTGAACGAGGTGAACACCACGTGCGCCGCTTCCGGGTCGAACGCAATGTTGAATTCGGCCGCCGGGGTGATGTTGCCGTGGCAGGTGACCGCGCCGCCCATCACCACGATGCGCTTGATGCGCTGTGGCAGGGTCGGGTCCAGCTTCAGCGCCAGGGCCAGGTTGGTCAGCGGGCCCAGCATCACCAGCATCAGCTCGCCGGCGTGCTCGTGCGACAGGCGCAGGATGGCCAGTGCCGCGTGCTCGGCTTCGGCCTGGCGGCTGGGCGGCGGCAGGTCCACGTCGCCGTAGCCGTCACGGCCATGCACGTGGGCAGCGTCGACGGAGGGATGCAGCAGCGGATCCGGGCTGCCGGCAAACACCGGCACGTCGGCGCGGCCGACGATGTCGCAGAGCTTGAGGGCGTTGCGAACGGTGTACTCGAGGCCGACATTGCCGGCGGCGATGGTCAGGGCGACCACGTCGTGCCGTTCATCGGCGAAGGCCATCAGCAGGGCCAGGGCGTCGTCCACACCGGGGTCGGTGTCGATCAACAGCGGGATCTTGTGGGTCATCGTTGCCGTCTTCAGATCGGCAACGAAGTGTGGACCGGGTTGATGACCGTTGCAATACCGCACAGCCCCAACGGCAAAGGTGTCGGGGAGAGCGTCGGATCCTTTGCTCGCCACTAACGGCCCCGCCCGACTCGCTCACGAACATGAACGAATTTTGATTGGGCACGCTTGGAGCGCTCAACATTCATTTGCTATAAAAAGTGATAAATATTTTATAGAAAGCCGCCATGAACGGCGCCTATGAGCACTGGGACAAGGTGCGCCACAGAGCGCCACCGGCAGGCCTGAACGCGGAGCAGTGGTGGCTGGGTATCACGTGGACGCGCGCAGCATTGCTGAAGCCGCTACCGCTGTTGCTGGACAAGACGCAGCAACCCTTCAAGCTCGCACTTACCGATTCAATGCAGCGGCACCTGCACTACATTGACCGGGAGGCCGCAGGCTCGGTGAAGGGTGTGGATGCTGCCAGCGGCCAAGGACGGTTCATGATCCGGTCGCTTATCGAGGAAGCGATGACCTCATCGCAGTTGGAGGGCGCCTCAACCACGCGGGCCGTGGCAAAGGAAATGTTGAGCACGGGCCGCGCGCCGCGCGACCAGTCCGAGCGCATGATCTACAACAACTACGTGGCAATGAACGTGATCCGCGAGCGCGGCATACGCCCGATCACTCCCGGCGAGATTCTGGAACTGCACAGCATTCTCACCGACGGAACGCTGGAGCTGCCAACCGACAGCGGGCGTTTCAGAACCGCCGAAGACAACGTTGCGATCTTCGACCGCGGCTCACCGCCTACGCTTCTGCACACCCCTCCTCCGGCCGAGGAAGTGCCTGCACGGATTGAGCGGCTGTGCACGTTCATCAATGAAGAAAGCACACCGTTTGTGCATCCAGTCGCCAAAGCCATCGCACTACATTTCCAGATTGGCTATGACCACCCTTTCGTGGATGGAAATGGCCGTACTGCGCGCGCACTGTTCTACTGGGCAATGATGAATGCCGGGTACTGGATGACCGAGTACTTCTCCATTTCCAGCGTGCTGAAGAAGTCCCCAGGCAAGTACATGCGGGCCTACCTGTACACCGAAAGTGACAACCGGGATCTTGGCTACTTCGTTGCGCAACAGCTGGAGGCCATTGAGCAATCGATCCAGGGACTGCACGCCTACATCGCCAGGAAGCATGCAGAGGATCAGGCAGCGCGACGCATGTTGCGAACCGCCCGGCTTGGCGGCATGCAGCTCAATCACCGTCAGCGCGCGTTGCTGGCCAACGCGCTGAAAGATCCTGATCGGACCTACACCGTCGCCAGCCACCAGGCGGCACACACCATCACCTATCCGACCGCATTGAAGGATCTGAATGGACTGGTGGCATCTGGGCTTGTCAGCAAAGAGCGCGTCGGCAAAGCGTCAGAATATCTGGTGCTTCCAGGCCTGTCGGAACGCTTGGTGTTGTAGATCCACGCCATGCGTGGATGTGTGGACCAAGGTCCACCCCCACCAACGCGACATCACGCCGAGGCGTAACGCACGGCGGTGCCGATCCAGCGCTGCACCACGCGGTCGGCCAGCGCGGGTTGCTGGTCCAGCAAGCGCTCGGCCAGGTCGTGCACGCCGGGCAGCAGGCCGGCGTCGCGGGCCAGATCCGCGATGCGGAAGCCGGCCAGGCCGGTCTGCCGCGTACCCAGCAGTTCGCCGGGGCCGCGCAGTTCCAGATCCTTCTCGGCGATGACGAAACCATCGTTGGTTTCGCGCATGGTCTGCAGGCGCTCGCGTGCCATCTGCGAGAGCGGTGCCTGGTACAGCAGCACGCAGCGCGACACCGCCGAACCACGGCCGACGCGGCCGCGCAGCTGGTGCAGCTGGGCCAGGCCCAAGCGCTCGGCATTCTCGATCACCATCAACGATGCATTGGGCACATCCACGCCCACTTCAATCACCGTGGTCGCCACCAGCAGGTCGATGTCGCCGGCCTTGAACGCCACCATCGTCGCCAGCTTTTCGGCGGCTTTCAGGCGGCCATGCACCAGCCCGACGCGTACGCCGGGCAGCAGTGCCTGCAGTGATTCGTAAGTGGCCTGCGCGGGGGTTGCATCCAGCTCTTCGCTTTCCTCGATGAGCGTGCACACCCAATACACCTGCCGCCCTTCCTGGCAGGCCAGCGCAATGCGCTCGATCAGCTCCGGGCGACGGTCATTGTTCAGTGCGACGGTCTGCACCGGCGTGCGGCCCGGTGGCAGTTCGTCGATGGCCGAGACATCCAGGTCCGCGTATTCGGACATCGCCAGCGTGCGCGGAATCGGTGTTGCGGTCATCACCAGCTGGTGCGGCACGCTGTTGCCTCCCGCGCCCTTGTCACGCAGCGCCAGTCGCTGATGCACGCCGAAGCGATGCTGCTCGTCGACGATGGCCAGTGCCAGATCCTGGAACACCACGGCCTCCTGCATCAGTGCGTGGGTGCCGACCACCACCTGCGCTTCGCCGCTGGCGACCCGCTCCATCACCTTGGCGCGCGCCTTGCCGGTGACCTTGCCGGCCAGCCAGGCGATGCGCACGCCGAGCGGTTCCAGCCAGCCGCGCAGGTTGTTGAGATGCTGTTCGGCCAGCAGCTCGGTGGGCGCAGCCAATGCAACCTGCTTGCCCTGCTCCACCGCCAGCATCGCCGCCAGCGCGGCGACCACGGTCTTGCCGGAACCCACATCGCCCTGCACCAGCCGCAGCATCGGGCTGGGCCGCGCGAGGTCCTCGCGGATCTGCTTGAACACCCGCGCCTGCGCGCCGGTCAGCGCGAACGGCAATTGCTTCAGCAGCGCCTTGGCCAGCTTGCCGGGGCCGGCCAGCGGCGGTGCATGGTGCGCCTGCAGCGCGATACGCTGGCGACGCAGGCTGAGGTGGTGGGCCAGCAGCTCTTCCATTGCCAGGCGACGCTGCGCTGGATGAGTGCCGGCCGCCAGCGCGGCCAGGTCGGCATCGGGCGGCGGCCGGTGCACGGTCAGCAGCGCGCTGCGCAGTGACGGCAGCCCGAGGCCATCGAGCCAGCCGCTGGGCAGCAGTTCCAGCGTGCTTTCCTCCGGCAGGCGGTCCAGCGCCTGGCCGATCAGCTTGCGCATCGTCATCGGGCCCACGCCTTCGACGGTGGGATACACCGGGTCGAGGCGGTCGCCGAGTTCGGGATCGTCGTTGCGGCCCAGCACCTGGTAGCTGGGATGGACGATTTCCAGGCCGAGGTGGCCCGGCTTGGGCGTGCCGAAGCAGCGCAGCCGGTTGCCGACCGCGAACTGGCCGACCTGCTGCTGGCGGAAGTGGAAGAAGCGCAGCACCAAAGTGCCCCGCCCTTCGTCTTCCACCGCCACTTTCAGCATCGGCCGGTAGCGCATGCCGCGCTCGACCGCGACCACCCGCCCTTCCACCTGCGCCGGTACGCCGTTGCGCAGGTCCTCAATGCGGGTCAGCCGGGTACGGTCTTCATAGCGCAGTGGCAGATGAAGCCAGAGATCCTGCAGGGTGGCCAGGCCACGCGCCTGCAGTTTGGCGGCCACGGCCGGACCGACGCCCGCGAGCATCGCCAGGGATGCTTCGCCGGACGGTGACAGGACCGGGGTGACCGCCGCCTTGCGTGCCACGTGGCGGTCAGTCGATGACCATCACCGCGTCGACCTCGAAGTTGGCGCCCTTCGGCAGGCCGGAGACTTCGATGGTGGAACGGGCCGGGTACGGGGCCTGGAAGTAGTCCTGCATGACCGCGTTGACCTTGGCGAACTCGCCCAGGTCGGTCAGGTACAGGCCCAGGCGCACGACCTTGTCCAGCGAGCCGCCGGCGGCTTCGGCCACGGCCTTGAGGTTGTCGAAGGCGCGGCGGGCCTGTGCTTCGACGTCACCGGCGCCGACGATGTCGCCGGTGGCCGGGTCGAGCGGGATCTGGCCGGAGAAGTACACGGTGTTGCCGGCGCGCACGGCCTGCGAGTACGGGCCGATGGCGGCGGGGGCCTTTTCGGTGTTGATGATCTGGCGGGACATGGGTCGCTCCGGTGCTTGGGGGAAAACAGAGCGGTGATTGTACCGGGTGGGGGCGATGTCGGCTGGGGTCGGATCCGTCTCCTGGCGGGAAACGGCTCTGACCCCGTGCGCTCTCTGTAGAGCCGAGCCCATGCTCGGCTGCTTCAGGCAAGAGCAGCCGAGCATGGGCTCGGCTCTACGGATCGGTGCCGGCGCGGGTTATTGCCGGCGTACCGACTGCACGACCGACAGACGGCGCAGGCGGCGCATCACTTCGGCCAGATGGTTGCGGTCGCGTACCTGGATGTTGAACGCCAGCACGGCGGCGTTGAAGTCGCGGTCCAGGTAGTCCACGCGCTCGATGTTGGAATGGCTCTGCGCGATGGCAGCAGCCAGCTGCGCCAGCACACCGGTGCCGTTCTCTACTTCCACCACCAGCGAAGTGTCGTAGTCGCCGGAAACGGTGGTGTCCCAGCCGATCGGCACCCAGCGCTCGGGCGACTTGCGCAGCTCGGCCAGGTTCGGGCAGTCCATGCGGTGAACCACGATGCCCTTGCCGGCGGTGTGGTAGCCCATGATCTCGTCGCCGGGAATCGGCTGGCAGCAGCCGGCGAAGGTGACCACGCCACGCTCGCTGCCGTTGATCAGGATCTTTTCCTGCGAGTGGTGGCGCGAATGCGGGCCGCCACGCAGTTCGGCGTAGGCCATCAGCGCCTGCGCGGCCTGGGTCGGCATCCAGTTGCCCAGTGCGACCTCGGCCAGCAGCGCCTCCAGGCGTGGGAAACGATGCTCGGCCAGGAACGCATCCAGGCGCCCCTTCGGCAACCGTTCCAGCGACGAATCCATCGCCTCCAGCGCACGGTCGAGCATGCGGTGGCCGAGCTGCACGGCATCTTCGTGTTCCAGCTGCTTGAGCTGGTGGCGGATGGCAGTGCGCGCCTTGCTGGTGACCACGAATTCCAGCCACTGCGGTTTCGGCGTGGCCGAGCGTGCGGTGATGATCTCCACCGACTGGCCCGACACCAGCTTGGTGCGCAGTGGCACCAGTTTCTTGTCCACGCGCGAGGCCACCGCCATGTTGCCGACGTCGGTGTGCACGGCGTAGGCGAAATCGAGCGCGGTGGAATTGCGCGGCAGGGCCAGGATCTTGCCCTTCGGGGTGAACAGGTAGACCTCGTCCGGGAACAGGTCGACCTTGACGTTGTCGAGGAACTCCAGCGAGGAACCGGCAGCACGCTGCGAATCGATCAGTTCGACGATCCAGGCGTGCGCACGGCTCTGCGCACTGTTGGGTGAATCGCCGCCGAACTTGTAGGTCCAGTGCGCGGCCACGCCGCGTTCGGCGATCAGGTCCATTTCCTCGGTACGGATCTGCACTTCGATCGGCGAGCCATACGGCCCGAACAGCACGGTGTGCAGCGACTGGTAACCATTGGCCTTGGGAATGGCGATGAAATCGCGGAAGCGGCCATCCAGCGGCTTGAAGGTGGCATGCACCGAACCCAGCGCGTGGTAGCAGCTGGGTACGCTGCGCACCACCAGGCGGAAGCCGAACACGTCCATCACCTGGTCGAAGGTTTTGTTCTCGTCGCGCATCTTGTTGTAGATGCTCCACGGGGTCTTGATGCGGCTGACCAGGCGGTGCTCGATACCTTCCTTCGCCAGCCGCTGCGACAGCTGCACTTCCACCTGTGCCAGCGCTTCACGGCGTACCACCGGCTGGCTGCGGATGTGCTTTTCCAGGATCGCGTGGCGCCACGGGTACAGCGCCTTGAAGCCAAGATTCTGCAGTTCGCTCTTGACCAGGCTCATGCCCAGGCGCTGGGCGATGGGCGCGTAGATCTCCAGCGTCTCGCGGGCGATGCGGCCGCGCGCTTCGCGGCTCTGCGCGCCCAGCGTGCGCATGTTGTGCAGGCGGTCGGCCAGCTTGATCATGATCACGCGCAGGTCGCGCGACATCGCCAGCAGCATCTTGCGGAAGCTCTCGGCGGCCGCTTCCTGGCGGTCGCGGAACTTCAGCTTGTCCAGCTTGGTCACGCCGTCGACCAGCTCGGCCACGGCTTCGCCGAACTCGGCGGCCAGCGCCTCACGGGTCAGCGGTGTGTCTTCGATGGTGTCGTGCAGGATCGCCGCGATCAACGCTTCCACGTCCAGGCCAAGCTCGGCCAGCACCTGGGCCACGGCCACCGGATGGGTGATATAGGGCTCGCCCGACTTGCGCGTCTGCCCGGCGTGCGCGGCGGCTCCGACTTCCCAGGCGCGGCGCAGCAGCGGCAGCTGTTCCGGCGGCAGGTAATGGGCGGCGCGTTCAAGCTGGAGGACGTAGTCGGGTACGGCGGCAGCGGGGGCTGCGGCGACCTTGGCAGTGGGGCCTGGGTTCATGCCCGAAGCCTATTCCAGCGCGACGTTTACGGCAAATCCTGAATGCGAAACAGCCCGCACGGGGCGGGCTGTTCGGCGATCCAGCAACGACGTTGATCGATGCGATCAATCGTCGTTCTTGGACATGTCTTCGTCGGCGACTACTTCGGCGGCAGCCCACTCCAGCGCTTCGCGCTCGGCGCGCTCACGCTCGGCCTTCTCGACTTCGTCGATCAGCGCGTTGTCGATCTTGCGGGCGGCGATTTCGCGCAGCGCCAGCACGGTCGGCTTGTCTTCGGTCTCGCTGTTGTCCAGCGTGGCCTGCACGCCGTTGGCGAGCTGGCGGGCACGCTTGGATGCCATCATGACCAGTTCGAAACGGTTGTTAACGACTTCCAGGCAATCTTCTACGGTGATGCGGGCCATACGGGCTCCCGGCGACCGGTCGGCCGCTCAGTCGAATGAGGGAAAGGGGACGGAGTGTACTGGCAGGAGCTGGACAAAATCAAGCCAACCCCCACCCGATTCTTTTGGAATCAGTCAGTTGCACCCGGATCGGGGGTCAGCAACGCCTGGATCAGGCTGGCGTGGCGGACCTTCTGGGCCTCCCGTCGCAGGCGGCTGGCGGTGAAGATGGCGCACAGCTCGTCCACGGCAGTGTCGAACACCTCGTTGACGATGACGTAGTCGAACTCGTTGAAGTGCAGCATCTCGTCCCGGGCCGCGCCCAGGCGCTGGGCGATGACGGCTTCGCTGTCCTGGCCGCGCTTGCGCATGCGGTCCTGCAGGGCCTGCTTGGACGGCGGCAGGATGAACACGGTGACCGTGCCCGGCACCAGTTGGCGCACCTGCTGCGCGCCCTGCCAGTCGATCTCCAGCAGCACGTCCTGGCCGGCGGCCAGCTGCGGCTCCACCGACTGCCGGGCCGTGCCCTTCCAGTCGCCGTGCACCCAGGCGTGCTCGAAGAAGTCGCCGGCGGCGATCATCTGCTCGAACTTCTCGGCACTGACGAAGTGGTAGTGCTGGCCATTCACCTCACCGGGGCGCATTGCGCGCGAGGTGAAGGAAATCGACAGGGCGATCTGCGGGTCACGCGCCAGGGTGGCATTGACGATGCTGCTCTTGCCGGCGCCAGACGGGGCGGCCACGATGTAGAGCGTGCCGCGCGCAACGGTGTCCGACGGTTTCGACGGGGCGCTCATGCGGGGGATCCAACGGGTTGATTTCGCAAACTTTTTTCCTCGGTGTTCCAGGTCCGGCGCGGCGGATCGCGCCAGGACGGCGGGGGCTGCGCGGAACATCCTGGAACCAGGCCCGGCAGACGCTTCCCCGGGGTGCGGGCACGCAACTTTACCAGAGGCGCCCGTTTGCGCGCCTGCCCGGCAGGCGCCGGGCCTTGTGCCACATGGGTATGCGGGTGCCTGTGCTATAACCGGGCCGTACCCAACGACAGCCCGGAGGCCCGTGCCTCCCCGCCATCCCAGGAGAACGGCATGCCATCGATGAGCCGCCGCCAGTTCCTGAAAGTGACCGGGACAACCCTGGTCGGCTCCAGCCTGGCATTGATGGGCTTCGCGCCCGGCATCGCGCTCGCGGAGGTCAGGCAGTACAAGCTGACCCGCGCGACCGAGACCCGCAACACCTGTACCTACTGTTCGGTGGCCTGCGGCATCCTGATGTACAGCCTCGGCGATGGTGCCAAGAACGCCGAGCCCAGCATCTTCCATATCGAAGGCGACCCGGACCATCCGGTGAACCGCGGCACGCTGTGCCCGAAGGGGGCCGGCCTGGCCGACATCATCCACAGCAAGTCGCGCCTGCTCTACCCCGAGTACCGGGCACCGGGCTCGAACGAGTGGAAGCGGCTGAGCTGGGACGATGCGCTGGATCGCATCGCGCGGCTGATGAAGGAAGACCGCGACGCCAACTTCGTGCAGAAGAACGAGGCCGGGCAGACGGTCAACCGCTGGCTGACCACCGGCATGCTGGCGGCCTCGGCCACCAGCAATGAAACCGCGGTGCTGACCCACAAGGTCGTCCGCTCCCTCGGCATGCTGGCATTCGACAACCAGGCACGTGTCTGACACGGCCCGACGGTGGCAGGTCTTGCCCCGACGCTAGGCCGTGGTGCGATGACGAATCACTGGGTCGACATCAAGAATGCCGACCTGATCCTGATCATGGGTGGCAATGCCGCCGAGGCGCACCCGTGCGGGTTCAAATGGGTGACCGAGGCCAAGGCGCACAACAAGGCCCGGCTGATCGTGGTCGATCCGCGCTTCAACCGCTCGGCCGCGGTGGCCGACGTGTACGCGCCGATCCGCACCGGTACCGATATCGTGTTCCTGGGGGGCCTGATCAACTACCTGTTGACCGAGGACCGCATCCAGCACGAGTACGTGCTGAACTACACCGACATGTCGTTCCTGGTGAAGGACGAGTTCGCCTTCAAGGACGGCCTGTATTCGGGCTACAACGAAGAGAAGCGCAGCTACGACCGCTCCAGCTGGGACTACGCCTACGGTGACGATGGCTTCGTGCGCAGCGACCCGACGCTGAAGGACCCGCGCTGCGTCTACAACCTGCTCAAGCAGCACTATGCGCGCTACACGGTGGAGATGGTCGAGCGCATCTGCGGCACTCCGGCCGACAGCATCCGCCAGATCTGGGACATGATCGCGTCCACCGCCGTCAAGGACAAGGCGATGACCATCCTGTACGCGCTGGGCTGGACGCAGCACTCGATCGGCGCACAGAACGTGCGTGCCGGCACCATGGTGCAGCTGCTGCTGGGCAACATCGGCGTGGCCGGTGGTGGCATGAACGCGCTGCGCGGGCACTCCAACATCCAGGGCCTGACCGACATCGGCCTGATGTCCGACCTGCTGCCCGGCTACCTGACGCTGCCGAAACAGGACGAACAGGACTACGACGCCTACATCGCCAAGCGCACGCAGAAGCCGCTGCGCGCCAACCAGATGTCGTTCTGGCAGAACTACCCGAAGTTCCACGTCAGCCTGATGAAGTCGTGGTGGGGCGACGCCGCCACCGCCGACAACAACTGGTGCTTTGATTACCTGCCCAAGCTGGACAAGCCGTACGACATGCTGCAGGCGTACGAGCTGATGAACGAGGGCAAGATCCATGGCTACATCTGCCAGGGCTTCAACCCCCTGGCCTCGGCGCCTAACAAGGGCAAGCTGATCAGTGCGTTCTCCAAGCTGAAGTTCATGGTCAGCATGGACCCGCTGGAAACCGAGACCATCGCCTTCTGGCAGAACCACGGTGCGTTGAACGACGTCGACCCGAGCACGATCCAGACCGAAGTATTCCGTCTGCCGACCACCTCCTTTGCCGAGGAGAACGGCGCGGTGGTGAATTCCTCGCGCTGGCTGCAGTGGCACTGGAAGGGGGCCAACCCACCGGGCGAAGCGCGCAGCGACATCGAGATCATGTCCGAGCTGTTCCATCGCATCAAAGCGTTGTACGAGAAGGACGGCGGTGCGTGGTGGGAGCCGGTGCGCGACCTGGCCTGGAACTACGCCAACCCTGAGGTACCCACGCCCGAAGAACTGGCGATGGAATACAACGGCAAGGCGCTGGCCGACGTGCTCGATCCGAAGGACCCGACCAGGCTGGTGCGCAAGGCCGGCGAGCAGCTGGCCGCATTCGGCGACCTGCGCGACGACGGCAGCACCGCCTGCGGCTGCTGGATCTACATCGGTGCCTGGGGCCCGACCGGCAACATGATGGCGCGGCGTGACAACAGCGACCCCACCGGCATCGGCAACACGCTGGGCTGGGCCTGGGCGTGGCCGGCCAACCGCCGCGTGATGTACAACCGCGCCTCGTGCGACGTGGCCGGCCAGCCCTTCGATCCGCGCCGCACGCTGCTGGCCTGGAACGGGAAGAACTGGGGCAACGTGGACGTGCCGGACTTCAAGGCCGACGAAGATCCTGCCGGTGGCATGGGCCCGTTCATCATGAACCCGGAAGGCATCGCCCGCTTCTTCGCCAAGGCCGGCATGGCCGAAGGCCCGTTCCCGGAGCACTACGAACCGTTCGATACCCCGCTGCGCAGCAACCCGCTCAGCCCCGGCCAGGCACTGACGCTGAACAACCCGGCAGCGCGCGTATTCGCCAGCGATCGTGCACAGATCGGTTCGCCGGACGAGTTCCCGCATGTGGCCACCACCTACCGCCTGACCGAGCATTTCCACTTCTGGACCAAGCACGGCAAGTTGAACGCCATCATCCAGCCCGAGCAGTTCGTCGAGATCGGCGCGGCGTTGGCCGACGAGCTGGGCATCAACAACGGCAGCCGCGTGCGGGTCAGTTCCAAGCGCGGCCACATCGAAGCGGTCGCCATGGTGACCAAGCGCATCAAGGCCCTGCAGATCGATGGCCGGACCGTGCACCAGGTGGGCGTGCCGATCCACTGGGGTTTCCTCGGTGCGGCCAAGCCCGGCTACATCGCCAATACGCTGACCAACGCCATCGGTGACGGCAACTCGCAGACGCCCGAATCGAAGTGCATCCTGGTCAAGGTCGAGAAGGTGTAGGAGACACGCCATGTCACTGCAATCGCTGGACATCATCCGCCGCTCGGCCACCACCACGCCCTCGCCGGAGGCGCGTGGTGCGCACACCGGCCAGGTCGCCAAGCTGATCGATGTGAGCAAGTGCATCGGCTGCAAGGCCTGCCAGGTCGCCTGCATGGAGTGGAACGACCTGCGCGACGAGGTCGGTAGCTGCGTTGGCAGCTACGACAACCCACCCGACCTGAGCGAACAGTCGTGGACGGTGATGAAATTCCGCGAGTACGAGGACGAGAAGGGCAAGCTGGAGTGGCTGATCCGCAAGGAAGGCTGCATGCACTGCAGCGATCCGGGCTGCCTGAAGGCCTGTCCGTCGCCCGGCGCGATCATCCAGTACGCCAATGGCATCGTCGACTTCCAGGAAGAGAACTGCATCGGTTGCGGCTACTGCGTGACCGGTTGTCCGTTCGACGTGCCGCGCATTTCCAGGAAGGACCACAAGGCCTACAAATGCACGCTGTGTTCGGACCGGGTGGCGGTGGGCCAGGAACCGGCCTGCGTGAAGACCTGCCCGACCGGCGCGATCACCTTCGGCAGCAAGCAGGCGATGACCGAGCACGCGGCCGGCCGTGTGGAAGACCTGAAATCGCGCGGCTACGAGAACGCCGGCCTGTACGACCCGCAGGGCGTGGGTGGCACCCACGTGATGTACGTGCTGCAGCATGTGGACAAGCCCGAGCTGTACGCCGATCTTCCCAAGGACCCACGCATCAGCCCGATGGTGGAGGTCTGGAAGGGCGTGGCCAAGCCGCTGGGCCTGCTGGCGATCGCCGCCACCGCCTTCGCCGGGTTCCTGCATTACATCGGCATCGGCCGCAATACGGTCAATGACGAGGAGGAAGAAGAAGCCGAGCACGAGGCGAAGAAGATCGAAGAGGAGCAGCGGCCATGAAGTACGCACCGCACCCGCGCCAGATCATCCGCTACCGCGCGCCGACCCGCATCAACCACTGGATCGTGGCGATCTGCTTCGTGCTGACCGCCTTGTCAGGGTTGGCCCTGTTCCACCCTGCCCTGTTTCCGCTGACCCAGCTGTTCGGTGGCGGCCCCTGGACGCGCATCCTGCATCCGTTCATCGGCTTGGCCATGGTGGTGGGCTTTGCACTGCTGGCGTTCCGCATGTGGCGCGACAATCTGCCGACCGCTGACGATCGCGCGTGGATGCGCGGCATGCGCGATGTGCTGCGCAACGAAGATGAGAAGCTGCCGCCGGTGGGCCGTTTCAATGCGGGCCAGAAACTGCTGTTCTGGGCCATCATCGGCTGCCTGTCGGCGCTGCTGCTGACCGGCTTCGTGATCTGGCGGCAGTACTTCAGCCACTTCTTCCCGATCGGGGTGATCCGCTTCTCGGTGCTGGCCCATGCGCTGTTCGGCTGGGTGCTGGTGTGCGCGATCGTGGTGCACATCTACGCAGCGCTCTGGATCAAGGGGTCTGTGCGGGCGATGACCCAGGGCAAGGTGACCTATGGGTGGGCGTACAAGCATCACCGGCAGTGGTTCCGGGACATCCTGCGCGGACGTCGGGAAGAGGGGTAGCGGCAGGGCCTGCGGCCCTGCACCCGCTTCAAGCCAAGGCAACAGCGACAGCGGCTATCCGTGGGATGGCGGGGTGGATCCGGTTGCGGGGGACGCTGCAAGTACCCCTCCGGGGCCCGGCCCAGCCGCTGGCGGCTGTGCGTTCGGGCGCTTGCGAAGCAGTGCTTCGCAAGCAAAGCGCCCTCACCCATGTAAGCTCGGTCGCCGCTTGCTCGTGTGCGCTGTCCTGCGCACACGGCAAGACCGGGGTTGGGCGTCCTGCCCAACCCGCCCGAAGCATGCCTCGGGCCCATGCGGCTCACGCCCCCGCAACCGGCCCCACCCCGCCCTCGACAGTTGGCCGCGATCTGTCGGTGGGTGCCGACCGTTGGTCGGCACTGATCGAATCCCGACCAACGCTCGGGATCCACTTTCAACCAACCGATGGGGTCAGATCCGTTTTCCTGTGGAAAACGGATCTGACCCCAACCTTTCAAATGGCCGGCAACACGCTGGACGCCAGCGCTGACAACGGCGAGGATGGAGCCTGGTTCTTCTGGCTGGCCCTGCATGGCGCAACGGATCCTTGAACCCGGTGAGATCGAGACGCTCGCCTCGCGCGATGTTCCGCGCATCATCCTGCCCGATGTCACATCATTGTTCGCTGAGCGCGCGACGCGCCTGCGCAGCCTGGCCGCGCACAGTGCCATCGGCGGCTACCTGCAGCTGCTGGCGGCGTTGGCCGATGCACAGCAGGCGCTGCTGGGCGGGCTGACACCGCAGCAGCGCGAGGCACTGCAATGGCAGGCACGTGCGCAGCAGTCGAGTGCGGCGGCCGGTGCCGGCATGCCGTTGCGGCCGGCCAACACGCTTCAGCTGGATGGATGCTGGCGCGACTGGCTGCGCACGCTGTGCCAGCACTGTGCCGACGAAATGGGGCTGCCGCTGGAAACCCGACAGGAGCTGCAACGCGTCGCCGCGGCCGACGACACCTGGCTGGATGCGCAGGCCCATGCCGTGCTGGAGCGTGATGACGCGCCGTCGGTGGATGCGGTCGCTGCACTGCTGGTGATGAACGCACTGCAGGTTTACTGGGCGGTGCTCGCAGCCAGCTTCCGCCCTACCGACCTGAAGCCGCTGGCTGATGCGCCAGGGCTGTGCCCGCTGTGCGGCACGTTGCCGGTGACCAGCGTGGTGCAGGCACGCCCACCCTATGCATCCTACCGTTACCTGTCGTGCTCGCTGTGCGCCTGCCAGTGGCACTACGTGCGCGTGCAGTGCAGCCAGTGTGGTGCCGCCGGCAAGGACATCGCCTATCGCGCCCTGGCCGATGTGGACGGCGACAGCGGCGAGGCGGTGCGCGAGAGCGCGGTGCGTGCCGAGACCTGCGACCACTGCCATAGCTATCGCAAGATCCTGTATCTGGAGAAAGACCCGTCACTGGAGCCGGTGGCCGATGACCTCGGCACGCTGGCGCTGGATCTGCTGCTGGCCGAAGAAGGCTATGCGCGTGCCAGCCAGAATCCGCTGCTGTGGCAATCCGACGCCGACTGAGGCGATGACAGCCATGCCCCCCGCCGCGGCATCGGCCGCCGCCCTGCCCTCGCTGGACCGGGTGCTGCGCCTGCCTGCACTGGCGCCACTGATCGAAGGCCACGGTCGAAGCCGCATCACCCAGCTGCTGCGTTCGCACCTGCAGGTGCTGCGTGAGCGTGTAAGCGCCAGCCACTTTTCGACCGCGCAGCTGCAGGAAGCGGTCGACGGCCCGGCGCTGGCGACGGCAGTCGAGGCCGCACTGGCAGCTGATGCACGGCTGGACCTGCAACCGATGTTCAACCTGACCGGCACCGTACTGCATACCAACCTGGGTCGCGCATTGCTGCCCGAGGCTGCGGTGCAGGCCGTCACCCGCGCGATGACCGCGCCGGTGGATCTGGAGTTCGACGTCATCCGTGGCCGTCGCGGCGACCGCGATGCGCGGGTGCAGGCGTTGATCTGCGAACTGACCGGCGCCGAAGCCGCCACCGTGGTCAACAACAATGCGGCGGCGGTCCTGCTGCTGCTCAACAGCCTGGCCAACCGCCGCGAGGTGGTGGTGTCGCGCGGCGAACTGGTGGAGATCGGCGGTGCCTTCCGCATCCCCGATGTGATGCGCAGCGCGGGCGCGCGGCTGCTGGAAGTGGGTACCACCAACCGTACCCATCCGGCCGACTTCACCAACGCCATCGGCGCGCGCACAGCGCTGCTGATGGAGGTGCATGCCAGCAACTACGCGATCACCGGATTCACTGCCAAGGTCGACACTGCGGCAATGGCTGCGATCGCGCACGAACATGGCCTGCCGCTGGTGGTGGACCTGGGCAGTGGCAGCCTGTGCGAGCTGGCGGCCTTCGGCCTGCCGCACGAGCCCACCGTGCAGGAAGCACTGGCGGCCGGCGCCGATCTGGTTTCGTTCAGTGGCGACAAACTGCTGGGCGGGCCCCAGGCCGGGATCATCGCCGGCCGCGCCGACCTGATTGCACGGATCAACCACAACCCGCTGAAGCGGGCACTGCGCATGGACAAGATGGGCCTGGCCGCACTGGAAGCGGTGCTGGCCCTGTACCGCGAACCCGAGCTGCTGGCACAGCGGCTGCCGACACTACGCACGCTCTCGCGCACGCAGGAGCATATCGATGCGCAGGCCCAGCGCCTGCTGCAGCCGATGCGTGCCTCGCTGGCGGCGGACTACACCCTCGAGCCTGCTTCGATGCACAGCCAGATCGGCAGCGGCGCGCAGCCACAGGCGCAGCTTGCCAGCGCCGGACTGCGCATTGCCAGCGCACGCCGGGGCGGACTGGATCGCCTGGCCAAGCGCTTGCGTCAGCTACCGCGCCCGGTGCTGGGCCGCATTGCCGATGACGCGTTGTGGCTGGACTTGCGCTGCCTGGAACCCGCCGACGAAGCGGCCTTCCTGGCCCAATGGAGCATGCTGCAGGCATGATCGTCGGCACCGCCGGGCATATCGACCATGGCAAAACAAGCCTGGTACGCGCACTGACCGGCATCGAAACCGATCGCCTGCGGGAAGAGCGTACGCGCGGCATATCGATCGAACTGGGCTACGCCTATGTCCCGGTGGAAAGCGGGGACGTCGAAGGTCCGGCCGCGACGCTGGGCTTCGTCGACGTTCCGGGCCATGAGCGCTTCGTGCACACGATGGTGGCCGGCGCCACGGGTATCGATGTCGCCCTGCTGGTGATCGCTGCCGACGACGGCGTGATGCCACAGACCCGCGAGCATCTGGCCATCCTGCAACTGCTGGGCGTGAACCGCGGTGCGGTGGCGCTCACCAAGATCGACCGTGTGGATGCGGCGCGCCTGGCCCGGGTCGAGATCGAGGTCGCTGCCCTGCTGGCCGGCACGCCGCTGCAGGATTCCCCTGTGTTCACCTGCAACAGCACCGCACCCGACGATGCTGGCATCAACGCGCTGCGTACCCAGCTGCACGCTTGGGCGGCGGACGACGCCAGCACGCGCCAGGCCGAACTGCGCAGCGAGCTGTTCCGCATGCCGGTGGACCGCGTGTTCTCGCTGGCCGGCCACGGCACGCTGGTGACCGGCGCAGTGCACGGCGGCATCGCCGCGGTGGGTGAGCATCTGCAGCTGATGCCGGCCGCCACTGAAGTGCGCATACGCCGCATCCACGCGCAGAACCAGGCCAGTGACCACGCGATGGCCGGGCAGCGCTGCGCGCTGAACCTGGCGGCCATCGCCCGTGATGACATCCGCCGCGGTGACTGGATCGCCGACGCACGCGCACTGCTGGCCACCACCCGCGTTGATGTGCGGTTGCGGCTGTCCGCGTTGGCCGCACCGTTGCGCGACTGGGCACCGCTGCATATCCACTGGGGCACGATGCACCGGCAGGCCCATGTGGTGCTGCTGGAGAACCATGACCACGGTGATGGGCAGTTGGTGCAGCTGGTGTTCGATGCTCCGGTCTGTGCGATGTGTGGCGACCGCTTCATTGCCCGCGATTCAGCGGCCACCCACACGCTGGGCGGCGGCCTCGTGCTCGATCCGGACCCGCCACAGCGGCGCCGACGCAGTCCTGCACGGCTCGCATGGCTGGGAGCACTGGAGCAACTGGCCGCGGGTGCGGGAATCGGCCCACTGTTGCAGCAGGCGCCCTTCGGTGTTGCCATGGCCGCGCTGCAGCGCTACTGCCGGCGCGCCGCCGACCGGATCGTTCTTCCCGCAGGCGCACAGCGCGTCATCACCCGCGAAGACACGGTGGTCATCCTCGCCTCGCACTGGCAGCTGCTGCGCGAGCAGGTAGTCACCTCACTGCGCAGTTGGCATGAGCGACGCCCCGACGAACCCGGTGTCGACAGCGGCCGCCTGCAGCGCAGCACCCTGCCCTCGCTTGCAGCGAGCCTCTGGAATGCCCTGCTGCAGGAGCTACTGGACGACGGCAGTGTGCAACGCGTGGGTGCCTGGTGGCGCCTGCCCGGCCATGACCATGCGCCGCCGGAACGCGAGCGTCTGCTGCTGGAACGCGTGCTGCCGCAACTGCACGCCGGTGGCTTCGATCCACCGTGGGTGCGCACCCTTGCTGCCGAGATCGGAATGGCCGAAGACGAGATCCGCGCCGTCCTGCGCCGCGCCACCGCACGTGGCGAGCTGTTCCAGGTGGTGCCGGACCTGTTCTATGCACCCGCACGCATTGCCGAACTCGCCGCGATCGTCGCGCAGCTGTCACGGGCCAGCGGCACGGTGGATGCGGCCACGTTCCGCGATGCCATCGGCCTGGGCCGCAAGCGCAGCATCCAGATCTTGGAGTTCTTCAATCGCGTTGGCTACACTCGACGCGTCGGTGACCAGCATCGGCCGCGTGGCGACCTGCAGTGGAACGCAGCCCGCGACTGAGCCCACCGCTACCGCCGTACTTTCGGAAGGCATGCGCATCCGGGCATGCGGCTGGGCTTCAAACCCAGTAGGGGGCGTCGATCGTTCCCTGGTAGGTTCGACTCCTGCTGCCTTCCGCCATTCGTGTTTCCGCAGGAGATGTCGGCATGGCCACGCACGCGCAGTCCCCCGCCCCGTCAACGGCCGATGCCCCACAACGACTGACCTCTCTCGCGCATGGCGGCGGCTGCGGCTGCAAGATCGCGCCGGGCGTGCTGAGCGAACTGCTGCGCGGCGTGCCGGCGCTTCCGGCACCGGCTGAGCTGCTGGTTGGTCGCGAGACCAGCGACGACGCCGCGGTGTACCGCCTTGATGACCGCCAGGCGATTGTCGCCACCACTGATTTCTTCATGCCGATCGTCGACGATCCATTCGACTTCGGCCGCATCGCCGCCACCAACGCGTTGTCGGACCTGTACGCGATGGGCGCCCGGCCATTGTTCGCACTGGCCATCGTCGGCATGCCGATCAACGCGCTGCCGCAGGACACCATCCGCAGCATCCTGCAGGGCGGAGAACGCGCCTGCGCCGACGCCGGCATCGTGGTGGCCGGTGGTCACAGCATCGATTCGGTGGAACCCATCTACGGCCTGGCCGCGATCGGCGTGCTCGATCCGCAGCGGCTCAAGCGCAATGCCGATGCCCGCGCCGGCGATGTGCTGGTGCTGGGCAAGCCGCTGGGCGTGGGCGTGTATTCGTCAGCACTGAAAAAAGAAGTGCTGGATGCCGACGGCTACCGGCAGATGATCGCGTCGACCACCCGCCTGAACACCGTGGGCGTGCCCCTGGCTGCGCTGGACGGCGTGCATGCCATGACCGACGTGACCGGTTTCGGCCTGCTCGGCCACCTGCTGGAAGTGTGCCGTGCCAGTGGCGTTGCCGCCGAGGTGGACAGTGCACAGGTGCCGCTGCTGCCACAGGCACTGGAGCTGCTGCAGCGTGGCTGCGTGACCGGCGCATCCAACCGCAACTGGGCCTCGTATGGTGCCGAGGTGCGCTTCGCCGATGGGTTGCCGGCACACTGGCAGCCGCTGCTGACCGACCCGCAGACCAGCGGCGGCCTGCTGGTGTCGTGCGCCCCGGAAGCGGTGGACGCGGTGCTGGCCTGTTTCCACGACGCCGGGTTCGGTCAGGCGGCCGTGGTGGGGCGGCTGGCCGAAGGCGCGCCGGGCGTCAGCGTGCGCTGATGCGCTGGAACGACAAGGGCGCCCGAAGGCGCCCCTGCTGTATCGCTGGATGCAACATCATTCGATGTTCTGCACCTGCTCGCGGATCTGGTCGATCAGCACCTTCAGCTCCACCGCGGCATTGGACGTGCGGCTGTCCACCGACTTCGAGCCCAGCGTGTTGGCTTCGCGGTTGAACTCCTGCAGCAGGAAGTCCAGGCGGCGGCCGACCGGCTCGCGCTGCTTGAGCACACGGCGGATCTCGACGATGTGGCTGCCGAGGCGGTCCAGCTCTTCATCCACGTCCAGCTTCTGCAGCCACAGCACCAGTTCCTGCTCGGCGCGGCCGGGGTCGACCGGGTGCGGCAGGTCGGCCAGGCGTGCGGCCAGCTTGCTGCGCTGGCCGTCGCGAATGGCCGGAATCAGCGTGCGCACTTCGGTGGCGATGCGTTCGATGCCGTCCACGCGCTCACTGATAGCCGCCGACAACTTGCCGCCTTCGCGCTCACGGGCCTCGACGAAACCTTCCAGCACCTGGTCCAGCAGCGCCAGTGCCTCGGCCTGGAGAGCGGCGGCATCGGTGGCCTCGCCACGGGTCACGCCCGGCAGCTGCAGCAGGTCGGTGAAGCTGACCTGGAGGTTGGGGAAATCGGAGGTCAGCCGGTGCGCAAGGCGACCCAGCTGGCCCAGCAGCGCCTCGTCCACCTGCAGGTTGGCCGCCGCTTCCGGCGCGCGCAGGCGCATCACCAGATCCAGCTTGCCACGGCTCAGGCGCGCGGCGATGCGCTCGCGCAGCTGCGGTTCCAGCGCCCGCAGCTCCTCGGGCAGGCGGGTGCCGACCTCCAGGAAGCGGTGGTTGACCGAGCGCAGCTCGCAGCCCAGCGTGCCCCACGGGGTGACCCGCTCGCCGCCGGCATAGGCGGTCATGCTTCGAATCATGGATTGTGTCCGGTGCGTGCAAAGGGGGAATGGTACCCTAGCGCCCTCACCAGAGCCCCCTTGCCCGCCCCGTGAAGGCCGCGGGCGTGGCGGCGTACTCCCTCGCCATTACGGAACCCGCACCATGTCCGATTCCCGCCCCAGCGGCCGCCAGCCCGACCAGCTCCGCCCGGTCGTCATCCAACGCGGCTTCACCCGCCACGCCGAAGGTTCGGTGCTGGTGTGCTTCGGTGAAACCCGCGTGCTGTGCACCGCCAGCGTCGAGAACCGCGTGCCGGGCTTCCTGCGCGGCAAGGGCGAAGGCTGGGTCACCGCCGAGTACGGCATGCTGCCGCGCGCCACCCACACCCGCAGCGACCGCGAAGCGGCCCGTGGCAAGCAGGGCGGCCGCACCCTGGAGATCCAGCGCCTGATCGGCCGCAGCCTGCGCGCCTGCGTGGACCGCAACGCGCTGGGCGAGCGCACCATCACCCTGGACTGCGATGTGCTGCAGGCCGACGGTGGCACCCGCACCGCCGCCATCACCGGCGCCTACGTGGCCCTGGTCGATGCGGTGAACGTGCTGATGAAGCGTGGCGACATCAAGCGCAACCCGGTCCTGGGCGCAGTGGCTGCCGTGTCGGTAGGCGTGTACCGCGGCACCCCGGTGCTGGACCTGGACTACGCCGAAGACAGCGACTGCGACACCGACATGAACGTGGTGATGAACGACGGTGGCGGCTTCATCGAGCTGCAGGGCACCGCCGAAGGCCACGCCTTCCGTCGCGATGAACTGGACGCGCTGCTGGGCCTGGCCGAGAAGGGCGTGGCCGAGCTGCTGGCCGCGCAGCAGGCGGCGCTGTCGGCATGAACCGCCGCATCGCCCTGACCACCCTGGTGGTGGCCGACTATGACGAAGCCATTGCCTGGTACACCGGCAAGCTCGGCTTCGCACTGTTGGAGGACATCGACCAGGGCCACAAGCGCTGGGTGGTGGTCGGCCCGACCGACGGCAGCGCCGCCGCCCTGCTGCTGGCCCGCGCCAGCGACGAGGAACAGCGCAGCCGCATCGGCAACCAGACCGGCGGCCGCGTCGGCTTCTTCCTCAACACCGACGACTTCCGCCGCGACCACGCGGCGATGGTCGCCGCCGGCGTCGAGTTCCTGGAAGCGCCGCGCGAAGAACCCTATGCAACGGTTGCGGTGTTCCGCGATCTGTATGGCAACACCTGGGACCTGCTGGAGCCCCGTCAATGAAGAAACTGGTACTGGCCAGCCACAACGCCGGCAAGCTGGTGGAGATGCAGGAGATCCTCGCCGATCTGCCGCTGCAGATCACCTCGGCCGCCGAACTGGGGCTGGGCGATGTGGAAGAGACCGGCCTGACCTTCGTCGAGAACGCGCTGCTGAAGGCACGCGCGGCCTGCGAAGCGACCGGCCTGCCGGCGCTGGCCGATGATTCGGGCCTGATCGTCGATGCCCTCGGCGGTGCGCCGGGCCTGTACAGCGCACGCTATGCCGGCCACCCGACCAATGCTGCGGCCAACAATGCCAAGCTGCTGGACGCGATGGCCGACATTCCCGATGGCCAGCGCAGCGCCCGCTTCTATGCGGTGATCGTGCTGCTGCGCCACGCCACCGACCCGCAGCCGCTGATCTGCGAAGGCCGCTGGGAAGGCCAGATCATCCGCGAACTGCGCGGCACCAATGGTTTCGGCTACAACCCGGTATTCCTGGACACCACCCACGGCCTGACCGCCGCGGAAATGGAGCCGGCACTGAAGAACGCCATCAGCCACCGCGCCATTGCCCTGCAGCAGCTCAAGCAGCAACTGGCGACGCTGTACTGACGCCACCCGATCGACCCTGGGAAGCCGGCCAGCGGCCGGCACTACCGAAGAAGCCCATGCCGCACGCCCACGACCACTGCAACCACCTGCCCGGCGAAGCCTGCTCCGCCGACCACGACAACCCGCCGCGGCTGGTGCCGCCACCGCTGTCGTTGTACGTGCACCTGCCGTGGTGCGTGCGCAAATGCCCGTACTGCGATTTCAATTCGCACCAGGCCAAGGGCGAGCTGCCGTTCGACGCTTATATCGATGCGCTGCTGCGCGACCTCGACCAGGACCTGCCGCTGGTCTGGGGCCGGGTGGTGCACAGCGTGTTCTTCGGTGGCGGCACGCCCAGCCTGTTCCCGCCGGAGGCGATCGACCGCTTCCTGCAGCAGGCCAGCGCGCGCCTGCGCTTTGCCCCCAACGCCGAAATCACCCTGGAAACCAACCCGGGCACCGCCGAGCATGGCCGCTTCGACCGCTACCGCGCGGCCGGCGTCAACCGCCTCAGCTTCGGCATCCAGAGTTTCGACGATGCGATGCTCAAGCGCCTGGGCCGCATCCACGACAGTGGCGAAGCCGAGCGCGCGGTAAAGATGGCGCAGGACGCGGGCTACGACAACTTCAACATCGACCTGATGTATGCGCTGCCGGAACAGACCCTGGCCGGTGCCGAGGCCGACCTGGAACGCGCGTTCGCGCTGCAGCCGGCACACATCTCCCACTACCAGCTGACCCTGGAACCGAACACGGTGTTCTTCGCGCGGCCGCCGCAGGGCATTCCCGACGAAGACAACGCCTGGGACATGCAGGAACACTGCCAGGCATTGCTGGCACAGGCCGGTTTCGGCCAGTACGAGGTCAGCGCCTATGCGCGCCCCGGCCGGCAGAGCGCGCACAACCTGAACTACTGGCGCTTCGGCGACTACCTGGGCATCGGTGCCGGCGCGCACGGCAAGATCAGTTCCGGCGCCGAGGAGCATGTGCTGCGGCGTTGGAAGCTGAAGCACCCGCAGGCCTACCTGGACAGCGCCGGCACGCCCGCCTCGTTCGGCGGCGACGACGTGATCGCGCCGGAGCGCCTGCCGTTCGAATACATGCTCAACCTGCTGCGCCTGCACGAAGGTTTTGGCCTGCGCGATTTCGAGTCGCGCACGGGGCTGCCGCGCAGCGTGCTGGACGCTCCCCTGGCCGAGGCCGTGCAGCGCGGCTGGCTGGACATGACCGATGGCCATGTGCAGCCGACCGAGCTGGGCCGCCGATTCACCAACGATGTGGTGAGCCTGTTCCTGGAGGAGTGATCTTCGCTTGGCAGAGGGTAGTGCCGGCCACTGGCACTCCGGTAAAGACAGCGCTGCCGGCCAGCGGCCGGCAGTACCGCACATCAGGGCCATACCGGGCGGATGCGATTCCCGTTCAGCCTAAAGTAGCGCCGACTGCGGCCGACACGGTAGATTCACAAGATCGATCCGCGGGAATCCGGATACCGCCTGCCGATGTCAGCTGTCTTTTCCCTCACCTCCGCCGACAAAGCCCGGCTCGCCGCCAGCAACCTGCCACCGCGGGTGCGCGAGTTGTTGGGTGCGTTGATCGGCCTCTGCCGACAGACGCTGGCCGCGCCGCTGATCCTGACCGTCGAAGCGTTGGAGCAGACCCTGCTGCACGATGCCGATCGCGCACGCAATCCGCAGCAGCAGGCCGAGCTGATGGCCCAGCGTGGGCAGCTGCATGCGTTCTCCGGCCACTTCGCCGACCGTATGCTCGACGCCGTGGCCGATGTGCTGATACGGCTGCGCGAACCCATGGCCCACCTCAGCCCCGGTTCCACGCCACCGCCGCTGCCCGGCATGCTCGGGCTGTCGCTGGTCGATGAACATGAAGTGGACCGCGACCTGCTGCTGACCGAGATGGTGCGGCGGGAGACGCTGCGTTCGACCAACACGCTCAACTTGCTGGGCCAACGCCTAGGCGTACTGGCGGCAGCACCGGCCTTCGAGGCCGACACCCTGCCACTGGCACCGCAGGCACTGTGCGCCATGCTGCGCCGGATTGCCGAACAGGATTCGCTCACTGTCGACGTTCAGCTGGCGCTGTACCGCAGCTTCGAACGCCAGGTGCTGGAGCGCCTGGGCGACATCCTCGACCGTGCCAATGCCCTGTTGGCCCAGCACGGCGTGCTGCCCGGCCTGGTCTACACCCCCTATCTGGCGCGTTCATCGAGCACCCGGCGGATCATCACCCAGTCGGTGGGCGGTGGTCGCGCCACGCAGCCGGCAAAGCGTGCCGCCGCGCCACTGACCGGCTGGAACGGATCGGCACCGGCCGGCTCCTGGTCCAGCCTGGTGCAGGACGCTTTCCAGGATGACAGCACAGCCGGCGCGGCCTCGCCGGGCCTGACCACCTCCACGGGCAGCGCGCTGCATGCGCTGCTGCAGCAGGCACGCCATGCCAGCGCAGCACCTGCGGATCGCGATGCAGTGCCGAGCGCGGCCGTGGATGCGGTTCTCGCACGCCTGCAGGCGCAGTCCAGCGCCGCCACCGGCGTAGCCGACCTGCAGGCGGCCGTGGTGGCGCAACTGCGCAGCGAGCATGGCACGCAGGCCCAGCTGGGCAGCCACGACCGCGACAGCCTCGACCTGCTGCGCATGCTGATGCAGCAGGTGCAACAGCAGCAGCGTCCCGATCCAGTGCCGGCCGCGCTGCTGGCGCGCCTGCAGGTACCCCTGGCACGCGCCGCCATGGCCGATCCGGGCTTCTTCGTGCGCGACGAACACCCCGCGCGCGAACTGCTCAACCAGATTGCCGAAGTCGGCGCCCACTGGCTGGGCGACGATGATGTCGACCCGCAGTTGCTGCAGCGCATGGCGCAGAGCGTGCAGGGCCTGCTGGGCCAGGATGCGCGGGCGCCGGAGGCCTTCGCCAGCGCGAACGAGGAAGTGCAGCAGCATCAGCGCGCCGCAGCGCATCGCGCCGAGCTGGCCGAGCGCCGCCATGTGGAAGCCGCCCGCGGCAAGGAGCGGCTGGAACTTGCCCGCCGCCAGGCCACCGCGCAGATCGACCAGTGCTGCGACGCGCAGTCGCCGCCGCGCTTCGTGCAGACCCTGCTGCGCCAGGCCTGGGCCGATGCACTGACCCTCACCCGCCTGCGCCATGGCGACGATTCACCGCAGTGGCAGGAACGACTGCAACAGACCGAGCGCATCGCTGCCATTACCGCCCAGGCCATCGATGCCCCCGGCGGCACCGATACCGCGCTGGCAGCGGACGTGGAGGCGGCCCTGCTGCAGGTCGGCTACCACGCCGAGGAAGCCGCCGCCGTCGCGCGCAGGCTGGCCACGCCCGGTGGCGAGGATGAAAGCACCTCGCGTACCGAGCTCAGCGCACGCCTGAAGGCACGTGCGCGCCTGGGCGAGCACGCTGGTACACCCACCGGCACCTCGCCTGCAACGCCTCGCAGCAGTGCCGAAGAAGCCGCCTACCAGCAACTGTCCACGCTCCCGTTCGGCAGCTGGTTCGACATCGATACCGGTGATGGCACGCTGCGACGCCAGCGCCTGTCCTGGTACAGCCTGCTGACCGGCCACGCCCTGTTCGTCAATCCGCGCGGGCAGAAGATCGCCGATACCGACCTTGATACGCTGGCCCGGCAGATCAGTGCCGGCCGCGCGCAGCTGGTCACCGAAGACAAGGGCCGGCTGGTCGACCGTGCCTGGGAAGCCAGCCTCGGTGCGCTGCGCGCACTGGCCACGGGCCGCGCACAGGAGACCCCCGCATGAAGGCCGTACCGCCGCAGGACACCCGCCGCGCGCCGCGCCGCCAGGTCTCGGACCTGGTGCCGGTCACCGACCAGATGCGCGAGTGCGTGGTCGGGCGCCTCGGCAATGTCTCCGAAACCGGCATGCTGATGCTGGCCAGCGTGCCGCTGCGCGAGGATGCGCTGTACCAGCTGCGCTTCCCGTTGCCACTGGGTGATGGCCGCCAGCAGGCCATCGACGTGGGCGTGCATCTGCTATGGAGCGAGCCCGCGCACGTACCAGGGCAGAGCTGGACCGGCTTCCGCTTCCTCACCCTGTCACGCGAGCATCGGCAGCTGCTGCGGCAGTGGGTGGGCGAGGACGGCGACGAGGGACCGGTTTCGACGGCCTGAGTGCCGGTTCCGGCACAGCGGTTTTTCGCGGTATGCGGCAGAATCTAGGACCGTTTTCCGTGTCGAGCCACCGCAATGATCCAGCAAGACCCCGGCGCCCTGTATTCCGACCACCTGGCCGTGCTGTGCCGACGTGCCGAACAGGCGCTGGCCCGCGGCGGCTTCGACCATCTGGTGGTGCCCAGCGGCACCCTGCACTACCAGGTGTTCGACGACCGCGATTACCCGTATGCGGTCAATCCTCAGTTCAAGGCCTGGTTGCCGCTGACCCGCGTGCCCAACAGCTGGATCGTGTTTACTCCGGGCAAGCGCCCGGCCGTGATCTTCCACCAGCCCTTCGACTACTGGCACGTGGTGCCGGACGCCCCCAGCGGCTGGTGGGTGGAGCACTTCGACATCCACATCATCCGCAAGCCGGACGAAGCACTGGCCCTGCTGCCGGCCGACCCGTCACGCTGCGCCATCCTCGGCGAGCCGCAGAGCGCGCTGGGCAACTACGTGCCGAACAACCCGGCGCCGGTGGTGAACTACCTGGAATGGCACCGCGGCAGCAAGACGCCGTATGAAATCGCACTGATGCGCCAGGCCCAGGTGCTGGGCGTGCGCGGCCACCGCGCCGCCGAAGCCGCGTTCCGCAACGGCGCCGACGAGTTCAGCATCCACATGGCCTATTGCCAGGCCGTCGGCCAGGACGCCAACGAGCTGCCGTACGGCAACATCGTGGCGTTGAACGAACACGCCGCCGTGCTGCACTACACCGAGCTGGGTCGCAAGGCACCGCAACCGCTGCGCAGCTTCCTGATCGATGCCGGTGCCAGCGCGCACGGCTACGCCAGTGACATCACCCGCACCTACGCCGCCCAGGGCCACGACGAATTCGCCGCGATGATCGCTGCCGTCGACGCCGCCCAGCAGCAGATGTGCGCGGCGGTGCGCCCGGGCTTCGACTACAAGCAGCTGCACGTGGACGCGCATCTTTCGCTGATGGGCGTGCTGAAGGACTTCGGCGTGATCAAGGTCTCGCCGCAGACCGCGCTGGAGACCGGCGTCAGCGCCGCGTTCTTCCCGCACGGCATCGGCCACCTGATCGGCCTGCAGGTGCACGACGTGGCCGGCTTCGCGGCCAGCGACGAAGGCGGCCGCATCGAACGCCCGGCCGGCCACCCGTACCTGCGCCTGACCCGCGTGCTGGAACCGGGCATGGTGGTGACCATCGAACCGGGCCTGTACTTCATCGACATGCTGTTGAACGAAGTGAAGGACGCCGGCCATGGTGATGCGATCAACTGGGACCGTGTGGACTTCTTCCGTCCGTATGGCGGCATCCGCATCGAAGACGAAGTGCTGTGCACTGAGGGCGAGGCGGACAACCTGACGCGGCCGGCGTTTGCGGCGGCCAACGGCTGAGCCCCTCGTGGTTTGTCGCTTGGAGCAAAAGCCGCGCTTTGCCGGGCGGGGTGGGTTTGCAGGACACGCCGTAAACCCATCCATGGGGGCTCGATGGCGCCATCCATGGCGCCAACGGTCCTGCAAACCCACCCCGCCCGGCCTTTGACAGTTTCCTGCGCGCGTCCAACCACGGAAAAGAAAAAAGAAAAGCAGAAGCCGGTCGCTCGCTGCGCTCGCTCTGTGTCGACCACGGTCGACACCTACCCAACAGCCGCAATTGCCCGTAGATCCACGCCATGCGTGGATGATTCATTCGATATCTGACAGATGTGCCGACCAACGGTCGGCCCCCACCAACAGCCGCGTGAACCTGTCGAAGGCGGGGTACTGTGGGTTTGCGGGGTGTGAGCGGCATGGATGCCGCGACCAAGCCCCCATGGACGGGTTTACGGCGTCCCCGCAAACCCACAGTGCCCCGCCATCCCACGGAATGCCCGCTGTTGCTGTTGCTGTTGAGGTTGCCGGCCAGCGGCCGGCACTACCGCGGGTGCAGGGCTGCAAGCCCTGCAGGACACCCCTTACCCCGCCATCACCGCTTCGATCTCGTCGGCGCTGCGCGCCAGGCCTTCGGTCAGCACGCGATGGCCATCGTCGGTGATCAGCACGTCATCCTCGGTGCGGATACCGATACCGCGCCAGCGCGGCTCCACCGTCGTGTCATCCACGCCGATGTACAACCCAGGCTCGATGGTGAACGCCATGCCCGGCTCCAGCAGACGCGAGTCACCGGCCAAGCGGTAGTCGCCCACGTCGTGCACGTCCATGCCGATCCAGTGCCCGGTCTTGTGCCGGTAGAAGCGCTGGTACAGGCCCTCGGACAGGTTCTTTTCCAGCGTGCCCTTCAGCAGGCCCAGCCGCAGCAGGCCCTCGGTCAAGGTCTGCACTGCGGCCAGATGGCCGGCCTCGTAGGGCACGCCCGGCCTGGCCTGGGCCAGCGCCGCCGCCTGCGCCTCGCCGACCAGGTCGTGCAGCGCGCGCTGCTCGGCACTGAAGCGGCCGTTCACCGGGAAGGTGCGGGTGATGTCGCTGGCGTAGCCGCGGTACTCGGCACCGGCATCGATCAGCACCAACTCGCCATCGCGCGACCGCGCGTTGTTGTCGCGGTAATGCAGGATGCAAGCATTGCGGCCGGCGCCGACGATGCTGCAGTACGCGGGCACCGCATCGTTGGCGCGGAACACGCGTTCCAGCTCGGCCTGCAGTTCGTACTCGTGGATGCCGGCCCTGGCGGCCTTCATCGCCGCCAGATGCGCACGCACGCTGATCTGTGCGGCGTGGTGCATCAGTGCCACTTCGGCGCCGGACTTGAACAGACGCTGCTCGTGCAGCAGGTGGCCCAGCTCCAGGAACTCATGTGGCGGCTGCGCACCGTGGCGTACCTGCGAACGCACGCGATTGACCCAGCCGATCAGCTTCAGGTCGAAGTCGGCGTCGCGGCCGAAGTGGTAATACACGCGCGAGCGCCCTTCCAGCAGGCCCGGCAGGATGTCGTCCAGATCGTCGATCGGGTAGGCATCGTCCATGCCGTACTGGGCCACCGCGCCTTCCTGGCCGGCGCGGCTGCCATCCCAGGCTTCGCGCTCGGCATCGCGCTCGCGGCAGAACAGGATGGCCTCGCCGTGGCGTCGGCCCGGAATCAGCACCAGCACCGCTTCCGGCTCCGGGAAGCCGCTCAGGTACTGGAAATCCGAATCCTGCCGGAACGGGTAATGGGTATCGAGGCTGCGCACCTTTTCGGCTGCGGCTGGCAGCACCAGGATCGCGTCCTCGCCGGCCATGTCCATCAGCTGGCGGCGACGACGCTTGTATTCGCCGGCCGCAATGCCGGTGCGCTGCTTGATGTCCATCAGTTCAGGCGCTGGCGGTGGCGCGAGGCCAGCACCACGTCGCCGTGCAGCAGCAGCACCGCCACGCGGATGAATTCCTCGATCTCCGACAGCGCTTCGTCGTCATCATCGCCGCCGGCCTCGAAATCCTCGCTGGAGGCGCGTGCCAGGCTGGCCATGTCGGTCAGCGCTTCTTCACCCTCTTCGGACAGGGCCGGGCGACGGCCGCCGCTGCCCAGGCCGAAACCACCCAGGAAGGAACGGGTCCAGCTGAACATGGCATCGGCCTGTGCGGACACCTCGTCGGTGTCAGCCAGCAACAGCTCGAAGGCGAAGTCACGGTCTTCCAGCTGCTTGATGGTGGCCTGCAGCAGCTGCCCCAGCACGCTGTCGGCGGCCACCGGCGGCAGATTGTCGTCGGCCAGCACGCGCGCCGGCCAGTCGTTGCCGGGGGCACCGCCGGCGGCCAGCCAGCCACACAGCGCACCATGCAGCTCGGCAGCGGTGGCGCCCAGGCCCAGCTCCTGGCTGGCGCGGGTAACGTCGTCGACGGAGGGAAGTTCGGTCATCGTGCGGCTCGTTCGGAAAGGAAACCCGGAGCGCGCACGCGCGCGCCCGTGAGACCCCGTAGTGTAGCAACCCGGCGGCATCCTCCCGGTAGCCCTCCGGCCTTGCTGCGACAGCGCTTGACCGCCCTTGCCCGGCTTGCCTATCGTGCCTGCATGGAACCCGCCGACCCCCTTGCCCAGCTGCAGGACTTCGCCGCCCGCGTGGAAGCGTTGCTTGAACGCAACCAGCGCCTGGCCGAGGAGAACCGCAGCCTGCGCCACCAGCAGGAACAGCTGGTGGCCGAGCGCTCGACGCTGCTGGCCAAGAACGAGCAGGCGCGCTCGCGGGTGGAAGCGATGATCAGCCGGCTCAAATCCCTGGAGCAGCACACATGAGCGCCGAACCGGTCAGCGTCCGCATCCTCGATCGTGAATACACCGTGGGCGTCGGCGCCGACGAACGCGACAGCCTGATGGCGGCTGCGCGCCTGCTCGATGCGCGCATGCGCGAGATCCGCGGCAGCAACCGCATGGCCGCCGTGGACCGTGTCGCCGTGCTGGCCGCGCTGAACCTGGCCCACGAACTGCAGCTGCTGCGCGACGAGAACGCCCGCCAGGCCGTGGCCCTGCAGCAGACGCTGGCCGACCTGAACCGGCGGCTGGACCGCGCCATCGACGGCGGCACCTGAAGACCGTGCACAACGCGTCTTCTCATATCTGAATTGGCACGTACTGTTGCCGACGAACGGCCTATCCAGATCCGGCGCGCTGGCTATAATGACCACGCGTTCTCTGCGGTACTCGACGGCATGTGCAAACATTCGCCTTGTCCCTTAAGAACGACACCGGGAGCGCGACAGCGCCGGGAGTGCAGGTCCGCCTTGTAGCGGGAAGCCCGATGGTTCTCCAGCGTTCCCACTTGAGCCCCCGGGTTCAAGGTCGTTTCGCATGCATCGACATTGCGGAGAATGCAATATTCCAGCAAGGGCGGCGTCTTCGGGCGTCGCCCTTGTTCTTTCCGGCACAATGACGGCTGATCCTTGCCGCACGCTGCCATGACCGACCCGCGCCAGGCCCTGCGCCACGACCTGCGGCAACGCCGCCGTGAACTCTCCGCAGCTGCGCGCATCGCCGCCGCCGAATCGCTGGCCGATGCCCTGCTCGCCCTGCCGTTCGCCCCGCGCGAAGGCGCCGTGGCCGGCTACTGGGCGCTGGATGGCGAAATCGCCCTGCACCGCTGGCAGTTGCAGTTGCCCGAAGGACTGACCTATTGCCTGCCGGTGCTGGCCGGTGACGTGCTGCGCTTCGCGCCGTGGCGGCCGGGGCAGCCGCTGACCAGCAACCGTTACGGCATTCCCGAGCCGGACGTGGCGCTGGAAGACACCCTGGAACCAGCACAGATGGCGCTGGTGGTGGCCCCGCTGGTGGGTTTCGACACGCAGTGCCGGCGGCTGGGCATGGGGGGCGGCTGGTATGATCGCAGCTTCGCCTTCCGCCACGACCGGCCGGCGCCGCCCTGGCTGGTCGGTGCTGCGTTCGCGGTGCAGCAGGTCGAGTCCTTGCCGGTGGCGTCGTGGGACGTGCCCGTGGATGCGATCTGCACCGAAGACGGCACCCTGTTCCCCTCCGCTGCCCCCGTGAACGCATGACCGCCCGCAAGCGCTACTGGCTGATGAAGTCCGAACCGGACGCCTTCTCCATCGATGACCTGGCCAAGGTCAAGGTCGAACCCTGGAACGGGGTGCGCAATTACCAGGCGCGCAACTTCATGCGCGATGGCATGCAGGTGGGCGACGGCATCCTGTTCTACCACTCCAATACCAAGGTGCCGGGCATCGTCGGCCTGGCCACGGTGGCCAGCACGGCCTATCCGGACGACACCCAGTTCGATCCGAAATCCGACTACCACGACCCCAAGAGCACGCGCGAGAACCCGCGCTGGATGCTGGTGGACGTGGCCTTCGACCGCAAGCTCAAGCAGGTGATCGCGCTGGACGAGATCAAGCTGCACGCCGAAGAGCTCGGTGAAGGCTTCCCGCTGGTTGCCAAGGGCAACCGCCTGTCGGTGTTCCCGGTGACCGCCGCGCAGTGGAAGCTGCTGCTGTCGCTGGAAAAGAAATCCTGATTCCCTGCCTGAGAGTTCTCCCATGTCCGAAGCCAAGCGCCTGGCCGCCGAGAAAGCCATCGAGTACGTTGAAGACGGCATGATCGTCGGTGTCGGCACCGGTTCCACCGTGGCCTATTTCATCGATGCCCTGGCCCGCATCCAGCACCGCATCAAGGGCGCCGTGTCCAGCTCCGAGCAGAGCACCGCGCGCCTGAAGCAGCACGGCATCGAAGTGATCGAGCTGAACCACAGCGGCAACCTGTCGCTGTACGTGGACGGCGCCGATGAGTGCGATCCGAACAAGTGCCTGATCAAGGGCGGCGGCGCCGCACTGACCCGCGAGAAGATCATCGCGGAGGCCAGCGAGCGCTTCATCTGCATCGTCGACCCGAGCAAGCAGGTGCCGGTGCTCGGCAAATTCCCGCTGCCGGTGGAAGTGATCCCGATGGCGCGCAGCCTGGTCGCCCGCCAGATCCGCGACATGACCGGCGGCCAGCCGACCTGGCGCGAAGGCGTGGTGACCGACAATGGCAACCAGATCCTGGACATCCACAACCTGCAGATCACCGATCCGGAAAAGCTGGAGCGCGAGCTCAACCAACTGCCGGGCGTGGTCTGCGTGGGCCTGTTCGCGCGCCGCCGCGCCGATGTGGTGATCGTCGGCGGCGAGCCGCCGGTCGTGCTCTGACCCTTTCGAAGGATCCTGACGATGTCGCTGTTGCGTTCGCTGCTGATGCTCCCGCTGCTGGCCCTGGCTGGCTGCGCCACCGACGCGGCCCGCCACTGGGTCGAACTGGATGGCGCCCGCTACCAGGTCGAGCTGGCCACCAACGATGAAACCCGCGCGCGCGGGTTGATGTTCCGCGACCAGATGGCAGCCGACCACGGCATGCTGTTCATCCACGACCGCGAGGAAATGCAGGCGTACTGGATGAAGAACACCAGGATCGCGCTGGACATCCTGTACTTCGACAGCCAGCGCAGGCTGGTCAGCCAGCAGCGTGATGTGCCGCCGTGCTCGGCCGGCGACATGTGCCCGCCCTACCCCAGCGGTGGCCCGGCACGTTACGTGCTGGAGCTCAACGCCGGCCAGGCCGAGAAGCTGCAGTTGAAGGACGGTACGGAGCTGAAATTCGGCCCGGGCATCGAAAAGTAAGGTGCGGCCGGGCTGCGCCCGGCACGCGCAGTAGTGCCGGCCGCTGGCCGGCAACCCTGCAGGGGCCAGATCCCATTCGCTCGCGAAAGGGATCTGACCCCGGATTTTTCACGCGACACCGCTTGAAACCGCCTGCGAATGACGCCAGTCTGTGGCCATGCAGGACCGGATCACACTCCCCGACTGGGATGCACTGGCCGACCTCGAAGACGAGGCGCTGCCACTGTTGCCGACCGCGCTGCTGATCGCGCGCGATGAATACCCCGATCTGCAGCCGTCGACCTACGACGCGTTGATCCAGAGCCACGTCGACCACCTCCGCTCGGAAGTGGAGAGCATCGACAACAGTCCATTGAAGATGGCGGCGATCAACCGCCACCTGTTCGACGAGCTGGGCTACAGCGGCGACCACGACAAGTACTACGATCCGCGCAACAGCTATCTCAACCAGGTGTTCGAGCGGCGGCTGGGCAACCCGATCTCGCTGGCGCTGGTGCAGATGGAAGTGTCGCGACGGCTGGGGATCCCGCTCGACGGCGTGTCCTTCCCCGGCCACTTCCTGGTGCGCCTGCCGGTGGACGACGGCGTGCTGGTGATGGACCCGTTCAATGGTGGTCGCCCGCTGGACGTGGACGAACTGCGCGAACGCGCCAAGTCACACCTGGGCGGGCAGATGCCCGACGACCAGGTGCTGGCGCAGATCCTCGACCCGGCACCCGCGCGCGCGATCCTGATGCGCATGCTGCGCAACCTGCACGGCGTGTATGCCGAAGCCGGCGAGTGGGACCGCGCCGCGCGCAGTGCCGACCGCCTGCTGAAGCTGGCCCCGGAGCAGGACGATGCGCTGCGCGACCGCGGCCTGGCCTACCTGCAGCTGGAGTACCTGGCCGGTGCCCGCCACGATCTGGGCCAGTACCTGAAGCGCAACCCGGAAGCCAGCGACGCGCAGTGGCTGCGCGAGAAGCTGATCGACCTCGGCGGGCCGATGCCGCGGCTGCATTGAGGGCGTCGGTGTGTGGACCAACGGTCCACACCCACCCCAACGGTCCGCACCCACAGAAGGGCCTGCAGGCCCTACCGGTCAATCGACTTCGACCATCTCGAAATCGGCCTTGGCCACCCCGCAATCGGGGCAGGTCCAGGTCTCGGGGATGTCCTCCCAGCGCGTCCCCGGCGCGATGCCCTCCTCCGGCAAGCCTTCCGCTTCGCTGTACAGGAAGCCGCAGACCACGCACATCCAGGTGCGCAAGGTGGTGGGGGTGGCATCGCTCATCGGATAATCAGGGCTGGATTCACGGGCCGCCATTGTCCCATCGCGGTCCACTCACCGGTAGCCATCGATGACTTCTGCTTCCCCGGCGCCCCGCGGCGTCTACCTGATCACCCCGGACGAGCCCGATACCGCGCGCCTGCTGGCCCGTACCGCGCCGCTGCTGGCCGCTGGCGCCACCTGGCTGCAGTACCGCAACAAGACCGCCAACGACGCGCTGCGGCAGGAACAGGCCACCGCCCTGCAGGCGCTGTGCGCACACTACGGCGTACCGCTGATCATCAACGACGACCCGGCGCTGGCGAAGGCGGTGGGCGCGGCTGGCGTGCACCTGGGCGGCACCGACGGTGACATCCCAAGCGCGCGTGCGCTGCTCGGCGCCGAGGCCATCATCGGCGCTTCCTGCTACGACCAGCTGGCCAATGCCGAGAAGGCCGTGGCCGCCGGTGCCAGCTACGTGGCCTTCGGCGCGTTCTTCCCTACCACTACCAAGGTCACCACCAGCCGCGCGGATACCGACCTGCTGCGGCAGAGCGCCGCACTGGGCGTGCCACGGGTGGCGATCGGCGGGCTGACGCCGGACAATGTCGGTCCCATCATCGACGCCGGCGCCGACCTGGTGGCCGTGGTCAGCGGCATTTACGCCGCGCAGGACCCGGTCGCGACCCAGCGCGCCTTCCTCGCCCAGTTCGCGTAACGCCCAGGAAAGCCCCATGAACCACGACCAGTCCCACGCCCTGTTCTCCCGCGCCCAGCAGCTGCTGCCGGGCGGCGTCAATTCGCCGGTGCGCGCGTTCAAGTCGGTCGGCGGCGAGCCGTTCTTCGTCGAACGCGCCGATGGCGCCTACCTGTACGACGTCGACGGCAACCGCTACATCGACTACGTCGGTTCCTGGGGCCCGATGATCGTCGGCCACAACCACCCGGCCGTGCGCCAGGCGGTGAAGAAGGCGATCGACAACGGCCTGTCCTTCGGTGCGCCGTGCGCGGCCGAAGTGACCATGGCCGAAACCATCACCCGCCTGGTGCCATCGTGCGAGATGGTGCGCATGGTCAACTCCGGCACCGAGGCCACGCTGTCGGCGATCCGCCTGGCGCGTGGCGCCACCGGCCGCAACCGCATCGTCAAGTTCGAAGGCTGCTACCACGGCCACGGCGACTCGTTCCTGGTCAAGGCCGGCAGCGGCATGCTGACCTTGGGCATGCCGACCTCGCCGGGCGTCCCAGCCGGGCTGAGCGAACTGACCCTGACCTTGCCCTACAACGACTTCGAAGCGGCCACCGCCCTGTTCGAACAGCAGGGTGGCGACATCGCCGGCCTGATCATCGAACCGGTGGTCGGCAACGCCAACTGCATCCCGCCGCGCGAGGGCTACCTGCAACACCTGCGTGCGCTGTGCACGAAGCATGGCGCGCTGCTGATCTTCGACGAAGTGATGACGGGCTTCCGCGTCGCCCTCGGCGGTGCGCAGGCGCACTACGGCATCACCCCGGACCTGACCACCTTCGGCAAGATCATCGGCGGCGGCATGCCGGTGGGCGCCTACGGCGGTCGTCGCGAGCTGATGCAGCAGATCGCCCCGGCCGGCCCGATCTACCAGGCCGGTACGCTGAGCGGCAATCCGGTGGCAATGGCCGCTGGCCTGGCGATGCTGGAGCTGATCCAGCAGCCGGGTTTCCACGCCGACCTGGCCGAGCGCACCGCACGCCTGTGTGCGGGTCTGGAAGCGGCCGCCGCCGACGCCGGTGTGGCCGTGACCACCACCTGCGTGGGTGCGATGTTCGGGCTGTTCTTCACCAGCGAGAAGGTGGAGACCTATGCGCAGGCCACCGCCTGTGACATCCCGGCGTTCAACCGCTTCTTCCACGCGATGCTGGAGCAGGGCGTGTTCCTGGCCCCGTCGGCGTACGAGGCCGGCTTCCTGTCCAGCGCCCACGACGATGCCGTGATCGAGGCGACGCTGGCCGCAGCACGCGTGGCGTTCAAGGCCGCCAAGGGCTGATCGCAAAAAGGGGACGGAGGGGATTAAGTCGTTTGTGCACAAACGACTTAATCCCCTCCGTCCCCTTTTTTTCAACCGAAGACGAATTTGCCCTTCATCATCGCGAAGTGGCCGGGGAACGAGCAGAAGAAGGTGTAGTCACCGCCCTTCTGCAGGCCCTGGGTAGAGAAACGCACACGCGTGGTCTCACCACCGCCAATCACCTTGGTGTGCGCCAGCACGCGCTTGTCGGCCTTCGGCAGGTAGCTGTCGGCCAGCGTCATGCGCATGCCCGCCATCGCCACCGGCTGGTAATCGGCAGTGCGGGTCAGCACCCAGTTGTGGCCCATCGCGGTAGCGGCCAGCTTGCCGGTGTGGCGCAGGGTCAGGTCTACGGCGGTGCAGTCGGCGGCGACCTTGATCTCGCGGCTGCTGAAGCTCATCTGGTCGGTGCTGTCGATGCTCACCGCACACACCCGCGCCATCGCCGACGGCGCCAGCATCAGCGCGCCCAGTCCCACTGCCACCACCCAAGCCTTCATCGTTGCATCTCCTGCGGATTCGAGCGCCATTCTAGGCAGGCCTATGCCCGCCCGGCTGCGACCGTCTGTCGCATGGCAGCTCCAGGGTTTCCCGCGCACTCATCGCAATGGCATGCTCGGCCGATGCGGATCGACCTGTTGCTGCTGGATGTGGATGGCGTGCTGGTGCAGTACCAGCGCGCGCAGCGCGTGCTGTATCTGGCGCAGGCGCTGGATGTTCCGACGCACGCCGTACAGGCCGCGCTGTATGACAGCGGACTGGAAGCAGCGCATGACAATGGCACGCTTGATGGCCCGGCCTATCTGGCGCAGCTGGGAGAGCTTCTGGGCACGACTGTCGATGTGGCTGCATGGACCGCGGCGCGACGGGCCGCCAGCCATCCTCAGGCGGCCGTGTTGCAACGATTGCAGGCCCTGCAACTGCCAATCGCGGTGCTGACCAACAACGGCGCACTGATGCAGCAGGCATTGCCCACCCTGCTACCGGAACTGTTCCCTGCGCTGCAGGGCCGCGTGTTCTGCAGTGCGGAGTTCGGCCTGCGCAAACCTGCGCCGGCGGTGTTTCTGCGCACGCTGGAAGCGCTGGGCGTGGCGCCTTCGCGCGCGCTGTTCGTCGATGACCTGTTCGCCAATGTGCGTGGCGCGCGCGCTGCCGGCCTGCACGCGGAAACCGTGCGCGATGGCCGGGGATTGGGCAAGGTGTTGAAGCGCTATCGGATTGCGTGAACCACTGATGAGCCTAGCCCATGCTCGGCTCATCGCAGGAACAGCAGCCGAGCATGGGCTCGGCTCTACAGCTATTACTGCCGGCCTCAGCGCGCGGCAATGAACGCAGCAATCGCCGCGCGCAGGCGCTTCAGGCCTTCGGCCACTTCTTCGTCGGTGATGTTCAACGACGGCACGAAGCGCAGCACGTCCGGGCCGGCCTGCAGGGTCAGCAGGCCCTGCTCGGCGGCATGGTCGAGGATCGCCCCGGCCTGGCCGGCGAAGTCCTTGCCCAGCACCGCGCCCAGCATCAGGCCGCGGCCACGCACGTCGCTGAACACGCCGAATTCTTCGTTGATGCGCGCAAAGCCATCGCGCAGCGCCTTCGACTGGCGGCTGACATTGGCGGCGATCTCCGCCGAGGCCAGCTTGCGCAGCGCAACGCGTGCGACCGCAGCGGCCAGAGGGTTGCCACCGAAGGTGGTGCCGTGCGCACCGAACTGCATGGTTTCGGCCACCTTCGGGCCGGCCAGCATCGCACCGATCGGGAAGCCGCCACCGAGTGCCTTGGCCAGGGTGACCATGTCCGGCACCACCTCGTCCTGCCAGTGCGCGAACAGCGTGCCGGTGCGGCCCATGCCGGCCTGGATCTCGTCCAGCACCAGCAATGCGTTGTGCTGGTCGCACAGTTCGCGCACGCGCTTGAGGAAGCCGGACTTGGCCGGCATCACACCGCCCTCGCCCTGGATCGGCTCCAGCATCACCGCCGCCACGTCACCGGCGGCCATCGCGGTTTCCAGCTGCACCTCATCGTTGAAATCGATGTAGCGGAAGCCACCGGGCAGCGGCTCGTAGCCTTCCTGGTACTTCGGCTGGGCAGTAGCGGTCACCGCGCCAAGGGTGCGACCGTGGAAGCTGCCGCGGAAGGTGATGATCACCCGCTTGTCGGCCGGGCGCCCCTGGCTGGAGGCCCACTTGCGGACCATCTTGATCGCCACTTCGTTGGCTTCGGCGCCGGAATTGCACAGGAACACGCGCTCGGCGAAGCGGCTGGCCTTGACCAGCTCCTCGGCCAGGTGCAGCGGCGGCGCGCTGTAGAACACGTTGCTGGTGTGCCAGAGCTTGCCGGCCTGCTCGACCAGCGCGGCCACCAGGTCCGGATCGTTGTGGCCGAGGCCACACACGGCGATGCCGGCGGCCAGATCGATGAACTCACGGCCCTGGCTGTCCCACACGCGGGCGCCCTGGCCGCGCTCCAGTACCACCTGGCGGGGCTTGTAGACCGGCAGGTAGTAGTGTGAAAGGGAAATCAGCGGATCGGTCGCGGCGGTCATGGCAGTCGGCAGGGTTCAGGAACGCCCATTCTCGCGCCGGAACCCCTGCGGCACAATGCGCCCATGCGACCGTTTTCCGCCCCCCAGCTCAACCCCGCCACCGAGACCGGCTGGCGCCGTCGGTGGTTCGACATCATCTACCGCCATGACACCCGCCCTTCGCGCAATTTCGACCTGATCCTGGTGGTGGCGATCGTCGCCAGCATCCTGGTGGTGATGATCGACAGCGTGCAGCACCTGCATGCCGAATGGTCCACCGGCCTGTACATCCTGGAATGGGGCTTCACGATCATCTTCACCGCCGAGTACCTGCTGCGCCTGGCGGTTGTCAGGCGCCCGCTGCGTTACGCGGTGAGCATCTGGGGCATCATCGACCTGCTGTCGATCCTGCCCGCCTACCTGTCGATGTTCATCCCGGGTGCGCAGAGCCTGCTGGTGGTGCGCGCGCTGCGCATCCTGCGGGTGTTCCGCATCCTCAAGCTGACCCGCTACATCGAGGAAAGCGGCGTCCTGATGACGTCACTGTGGCGCAGCCGGCGCAAGGTGCTGGTGTTCCTGTTCACGGTGATCACCATCACCATCATCGCCGGTGCGCTGATGTACGTGATCGAGGGCCCCGAACACGGCTTCACCAACATCCCGGCCAGCATGTACTGGGCGGTGGTGACCATGGCCACGGTCGGCTTCGGTGACATCGTGCCGCAGACCGTGCTCGGCCGCTTCGTCACCTCGGTGCTGATCCTGATCGGCTACAGCATCATCGCCGTGCCCACCGGCATCTACACCGCCGAACTGGCCAGCACCATGCGCGAGGCCGAACTGGCCGCGCGCCGTGATGCCCGCGGCTGCCCGCATTGCGGGCTGGAGGGGCATGAACCGGATGCGCGGCACTGCCGCAAGTGCGGCGGTGAACTGCCGGACGCATTCAGCCATTGAGGCACATGCCGGCCAGCGGCCGGCACTGCCAACCCCGCAGGGTGCGCGCCGGGCATGGCCCGGTGCCGCCGTGGACGGGTCCACGCCCTGTGTGGATCGCCCTCAGCGCATGCGGTTGCTGGTGGTCACTAGGTCGTTGTAGGCGTCCAGGATCGTCGACTGTGCCCCTTCAGGATCGGTGGTGAGCCAGCTGCCCGACGCCTTGCGCTCGGCGGCCAACGCATCGGCGGTGATCGGCTTGCCCTGCTCCAGACGCTCGACACCGCGACCAGCGGTACGCACCAGCTTGTCGGCCGAACGCTGCACATAGCCCCACATCGGGTCGTCCTTGCCGACACCACTGTTCTGGATTTCCGTCACCAGCGCCTGATAGTCGGCCAGCTGGCCGCGCAACGCCGCAACGTCCGGTGCGTCGCTCTGGAACGCCATCGCCAGCTGCTTGCCATCGCCGACAAGGCGCAGGTGGTAATAGGCCAGCGAGCGGCCTTCGCTTTCCTCGATCTGCTTCAGCTGGGCGGCGCGGCGATCGTTCTCGTTCTTTTCCAGCGCCGCATCCATCGCTTCGCTGGCTTTGAAGAAATCAGCATAGGCCTGCATCAGCGGGGCATGCTGGCTGCGCATCCCATCGCCACCATCGCGACGATAGTCCTCGCGGGTGAAGTACCCATCGGCACGCTCGATCAGGGTGTTCAGTGCCTGGAATGCCTGCTGGTACTGTCGCGCGGGTGCATCCAGCGGCGTGGCAGGGGTCTTTGCCAGCGCCTCGGTCAGCGGCTGGCCGCAGTACTCGACGCGGTGCGACAACAGCTTGCCCGGTGAGCGCGGCTGCGCTTCCTTGCCGGTCGGCCCCGCCTTGGGGTCCTTCATCCAGCCCGTGTAAGTCTGGAAGCCTTCGTGGATGGGCTGTTCGACGCCGTTGTAGCGCTCGATGTAGGCGTTCACCTTCTCCAGCCCGGGGTCGGCGACCGCCAGCCCCGCCGGGCTGTTGCAGCCGGCCAGCGCGCCGAGCAGGAGAACGGGAATCAGGCGTGTGGATGCGTTCAAATCAGTTCCTTGCACCAGTGAAAACTGCAGCCATCGTCCTGCATGGCGCGAGCGCGCGCTCCAGCACCTCGGGAAGGTGCTGGCATTCAGGGCTGCGGGGCGTGTCATGTCGCGATCAACCTGCTCAATCGCGACAAAAAAACGCGTTGAGCTTCTCGCTTACTGGCGGTTGCTCTGGAAAACCAGCGAGTTGTACTCCTGCATCAGCTTGCTGGCAGAGCCGCTCGGCGCCATCGAGGGCGAATCCAGCATGCGCCGTTCGAAATCGGTATAGGGCGTGTTCTCGCTGACGCGCTTCAGCCGCTCCTTGCCTTCGCGCCGGAAGTTCTCGGCCTCACGCTCGAAGCTGTTCCAGTCCAGCTTGCCCGGCTCCTGATCAGCCACCTTCGCATGCGCTTCGTCGGAAATGCGGTTGAACGCATCCAGACGCTCGCGCGCCTTGGCTTGGTCGAAATCGTCCTCGCTCATCAGATCCATGATGGCCTTGGCTTCCAGCATCATCGCCAGACGGTAGTACTCGCGCGTGCGCCCCTCGGCCTGTTCCAGCGCCTTGAGCTGCTCGCGCTGGGCGGCGTCGTTCTGGCGCTCCAGCTCGGCGTTGAACGTTGCGCTGGCAGCCACGAACTCCTTGAAGGCGGCCATCAAGGGCGCATGCAGCTGCTTGCCCTTGGCGAACCGGTCATCTTCGTAGTCCTGGCGATCGTAGTAGTCGTGCGCCTCCTTGCTGATCGGCACCAATGCCTTCAGCGCCTGCTGGTAATGGCCAGCAGCGGCATCGAGCTCGGCCAGCGCCGGCTTGGCAGCCATCGCCTCGGTCACGGGGCCATCGCACTGCTTCATGTCGTAGTCGCTGATCTCGAACGGACCGTACACCTGGGTCTCGCGCCCGGTCGGGCCGGCCTCGACGTCCTTGATCCAGCGCGTATAGGACTCGATGCTGCCGTGGGTCTTCGAATCAAGCGTGTTGAAGCAGCCGATGTAGGCGTTGAGCTTGGCGGTCAATTGCTGCTGTGCGTCGGACGGCGCCGCGCTGGCGTCGGGCGTGCTGGAAGGGCCGGCGTCGCCAGTGGTTGCAGGCGCCTTGCTGCCGCAGGCAGCCAGGACAATCGACAGCGAAGCGGCCAGCGCCGCGACGGAAAGAGTGCGTGACATGGGTTCACGTCCTTGTTGAAAACGATTACAGCCGCGCATTCTAACGCAGCAGGCCGAAGGTCGCAGCCCTCGGCCTCTGCCGGCGACGCGCGATCACTCCAGGAACAGATCCGGCAACAACGGACGCGATGGATCCACCGCATAGCCGGACAGATCGGTGATACCCGCCTGCGCCAGCACGTCATCGTCGATCAGGAACTGGCCGTGGAAACCCGCCGCCTCGCGCACCAGCACCGCGTGCGCAGCATCGGCCATGATCTGCGGCGTGCGGCAGCCAGCCGCATCCACGCCCGGAATCATGTTGATCGCATCGGTGGCGATCACCGTGCGCGGCCACAGCGCGTTCACCGCCACACCCTGCGGGCCGAATTCCGCGGCCAGGCCGAGCGTGACGAAGCTCATGCCCATCTTCGCCAGCGTGTAGCCGGTATGCGCGCCCCACCACTTCGGTTCCAGGCTCGGCGGCGGCGCCAGGGTCAGGATGTGCGGGTTCGGCGCCTGCAGCAGGTACGGCAGGCAGGCCTGCGCGCACAGGAAGCTGCCGCGCGAATTGACCTGCTGCATCAGGTCGAAACGCTTCATCGGCGTATCCAGCGTGCCGCGCAACCAGATCGCGCTGGCGTTGTTGATCAGGATGTCGATGCCACCGAAGGTGTCGACCGTGGCCGCCACCGCCGCCTGCACCTGCTCTTCCTCCCGGATGTCGCACTTCAGCGCCAGGCCCTGCCCGCCTGCAGCCGTCACCGCTTCGGCGGCGGTGTGGATGGTGCCCGGCAGCTTCGGATTCGGCACCGACGACTTGGCCGCGATCGCCACGTTGGCCCCGTCGCGCGCGGCGCGCAGTGCGATGGCCAGGCCGATGCCACGCGAGGCACCGGTGATGAAAAGCGTTTTGCCCTGCAGACTGCCCACGTTCCGCACTCCAGCGTATGCAATGAGCCGCTAGTATGCCGCGCCGACGCGGAGTTCACCCGCCCTTGACGATACTCGGGCCTCCAGACAACGCACGAGGTACACGCCATGCGCCGTTCCCGCCTGTTGCTGCCTGCCTTGGGGCTTGCCCTGCTGACTGCCTGCCAGGGCCGTTCGCCGGAACCCGGCAAGGAGCCACCCGCCGGTGACACGCCCAGCGCGGAGAAGGCCGCCGCCGACGGCAAGATGCGCTGGAGCGAGGCGGTGGTCTGGGATGGCGACCTCAACGCCTGCCGCCAGGGCGAGAACGCGGCCACCCGGGATTGCCTTCGCGACGCGATGCGCGCCGGTGGCGCCAGTGCCGAGGCCATCACCGCCGCCGAGCAGTTGTCCACCGGCGGTGAGTTGGCCTATGTGACCGCGTGGCACGAGAACGAAGGACTGGGCATTGCCACGGTCGAGTATCCGTTCCGCGCCAACACCAATGAAGGTACCCGCCTGGTCGATGCCAGCGGCAAGCGCATCGATGTGGATGCCGTGCAGTTGGACGACACCTTGCGTGCCGACCCCACTGTGCAGGAACTGCTGAAGGCCAACCCGCAAGCCACGCCGTTCGCACCGGCGCAGTCGGCCGGCGCCTCGCCGTTGGAGAATGGTGGCATCCGCCTGCTGTACCGCACACCGCTGCGCGACTGCCACGCCTGCCCGGATGTCGGGCAGTTGCAGATCGCCTACGACTTCGACGCCAAGCGCAACTTCATCGGCCAGCAGGTGGTGCCGGCAACGCCGTAAGGCCACCGGCCTCTGTAGAGCCGAGCCCTGCTCGGCTCATTGAATGCAGCCGAGCATGGCTCGGCTCTACAATACGGTTCTGCCCGGCGCATCCACGCAAGGCGCGGATCTACCGGTACGCCTGCGCCTGCTTCTTCAGCAGATGCGGCACGATCAACCGATGCACCGGCGCAACCGGCAGCATGTACGCGCGCCCGAAGGCGTTATGCGTATGCACCACGGTCGCCACTTCCAGCACGTCGCCCTGCCACTGCAGCGCCAGCTGCACGCGAAGATGGCGGTCGTCGTCTTCCAGCACGATGGCATCGTCATCCATCGACTGCAGGGTGAAGATGCCGAGCCGCTGGCCGGGTTGAGGATCTTCAACAACCTGCACTGCACGCAACGAACCCAGATGCTTCATGCCCAGCAGGCGCATGCCGTGGTTGCGCAGCGCCATCAGCCCATCGAACCAGCCGGGAATGGTCGCGGCCATGTCGCGGTAGGCCTGCAGGGCCGAGCGCCCATCGCGACGGGTCGTCGCCTGGCAGGCGTGCACGAAGTCGGCGCCAGCCAGCTGTGGGTGCAAGACGCTGCCCACACTCGGCGGGCTGGTCAACACCTGCACACGGCTCACGGCTTTGGCCCCTGCCCTTCGTTGTCTTCCCAATGCAGGATGCGGCGGGTGACGAAGCGGTAGACCGGCTTGCCGGTAGCAAACCACAGTTCGCGCACCCACGAGGTGCGCTTGAGCAACCGCTTCTCCACCGGCGTAAGCGATTCACGGCAGTACATGCGCTTGTGCTTGAGCAGGTGGCGCAGGTCCTCGCGCGCCAGCAGCCGCATCCAGCGCGAGCGCGGGTTGCCGATCACCGCCAGCTGGAAGTCGATCAGCGCCGGCCGTCCATCTTCAGTGACCAGCCAGTTGGCCTCCTTGGCCAGATCGTTGTGGGCCACGCCGTTGCGATGCAGCTGCTGCAGCAGCCGGCGCGCGGAACGGAACCAGGCCAGGTCGCCGCGCGGTGGGCGCTGGTACATGGCGTCGCCGGCCATGAAGCTGCGATCCAGGTGATGGCCATTCCAGGCCAGCAGCTGCGGCACATCGGCCATGCCGTGAATGTGCTGCAGCGCGCGGGCCTCGCGGCGGGCCAGCCACCATGCAGGCAGCCGCAACCACAGCGGCGTGGCACCAAGATCACGGCGCACAAAGGGACCATCGGGCCCTTTCACAAGGAGGATCCGGCCGAAGCTGTCGGCCTTCAAAGCATGCGGTTGAGCGTCGGGCGTATGCGGCATGGGCCCATTCTAGGCGATGGCACTGGTTGCAAACGGTCACCAAGCGGCTGGGAACCAGTCACCTTCACGCCCCTATAATCGGGCAATGGACTCTTCATGGATCGACGCCACGCTCGCGTGGATTGCCGCTCACCCCGTGCTGGCGGGCGCCGTTATCTTCCTCATCGCCTTCTGCGATGCGGTCATCATTCTTGGCGCCATCGTGCCGGCGCTGCCACTGCTGTTCGCGGTGGGCGTGTTCATCGGCCTGGGCCAGATCTCCGGGCCGTACGCGGTGGCGGCTGCGGCATTGGGTGCGTTTGCCGGCGATGGCATCAGTTACTGGATCGGCCGCCGCTGGGGCGACCGCCTGCGCGGCGTGTGGCCGTTCAGCCGTTACCCGCAGCTGCTCGACCGCGGCGAAAACCTGTTCCGCCGCAATGCCTTCAAGAGCATCCTGGTGGCACGCTACGTCGGCGCGATCCGGCCATTCGTGCCCGCCATCGCGGGCATGATGAAGATGCCAGCCAGCCGCTATGTACAGGCCAGTGGTATCGCCAGCATTTCATGGGCGGTCCTGTTCCTGGCCCCCGGCTGGATTCTTGGCGAGGCCTATGACGCGGTGGCGGCGGTGGCCGGTCGGCTGGTGGTGGTGGTCGGCCTGCTGGCGGTGATCCTCGGCCTGGTCTGGGCCATCGTGCTGTACGGCTACCGCTGGTCGGCCGCGCGCATGGACAACTGGTTGGCACGCCTGCTGGACTGGTCCAACCGCCACCCCACGCTGGGCCGCTATACCGTCGGCGTGCTTGATCCCAAGCGCCGTGAATCGGTGCCGCTGGCGATGCTGGCGTTGATGCTGCTGGTACTGGGCTGGGGCTGGTTCGCATTGTTGACCGTGGTGGTCGCGCACGGCGAGCCGCTGGCGATCGACCTGCTGGTGCACCAGGCCATGCTGGCGCTGCGTAACCCGCTGGCCGATTACCCGATGGCCGCGCTGGCGTCGCTGGGCGCCTGGCAGGTACTACTGCCGGCCACCGCTGCAGCGATGGGCTACCTGATCTGGCGCCGGCGCTGGATGGCGGCCGCACATTGGCTGGCCGCCCTCGCCTTCGGCCTGGCGCTGACCATGCTGCTGGGTGCCACCGTGGATGTGGTGCGCCCGGTCGACGCCAGCAGCGGCTTCGGCTTCCCTTCGGTGTCGGTGACCATGGCCACCATCACCTTCGGCTTCTTCGCAGTGTTGATCGCGCGTGAGATGCCCGGCCGCACCCGCGTCTGGCCGTACCTGGTGTCGGGCATCGTGGTCAGCCTGATCGGCTTCTCGCGCCTGTACCTGGGTGCGCATTGGCTGAGCGACGTGATCGGCGGCATGCTGTTCGGCACGTTCTGGCTGCTGGTGCTGGGCATCGCCTACCGCCGCCGCTTCAACCGCTCGTTCTGGGTGAAACCGGTGGCCTGGCTGTTCTATGGCGTCTTCGCCGTCGCCGCGATGTGGTACGCACCGCGCAACATCCCGGTGAAGCTGGAACGCTTCGAGCCGACCCTGCCGGCCCCGCAGGCAATGGACACGCAGGCCTGGTGGCAGCACGACTGGGCCACGCTGCCGGCGCGCCGCAACGAGTTCGACGACGACCAGCGCTGGCCGCTGGACGTGCAGGTGGCCGGTCCGTTGGCACCGCTGCAGGCGCAACTGGAAGCGCGCGGCTGGAAGCGACAGGAGCAGGCCGGCTGGCAGCAGGCGCTGCTGATGCTGGACAAGAACACCGGCGCCGATGACCTGCCGGTGCTGCCGGCGACGCTGGACACCCGCGTGGAAGCGCTGTTGATGGTGCGCCAGGGTGCACATCGCGATGAGCGCTACGTACTGCGCCTGTGGCCAGCCCCTGCACAGTTGCAGCCGGGCAATACGCCACTGTGGCTGGGCAGTGCGCAGACCCTGCGCTACCAGCGCCATTTCGAATGGATCGGCATGTGGCATCCACTGCGCGGCGTCGACCCGGCATTGAACGCGGTGAAGGACGCCGTGCAGGACCTGCCGCAGCGCGAGGATGTGCACAGCGAAACCGGGTTGCCGGTGCTGCGGTTGAAGACCACCACGCCCTGACCGGCACCGGCACGCAGCCACCCACTGTAGAGCCGAGCCCATGCTCGGCTGCCTTCGCGGGATCCATCAAGCCGAGCATAGGCTCGGCTCTACAGTAGATCCACGCCACGCGTGGATGGCATTCCCCGCATACCCCAGCGTGTGCACCAGGGCGCACACCACCCGGGGCAGGCTGTTACGGCATCCAGCCCAGCAACTGCTGCAAACGCTGGTGCGGGTCGTCCAACTGCAGCAGCTGCAACCGCTGCTGCTCGCTCAGCGGCAGCAGCTCGGCCAGCCGCCAGCCGACCCAGCTGGCCTGGTCCAGCAACGCCGGGTTGGCCGGTGCATAGGCCTCGCCGGCCTGTTCGATGATGTGCCCCAGCACCGTGGCCAGCAGCGCATGCTGCGGCCGCAGTTCGTCGTCGGGGTCTTCATCGCACCAGCGCACGTCGGCTACCACCAGCCCGTTGTCACGCACGCGCGTGCGCTCGACATGGAAACGGCGGGTGCCGCGCAGGCGCAACTGCAGCACGCCGTCGGCGCCAACATCGAAGTCTTCGATGCGCACCTGCACGCCGTAGGCGGCCGGCGTTGCCGGGGCTCCCACTTCCTGGCCATCCAGGATCAGGCAGACACCGAAGCCCTCACCACTGCGGCCGCTGTCGCGGACCAGGTCCAGGTAACGGCGTTCGAACACGCGCAGGCCCACCGTCGCACCCGGTACCAGCGTGGTGTGCAGCGGAAACAGCGGCAGTGAACCGTCGACGCTCATCGGGCCTGCAGCGCGGCAAGGAAGCGGCGCGGTGCGCCGTCGAAGCCCCCATTGGACATGAACACCACGTGGTCGCCGCTGCGCGCGCTGGCCTGCAGCTGCGCCAGCAGCGCGTCGGTATCGGGCACCGCGTGCGCTTCGCCGCGCACCGCGGCGATCACCGCGGCCGCATCCCAGGCCAGTTCCGGGCGATGCAGGAACACCACTTCATCGGCCAGCGCCAGCGAGGGTGCCAGCGCCTGCGCGTGTGCGCCCAGCCGCATCGAATTGCTGCGCGGCTCCATCGCGACCACGATGCGCGCATCGCCCACCTTGGCGCGCAGCCCTTCCAGCGTGGTGGCGATTGCGGTCGGGTGGTGGGCGAAATCGTCGTAGACGGTGATGCCCTCATGGCTGCCGATCACTTCCATGCGGCGCTTGACGCTGCGGAAGCGCGCCAGCGCCGGGATCACCTCGGCCGGCGCAACACCCACCGCATGTGCGGCTGCCAGCGCCGCCAGGCCGTTGAGCACGTTGTGGCGGCCCAGCAACGACCACTGCACATCACCCAGTGCCTGCCCGCGGTGATGCACGCGGAACGCGCTGCCATCGGCAGCCAGCAGCTCGGCATGCCATTCCAGCGACGGATCGAATCCGAAACGCTCAACCGGGGTCCAGCACCCCATCGCCAGCACTTCGGCCAGATGCTGATCCTCGCCGTTGACGATCAGTCGGCCACGCGCCGGCACCGTGCGCACCAGGTGATGGAACTGGCGCTGGATCGCGGCCACGTCCGGGAAGATGTCGGCGTGGTCGTATTCGAGGTTGTTGAGGATGGCCACCAGCGGCCGGTAGTGCACGAACTTGCTGCGCTTGTCGAAGAACGCGGTGTCGTACTCGTCGGCCTCGACCACGAACTCACGGCCCTGGCCCAGGCGGGCGGAGACGCCGAAATCCTCGGCCACGCCGCCGATCAGGAAACCGGGACAACGACCGGCACTTTCCAGCAGCCAGGTGAGGATGGTGGTGGTGGTGGTCTTGCCGTGGGTGCCGGCCACGGCCAGCGTGTCGCGGCCCGGCAGCACCTGCTCGGACAGCCACTGCGCACCGGAGATATAGCGCTGGCCGGCGTCGAGCACGGCCTCAACGGCGGCATTGCCGCGCGAGAGTGCGTTACCGATCACCACCTCGTCGGTGCCCGGTGGCACGCTGTCGGCGCGGTAGCCCTGGTCCAGGGTGATACCCAGCTGCTCGAGCTGGGTGGACATCGGCGGATAGATGGCCTGGTCACTGCCGCTGACCGTATGGCCCAGTTCCCGCGCCAGGGCGGCCACGCCGCCCATGAAGGTGCCGGCAATTGCAAGGATATGTACGCTGCTCATGACCGAGGATTGTGACCGATGACGGCTGTATAGGGCCAATGTCCGCTCTTGGGTAAGACAAGTCCTACACAGGATGTGAGGAAACTCCAATCATCTGTCAGGGAAATCCCGATAGCGATGTTCTGTGAACCCGGACACAATTCGAACTGCCAGCCGCAGTACCCGAACCGGTCCTACTCCCCAAGAGGCCATCCCCAAGGGAGCTCATGCTGCGGGGCCCTGAGCAAGCCCTCTGCTGGCGCCTATCAAACGACACAGGCCTGATCCTCACGGACCAGGCCTGTGTTTTTTCTGCGCCCGTGCGGCCGGCAGCACGCCGGCCCCGCCAGGTCAGGCGTTGATCGCCGCCAGGATGCGGGCTTCGATCTCGTCCAGCTCACCGACGCCGTCAACCCGGGCCAGGGTGCCGCGGCCAGCGTAGAAGTCCACCACCGGGGCGGTCTGCTCGTTGTAGACCTGCAGGCGCTGGCGCACCGCTTCCGGGTTGTCATCGGCGCGGCCCTGCTCCTTGGCGCGGCCGGCGATGCGGTCCACCAGCAGTTCGGTGGGCACGTCCAGCTGCACCACCGCGTCCAGCGGCTGGCCGATCTTGGCCAGCAGGCCGTCCATCGCATTGGCCTGGGCCACGTTGCGCGGGTAGCCATCGAGGATGAAGCCCTTGGCGACATCAGCCTGGGTCAGGCGCGACTCCAGCATGCCCAGCAGGATGTCGTCCGACACCAGGTTGCCGGCATCCATCACCGTCTTGGCCTGCTTGCCCAGTTCCGTGCCCGCGGCGATTTCCGCGCGCAGCATGTCACCGGTCGAAATGTGGGCGATCCCCAGCTTTTCCTTCAGGCGCGTCGCCTGTGTCCCCTTGCCCGAACCGGGCGGTCCCAACAGAACCAATCGCATTGACCTGACTCCAACGTGTTGAAAACAAAGAAGGTTCGCGTCCCGGACGGGCCGGTATCGCTGCACCGCAATAGCGCCACTTTACCGCATCCGGGTAATGTCCCTGCAATGTCCTTTCCCCCGAGCAGGTAGACGCATGCGCAACGGTACCCTCCTCTACGCCCAGTCCGGCGGTGTTACTGCGGTCATCAACGCCACGGCGGCGGCGGTGATCGAGCAGGCCCGGGCCAAGGGCATCAAGGTCCTGGCCGCCCGCAACGGCATCCTCGGTGCCCTGCGCGAAGAGCTGATCGACACCAGCAGGGAGAGCGCGGCCGCGATCCGCTCGCTGGCCCATACCCCGGGCGGCGCCTTCGGCTCGTGCCGGGTCAAGCTGAAATCGCTGGACGCCGACCGCGCCCGCTACGACCGGCTGCTGGAGGTGCTGCGCGCGCATGACGTGCGCTGGTTCCTCTACAACGGTGGCAACGACTCGGCCGACACCGCGCTGAAGGTTTCGCAGCTGGCCAAGGCCTCCGGCTACGACCTGACCTGCATCGGCGTGCCCAAGACCATCGACAACGACCTGGCAGTGACCGACACCTGCCCCGGTTTCGGCTCGGCGGCCAAGTACACCGCCGTCTCGGTGCGCGAAGCGGCGCTGGACGTGGCGGCGATGGCCGAGACCTCCACCCGCGTTTTCATCTACGAGGCCATGGGCCGCCACGCCGGCTGGCTGGCCGCGGCCGCCGGCTTGGCCGGCAACGGCGATGACGAGGCGCCGCACATCATCCTGCTGCCCGAACGCGCCTATGACGAGGCGGCGTTCCTGGCCAAGGTCAAGGCCGTGGTCGAGCGCGTCGGCTACTGCGTGGTGGTGGCGTCGGAAGGCATCGCCACCGCCGATGGCCGCTTCGTCGCCGATGCCGGTGGCGGCAAGGACTCGTTCGGGCACTCGCAGCTGGGCGGCGTGGCCGCGCACCTGGCCGGGCGGGTCAAGGACCAGCTGGGCCTGAAGGTCCATTGGGCCCTGCCCGATTACCTGCAGCGCTCGGCCCGCCACCTGGCCAGCAGAACCGACTGGGAGCAGGCGCAGGCGGTCGGCAAGGCCGCGGTGCAGCTGGCGCTGAAGGGCCAGAACGGCGTGATGCCGGTGATCGTGCGCAGCAGCGACGCACCGTACCGCTGGAAGATCGAAGCGGCGCCGCTGTCGAAGATCGCCAACCATGAAAAGAAGATGCCCGCCGGCTTCATCCGCCGCGACGGCTTCGGCATCACCGCCAAGGCGCGCGCCTACCTGTCGCCGCTGATCAAGGGCGAAGCCCCGCTGCCGTATGGCACCGATGGACTGCCCAAGTACGTCACCCTGAAGAACGTGGCGGTGAAGCAGAAGCTGCCGGCCTTCGAAGGCTGAGGTGCACCTGCGCCCTGTGCGGAGCACAGGGCGCATTGCGGAGACCACCGAAGCGCCCCACAATCGGGCTCCGGCCCGGGGCAAAGGGGCCGCCGCAAGCCAGATTCGACGCTGCCCGGCCACGTGGCCCGGGCCTGTGCTGCCATTTCACAAGGACTGTAACCATGAAGCACCCGATCCTGATCGCCGCGCTGCTGTGCGGTGCCGCCGCACCCGCCTTCGCTGCGACCTGCGAAAGCAACTTCCAGAAGAAGGGCAACCCCTTCGTCGGCACGACCTTCACTTCATCGGTCACCCATCCGGACCTGACCGTGGCCAGTGCCATCGGCCAGATGCGGGTGATCGCCAAGAACGCCAACATGGATGTCCTCAGCGAGGACGTGGAAGGCGGCTCGATGCTGATCGAAGAGCCGGAATCGTTGGCCCACAAGCCGATCCCGATGATCATCAGTGCCACCTCCGAAGGCGGCCAGGGTACCGTCGGCATGGTGGTGAAGGTCAACAAGGGCGCCATTGCCTCGGCCGATGGCGTGCGCGAAGAAATGTGCAAGCTGCTCAACCAGGTCAAGCCGGGCAAGGCTGGCGAACAGGCGGCCAAGGCCACTCCGCAGGCGTCGGTGGTAACGATCGCCGCCGACCGCTTTGGCTTCCAGCTGCGCAACCAGAACAAGGACAACCCGGCCGCGATCGAGCCGCGCTACAAGGGCAAGACCTACGCCATCACCGGTCGCATCACCACCGTGCTGCGCAGTGGCGGCACCTACAACACCAGCTTCGACCTGCCCAGCGATGGCAGCATCGACTTTGAGCGCGTGGCCATTTCCTGCTCGTTCGCAGCCAACCAGGCCGCGTATGCGCTGGCCCTGCGCCCGCGCGAGAAAGTGACGCTGACCGGCGTGGTCGACAGCTATGACCAGGTGGGACGCGTGTTGTGGCTGAAGGACTGCCGCGGCAACTGATTGCTGCAGGCATGGGGAAAATGCCCGGGTGCGCAGGCGCCCGGGCATTTTCCTTTCCACAGCGGTTCACGCCTGGCGCACGAGCATCGCAGGATGATGGACGCCCCGCCTGGAGATCATCATGGCCTTGCGCGTTGTTCGACTGGGAACGCCACGCCAACCCGGCGAGGGGCTGCGTATCGGTACCGTGCGGCGCCCGCCGCGCGGCGTGCCGCGCAGCGAGTTCGCCCGGCAGGACTGGTACGACGTCTGGTTCCCGACCCTGTCACCCAGCGCGGCACTGGTGAAGCAGGCGCACGAGGCGAAAACGGCCGCCGACTGGAACGCGTTCTTCCGCCACTACAAGGCTGAGATGAAGTCCCCGGATGCGGCCCACGCGCTGGACCTGCTGGCTGCGATGTCGCAGCACAGCGACCTCAGCGTGGGGTGCTACTGCGAGGATGAGGCGCACTGCCACCGCAAGGCATTGCGCGAGTTGCTGGTAGCGCGGGGAGCGAAGCTGGCCGGAGAATGATGGCGCGCCGCAGTAGATCCGCGCCGTGCGTGGATGCGGCATCGGTGCCGACCAACGGTCGGCACCCACCTGTATCAATTACAGGCCTTGCCTTCCATCTGCAGCTGCGCGGCAAACATCGTCACCTGCGGAATCTGGCCGGCAGCCGCCTGCTTCTTCGCCTCTTCCAGATAGATGCGCGACTGGCCCTGGCCGTCCAGCTCGACCTTGTTGCTCGACGGCAGGCGCCACACCCGCACCACTGCCTGTTGGGCCGGGCACGCCGCGCTCGGCACGCGGATCACATCGTTGAGTTTCCAGCCCTTGTCCGCACTTGGCTGCGCCTTGGTGTAATCGACGAAGCGCGCGCGTGGCTGGCACTGTTCGCTGGTACGCACGGCGGAGAAGCGGTAGGGCGCGGCGGCGTCGCCGGTGAACACACCTTCCAGCCGCGCGCAGGCCTCGGGGATCTGGCGCAATGTATGCACCGCACCCACCGCCTGGGGCACGCCCACGGCACGCTGCAGTTCCGGGGTTTCCGCGGCGAATGCCGGCACGGACGGGACCAGGGCGGCAAGCATCAACAGGGACAGGCGCATGTGGGATCTCCTACGGGACTGTGCGCAGGCTTGCAGAGACTGGCTTAACGGGGCGCAAAGGCCTGATGGCTCTCGAATCGTGCCCATGGCCCGGCGGCAGGGCCCGCGCGCATGGCGATGCGTTCCGTCTTGAGGGCGCCCACAGGATCACGAGGTGCGGCTCGTAGAGGCCAGTCGAGCATGGCTCGACTCTACAAGTGGCGGCACGCATACTGCGGGCACCAGGGAATGCTGAACACCGCCATACGTCGGACGACCGCCAAGGTCGGTACGGGTTGGTTCCAAGCTGCAGCCCGTCGTCCCCCTCGTGGTGCCGTTCATCGCCACTGGATGCCTACATCCATTCTGCGGAGGGGTCTAATGCTGGAACGTCACGGGCTTTCATTGGCGCTGGGCTGCGCCATTCTCGCGATCCTGTTCGGAATCGTCTCGGCGCGCTGGATCCTGCGCCAACCCACCGGCAATGAGCGCATGGTCGCGATCGCCACCGCGATCCAGGAAGGTGCGCGTGCCTACCTCAACCGCCAGTACCTGACCATCGGCATCGCCGGCGTGGTGCTGTTCGTGCTGGTCGGGGTGTTCCTCAGCTGGTATACCGCGATTGGATTCGCGGTCGGCGCGGTGCTGTCCGGCGCCGCCGGCTACATCGGCATGAACGTGTCGGTGCGCGCCAACGTGCGCACCGCCGAGGCCGCACGCCATGGCATCAGTGCGGCGATGGACGTCGCCTTCCGCGGCGGTGCGATCACCGGCATGCTGGTGGTCGGCCTGGGCCTGCTGGGTGTGGCCGGCTATTACGCACTGCTGCTGCGGATGGGCCTGCCGATGGAACAGGCGCTGCACGCGCTGGTCGGTCTGGCGTTCGGTTCGTCGCTGATCTCGATCTTCGCGCGTCTGGGCGGCGGCATCTTCACCAAGGGCGCCGACGTCGGCGCCGATCTGGTCGGCAAGGTGGAAGCCGGCATTCCCGAGGATGACCCGCGCAACCCGGCGGTGATCGCCGACAACGTCGGTGACAACGTCGGCGACTGCGCCGGCATGGCCGCCGACCTGTTCGAGACCTATGCGGTCACCGTCATCGCAACGATGCTGCTGGGCAGCCTGATGCTGGCCGAGGCGGGCGCCAATGCCGTGCTGTATCCGCTGGTGCTGGGCGGTGTGTCGATCATCGCCTCGATCATCGGTGCGCTGTTCGTCAAGGTGAAGCCTGGCGGCTCGATCATGGGCGCGCTGTACAAGGGCGTGATCGTCTCCGGCGTGCTGGCCGCGATCGCGTTCTACCCGATCACCACCGGGCTGATGGCCGACAATGTGCATGGTCCCATCGCGCTGTATGGATGCGCGCTGATCGGCCTGGTCCTGACCGGCCTGATCGTGTGGATCACCGAGTACTACACCGGCACCCAGTACAAGCCGGTGCAGCACGTGGCGCAGGCGTCGACCACCGGCCACGGCACCAACATCATCGCCGGCCTCGGCATCTCGATGAAGTCCACCGCGCTGCCGGTGGTGGCCGTGTGTGCAGCGATCTGGGGTGCGTTCGCGCTGGGTGGCCTGTATGGCATCGCCATCGCCGCCACCGCGATGCTGTCGATGGCTGGCATGATCGTCGCGCTCGATGCCTACGGACCGATCACCGACAACGCCGGCGGCATCGCCGAAATGGCCGAGCTGCCCTCGGAGATCCGCGACATCACCGATCCGCTGGATGCGGTGGGCAATACCACCAAGGCAGTGACCAAGGGCTATGCGATCGGCTCGGCTGCACTGGCCGCACTGGTGCTGTTCGCCGACTACACCCACAACCTGCAGGCCGCCAACCCCGGCCAGGAATTCCGCTTCGACCTCAGCGACCACACGGTGATCATCGGCCTGCTGATCGGGGGCCTGATTCCCTACCTGTTCGGTGCGATGGCGATGGAAGCGGTCGGTCGTGCGGCGGGGGCAGTGGTGGAAGAGGTGCGGCGCCAGTTCCGCGAGATCCCCGGCATCATGCAGGGCACCGGCAAGCCGCAGTACGACAAGGCGGTGGACATGCTGACCCGCTCAGCGATCCGCGAAATGATCGTGCCCTCGCTGCTGCCGGTGGTGGTGCCGGTGGTGGTCGGCCTGCTGCTGGGGCCGCGCGCACTCGGCGGTCTACTCATCGGCACGATCGTAACCGGCCTGTTCGTGGCCATCTCGATGACCACCGGCGGCGGCGCCTGGGACAACGCCAAGAAGTACATCGAGGACGGCCACTTCGGCGGCAAGGGCAGCGAGGCACACAAGGCGGCCGTGACCGGCGACACCGTCGGTGACCCGTACAAGGACACCGCTGGCCCGGCGATCAATCCGCTGATCAAGATCATCAACATCGTGGCGCTGCTGCTGGTGCCTATGTTGTAGATCCACGCCATGCATGAACCCGTAGCGTCGAGCAGGCTCGACGCTACGGCCGCGACCGCCTCATCCATCGGATGACAAGCAGCACCACGACGATCATCCAGCAGGCATGGATCGGCCGGTCCCAGCCATCGAAGAGGCTGAGCGGGCTGCCGATGAAAGCGAGCGAAGCCAGCCACGCACACAGTGCGCCGGGCAGCCACGCGCCACGCCAGATGCAGAAGGCGGCGAACACCAGCAAGGGCCAGGCGAAGATGATCGCCGGCGTGAACGGTGCCAGCGAAAGCACGGCCACGCATGCAGCCAGCAACACGCTGCACCAGGCCAGCACCCGTAACGTCCGTGTCGTCATGCCAATCTCCGCGCGTCCATTGACGGTCGTGCGCGAGCATAACGCCTGCGCGCTGCCTTGAATTCCGGCTCGGGTCAGAGCCCTGTCCTGCGGAAAGGGATCCGACCCAGATGGCGGTCAGCGCCCGCGCAGGAAGAATGACACCGGCACCATCACCTGCACCGGGCCGCCAGGCACCTCGGCCGGCGGCGCGGGGACCGGGCTGGCCCGCTGCACGGTGTCCAGCGTCTCCTGGTCGAGCAACGCGAAGCCGCTGCTGCGGCCCAGCACCACCGCCGAAACCACACCGTCGCGGGCCACGGCAAAGCGCACGTAGACCACGCCCTCCTGGCGCAGCCGCTCGGCCTGGCGTGGATAGCGCCGGTGCTTCTGCAGATGCCCGAGCAGGCGCCCCTCCCAGGTGGCCTCGGCGCGACTGCGCTCGCCGGCGGTGGTCTGCGGTGCGGTGTAGCGTGCGGCCGCGTCGGCCGCCACCTGCGGCGGTGCGCTGGTCTGCGCGACATTGGCCTCGGCGGTGTCCGGCGAGGGCGTCGGCTCCGGCGTACGCGGCGGTGGCAGGTCACCCTGCGGCTGCACCGGTGCCTTGGGTTGCTCACGCAGGGCCGGTTTCGGCGCCTGTCGCTGCTGTTGCTGTTGCAGCGGCCCAGTGGCAACCTCGCGCGGCGGCACCGGAGGCGCCTGTGCCATCGGCGCCAGCTCCAGCATCAATGCAGCGGGCGGCGCTGCGGCGGCCACCGCCGGTACGCGCGCCGCCCACCAGCAGGCCACGCTGACCAGCAACGCATGCACCAGCAGCACGATCGCCAGGCTGGTCGCCCAGCGCCGCAGTCCGCTCATCGCGCGCCCTGCTCCAGTCCAACCAGTGCCACCTTCAGGTAGCCCGCAGCACGCAGCGCATCCAGCGTTGCCATCAGTTCGCCGTAGGGCACGCGGGTATCGGCACGCAGGAACAGGCGTTGCGAGGTGTCACCGTGGGTGGCTACCTGCAGCGCAGCGGCCAGCCCGTCGCGTGCCACCGCCTGCTCGCCCACGCGCAGCGACAGATCGGCCTGCACGGTCACATACACCGGCGCCTGTTCCGGCGGCGTGGCACTGACACTGCTGGCCGGCAGCTGCACCGGTACCGACACGGTGGCCAGCGGTGCCGCCACCATGAAGATGATCAACAGCACCAGCATCACATCGATGAAGGGCGTGACGTTGATCTCGTGCGATTCTTCCGGCGTGTCGTCGCGGTCGGACGCGGTCCTGATGGCCATCGTCGCGCCTCAGTGCACCGCGCGCAGCGGTGCCGCTGCGGCACGCGGCGCGGCACGATCAAGATCGCGCGAAACCAGCTGCTGCACGGCCGCCGACAGATCGCCGAGCAGGCCCCGCAGGCCGGCCAACACGCGGCTGAAATGGTTGTAGACCAGTACCGCGGGAATCGCCGCGACCAGGCCGAGTGCGGTCGCCAGCAAGGCCTCGGCGATGCCGGGCGCAACCACCGCCAGGTTGGTGGTGTTGCTGTGTGCGATGCCGATGAAACTGTTCATGATGCCCCACACCGTGCCGAACAGGCCGACGAAGGGCGCCACCGCGCCGATGCTGGCGAGTACACCGATGCCGCGCCGCTGCACGCGCGCGGTCTCCAGTTCGATGCGGTCCAGGCGCGAGGCGATGCGTTCCTTGATGCCGTCGCGACTATCCAGATCCTGCGACAGGCGCAGTTCGGTGCGGGCGGCGTCCAGCATGGCGAGTGCGGTGCCCTGCTGCAGACTTGCCTCTCCGCTCTGCGGCGGCAGCTGTGCGGACTGCAGCAACAGCGCGCGCGCCGCGCGCAGCTGCCGGGCCTGGCGGGCCAGCTCCCAGCCCTTGGCCAACAGCACGGTCCAGGTGGACAGCGACGCCAGTGCCAGCGCGATCATCACGGCCTTCACCACCACGTCGGCGGCCAGGTACATGCCCCACGGGGTCAATGCGGGGGCGGCCACGGGGGCCAGGTCAGCAGGCAGCATCATCTCGGCTTCCATCAGCATCAGGGGTCGCTGCGCGACTACGGGCCGCGCGCGGATCATTGGCGTCGTCCACTTCCACGACCGGATGGGGCTCCAGCCGGGGGGCCGGTCGGCTCAGCACGTAGCCGGCGCTGACCGCGAAGAACAGGCCCACGCCCAACAGCAGGCGCCAGGACGGATGCGCGCCCCAGCAGAACAGGGCAAAGCCCAGCGCCATGCCGGCACTGGCAAACGCCTTGCCCTTGCGCGATACCGCGCCCTGCTCGCGCCACAACCGCAGCGACGGGCCGTAGCGCGGATGCGCCAACAGGCGCTGCTCGAACTTCGGCGAGCTGCGCGCGAAGCAGCCCACGGCCAGGATCAGGAAGATGGTGGTCGGCATCACCGGCAGCAACGCGCCGATCACCCCGAGCCCGACCATCAGCCAGCCCAGCGCGAACCAGAGCCAGCGCATCAGCGCTGCACCTGTGGGTGCGCGCCGCGCATCAGGCGAATTCCACTTCGACGTGGCCGTGCACGCTGCGGAACGCGGCGTCGGCGGCATCGATCACCTGCTGCTCCTGCTCGACACTCAGCGGTACCGCGTCCAGCGCAGCGGTGAACTCACGCCAGTGGCGCGCCGCGCCATCCGGATGCGCGGCCAGGTGGCGGGCGCCAAAATCACGGTCCAGGCCGAGCCTGGCGGCCATCTTGTACAGAATGGTGCCGCCCAGGTTGGAGCCTTCAGCCACGTACAGCCACCCCAACGCGGCGGGCAGTTCCAGATCGGACGGCAACGCCGCGATGTCAGCCCCCGGCAGGGTCTGCTCCAGGTCCTGCAGGTCGCGCGCGACCTGGGTCAGGCGGCGGCGCTCGCCCAGATCCGGCAGCAGTGCGTCCAGCGCAGGGTTGGCATACAGCGCATCGATGCTGCGGTGGAAGCGATACTGCACGCGCAGGAAACGGGCGAAATTGCTGCGGTCGGCGAAGATGTCGCCGGCCATGATGCGCTTGTCCAGGGCACCGTGGCTGTCGCGGGTGGCGGCCTTGAGCCGCAGGCTGCGGCTGTCTTCAGGGGCGATGTGTGCGTTCATGGGGATGCCAAGAGGGTCGTCCTGCTGTAGACGTTTGCCACGGGGCTTTCCCCAAGGCTATGTGCGCCGATAATGGCGCATCCCTTCTTACCGCAGGAACCGACGATGATCACCACCGAACCGCGCATGACCAACCTGTTCCTGCAGCTGGGCCTGGACGCCAGCGCCGAGGGCATCGCCCGCTTCATCCGCGAGCACCAGCTGGCCACCGATGTGGAAGTGGTCGAGGCGCCGTACTGGAACGATGCGCAGCGCCAGTTCCTGTCCGAGTCGCTGCAGGCCGATGCGGCATGGACCACCGTGGTGGACGAGCTGAACGAGTCGCTGCACGAAGATGCGGTGAAGGCCGCGACCGGGCTGTAAGTAGACGCCGGGCGTGGCGGGGCGCTGGCGATTGCACGGCGGAAGCGGTGCGGACCAAGGTCCGCACCCACCGAGGGCGGTCCGACCCCACCGCTCATACGCGACCGATCAGTACTTCCAGGTCAGCGCCAGCCGCGCAGTGCGGCCCGGGGCCGGCATCACGCCCAACGCCAGCGGGTCCAGGTAGTAACGATCGGTCAGGTTGTCCACGCCGGCTTCCACCGAGAGCTGGTCGTTGAAGCTCCAGCTGGCGAACAGGTCCACCAGCGTGGTTGGCCGGTACAGCTGCTGGATCGCCGACAGGCCTACGTTCCAGTCCTTGTCCAGCTTGCTGATCGGGCCGGCGTTGTGGACCACGCGGGTGCCGAAGGTCAGGCGCTCCTCGAACAGGCGCGAGCCCAGGGTCAGGTTGACCATGTAGCGCGGCGGGTTCTGGGTATTGGTGTACGAGCCCTCGAAGCCGCCGTCCACGCAGTCGGGCGTGTTGGCCAGCTCGCCGTTCCTGCGTTGCGCCCCGTAGGCACGGCGCTCGGCGGCGATGTCCGGCGCGCAGGTCTTGGCCTTGAAGTAGTAGTGCGCGGACAGATCGGCAAATACCTTGCCGCTGTCATAGCTGGACTGGAACTCCATGCCCGAGACCTTGAACTGGTCGACGTTTCGGATCAGGCCCGCCGACAGCGTGCGGTAGTCACGGGTGATCAGGTCGTCGATGCGGGTATCGAAGTACGCCAGCTTCAGCGCCAGGCGGTCGCCGGCGGCGAACAGGTCGTAGCGGATGGTGCTGGCGCCGATTTCCCAGCTGCGCGCGCGCTCCGGCTTCAACTCGCCCACTGGCTTGGCGGCGGTGAACAGGCCCAGCGTGGTCTCGAACAGGCTCGGCAGCTTGGTGCCTTCGGCGTACTTCACGTAGACCATGGTGTCTTCGCTGAAGCGGTAGGCCACGCTGGCGGTCGGCGAGAACGCGGTGTCACGGCGGCGGATCGGCTGCGACCACGTCCAGCTGACCGGCACTTCCAGGTCCTGCGCCTTGCCGGCGTCGTAGAAGTTCCAGCCACCGATGTCGGCCACCGTGCCCTTCTTGTACGGTGAGGCCAGCAGCGATTCCTGGGTGAAGTTGCCGTTGGCATCCGGATACCAGTTCAGCAGCGCGATGCGCTTGGCCCGCCACGACGGCAGCGCCGGGTTGCCATTGAGCAGTTCGGTGTAGCGGTACTGGCCCTGCACCTCATAGGCATCGGGCGTGGCCAGGCGGTTGCGGTCGTGCACGTCCACGCGGTTCCAGCGGCCGCCGGCCAGCAGTTCCCAGTGCTCATCGGGCTGCCACTTCAGCGAGGCCACGGCACTGTATTCCTTGCGCTCGGCATTGCGCAGGAAACGGTTGTTGACCAGGTCATCGTGCATGACCGGGCCCGAGCTGCCCGGTGCGATGTCTTCGTCACTGTAGGACAGGCCGTAGTCGAGGGTGAACGCACCGGCGCGGGTATCGAACATCGAGGTGTTGCTGGCATCCAGTCCGAAGCGCTTCTGCCGCAGCGGATTGCGGTAGGCATCCTTGTAGCCGGGGTCGCCGCTGAAGCTGGGCGCGTCGTACCACTCGGTGCGGCGATCGAAGTACCAAGGGGTGATGCCGGTCAGGCTGTTGTACATCACGCTGTCGGTGTCGGTGTATGCGGCATTGACGCGTAGATCGATCAGCTCGCTGTCCGGATTGAAGCGGTAGCGCAGGCTGTAGCTGTCCATGTCGACATGGCCCGGATCCCACTGTGGAATGCGGTCACGATCCACGCGGATGATCTGCGAGGCCATGATCTCGCCAGCAGTGCCTTCATAGCGGCGGTAGCCGGCCTCCAGCGTCTGTGCATCGTCGATGCGCCAGGTGCCCTTGAGCAGCGCCGACTTCGAGCGCGCCGAGGTATTGAAGACCTCGGTGTGCGGCGGGTTCAGCGGCGCCAGCGTGCGACGGGTCTGCGGGAAATCATCGTAGCCGTGCTTGCCGGAGAAATAGTTGCCGTTGTCGCGGTACGCATAGGCGGCCACCAGATCGAAGCGGTCCCAGTGACCGGCTGCGGCCACGTTGAAGAACTGGCTGCCGGTGGCGCTGCGGTCGGAACGCGGCGCGGCGCTGTAGGACGGCAGGTTGTTGGCGCTGGCGTTGGCCAGGCCGCCACGCATGCGTACGCCGAAGTCGCGCCCCTCGCGCAGCACGTCATCGATTTTCAGCGTCTCCATCTCGACCACGCCGCCGATGCCACCGGAGGCATTGGCCTGCAGGCTCGGGCCCTTGGTGATGGTCAGGCTGGAGATCAGGTCCGGGTCGAGGTAGGTGCGCTGTGACTGGCCGGCATAGCCGCGGTAGGTATCCATGCTGGACTGGCCACCGTCGATGATCACCGGCACGCGGCCCTGGCCCTGGATACCACGGATGTTGACGTCGAACCCATTGCCCACGCGCGGGTCACCGGCGGTGACACCGGCCACGCCCTTGACGATGTCGCCGTTGGAAGTGCCGCGGAAGCGTTCCAGGTGCGTGCGGCTGAGCGTGGTGGTGGAGCCCACACTGCGATAGCTGTCGAGCAGGCGCGCCTCGTCGCTGGTCGCGCCACTGTCGACGCGGTCGCCGGCCACGCTGAGCGTGTCGGTGACGATCACACCGCTGCCGGCCTGCACCGGCGTCGCCGCTTCCAGAGTGACTGCATCTGCGCTGACGCGGCGCACCGCCAGGCCACTGCCCTGCAACAGCTGCTGCAGCGCCTCGCTGGCCGGCAGGCTGCCATTGACCGCACGCGAGGTTACGCCCTGGGCCAGGGTGGCCGGATACACGACCTGCACGCCGGACTGGCGCATATAGCTGCGCAGCGCTTCATCCAGCGGCTGCGCTGGAATGTCGAAGCGCTGCACGGCAGCGTGGTTGCCGGTGGCGCTCTGTGCCAGCACGGACGGTGCGGCGCTGGCCAGGCCGGCGGCCAGCAGGGCGATGCACAGGCGGGACGGGCGCAGCGCGTGGCCCGGGCGGTGGGAGTAGAACATGGGGAACCTGTCAGGTAATCGGTGCCGCAGGCGCGGCGTCATCCGCAACACGGGCGGACACGGCGACGTACGTGGCGGCGGCGGGTACGTTCGCGGGGTAAGACGGTTGGGCGCGCGGCAACCCCAAGAGCGATTTGCGGTCGCGGCAGGTGCCGACCGGCCGGTGATCGTGGTGGGTGCCGACCGTTGGTCGGCACACTGGGACCTTCATCCACGCATGGCGTGGTTCTACCGATGGACGATGGCGACGCCGAGCGGCAGCCGGGTCACCTGCAATCCAGCCGTCGCGGCCAGCGCATCCAGCGCCTGTTCCGGGCGGTCGATGCGCAACGCCGCGCTTACCGCCGGCAGCTGCGATAGATCGCCGCGCACGAAGGTCGGGCCGGCGCGGTAACGCCCCACCCATTGCACGGCGTCGGCGACGCTGGCCTGCTCCAGCAGCAGCTCGCCCTGCCGCCACGCGCCGACGCTGTCGGCAGCCACATCCCGCAGGCGCGTCACGCCGCTGTGCTCGCCATAGACCGCACGCTGGCCCACCTGCAGATAAGTCCAGCCACCGTCGGCCGGGCTGGCCACGCGCACCCTGCCCTGCCCGACCTGGGTTTCAACCTGGTCATCGCCGCGCGCGACGGTGAACGCGGTCGAGATGTCCTCGATCACGCCGTTGCCCGCACGCACGCTGAAACGTCGCTGCGCATCCGGGCTGACCTCGAACCAGGCACGCCCACGCAGCAGCTCGATCTCGCGTGCATGTGCATTGAAGCGCACGGCAATCGCACTGTCCGCATCCAGCACTGCGCGGCTGCCATCGGGCAATTGCACGTTCTGCGCGACGTGCGTGCTGCGATGGTCGGCCTGCAGCCGCAACCAGGCCTCCGGCCATGCCACCAGCATCGCCAGCGCGGCTGCAGCGGCCATCGCCCAGCGCATTCGATGCGGCCGCGGGCGTTCGGCGGGCTGGACCTGCGGGCGTGGCCCGACACTGCGCCACAGCGCGCGCTCGTGTTCGAAGGCACGGCGGTGCCCGGGTTGTGCCAGCCAGCGCTCGAACTCGCGCATGCGCCCCTCGCCGATGTCACCCGAGGCCAGCCACGCGATCCAGCCCCGGGCCTGTTCGGCCAGGGCATCGTCATTGGCGGCGGGCAGCGTGTTCGGCGGGCTCATCGGCTGGCGGACAGGCGCATTCAAGCGCGGGCGGAGGAACTAGACCGCATCCACGGTCCAGTGATCAAGACGTTCCAGTGAGGGCCAGCCCCAAGCCGGGCCGGTCATCGGCCGCTGCGTGCCCACGCCAGCCGCTGCAGCGCCGTGCGTACATGGTTCTCGACGGTGGTCACCGACACCCCGAGGCGGCGGGCGATCCCGGCCTGGGTCAGGCCCTGCAGGCGGTTGAGCCGGAAGATGGTGCGGGTCGGCTCCGGCAAGTGCCCCGCCGCATCAAGCACTCGCTGCAGCTCGTCCTGTGCCATGGCCTGTTCCTCGGTCGAGATGACCTCGTCCGGCCCCCACAGGTAGTGGTCGGCCAGCAGACGGTTGCGCCGGGTCGATTCGCGGCCGTGGTCGGTGGCCAGGTTGGCGGCCAGCCGGTACAGATAGGCCCGCGGGTTGTCGATGGCCTGGCTGTCGTCGACCCCACGGGCCTTGAACCACACCGCCTGGATCACATCCTCGGCGCCATTGTCGCCGCCGAGGATGCGCTGCACCCGGCGCAGCAGTGCCGGCCGCTCACGGATCAGCAGTTCGGTAAGGGAGGCGGCATTGGAGGACATGCGCAGAACGGGACGACAGACGGAAGGCGCCGCGCATGCTACTCCGTTAATGAGAATCAGTCACGTTCGCATCAGTGGATGCAGCCGGTCAGCCCGTCATAGGTGCTCTCCGACGTGCCGGGCAACGGATCATGCAGCGGATTACGGGCCGCCAGCGCTGCATGGAAGGCCTCCACCGGGGTGCCAGGCACCAGCGGCAGCGGGCACAACCAGGTCGGTTGCCGGGCTACGATCGCACCGTCGTTCCGCGAGACGGCCAGGTCACTGGCGGCAAATGCCCACAGGCACTCATGCACCGTGCCGCGCACCGCGTCCACCGAACAGCGCAGGCGCAGCGCCCGGATGTCGCTGTACTCACCCTCGCAGAAGGTGTCGCCGCAGATCGCGTCGAACCCGTGCTGCAGACGCCCTTCCAGGGCAAAGAAGCGGTCCCAGTTGGCTTCCTGGTGCGGGTAGTCGATCAGGTCCACGTAGGGAAAAGCGTGGGCGGCGGGCGCGATCAGCAGCGTGCAGAACAGTCCGAGTGACAAGGCGGATGGTTTCATGCGGGAACTCCTCGGGTAGGTACATCCAGCCTGCGCGCGCGCGCCGCCCGGCCCCATCGGTCAACCCCGGCCCGCCGGGTCGTCGCCTTCCTCGCCCTGCCGTCAGCCCCCTCCCCTGCACAGCGCCCGGCAAAGGCATAAAATGGGGGGCTATCCGTCTATATCCCCCACCTGGAGCACGACCATGGGTCTGGAACTCGTCTCGCCCGGCAAGAACCCGCCGGAAGAAATCAACGTCATCATCGAGATCCCGAAGGACTCGGAGCCGGTGAAGTACGAAGTGGACAAGGAAACCGGCGCGATCTTCGTCGACCGCATCCTGTCCACCCCGATGCGCTACCCCTGCAACTACGGCTACGTGCCGAGCACCCTGTGCGGCGACGGCGATCCGGCCGACGTGCTGGTGGTGCTGCCGCTGCCGCTGGTGCCGGGTTCGGTCGTGCGCTGCCGTCCGGTCGGCGTGCTGAAGATGAGCGATGAGGCGGGCAGCGACGAGAAGATCCTGGCCGTGCCGGTGTCGAAGATCTTCAGTGGCTACGCCCACGTGGAAGACATCGCCCAGGTGTCCAGCCACTGGCTGGAGCGCATCGGCCACTTCTTCGAGCACTACAAGGACCTGGAGAAGGGCAAGTGGGTCAAGCTCGACGGTTGGGGCGGCGCCGCTGAGGCCAAGCAGATCCTGATCGAGGCGCACCAGCGCCATCTCGACAGCAAGGCCTGAGCCTGAACCGGATCGCTCCGGCGGCACCCCGCCGGAGCGATGCGGGTCACGTTTCATGACGACGGCACATCACTCTTGCCGCCGTATTAGGTAAATTGCGTCACTTCACACGTCGTCGACATCCATCGTCGAGACAGCCAGGGGAATGTGTCGTGCGTATTCTGCTTGTTGGGGATGCAGCCAGCCTGCCGGCTGAGCTGACCGAATTCATTGCCGATCTTGGGGAAGACTGGCAGCCGCTGACCGCCACCGATGGCCAGACCGCGATGACCGCGGTGGCCACGCAGGGCGTGGATGCGGTGATCGTCTGCCCGCAGCTGCCGGATCTCAATGCCACCACGCTGCTGGGCCAGATCCGGACCTTGCGCCCGGAAACCATCCGCATTGCGCTGGTGGACGCCCAGCACGGCAACCGGCCGCCGCCGGCACGCCTGATCGGCGTGGCCCACCGCTTCCTGCCGTTGCCGCTGGCACCGGAAGTGTTGCTGGAAGCGCTGACCAGCCTGGAAGAGCTGCGTGAAGTGCTGGACAGCCCGCGCCTGCGCGACGCCATCGGCCGTATCGAGAAGCTGCCCTCGCCGCCGCACCTGTACCTGAGCCTGACCCAGGCACTGGAACATGACGACGACGCCGACAGCGCCGACGTCGCCAAGCTGGTGGCCGCTGATCCGGCGATCGCGGCCAAGGTGCTGCAGCTGTCGAACTCGGCGTTCTTCAGCCAGGGCCGCACCATCGCCGACCTGCGCACCGCCGTGACCCGCCTCGGCCTGTCGACGCTGCGCGATCTGGTACTGGCCAGCGAGGTGTTCTCGGCACCGACACTGTCCACGGCCGAGCGCAATTCACTACAGCAGCGCGCCCTGCTCGCCTCGCGGCTGGCGGCACGCCTGCTGCCCGAATCCAGCGCCGAACTGGGCGCGACCGCCGCGCTGCTGGCCGACATCGGCCTGCTGCTGCCCGGCGTGCGCAACGAGCGCAGCGAACCATCGCTGACCGGTGACACCCGCCCGGGCCACGCCGAAGCCGGTGCCTATCTGCTCGGCCTGTGGGGCCTGCCGATGCCGATCATCGAAGCGGTCGCGTTCCATCTGCAGCCGCAGCGTGCCAATACACGCAGCTTCTGGGTGACCGGCGCAGTGCACGTGGCACTGGCACTGGTCAATGGTGATCCGGTGGACGAGGACTACCTGCAGCGCGCAGGTGTTCTCAACAGGCTGCCGCAGTGGCGGGAGCATGCCAATGCGTTGATGGGACTGGTACCCAGCGAGGCTTGAGGCACCGCCCAGGGCGAGTTCGCAGGGAATGAAAGGCAGGCCGGATGGCCTGCCTTTTCCGTTGTGCCTGAAGAACCATCCACGCATGGCGTGGATCTCCTCAGTCGGTGCAGCGCACAAACAAGAAGGGCGGACCTTGCGGCCCGCCCTCCTCTTTCTGCTGTGACGCTTCGATGGATCAGAAGCGCTGGGTGTACTTCATGTAGTAGAAACGACCGATGTCGAAGCCACCGTAGTACGAGAAGCTCGAGTTCGGCTGGCTGTACATGACCGGGCCCTCGTGGTTGAACACGTTGTTGGCACCTGCCGAGATGGTGGCGTTCCAGGGAGTGTTGTAACGCACCTGCAGGTCGTGGAAGGTGTTCGAACCGGTGTTGCGGACCGGAATGGCCAGGGTGTAGGCCGAGGAGAAGTCCGGGTTGTTACACTCGGCGCCACCGGTGCGGTCGTAGGAACACTCTTCCTTCAGCCCGGAGTAGTAGCGCATGCCCCAGTTGACACCGAAGTTGCCCAGGCTCCAATCGATGTTCAGGTTCGAACGCACGCGGAAGTTGCCACCCCAGTCGCCAGTGCCCCAGCCGGTGTGCTGCTCGACGGCAGTCTGCTCTTCGTTGTCGCGCTTGTACTCCAGGTAATCGACGTAGGTGGTCTTCCAGTCGATGATGATGTTGCCGAAGGAGAACTCCGGCAGGCGGTACTTGATGCCCAGATCGTAACCAGCGGTTTCCTGGTAACCACCGTTGATCAGCGTGCGGGTGACGTCGGTCACCTGGGAGCCATTCTCCGGATCGCGGGTGACACGATCACACGCGTTGGCGTTGCCCAGAATGTAGCACTGGTTGAGGATCGAGGTAACCGACTCGGCCGCGATCACGTTGTCGATGCGGATCTTCCACCAGTCCAGGCTGATGTCCAGGCCCTGTACGAAGTTCGGGCTGTACACCAGGCCGACGGTCCAGGTCTTGGAGGTTTCCGGCAGCAGTTCGGCATTGGAGCCGGACAGGTAGGCGTAGTTGGACTGAGACCCCGGGCCAGTGGCATCGATACCGCCGGATGCTTCCTGGCGGAAGTTGGCCGGGACGGCACCGGCGCAGCGCGCGGCAACCTGCGGGTTACGTACCGCGGCACCGAACAGGGTGTCGCATGGATCGGTGTATTTGTCGAAGGTCTGCGAGGTGCCGCCGTACAGGTCAGCCACCGTCGGCGCACGGAAGCCCGTGGCGTAGGTACCGCGCACCAGCAGGTCATCGATCGGCTTCCACTTCAGGCCGAACTTGCTGTTGAAGGTGTTGCCGAAGGTGTTGTAATCCGAATAACGGCCGGCCATGTCGACCGACAGTTCCTTGGCGAACGGCAGGTCGGCCAGGATCGGCACGTTCAGCTCGAGGAAGAACTCGTTGAGCTTGTAGCCACCGGCGGTGGACGCACCGGCCAGGTCGGTGCTCAGGCCCGACTGCAGCAGCGCATCCGGGTTGTATTCGGCCTGCTCTTCGCGGTGCTCGTAGCCTGCTGCAAACGACAGGTCACCGGCCGGCAGGGTGAACAGCGCGCCGGACAGGTTGGCGCTGTAGACCTTGGAGGTGGTCAGCGACGTGTCGTGAGTCGGCAGGAAGAGATACTTCTGCAGATCCGGGTTGGACAGCGAACCAGCGCCGTCGATGCCATAACCAAGCAGCGGGTTCCACGGGGTGCAACCGGCGATGACCGCACCCGGGGCACCACAGTAAGCAACGCCGTTCTCGACGAACGACGGGCCGACGGCATTCTTCACGTTCGGGATGAACAGGTTGCCGGTGCCGGTCTTGGTGCCCTTGTTACGGTTGTAGACGTAACCGACATCCCAGTCGAAGTACTTATCGCCGAACTCGAACGAGCCTTCCAGGCCGGCCGAGAAGCGGAAGGTATTCAGCTCGGACTTGGTCTGGCGCGGCATTTCCCAGGTGCGACGCATGAAGTCGACATCCTGGTCCAGCGGGTTGAACGCACTGTCCTTGGACAGCTTGGTGCCATACGCGCTGGAGCGGTACGGGTAACCGGCGATCTGCTGCAGCGCCTCGCGTTCTGTATACAGAACGTTGGCGGTACCGCGGATGTTGTCGGTGAAATCGTACTGGCCGTTGGCGAACACAGAGCGACGCTTGATCCCGGTCGACAGATACATCTGCTGCGTCGGGTTGGACAGGTCGGCGTTGGTCAGCTCATGGTAGTTGGCAAAATCGGTCGGATCGGCGCCAGGGTTCACGACGTAGTTCTTGCCGCCGTTGACCAGTACGCCCTTCTCGGTGATCGCCGACCAGCCGTTGGCGTCATCTTCGGTCGGGAACGGATGACGTGGGCCGTTGGCATAGGCGCTGAAGCGGCGGTCCTTGGCCAGCACCGGCTTCTCGTCGCTGTACTCGGCACCCAAGGTCAACGAGCCACGGTCGTTGGTCATGCCGTAGACGAAGTTGTAGGTTTCCTTGTCACCGTCGCCCTGGCCGTACTGGCCGCGGTAGACGCTGGCTTCCAGGCCATCGAAGTTCTTGCGGGTGATGATGTTGACCACGCCGGCAATGGCATCGGAGCCGTAGATGGCCGATGCGCCGTCGGTCAGCACTTCCACGCGCTCGACGATCGAGGTCGGGATCGAGGCCAGATCGGTGTAACCGCCGGAGCTGACGCCCATGCGCTTGCCGTCCAGCAGTACCAGGGTGCGCTGCGGGCCGAGGTTGCGCAGGTCAACGTACTGGCCGCCGACTTCTTCGCCCGAGCTCAGGGCATCGGCGCGGCTGATCGCCGGCGAGCCGGTTGCCGACAGGTTCTGCACGATGTCGGCAACGCTGGTGAAGCCCTGCTTTTCAATGTCGGCGCGCTGCAGCGCGATCACCGGCTGCGCGGTTTCCATGCTCGCCTGGCGGATGCGCGAACCGGTAACCGAAATGCGGTCCAGGTCGGTCGTGCCGCCGGCAGCTGCGTCCTGCGCCGAAGCGAAGGACGGTGCCAAGGCAAGCGCAATGCCGGCCGGCAACAAGCCGAGCCGCACTGCAGGAATACGAACGTTCATCAATCTCTCCAAGGTACGTGTTAGTAGCGTGTTAAAACGCCCCAGCACGTTACGATTGCGTTGCGACGCTGCATTTGCGCGACCCAACCGGAGAGTTTGCAGAATGTGGCGGCAGCAGCCCGCCGTTCTCACGGAAGCGCGAAGCCGACTGCCCGTAACGGGCGCGGAAGGCCCTGGCGAAGCTGCAGCAGTTGTCGAAACCGCTGGCGGCAGCAACTTCGCCCACCATCATGTCGGTATCGCGCAACAGATCGGCCGCCCGTTCCAAGCGCAACCGTGCCGAAAGCGACTGCGGACTTTCCTCGTAGAGGCTCTGGAAGGTCTTGGAGAGATACCAGCTGGAGAAGTTGGTCAGTTCAGCCAGTTCACCGATGCGCACCACGCGGTGGCTGTTGCCTTCCAGGTACAGGCGGGCGCGCTGCATGCGGCCAAACACCTGGCGCTTGCGGCTGCGCGAGCGACCCGGGCAACGCTGCACGTTGTCGGCCAGCCCGCGCTGCAGGCCCGCCAGATGCAGCAGCAGCGGGCGCAATGCCTCCGCCGGCTGGCCACTGGCCAGCGCATCGCGCCACAGGCGCAGCGCAACACGTGCATCGCCGCGGTTCATGCGACCACGCCCGGCATACAGGCCACAGTCGGCCATCTCGGCCAGCACGCGCAGCGCTTCGACGGTGAGGTTCAGGCCCAGGCACAAACCGTTGCGACCGGCCTGCACCAGCGGCCGCGATTCCTTCTCGAAGGCGATCCACTCGCCCTGGCGCAAACGGAAGCGTCCTTCCTTGGCTTCCACCCAGGAACTGCCGCGCACCTGCATCCACACAGTGAAGCTGCTGCCTGCGGTCTGCAGACTGCCCAGCCGGGCAACGCCCAGGCAGGTCGGCGCGACGTCGTCCAGGGCCTTGTCGAGGGAGATGGTTTGGCCGCGATCGGCCAGCGAGAGTTGACGCATGGGGGCACCACGGATTTGCCTAGTACAGGCCTCCGTTTTGCCCAATCTGGTGGGACCTCGTCAGGAAAGACTGCCGAGATCGCCACGAATTCGTGGCGAGAACCACACGAAAAAATTACGAAGAGAAATTCTTCTTCAAAATCAACATTCTGGAGAAGGCAGGGAACAGCGCCGGGGCTTGCTCGGGCAGCCGCATGATGCCGATGTCAGCGCCGTCACTGACCGCCAGCGCCACGTAGAGATCGCGCCCGTTGGCGCTGGCACTGAGTCCATTGCCCGCGCTGAGCCGCTGCGGATCAAGGCAGCGTTCCGGCACTTCGGTACCGTCCTGGATCAGGACCAGGGTCGTGCCGCACTGCGTGGACGTGCCGAGGTAACCGATGCCACCGTTCCCCACGACGGTCCAGGTGCGATAGCGCCACCGACTCGGCAGGTCTTCAGTGATCTGCCGCACACTGGCCGGTGACAGTGCCGGATCGACCGACCACAGCCCACCAGCGGCGAGGCGCGTGAACAGCACCCGTCCGCTGGCGCGATCAAAACGTGCCTGCGACACCCCATCAATGCTGGCCAGCCGGCGCCAGGGGTGAGAGCTGCGGTCGAACAGGCTCAAGCGCGTGCGCTGGTCGGCATCCCGCTCCACCACCAGCAGCTGGTCATCGCCGGCCCCGTAAAGCGCCTGCAGCGGTTGTTCGGCGGGCACCGGCAGTGGCTGCAGCCGCTCATCACGCGGCGAGATTTCGTAGACCACGGTACGTCCATGGTCATCGCGGCCAACCACCAGCAGGTGCCGGCTGTCGGCGGCCCAGTCCGGTGCCTGCCGGGCCTCCGGCCGCAGGCCTTCGATCAGCCGCAGCGAGTCCGGCCGCTGCATGTCAGCCCACCACAAGGCGAAACTGCCGGAGCGATCGGAGGTGAAGGCCAGCTGGCGGCCATCGGGCGCGGCCATCGGCTGACCATCACGGCCACTGGACGCGAACAGTCGTTCCGCACGTCCTCCCTCGATCGGAACCTTGAACACGCCGAACTGCGCCCGCCGGTGGACAAACGCCAGCACGTTGCCATGGCGGGATACCGCAGGCCACTGCGCATCATCCAGGCCAGCGTCGCGCAGCGTGCGGCGCTCGACGTCGAGGTAGTACAGGCGAACTTCACTGTCCACGCGACGGCCGAACACGATGGTGCGCCCATCCCCCAGCCAGGCCCAGCCTCGCTGCTCGGCCGCTTCATTGGTCAGCTGCTCGGGGGTACCGCCGCCGGCGGGCATCCGCCACAGATCACCCATCTGCGGATTGCGCACGAACACCAGCCACTTACCGTCTGGCGAGTAGCGCGGCGCATAGTCGAAATCATCGGCATCGACGCGGTAATCCAGCTCACGCCATTGGCCACTGGCCAGATCCAGCACGCGGATGCCGCGATGCGCATAGCGTCCGACCATGCTGCCGAACACCAGCCCCCGGCCATCCGGGGTCCAGTCAAAACTGAGCAGCTCGGTGCCGTCGCAGCGGGTTGCCTGGCGCACGGCACCACCTGTGGCACTGGCGATCAGCACCTGGCAGCCGCCTCCGGCGCTGAATCGTGCAAACGCGATCTCGCGCCCATCCGGCGACCAGCTCGGGAAACGGTCGTTGGCACCGGCCGGAGGCGTCAGCAACTGGCGCGCGGGCGCATTGCCCGAGGTCTGCACCTTGATCGCACCGCCATCCCCCCCGTCGTCGTTGGCCCCTTCGTAGGCCACCTGGGAACCGTCGGGCGAAAGTGTTGGATACGTCTCAAAACCACTGGTCGCGGTGATCAGCCGGTAAGGCCGCTGCGGGCTGCCGATCACGCGAACGCCGTTCTCCACGGCCGCATCAACCGGTGAACTGGCTTCCGGCGGCTGCCGCAACAGCAGCATCGTCAGCACGATCACCGTGCCAAGCATCAATATGCCGATTGCCAACAGTACCTGGCGCCGGACCCGTCGCCACGCCCGGCGAAGCCCCGGCACCGGCACCGTACCGACCGCGGCCCTGCCACCGGCGTCCGCGGGCGGCAACGGAAGATCGGCCAGCTCGCCGCTGTCCACGGCAGCCTCAGGCGCCTCCAGCACCTGCACCGGCACCAGCAGCCGATAACCGCTCTTGGCGATGGTCTCGATATAGGTCTGGCCGTTGTCGTCGTCGTTGGCGAATGCCTTGCGCAGCTGCGTGACGGCCTGGGTCAGCACGTCATTGGTGGGCAGCGTGTCGGGCCACACTTCGGCAAACAGCTCCTCGCGGGTGACCACGCGGCCGGGCTGCCGCAGCAGAACGCGCAGCACACCCAGCGCTTTCGGCGTCAGCCGGCGCGGACGACGCGCACCTTCAACTTCGACCTCTCGCGAGGACAAAGTGACGACGCATTCGCCAACCTGGATACGGTCAGCCTCGGGCGGCTGCATTTCGCTGCTGTTCATTTTCCGGGATACAGTAGGGACGGGCCTGGGCAGGTTTCACCAGCAATACCGCCCCCAACCGGGGACAACAAAAAGCCAGATTCCGCACACAGCATCGGCGCATACCGCAAAAACAATGAAGCGGGCGAATACTAGCCTATGCGGGTTACCTCGCCTATCGCGTGGTCGACATCCAGGCTCTCTCTCGCCGACGCATTCACATAATTTGCTGCACCATTCGCGCCCTGCGGGGCGCGGAATTTTTATCTGGCGTTCATTTTCACACGCGCCGCAGCATGGTCAATCCGACCAGTCGCGAAACCACCAAAGCCACGTACATCACGCCTGAAAACTGCTCCAGCATGACCAGGGCACGCGCCTGCGGATGCAGGGGTACTACGTCGCTCAAGCCAACACCCGAGAGCAAACTGAAGCTCAGATAAAGCAGTTCCATCCAGGTGCGCTGTGCACCGCCGCCGGAGCCTTGGAAACTGCCCGGATACCATTGTTGGCACACGGCAAAAGCAAATGCGAAGGCCCAGGCCAGCAGCGTGAATGTGGCGCCTGCGGCGAACAGTTCATCGCGGGTGACTTTATGGTCCTGGAGCATGTAGGCAATGAGCGCACCGGCCGTATAGAAGTACAGCAGGCTCTCCAGCAGTTGCGCGGTGGTCAGCAGCGCAGTGCGGTCCAGCAGTGCACCGGCCAGCGAGAACACCACCGAGGGAATGGCCAGCAGCAGTGCCAGCCAGGTGCCCAGCGGGCTGCGTTGCACCACCCACAACGCCAGGCCCAGTACCGCCATGCCGAACATGCCCAGCGCCGCGCGGCCCGCAGCGGTGTCATCCAGCGCGGGGTACAGCAGCACCGCGATCAGCTGGGCGCCCAACAGCCAGGCCGAAGGATGACGGCGGGCAATGGCCAGCCAACGGGTGGTGATGGCAACAGGCATGGCGTCCTTTCCCCAGGGAGATGGGCGGAGGATAGCCGGGAGCGGCGTGATGAGCGGTAGTGCCGGCCGCTGGCCGGCACCCCCGCTTCCGCGTCACCCCTGGCGATAGACCTCGGCACCGGCCGCGCGGAACTCCGCCGACTTCTCCTTCATGCCGGCTTCGGCGTAGTCACGCACATCCTGGGTGATCTTCATCGAACAGAAGTGCGGGCCGCACATCGAGCAGAAGTGGGCCAGCTTGTGCGCATCCTTCGGCAGCGTCTCGTCATGGAACTCCTTGGCCTTCTCCGGATCCAGGCCGAGGTGGAACTGGTCTTCCCAGCGGAACTCGAAACGTGCCTTGCTCAGCGCGTTGTCGCGCACCTGCGCGCCCGGATGCCCCTTGGCCAGGTCGGCTGCGTGCGCGGCAATGCGATAGGCCATGATGCCGTCGCGCACATCCTGGCGGTTGGGCAGGCCAAGGTGCTCCTTCGGCGTCACGTAGCAGAGCATCGCCGTGCCGAACCAGCCGATCATCGCCGCACCGATCGCGCTGGTGATGTGGTCGTAGCCCGGCGCGATGTCGGTGGTCAGCGGGCCCAGCGTATAGAACGGCGCCTCGCCGCACTCGCGCAGCTGCTTGTCCATGTTCTCCTTGATCAGCTGCATCGGCACATGGCCGGGGCCTTCGATCATGGTCTGCACATCATGCTTCCAGGCGATCTTCGTCAGCTCACCCAGCGTTTCCAGCTCACCGAACTGCGCGGCGTCGTTGGCATCGGCGATGCAGCCCGGGCGCAGGCCGTCACCCAGCGAGAAGGTCACGTCATAGGCCTTCATGATCTCGCAGATGTCTTCGAAATGCGTGTAGAGGAAATTCTCCTTGTGGTGCGCCAGGCACCACTTGGCCATGATCGAGCCACCCCGGCTGACAATGCCGGTCACGCGCTTGGCGGTGAGTGGCACGTAGCGCAGCAGCACGCCAGCGTGGATGGTGAAGTAGTCCACGCCCTGCTCGGCCTGCTCGATCAGTGTGTCGCGGAAGATCTCCCAGGTCAGTGCTTCGGCGCGGCCGTCGACCTTCTCCAGCGCCTGGTAGATCGGCACCGTACCGATCGCCACCGGCGAGTTGCGGATGATCCACTCGCGGGTTTCATGGATGTGCTTGCCGGTGGACAGGTCCATCACGGTGTCACCGCCCCAGCGGATCGCCCACACCAGTTTCTCTACCTCCTCGGCGATTCCCGAGGAAACGGCGCTGTTGCCGATGTTGGCATTGATCTTGGTCAGGAAGTTGCGGCCGATGATCATCGGCTCGCTTTCCGGATGGTTGATGTTGTTGGGCAGCACGGCGCGGCCGCGCGCGATTTCATCCCGCACGAACTCCGGAGTGATGATCTTCTGGATCGAGGCGCCGAACGCCTCGCCCGGGTGCTGCTGCAGCAGGCCCGCATCGCGGATCGTCTCCAGCCGCTGGTTCTCGCGGATGGCAACGAATTCCATTTCCGGCGTGATGATGCCGCGCCGCGCATAGTGCATCTGGGTGACGTTCGCGCCTGCCCGTGCACGGCGCGGCAGGCTGCGGGCGGGGAAGCGCACGGCAGCGAGCTTCGGGTCGTGCTCGCGATCACGCCCGAACGACGAACTCAGGCCTTCGAGCTGCTCGGTATCGCCACGTTCCTCCACCCAGCCGCGACGCAGTGCCGGCAGCCCGGCGGACAGATCGATACGCGCGTCCGGATCGGTGTAGGGGCCGGACGTGTCGTAGACCGTGACCGGTGCATTCTCTTCGCCGCCGAACAGCGTCGGGGTGCGGGTCAACGCGATCTCCCGCATCGGCACCTGCAGATCCGGGCGCGAACCGGGCACGTGGATCTTGCGCGAGCCGGGAATGGGCCGGGTCACGGATTCGGAGAGTTGCTGGGCCTGTTGCTGCAGGGCGGAGAGCTGTGCGTTCATCGGGCATCGTCCAGGAAGGTCAGGGACGAAGCGGCGGCGCACTGCGACCGCGCCCGGACGCTCCTTGGGCGGAGTCCGGGCACGGCTGCATTGCAAAGCTTCCCTACGCCGGTATGAGCCGGATCAGGTTCCAAGGGACTGTCTCAACCGTGGCCACGTGGCCTCGGTACCCCCGCTTCTTGGCGTGCATTAGAGCATAGACCGCCCGCTTCCGGATCTGACCCCAATCGCTATTCGTTAACAGAACCATGACGTCGCGTTCAGTAACGTGCACGTCCGTCGCGCTCCCGCGACCGATGCTTCCTTCGCCGCCGACGCGGCCCCTGCCCGGTTCGCGCTGCATGCCGCCGGCCCTTCGCTGCAAGCTCTGCTCGCTCCCCTCAATCCCTTGATCGGAGAAGCTCCTTCATGGTGTTTCGCGTTTCCATCGCACTGGTTCTGCTGCTGGTGCTGCTTGCCGGTATTGCACCTGGCCCCTTCAATACCGTGGTGCAGAGCATCCTCGGCGAACTCATCCGCGGTATCGGCTGGCTGTACCTGTTGGTGGTGTTCCTGGCCCTGGTGTTCCTGATGTACCTGGCCTTCGGACGCTTCGGCAACCTGCGCATCGGTGGCGAAGACGCCGAGCCGGAGTTCTCGCGGGCCAGCTGGATGTCGATGCTGTTCGCCGCCGGCATGGGCATCGGCCTGGTGTTCTGGGGCGCTGCCGAGCCCATTTCGCACTTCAGCAAGCCGCCGGAAGGGCTTGCTCCGCAGAGCCTGGATGCGGCACGCGCCTCGATGCGCTATGCATTCTTCCACTGGGGCCTGCACCCGTGGGCCATCTACGCGCTGATCGGGCTGGCAATGGCCTGGTTCCAGTTCAACCGCAACGGCCGTGGCCTGGTCAGCGACATGCTGCAGCCGATCATCGGCCGCCATCATCGCGGCTGGATCGGTCGGGTGGTCAACATCGCTGCAGTGGTCGCCACCGCGATCGGTGTCGCGACGACGCTGGGCTTCGGCACCATCCAGATCGCCGCCGGCATCGAGCGCGTGTTCGGCGTGCAGGCTACCGTCCCAGTGCAGATGACCATCATTGCCGTCGCCTTCGTGCTGTATATGGCGTCCACCGCCAGTGGCGTGGAGCGGGGTGTGAAGTGGCTGTCCAATTTCAACCTGGCGTTGGCTGCCCTGCTGGCAGCCATCCTGCTCGTGCTGGGGCCGACCGGCTTCATCTTCGATACGTTCACCACCACGCTGGGCTCCTACCTCAACCAGCTGGTGACAATGAGCCTGCGCATGTCACCGTTCTCCGGCAGCACCTGGGTGGCGGACTGGACAATCTTCTACTGGGCCTGGTGGATCTCGTGGGCACCGTTCGTGGGCTCATTCATCGCACGCATCTCGCGCGGCCGCAGCGTGCGCGAGTTCGTGATCGGCGTAGTGCTCGCGCCGACGCTGCTGGGCTTCTTCTGGTTCGCGGTGTTCGGCGGCACCGCGCTGTGGGCGCAGATCTTCGGCCATGCCGACCTGGTGCAGGCGCTGGGCAATGGCTACGAGACGGTGCTGTTCACCTTGTTCGACAGCATGCCGCTGCCGCTGTTGCTGTCGTGCATCGCACTGGTACTGCTGATGATCTTCTTCGTAACTTCGGCCGACTCGGCGGTACTGGTTCTGGCCAGCATGTCCACTGACGAAGCAGGCGATCCTCCGTTGAAGCGCAAGCTGGCCTGGGGCATCGCGGTGGCGTTGATCGCAGCGGCGTTGCTGCTGGCCGGTGGCCTGGATGCACTGCAGGGCATGATCACGATTGCGGCGTTGCCATTCGCGCTGCTGATGGTGCTGGTGATGGTGTCGCTGTACCGCGTGCTCGACCAGGAGTACACGCGTGAGCGACGGCAGGCGCAGCGGCAGCGGCACATGATCGATGCGTGGATCGCACGCGAGATGGCGGCGCAGGAAGAGACGCAGGCCGAGGCCGCACGCGCGCACGATCAGGATTGAGGGGGTTTTGCAGCCTGCGGCTGCACCGCTTTTTTCAAGCAACGGCAACAACAACTTCAAAAGCGGCTCTGGATTTCTGCTGGTCTGGCGGTGAGGGGGCCGATGGCGGGACACGCCGCAAGTACGTCCCTGTAAGCTCGGCCACGGCATCCATGCCGTGGACGGTCCCGCCATCGGCCCCCTCCCCGCCTCCGACAATTTCCCGGTGACCGCAGTAGATCCACGCCATGCGTGGATCAGGTGTATCGGAAAACAAGAAGGGGTCGGATCCGTTTTCCTTCGGAAAACGGGTCCGACCCCAACACACAGCGCGCGGCTGTTGCCTTTGCCTTTGCCTTTGCCTTTGCTCTTGCTCTTCTTTTTTCTTTTCCTGCGGTGACGGACACGGAAACTGTCCGTGGCCGGGCGGGTGGGTTGGCTGGGGGCGTGAGCCGCATGGGCCCGAGGCATGCCTCGGGCGGGTTGGGCCGGATGCCCAACCCCGGTCTTGCCGTGTGCGCAGGACAGTGCACACGAGCAAGCGGCGACCGAGCTTACATGGACGTACTTGCAGCGGCCCCCAGACGATCCACCCGCCCGGCTAAGCCCCGTATCGCTGCCATCACCGCAGAGGGGGCCCTGCCCGGTGGCCGGGAAACCTCAATACCCCGCCGCCTGCCCATCCTTGCGGCTCTCCGAAGCACCGTAGTACACCCCGGTCTCGGGATCGCGCATGATCGCCTGATAGCCACCATACGGGCCGTCGGCGAACACGATGCGATGCCCCTTGCGCATCAGCGCGCGCACCGTCTCGTACGGGAAGCCGGTTTCCAGATTCACTTCACCACCGTCGGTCATCGCCGTGGCCTGACCCGTCGGTTCAGTCGAGCCTTCGTGCTGGATGCGCGGCGCATCACCGGCTTCCTGCAGGTTCATGCCGAAGTCCACCAGGTTCATCACGATCTGCGCGTGGCCCTGCGGCTGCATCGCGCCGCCCATCACGCCGAAGCTGGCATACGGCTTGCCACCCTTGGTAATGAACGCCGGAATGATGGTCTGGAAGGGGCGCTTGCCCGGTGCGTAGCCGTTGGGATGGTTCTTCTGCAGCACGAACATCTCGCCACGATCCTGCAGGATGAAGCCCAGCCCCGGCGGCGCCATGCCGCTGCCCATGCCGCGGTAGTTGGACTGGATCAGCGAGACCATCATGCCGTCGGCGTCGGCCACGGTCATGTAGATCGTGTCGCCCTCCTCCAGCTGCTTCGGTGTGCCCGGCTGCACTTCCTTCAACGCCTTGTCCATCGAGATCAGCGCACGACGCTGCGCGGCGTACTCCTTGGAGATCAGCTTCTGCACCGGCGCCGGCTGGAACGCCATGTCGGCGTAGAAGCGTGCACGGTCGGCGAAGGCCAGCTTCTTCGCTTCAACGAACAGGTGCACATGCTCCGGTGAACCAAACGGGATCTTCGAGAAATCGTAGCCTTCCAGCACGTTGAGTATCTGCAGCGCGGCAATGCCCTGGCTGTTCGGCGGCAGCTCCCACACGTCGTAGCCACGGTAGTTGCTGCTGACCGGCTCGACCCATTCACCATGGTGGTCGGCCATGTCCTGGTAACTCAGGTAGCCACCGTTGGCCTTGAAGTAATCACCGATCGTGCGGGCGATGTCACCCTTGTAGAAGGCGTCGCGCCCGCCGGCGGCGATCTTCTGGAGGGTGCTGGCCAGGTTCGGGTTCTTCCACATCTCGCCCTTGCGCGGGGCATTGCCGTTGATCGTGAACTGCTCCTTGAAGCCCGGGTACTGCGACAACTTCGGCACCGAGCGGTCCCAGTAGTAGGCGATCACTTCGGCCACCGGGTGGCCCTCGCGGGCGTAGCGGATGGCCGGCGCCAGGTTGTCGGCCATTGGCTTGCGGCCGAAGCGTTCGTGCAGCGCGAACCAACCATCGACCGCGCCAGGTACTGACACCGGCAGCGGGCCGGTGGCCGGGATGTCCTTCAGGCCACGGCGCTGGAACTCTGCCAGGGTGAGCGATTTCGGCGAGCGCCCCGAGCCGTTGTAGCCATAGAGCTTCTGCGTCTTCGGGTCCCAGACGATGGCGAACAGGTCGCCGCCGATGCCGTTGCCGGTGGGCTCCATCAGGCCCAGCGCTGCGTTGGCCGCGATGGCGGCATCCACCGCCGAGCCACCGCCCTTCATCACGTCCAGCGCGATCTGGGTGGCCAGCGGCTGCGAGGTGGCGGCCATCGCATGGGGGGCGATCACCTCCGAACGGGTGGCGAAGGTGTGGCCGGTAATGCGGTCGGCGGCAAAGGACAGCGCGGGCACGGCAGCCAGCACGGCGGCGGCGATCAGGGAACGGGCAAGGCGTCGGGACACGGTCGGGTTCCGATGGACGGGTGGTTCCCCGATCTTCGCCGCTGCGGCCTTCACGCGGTATCGGACAGACGTCATGGACGTTGATCCTGGGGTGGAAGAATCCAACGGATTCCGCGCAAAAACCGCCCAGAAAGGAGTGAATTCGGGTTCACCGAAACACTTTCAGCAGCAACCATCCTTGTGCCGCAAGCGATTGCGCTGGATTCACTGGAAACCGATAAAAAAACCGTCGCGAGGGTTGACACCGCCAAAACGGCTGTGTTTCTCTCGATCACATGTTGCATCACAACACGCCACTGCGAACCCACATCGAAGCCGCCGACACCGGCGCCGCCTCGCTGCGTTCGATTCTTGTGCTCGTACTTATTACCCAGCCACCAGGTGCGGGACGAGCCAGCGTGTAAGCAACAAACACACCGGAACTCATCAAAACCCGCACCCGCCCCGGTGCGGGTTTTTTCATTTCAGGACCTGGTTTCAGACGCAACCACCATGACCAACGCTCAGTGCAAAGCCCGGCCCCAGACCACCACCACGCCTCGTGGTGGCTGTGCCTGTGCGATGCGCAGCGCCTCCTCCACCGCTTTCCCCTGACCGGCCGGTACGTCACCTCGACGACCGGCCGTTCTTTTTTCTTCCCACCGCAAGGAACCTCCCCCATGAGCACCAACGACCTGCCCCAGACCAAGATCGCCGTCATCGGCTACGGCAGCCAGGGCCGCGCCCACGCACTGAACCTGCGCGAATCCGGCTTCGACGTGGTGGTAGGCCTGCGTCCGGGCGGCCCGACCGAGGTGAAGGCGCAGGCCGATGGCTTCGCCGTCAAGGCGCCTGCCGATGCAGTGAAGGACGCCGACCTGGTTGCCGTGCTGACCCCGGACATGGTGCAGAAGAAGCTGTACGACGACGTGCTGGCACCGAACATGAAGCAGGGCGCGGTGCTGTTGTTCGCGCACGGCCTGAACGTTCATTTCGACATGATCAAGCCGCGCGACGACCTCGACGTGGTGCTGGTCGCACCGAAGGGCCCGGGCGCGCTGGTCCGTCGTGAATATGAAATCGGCCGCGGCGTGCCGTGCATCTGGGCGGTCTACCAGGACAAAAGCGGCAAGGCCGCCGAGTACGCACTCGCCTATGCAGCCGGCCTGGGTGGCGCCCGCGCCAACCTGATCCAGACCACCTTCAAGGAAGAGACCGAAACTGATCTGTTCGGCGAGCAGGCGGTGCTGTGCGGTGGCGCTTCGGCGCTGGTGCAGGCGGGCTTCGAGACCCTGGTGGAAGCCGGTTACCAGCCGGAAATCGCCTATTACGAAGTGCTGCACGAACTGAAGCTGATCGTGGACCTGTTCTACGAAGGTGGCATCTCGCGCATGCTGGAGTTCATCTCCGAGACCGCGCAGTACGGCGACTACGTCAGCGGCCCGCGTGTGATCGATGCCGGCACCAAGGAACGCATGAAGGAAGTACTGAAGGACATCCAGGATGGCACCTTCACCAAGAACTGGGTGGCCGAGTACGAAGCGGGCCTGCCGAACTACAACAGGTTCAAGCAGGCCGACCTGGAGCACCCGATCGAGAAGGTGGGCAAGGAACTGCGCGCCAAGATGGTCTGGTTGCAAGGACAGGCCGCGTAAACGCGCGGCCCTCCCCCACCCGCTTTGCAAGGTTCCCCCATGAACTCTTCGACACATCGCAGCGCGCCGCCCAACGGCGCGCGCTGGCTGACCCAGGCGCTGGAGGCCGAAGGCGTCCGCACGCTGTTCGGCTATCCAGGTGGCACCATCATGCCGTTCTACGACGCGCTGGTGGATTCGTCGCTGAAGCACATCCTGGTACGCCATGAGCAGGGCGCGGCGCTGGCCGCCAACGGCTTCGCCCGCGCCAGCAACCAGGTCGGCGTCTGCGTGGCCACATCCGGCCCGGGCGCCTCGAACCTGGTCACCGGCATTGCCGATGCGATGCTCGATTCGGTACCGATGGTCTGCATCACCGGCCAGGTCGGCACGCCGCTGCTGGGCACCGACGCCTTCCAGGAACTGGATGTGTTCGGCCTGACGATGCCGATCGTCAAGCACAGCTGGCTGGTGCGCAGCGTCGATGACCTGCCGCGCGTGGTGGCCGATGCGTTCCGCATTGCCCGTGAGGGTCGCCCCGGCCCGGTGCTGATCGACCTGCCCAAGGATGTGCAGTTGGCCGATGCCAGCCATCTGCCGGCGCATGTGCCCAGCAGCGTCGAACCGCCGCCGGCGCCGTCCGAGGCCGCCATCGCCGAGGCCATCGCCGCGCTGGCCGCAGCCGAGAAGCCGGTGGTCTACGCCGGTGGCGGCATCGCGCTGGGCGATGCCGTGCAGGACCTGCGCGACTTCGTCGAGGCCAGTGCCATCCCCACCGTGATGACCCTGCGCGGCCTGGGTGCCCTGCCGGCCAGCCATCCGCAGTCGCTGGGCATGCTGGGCATGCACGGCACTCGCGCGGCCAACATGGCGGTGCAGGAAAGCGACCTGCTGCTGGTGCTGGGGGCGCGTTTCGACGACCGTGCCACCGGCAAGCTGGCCGAGTTCGCCCCGTTCGCCCGTGTGGTCCACATCGATGCGGACGCCTACGAGATCTCCAAGCTGCGCAGCGCCGATGTCGCCGTGCCTGGCAACGTCGGTCACGCCATCCGCGCCCTGCGTGCGGCCTTCCCCTCCCCCAAGGCCCACCAGGAGGCGTGGCGCAAGCGCTGTGCGCAGCATCGCGATCGCTTCGCCGCACGCTACGACGCACCGGGCCAGCACATCTACGCACCGGCGTTGCTGAAGCGCCTGAGCGAGCTGGCCCCGGCCGATGCGGTGATCGCCTGCGATGTCGGCCAGCACCAGATGTGGGTGGCCCAGCACTGCCGCTTCAACCACCCGCGCAACCACCTGACCAGCGGCGCGCTGGGCACCATGGGCTTCGGCCTGCCGGCGGCGATGGGTGCGCAGTTTGCCTGCCCCGACCGCACCGTGGTGCTGGTGTCCGGCGATGGCAGCTTCATGATGAACGTGCAGGAGCTGGCGACCATCGCCCGCTGCCGCCTGCCGGTGAAGATCGTGCTGCTGGACAACAGTTCGCTGGGCATGGTGCGGCAGTGGCAGGAGCTGTTCTTCGCCGAGCGTTACAGCGAGATCGACCTGTCCGACAACCCGGACTTCGTGGCATTGGCGCAGGTGTTCGGCATCGCCGCCACCCGCATCGACAACCGCGACGACGTGGAAGGCGGCCTGGCCGCGCTGCTGGCCGAGCCGGGCCCGGCCCTGCTGCACGTGGCCATCGATGCACGCGCCAACGTGTGGCCGCTGGTGCCGCCGAACACCGCCAACAGCACGATGCTGGAAAGCAACCCCGCCCATGCCCGCCAGGAGACCCCCAATGCAATACCGGCTTGACCTGGTGCTGCACCCGGCCGAAGGCGCGCTGCTGCGCGTGATCGGCATGGCCGAACGTCGCGGCTTCGCGCCGCGTGCGATCAGCGGCGCGCCGGTAGCTGCCGACGATGGCCGCTGGCACCTGCAGCTGGTCGTGGATGGCCAGCGCCCGGCGGAAACGCTGTGCCGGCAGATCGAGAAGATCTACGACTGCGTGTCCGTACAGGTCACCGCCGTGGAAGGAGTATCGCCATGAACACCCGTACCGTAGCGACCACGGTGCCGGTACGGAGGCGTCTTCTTCGCCGCCCGTGCCCGCATGCGGCGGTCGCCCGCACCGCGCTGGTGGCCCATGCCGGCCGCTGACACCAGCCAGGAAAGCGATGCCGGCGACGTAAGCGTTGCCGACGTCCTGGCAGCGCAGGCCCGCCTGCGCCGCTTCCTGCCGCCCACCCCGCTGCACCACGCCGAGCGCTTCGGTACCTGGCTGAAGCTGGAGAACCTGCAGCGCACCGGGTCCTACAAGGTACGCGGCGCGTTGAACGCGCTGCTGGCCGGCCGCGAGCGCGGCGATACCCGGCCGGTGATCTGCGCCTCGGCCGGCAACCATGCCCAGGGCGTGGCGTGGGCGGCCTACCGCCTGGACGTGCCGGCCATCACTGTGATGCCCCATGGTGCACCCGCCACCAAGATTGCCGGCGTCGCCCACTGGGGCGCCACCGTGCGCCAGCACGGTACCAGCTATGACGAGGCTTACGCCTTCGCGGTCGAACTGGCGCAGCGCCACGGCTACCGTTTCCTGTCCGCGTTCGACGATGCCGATGTGATTGCCGGCCAGGGCACGGTGGGCATCGAGCTGGCCGCGCACGCGCCGGACGTGGTGATCGTGCCGATCGGTGGCGGTGGCCTGGCCTCCGGCGTTGCACTGGCACTGAAATCACAGGGCGTGCGCGTGGTCGGCGCGCAGGTGGAAGGCGTTGATTCGATGGCACGTGCGATTCGCGGCGATGCCCGCGAGATCACCCCCGTCGCCTCGCTGGCCGACGGCGTGCGGGTGAAGATCCCCGGCTTCCTGACCCGCCGCCTGTGCACCTCGCTGCTGGACGATGTGGTGATCGTGCGCGAAGCCGAACTGCGCGAAACCCTGGTCCGGCTGGCACTGGAAGAACACATCATCGCCGAGGGCGCCGGCGCGCTGGCGCTGGCCGCCGGCCGCCGCGTCGCCGGCCGCCGCAAGTGCGCGGTGGTGTCCGGCGGCAACATCGATGCCGGCGTGCTGGCCGGCCTGCTTACCGACATCCGGCCGCGTCCGCCGCGCAAGCCACGGCGACGTCGCAGCGAAACGCCGCGCTCGCCGGGCAAGGCCAGCGCCAACGCTTCGCCCACCTCTTCCCCTACCCCCCTGCAAGCCGTCGCACCCGCTGTCGAGGAGATTTCCCTGTGACCACCATCGAACGAATTACCACCCCGCGCATCCGCATCTTCGACACCACCCTGCGTGACGGCGAGCAGTCCCCCGGCTGCAGCATGAGCCCACCGCAGAAGCTGGTGATGGCGCGTGCGCTGGACGAACTGGGTGTGGACATCATCGAAACCGGCTTCCCGGCCAGCTCGCAGTCCGACCGCGAGGCGATGGCACTGATCGGCCGCGAACTGCGCCGACCGAGCCTGAGCCTGGCGGTGCTGTCGCGCTGCCTGCAGGCCGATATCGAGACCTCGGCACGTGCACTGGAAGCCGCGGCCAACCCGCGCCTGCACGTGTTCCTGTCGACCAGCCCGCTGCACCGCGAACACAAGCTGCGGATGACCCGCGAGCAGGTACTGGAATCGGTACGCAAGCATGTATCGCTGGCACGCTCGTACATAGACGATGTCGAATTCTCGGCCGAGGATGCCACCCGCACCGAGCTGGACTACCTGATCGAAGTCTCGCGCGTGGCCATTGCCGCCGGCGCCACTACCATCAACCTGCCCGACACCGTCGGCTTCACCACGCCGGAAGAAATCCGCGCGATGTTCCAGCAGGTCATCGCCGGCGTGGCCGACGTTCCGAACGCCGCCAATGTGATCTTCAGCGCGCACTGCCACAACGACCTGGGCCTGGCCGTGGCCAACTCGCTGGCCGCCATCGAAGGTGGCGCGCGCCAGGTCGAGTGCACCATCAACGGCATCGGCGAGCGCGCCGGCAACTGCTCGCTGGAAGAGATCGCGATGGTGCTGAAGGTGCGCCAGGCCTTCTACGAGCAGGACAGTTCGATCAACACCCCGCGCATCGTCGGCACCTCGCAGCTGCTGCAGCGCCTGGTCGGCATGCCGGTACAGCGCAACAAGGCCATCGTCGGTGCCAATGCCTTTGCCCACGAATCGGGCATCCACCAGCACGGCATGCTGCGCCATCGCGGCACCTACGAAATCATGCGTCCGGAAGACGTGGGCTGGGAGGATTCGCAGATGGTGCTGGGCCGCCACAGCGGTCGCGCCGCCGTCGAAGCGCGCCTGCGTGCGCTGGGCTTCTGGCTGGACGAAGACGAACTGAAACTGGTGTTCGAGCAGTTCAAGGGCCTGTGCGAACAGCAGCGCGTGGTCACCGATGCCGACCTGCAGACGTTGATGCAGGGCGGCTCCAACGCGCAGGGCTACCGCCTGGCCTCGATGACCATCAGCGATGTCGGCAGCCGCGCCAACGCGCTGGTCGAACTGTCCGACCCGGACGGCAACCGCGTGGCCGAGACCGCGCAGGGCGATGGCCCGGTCGATGCGCTGTTCGGCGCGCTGTCGGCCGCCACCGGCGTGCAGCTGATGCTGGACAGCTACCACGTGCACAGCGTCGGCATCGGCGCCGATGCGCGCGGTGAGGCCAACCTGAGCGTGCGCCACGAAGGCGTGGAGTACGACGGCACCGGCACCAGCAAGGACATCATCGAAGCCTCCGCGCTGGCCTGGCTGGATGTGGCCAACCGCCTGCTGCGCCAGCGCCAGGCCACCGCCCACAACAGCACCGACGTTCCCACCCCTGCCACCGCCTGAGGAACCCGCCATGAGCGCCTTCGACACCTTCACCCCGGCCAGCGCCGCTGGCCAGCAGTGGAACGCCCAGGACTATGCGATCGACGCCGGCTTCGTCCCGCTGCTCGGCGGCGCGGTCTCGCGCCTGCTCGACCCGCGCGCCGGTGAGCGCATCCTCGACCTGGGCTGTGGCGATGGCGTGCTCAGCACCGAACTGGCCCTGAGCGGCGCACGCATCCACGGCGTGGACGCCTCGCCGGAACTGGTGATCGCCGCCCGCGCGCGCGGTGTCGATGCCCAGGTGATGGACGGCCACGCACTGTCGTTCGACACCGAGTTCGATGCAGTGTTCAGCAACGCGGCACTGCATTGGATGGGCACCCCGGACCGCGTGCTGGAAGGCGTACGCCGCGCGCTGCGCCCCGGTGGCCGCTTCGTCGCCGAGTTCGGCGGCCATGGCAACGTGGCCACGATCATCGCGGCCGTGCAGGCCGCACGCGTGGCGCACGGCCATGGCGCCAGCGCCTTCCAGTGGTACTTCCCGACGGCCGATGCCTACGCCGACCGCCTGCGCCAGCATGGCTTCCAGGTGCAGCTGATCGAGTGCACGCCGCGCCCAACGGCATTGCCGACCGGCGTGGCCGGCTGGCTGCGCGTCTTCGCCGCGCCGCTGCTGGACGACCTGCCAGCCGAGGCACGCGCTACGGTGCGCGAGGCCGCGAGCGCGCTGCTGGCCGAGCTGCCGCGCAACGCCGCCGGCCAGCCGCTGGCGGACTATGTGCGGCTGCGCGTGCTCGCCCGCCGTCGCTGACTTGACCGTTCCGCCTTCTTTACTGATGTTCGCTATTTCGTACTTCTGCCAGGCATACGCATGACTTCCGCTCCCCGCACCCTGTACGACAAACTGTGGGACGCCCACGTGGTGGTTCCCGAATCCGACAGCGCGCCCGCCGTGCTGTACATCGACCTGCACCTGATCCACGAGGTGACCTCGCCGCAGGCGTTCACCGAGCTGCGCGAGCGCGGCCTGTCGCCGCGCCGCCCGGACCGCACCAAGGCGACGATGGACCACTCCACGCCGACCCTGCCGGCCGCCGCGGACGGCACGCTACCCTATGCCAGCGCCGCCTCCGAGGCACAGGTCGCCACGCTGGCACGCAACTGCGCCGAGCACGGCATCGAGCTGTTCGACATGGCCTCGGACAATCGCGGCATCGTCCACGTGATCGCGCCGGAACAGGGCTTCACCCAGCCGGGCATGACCATCGTCTGTGGCGACAGCCACACATCCACCCACGGGGCCTTCGGTTCGCTGGCGTTCGGCATCGGCACCAGCGAAGTCGGCCATGTGCTGGCCACGCAGTGCCTGCTTCAGCGCAAGGCGAAGACCTTTGCGATCACCGTCGATGGCCCGCTGGCGCCCGGCGTCGGCGCCAAGGACGTGGTGCTGCACATCATCGGCGTGATCGGCGTCAACGGCGGCACCGGCCACGTCATCGAGTTCCGTGGCAGCACCATCGAAGCGATGGACATGGAACAGCGCATGACTCTGTGCAACATGTCGATCGAGGCCGGTGCACGCGCCGGCATGGTCGCGCCCGACCAGGTCACCTTCGACTTCGTCGCCAACACCCCGCGCGGCCCAAAGGGCGCCGATTTCGAGGCTGCGGTGGCGCGCTGGCAGCAGCTGCGCAGTGATGACGGCGCGCGCTTCGACAGCGAAGTACGCATCGACGCCACCGACATCCGCCCGACCCTGACCTGGGGCACGCATCCGGGCACCGCCATCGCGGTGGATGCGCCGATTCCCGCCGCCAACGATGCCGCCGCACAGAAAGGCCTGGACTACATGCACTTCCAGGCCGGCAAGGCACTGGCCGGCACGCCGGTGGACGTGGTGTTCGTCGGTTCGTGCACCAACGGCCGCCTGAGTGACATGCGCGAGGTCGCGCAGGTGCTGCGCGGCCGCCGTGTCGCTGAGCGGGTGCGCATGCTGGTGGTGCCAGGTTCGGAGATCGTCAAGCGCGAGGCCGAGGCCGAGGGCATCCACGAGATCGTGCGCGCTGCCGGGGCCGAGTGGCGCGAGCCGGGCTGTTCGATGTGCATCGCCATGAACGGCGATCTGGTCGCGCCCGGCCAGCTGGCCGTGAGCACCAGCAACCGCAATTTCGAGGGCCGCCAAGGCCCCGGTTCGCGCACCCTGCTGGCTTCGCCGATGAGCGCGGCGTGGGCCGCGGTCAACGGGCACGTGGCCGATACCCGCGAACTGTTCGCACAGGAGGTGGCGTGATGGCCGGTTTCCGTACCCTGACCTCGGCCAGCGTGGTGCTGCGCCAGACCAACATCGACACCGACCAGATCATCCCGGCACGGTTCCTGTCCACCACCGAGCGTGCCGGCCTGGGCCGCAACGCGTTCAATGACTGGCGCTGGCAGGCTGATGGTTCGCCGGTGGCCGACTTCGCCTTCAACCAGCCGCACAACGCCGGCCGCAGCATCCTGCTGGCGGGCCGCAACTTCGGCTGCGGTTCTTCGCGCGAACATGCGCCGTGGGCGCTGACCGACCTGGGCCTGCGTGCCATCGTCAGCAGCGAGATCGCCGATATCTTCCGCGGCAACGCGCTGAAGAACGGCCTGCTGCCGATCGTGCTGGACGAGGCCGACGTGCAGGCGCTGATGCAGCGCCCGGACGATGCGCTGACCATCGACGTGGCTGCGCGCGAACTGCGCACGCCCGATGGCCGCGTCTATTCCTTCCCGCTGGATGGCTTCTCGCAGACCTGCCTGCTGGAAGGCGTCGACCAGTTGGGGTATCTGTTGGGCCGTGTCCCTGAAATCGAACGTTACGAGAGTGAGCATGCACGCTGAAATTGTTGTCCTGCCCGGTGATGGCATCGGCCCGGAAGTGGCCGCCGCGGCAGTGGCCGTCCTGAAGGCCGTCGCCGAGCGCTTCAACCACACCTTCACCTTCAGCGAGCACGACATCGGTGGCGTTGCCATCGACCGCCACGGTGAACCGCTGCCGGCGTCGACCCTGGAAGCCTGCCAGGCCGCCAACGCGGTGCTGCTGGGCGCGGTCGGCGGCCCGAAGTGGTCCGACCCGAACGCCAAGGTGCGTCCGGAACAGGGCCTGCTGGCAATCCGCAAGGCACTGGGCCTGTATGCCAACCTGCGCCCGGTGCGTACCCATGAAGCCGCGCTGCACGCCTCGCCGATCAAGGCCGAGCTGCTGCAGGGCGTGGACTTCGTGGTGGTACGCGAACTGACCGGTGGCATCTACTTCGGCGACAAGACCCGCGACGCCGACAGCGCCAGCGACCTGTGCCGCTACACGGTGGCCGAGATCGAACGCGTGCTGCGCAGTGCCTTCCGCCTGGCCCAGCAGCGGCGTGGCAAGGTCACCTCGGTGGACAAGGCCAACGTGCTGGAGACCTCGCGCCTGTGGCGTGACGTGGCCGCTCGCATCGGCCGCGAGGAGTTCCCGGAGGTGGCGCTGGAGCACCAGCTGGTCGATTCGATGGCCATGCACCTGCTGGCCAAGCCGCGCGAGTACGACGTGATCGTCACCGAGAACATGTTCGGCGACATCCTCACCGACGAAGCCTCGATGCTGGCCGGCTCGCTCGGCCTACTGCCGTCGGCCTCGCTGGGTGAGCCGGGTGCGGTCGGCATCTACGAACCGATCCACGGTTCGGCCCCGGACATCGCCGGCAAGGGCATCGCCAATCCGTACGCGACGATCTTCAGCGCCGCGATGCTGCTGCGCCATTCGCTGGGGCTGGAAGCCGAGGCTGCGGCGGTGGAAGCTGCAGTGCACGCCGTGCTGGACGATGGCGTGTTCACCGCCGATATGGCCGCCAAGGGCCAGGCGGTGAGTACCGCCGCTGCCACCGACGCCGTGCTCGCCAAGCTGCGCTGACCCATCGGGCAACACCTGTAGAGCCGAGCCATGCTCGGCTCATGCAACAGCAGTCGAGCATGGCTCGACTCTACAGGTAGCAGGCAGCCACGCCAGGCGTGGCTGCATTATTTGGTGGTGTACCCACCATTGACCAGGATGGTCTGCCCCGTCATCCACCAGCCATCGGTGACCAGGAAGCGGATCCACGGCACGATATCGGCGATGTCGGTCAGCCCGGTGCGGGTGAACGCCGAGAGCGCGGCCGCGGTCTTGTGGTACGCCTGCGCATCGGCACTCTCGGCCGGGTAGAAGAACGGCGTGTCCATCGGGCCGGGCCCGATCGCAGTCACCGAGATGCCGCGCTCACCGAACTCCTTCGACGCCGCGCGGGTGAAGTGCTCGACTGGCGCCTTGGTACCGGCGTAGCTGGAATAGAACGGCGTGTAGGCACCCAGCAATGAGGTGACCAGGGTGCAGATGCGACCACCGTCGTTGACGTGGCGGCCGGCTTCCTTGAGGAAGAAGAACGCCGCCTTGGCGTTGACCGCGCTCATCTCGTCGTACTCCGCTTCGCTGATGTCCAGCAGCGGTTTCTTCAATACCTTGCCGACCGTATTGATGGCGATGTCGGGACGGCCGACTGCGGCCACGGCATCGGCGAACAAGCGCTCCATCGCTGCCGCCGAGGTCAGGTCGCCCTGCAGGGCCACCGCCTTGATGCCGGCGGCCTGCACTGCGGCTACAGTCGCTTCTGCATCGGCCTGGGTAGCGGCACTGTTGTAGTGGATGACGATGGCTTTGGCGCCCTGTGCGGCGAAGTCGCGGGCGATCAGGCCGCCCAGGTTCTTGGCGCCACCGGCGATCAGCACGGTCTTGCCCTTGAGGGAATGCTCGGTCATGGCTTCGGTCTCGGGAGGGGGCTACCCGGGGTGGCAACCCTGCCCTGACGACGATATCGTGCAGAAAAAGCGGATAAAGCCCGCCACATTGACTTAACTTTCCAGAGCCAGCGAACAATGGACCGGATCGATCGCTTCCGCATCTTCACCCGGGTCGTGGAGTGCGCCAGCTTCACCCGCGCCGCCGACCAGCTCGGCCTGCCCCGCTCGACCGTTTCGGCGGCGGTGGCCGAGCTCGAACAGCGGCTTGGCACCCGCCTGCTGCAGCGCTCGACCCGCCGGGTGTCCACCACCCATGATGGCGACGTGTTCCATGCCCGCTGCCTGCACCTGATCGCCGAGGTCGAGGACGCCGAATCGCTGTTCCGTCAAGACGATGCGCAACCGGTCGGTCTGCTGAAGATCGACGTGCCCAGCCGCATCGGCCGCCGCATCATCGCACCGGCGCTGCCCGAATTCTTCGCGCAGTATCCGCAGGTGGAAGTGGACCTGGGCATGACCGACCGCGCGGTAAACCTGATCGAGGACGGTTGCGATGCGGTGCTGCGGGTCGGTCAACTGGGCGATTCCAGCCTGGTGGCGCGCACGCTGGGCCAGCTCGACTTCGTCAACGTCGCCGCGCCCGCTTACCTGCGCGAACACGGCGTGCCGCAGCATCCTGCCGACCTGCCGCAGCACCGCGCGGTGAACTACGCGTCGCCGACCACGGCACGGGTGGAACCGTGGGAGTGGCAGGACGGCGGCCAACTGCGCACGCTGCCGATGCCCGGCTGGGTGCGGGTGAACAGCGCCGAGGCATCGATTGCATGCTGTGTGGCGGGGTTGGGGTTGCTGCAGATTCCGCGCTACGACGTGCAGGCCGAACTGCAATCCGGCGCGTTGGTGGAGGTGATGCCACAGCACGTGGCGCAGCCCTTGCCGGTGACGCTGTTGCAACCGCATCGGCAACACCGCGCGCAGCGTGTTCAGGTGTTCATCGAATGGCTGCTGCCGGTCTTGAGGGCCGGCCTGCAGCTGCAGTAGATCCACGCCATGCGTGGATGGGGCATCCGTGCCAACCAAGGTTGGCCCCCACCTGGGAAGGGACCAACCGGCATGGGTGGGGCCAGACCCTTTTCCCGGAGGAAAAGGGATCCGACCCCGGTCGGCGTTACGCCCCGGATTCGTCCGGCTTCACCCGGAACCACGCCGCATACAGCGCCGGCAGGAACACCAGCGTCAGCACCGTACCGACGATCAGGCCGCCCATGATCGAGATCGCCATCGAGCCGTAGAACGCGCTGCGCGACAGCGGAATCATCGCCAGCACCGCCGCCAGCGCGGTCAGCACGATCGGGCGGAAACGGCGCACCGTGGCATCGATGATCGAATGCCAGCGGTCATGCCCGGCATCGATGTCCTGCTGGATCTGGTCGATCAGGATCACCGAGTTGCGCATGATCATGCCGGCCAGCGCGATCGTGCCCAGCAGCGCGACGAAGCCGAACGGCGCCCGGAACAGCAGCAGGAACAGGGTCGCGCCGATGATGCCCAGCGGCGCGGTCACCAGCACCATCGCTGCACGCGAGAAGCTGCGCAGCTGCAGCATCAGCAGCGTGGCCACCACCACCAGGAACAGCGGCATGCCGGCCTTGATCGAGTTCTGGCCACGTGCCGAATCCTCCACGGTACCGCCGGTTTCCAGCAGGTAACCACTGGGCAGCTCGGCACGGATGCCATCCAGTGTGGGCAGGATCTGATGAACCACGTCCAGCGCCTGCATGCCATCACTGATGTCGGCGCGCACGGTCACCGTCGGCAACCGGTTGCGGTGCCAGATGATGCCGTCCTCGAAGCCGTACTCCATCGTCGCCACCTGCGACAGCGTGATGCTGCCACCGTTGGCGGTGGGCATCGACAGGCTGGACAGCAGCTCCAGCTGGTTGCGCTCATCGGCCGGCCCGCGCAGCAGCATCTCGATCTGGCGATTGCCTTCGCGATACACGCTCACCGACTGCCCGGCCAACGAACTGGACAGGAACTGGCTGACCTGGGCGCTGCTAACGCCCAGCGCACGGGCGCGCTCCTGGTCGACCACCAGGCGCACCACCTTGCTCGGCTCGCTCCAGTCCAGGTTGACGTTCATCACGTGCGGGTTCTCCCGCACCTTGGCCTCGACCTGGCGCGCGATCGCCTGCACCTTCTCGATGTGCTCGCCGGAGATGCGCATCTGCACCGGATAGCCGACCGGCGGTCCGTTCTCCAGGCGGGTCACGCGCATCTGCACGTCCGGGAACTTCGGGATCACCTCGTGCAGCAGCCAGTCGCGGGTGCTCTCGCGCGCCTTGATGTCCTTGGCCAACACCACGAACTGGGCGAAGTTGGTCGCCGGCAGCTGCTGGTCCAGCGGCAGATAGAAGCGCGGCGAACCGGTGCCCACATAGGACACGTAGTTGGCAATGCCCTCGCGGCGGGACAGCAGCTTTTCCAGCTTCTCGGCCTGGGCCTGGGTCGAGCGCAGCGAGGCGCCCTCGGCCAGCTCGATGTCCACCATCAGCTCCGGCCGGGTCGAGTCCGGGAAGAACTGCTGGGGCACGAAGCGGAACATCATCAGCGAGAACACGAACAGGGCGATGGTCGCGGCGATCACCCACCAGCGATGGCGCAGGCAGGTATCGAGGAAGCGGCGGAAGCTGCGATAGAACGGGCGCTGGTACGGATCATGGTCGTGCCCGTGCTGCGGCGGCGCAATCAGGTTGGCCAGCGCCGGGTAGCGGTCGGCCCACTGCTGGCGCTTGGCATGCCAGCGCGCGGACAGGCTGCCCGGCTTGGGCGGCTGCGGATTGAACAGGTCCGGCAGCATCTTGTCACCCAGGTAGGGAATGAACAGTACGGCCGCGATCCACGACACCACCAGCGCGATGGTCACCACCTGGAACAGCGAACGCGTATATTCACCGGTGCTCGATGCCGCCGTGGCGATCGGCAGGAAGCCGGCTGCGGTGATCAACGTACCGGTCAGCATCGGGAACGCAGTCGATTCCCAAGCGAAACTGGCCGCGCGCAGGCGGTCGTAGCCCTGCTCCATCTTGGTGGCCATCATCTCCACCGCGATGATCGCATCGTCCACCAGCAGGCCCAGCGCCAGCACCAGCGCGCCCAGCGAGATCTTGTGCAGGCCGATGTCGAAGTAGTGCATGACGAAGAAGGTCATCGCCAGCACCAGCGGAATGGTGACGCCCACCACCAGGCCGGTGCGCAGGCCCAGCGAGAAGAAGCTGACCAGCAGCACGATCACCACCGCCTCGGTCAGCACCTGCACGAACTCGCCGACCGACTCTTCCACCGATTGCGGCTGGTCGGACACCTTGCGCAGCTGCATGCCGGCCGGCAGGGTCTTCTGCAGCCGTTGGAACTCGGCATCAAGGTTGGCACCGAGCTTGAGGATGTCACCGCCATCCTTCATCGCCACCGCCAGGCCGATCGCCTCTTCGCCCATGAAGCGCATCTTCGGCGACGCCGGATCGGCGAAGCCGCGCTTGACCTCGGCGATGTCACCCAGGTGCACGGTGCGGTCGCCAGCACGGATCGGGAACTGGCGGATTGCTTCGATGTCGTTGAACTGGCCGGTCACGCGCAGCTGCACGCGATCGGTGGCGGTCTCGAAGAAGCTGGTGCCGGTGACCGCATTCTGGTCGGCCAGCGCCTGCTGTACCTGCTGCATCGACACACCCAGCGTGGCCAGGCGGGTGTTGGACAGCTCGATCCAGACCTTCTCGTCCTGCAGGCCGACCAGGTCGATCTTGCCGACATCGGGCACGCGCTGCAGTTCCAGCTGGATGCGGTCGGCGTAGTCGCGCATCACCGCGTAGTCGAAGCCCTTGCCGGTCAAGGCGTAGATGTTGCCGTAGGTGTCGCCGAACTCATCGTTGAAGAACGGGCCGACGATCTCGCGCGGCAGCGTCGGACGGATGTCACCCACGCGCTTGCGCACCTGGTACCACAGGTCCGGGATCTGCCTGGAACGCAGGCTGTCGCGCGCCATGAAGATGACCTGCGATTCGCCGGGGCGCGAATAGGAGCGGATGAACTCGTACTCGCCGGTGTTCATCAGCGCCTTCTCGATCGGCTCGGTCACCTGGCGCGAGACCTGCTCGGCGGTGGCGCCCGGCCACAGCGTGCGCACCACCATCGCCTTGAAGGTGAATGGTGGATCCTCGGACTGGCCCAGGTGCTTGTACGACCACGCGCCGATCAGCGCGAAGGCCAGCATCGCGAACAGCACCAGCGGGCGGTTGGCCAGCGCCCACTCGGAAAGATTGAAGCGGCGCACCGGCTTACTCCCTGGCCTTGGCGGCAGCGGCCGGCGCGGCCGGCTTCAGCACCGGGCGGTTCTGCCGGTCCACGGCGATCACCGGCTGGCCCGCTCGCAGCAGGTGGCCACCGGCGGCAACCACCCAGTCACCCGCGTTCACGCCGGACAGCACCGGCACCGTCTCGCTGCCAAACGCACCGGTGGTGACCGAGGCGGCCTTCAGCGTGCTGTTGGCCGGATCGACCACCCACACGCTGGCGGCACCGTTGGCACCGCGCTGCAGCGCGCCCAGCGGCAGCTGCAGGGTACCGTGGCGACCGGCGCTGCTGTAGACGCGCGCGCTCTGGCCCAGTTCGACATCGGCCAGCGCATCGGCGGCCAGGCTGACGCGGGTGGCATAGGTGCGTGCCTGCGGATCGGCGGCGGCGGCGATCTCGCGGATCGTACCGGGCAGGCGCTGGCCCGGGCGGTTCCACAGTTCCACCTCGACCGGCTGGCCGACCGCGTAGTCGCGGATGGTGGCTTCAGGCAGGTCGATCAGCACTTCGCGGCCGCCATCGGCGGCCAGGTTGAAGATGGTCTGGCCGGCGGACACCACCTGCCCGGCTTCGGCCTCGCGGCTGGCGATCACGCCATCGGCCGGCGCGCGCAGCTGCGCGTAGTCAGCCTGGTTGCGCAGCACATCGAGGTTGGCGCGGGCCGCATTGGCCTGGCCCTGCGCGGCCTTGAACGCCGCGGACTGCTGGTCCAGCTGCGAGCGGCTGACCAGTTGCTGGTCGGCCAGCACCTGGTAGCGCTTGAGGTCATCGCGGGCACGCACCAGGTCGGCCTCGGCCGCAGCCAGCTGCGCCTGTGAGGCACGGGCCTGCAGCGCGAAGTCAGCCACGTCCAGTTCGGCCAGCACGTCGCCCTTCTTCACCCGCTGGCCGGCATCGACGTGGCGCTTGACCAGGTTGCCTCCGACGCGGAACGACAGCGGGCTTTCCTGGCGGGCACGCACCGTGCCCGGGAATGCCGCCGGCGCCTGTCCGGCCTGTTCGCCGGGGTGAACCACCAGTACCGGCACGGCCGCCTGCGGCGCCTGTTCCTGTCCCGAACAGGCTGCCAGCGCAGCCACCCACACCATACCGCCCATCCAGCGCACGATCTTCATCGGTCAACGTCCTGAAAACACAGGGTTGCAACAAGGGGGAGCCGCGACTGCCGGCCCAATTTAATAAACCGGCCGGTATAGTATAAATATCGAACCGCTTGGTCTAGTATTGTTGCGATGAGTTCTTCCACTTCCCGCAAGCCGTCGGCCAAGCCTGCTGCCAAGGCCGCCGGACCCGGGCGCCCCAAGGATCTGGGCAAGCGCGCGGCGATCCTTGAAGCAGCCAAGGTACTGTTCATCGAACAGGGGTATACCGGCGTGAGCATGGACACCATCGCCGCCCAGGCCGGCGTCTCGAAGCTGACTGTGTACAGCCACTTCGGCGACAAGGAGACCCTGTTCTCCGAGGCCGTGCAGTCAAAGTGCATTGAAATGCTGCCCGATGCCCTGTTCGTGGCCGACACGGAGGGCCCGCTGCGCGACCAGCTGATCGGCATCGGTCTGGCCTTCTTCGAACTGATCACCTCCGACGCGGCGATCTCGATCCAGCGCATGATGATGGCGCCGGAGACCGACGAACGCCTGCGCGAGCTGTTCTGGAAGGCAGGACCGGAACGTACCTGCGAGGCCCTGGCTGACTTCCTGCGGGCACGCGCCGAGCGCGGCGAGCTGGAAATCACCGACTATTCGCTGGCTGGCGAGCAGTTCCTGACCCTGGTCAAGGGCGAAGTGCACATGCATATGATGTGCGGCATGCCACTGTCACCGGTGGAATGCGACCCTCTTGCCCACGTGACCGCCAGCATCGACTTCTTCCTGCGCGCCTACGCGCCGCGAGGGGCCGGAACAGCTGAATAACCAAAACTGAACGAACCGGAGGTCGCGATGACTTCCGGCACTGCGACCCCGGCCCCCGGCAGCTGATGCTCTGGGCGCGCCGCCGGCCTCCGGCACCGGTAAAATGGCCGGCCCACTGCGCTGGATTTGAACCTCATGACGATTGATTACGCCCACGCCCGCGAACTGATGGTGGAACAGCAGATCCGTCCCTGGGACGTGCTGGACATCAAGGTGCTCGACGTCCTGGCCCGCCTGCCGCGCGAGGCTTTTGTCGCCGATGCACACCGGGCACTGGCCTACGCCGATGTCGAACTGCCGATCGGCCACGGCCAGAAGATGATGAAGCCGGTCATCGAGGGCCGTACCCTGCAGGCGCTGGACCTGCAGCCGGGTGACGAAGTGCTGGAAATCGGCACCGGCAGCGGCTTCCTGGCCGCCTGCATCGGCGCGCTGGCGCGCGATGTGCTGAGCCTGGAAATCGACCCGGAGCTGGCCGCCGCCGCGCGTGCCCGCCTGGACGCTTCCGGCCTGGGCAGCAACGTCCGCGTGGAAGTGGCCGATGCCCTGTCCTGGCAGACCGAACGCCGCTTTGACGTGATCTGTGTCACTGGTGCGGTCGACGTGGTGCCGTCACAGTTCGCCTCGTGGCTGCGTCCGGGTGGCCGCCTGTTCGTGATCCACGGCCGCTCGCCGGCGATGGAGGCCCTGCTGGTCAAGGCCGACGGCAGCTCCGAGTCCCTGTTCGAGACCGATATCGATTACCTGCGTGGTGCCGCCCCGGCCCCCCAGTTCCACCTCTGAGTCCAAGGAAGCCGCAATGATCCGCCGATCCCTCGCTGTTGCGCTGGCCACTGCCCTGCTGCCGTTGTCCGCCCATGCCGCCGACCTGCTGCAGGTCTACGAAATGGCCCGCAACGGCGATCCGCAGCTGTCGGCCGCCGAATCGACCCGGCTGTACGACAAGGAAGGCGCCGTGCAGGCGCGTGCCGCCCTGCTGCCGCAGATCAACGGCCAGGCCGCGCTGAACCGCACGCGCAGCGAGCCGAACGCCGACGCCAACTCCGGCTCGTTCACCAACAAGCGCCGCACCTACACGATCGACGGCAGCCAGACGCTGTTCAACTGGACCCAGATCAACAACCTGCGCTCGCAGCGTGAGCTGAGCAAGGCGGCGGACTTCACCCTCGAATCGGCCAACGACAACCTGATCGTGCGCACCTCGGCGGCCTACTTCAACGTGCTGGTGGCGATCGAATCGCTGAACGCCGCGCAGACCAACGAAGCGGCCGCGAAGAAGCAGTTCGACTTCGCCGACAAGCGCCTGGAAGTGGGCCTGGCGCCGATCACCGACGTGCACGAAGCACGCGCCCAGTACGACCAGGCGCGTGCCAACACCATCATTGCGCAGAACACCCTGGCCGATAACTACCAGGCCCTGACCGAACTGACCGGCCAGCCGGTGACCAACCTGCGTGGCCTGCCGGCGGACTTCCGCCCGGAAGTGCCGGCCAACCGCGGCAACATCGATGAGCTGGTGCAGCAGGCCACCACCCAGAATCCGGCGCTGAAGGCGCAGGAGCTGAAGGTCAGTGCGGCCGAAGCTGGCGTGCAGGCTGCCCGCGGTGGCCATTACCCGACCCTGTCGCTGGGCGGCAGCTGGGGCAAGAGCGCGACCTGGGGCGACAGCACCGGCGCCGGCTCGTTGTCGCCGGACGCACGCACCAACAGCATCGGCCTGACCCTGAGCGTGCCGATCTTCTCCGGTGGTGCCACCCAGTCGGGCGTGCGCCAGGCGCTGGCCCAGCGTGACATCGCCCAGGACGGCTACGAGCAGCAGAAGCGTGCCCTGGACCGCAATACCCGCAATGCCTACCAGACCCTGGTGCAGGGCATCAGCGAAGTGGAAGCCCGCCGCTTGGCGGTGGTCTCGGCGCAGAGCGCGTACGACGCTTCGCAGGTCGGCCTGGAGGTCGGCACCCGTACCGTGCTGGATGTGATCCAGAACCAGCGCATCCTGTTCTCGGCGCAGCTGGACTACGCCCAGGCCCGTTACACCTTCCTGCAGAACCGCCTGCTGCTGAGCCAGTCGCTGGGCGCACTGGACGTGGCCGAGCTGCAGGACGTGAACCGCCTGCTGACCCAGGACGCGGGCAATCCGGCAACGACGACGCACTGAGCCGTCGCCTGCCGGCAACGAAAAGCCACCCGCGAGGGTGGCTTTTTTGTGCGCGATGCACGGCCATCAGCCGGGCCAGGCCCGCAGCCACCCGATGGCAGCCAGCATGCACAGTCCGGCGGCCACAGGCGCCAGCAGCGCAAGGCCACGTGCCAACGGTGACTGCCCGCGCAGTACGGCCAGGCACAGGGCGGCCATCACCACCAGCACGACCGGGCCGGGCAGCACCGGCAGGATGCCCGCGGGCACGCCGAAAGCCAGCACCGCCGCTGACAGAATCAACGCGACCGGCACCGCCCGCACATGCATGCCGATTGCTTCGTCATGCCGTGCCGGCCACAGCTGCATCGCCAAGCACAGGCCCACCCGCAGCAGCACCAGCAGCAGCGCGGCCAATCCGGCCGCGCCGGCCAGCGGCAGCAACGGCATCAGCCACTGCAGCTGCGGGTGCGGTTGCAGGGCTACCGCCAGCGGTCGCGTGCTGTCCAATGCAGGGAACTCGACCAGCCCGGCCTGCAATGCAGCGACCACGATCAGCAACAGCATGACCAGCAGCAGCATGCCCGCCAGCAGCCGCGACTGGCGCGCCTTCACCTGCCCGCCCAAGCCGGGAAATCCAACCGCCAGGCCCACGCTGGCGAACGCACCCAGCAGCGGCACGCTCGCCCCCAATACACCACCAAGCCCAAAGCGATAGGGAGCCGTCGCCTCCGGCAGCCAGGGAATCCAGTGCGCGTAGTGCATGTAACGGGCTGCCAGTGCCACCAGCAGCAGGCCGGTCCCGATCTTCATCGTCAACAGCACACACGCCACCAGAACCATTCGTCGCCACGGCAGCAACCCGACCACACCAATCAGAAGCACCGCCAGGCTGGCCATCAGCGGACCCGGCACCGCGTAGTCGGCCTCGACGCCACAATAGGCCAGCAGTGCACGCAGATGACGGGCCAGCGATTGCGCCACGCCACCCATGGTCGCCACCAGTTCCAACAACAGCGCGCCGCCGAGCACTCCGGCGGATGCCCGGCCCCAGCACGCACGCAACACTCCCTGCAGGCCATCGACAGCCGGCAGCTGCTGGTTGAGGGCGTGCAGGCAATACAGCAGTGGCATCGTACCCAGTGCGGCCAGCAACAGGCTCAGCACGATGGCCGGCCCAGCCTCGGCCGCCGTGTGCTGGCCGATCAGCGCGACCACATTGCCCCCCAGCAGCAGCGTCAGCGCCACCACTGCAAGATGCTCCATGCCGGGCCGGGCATCACCGATGCCCTCCGGCCTGCTGCCCCCATCCATCGCAAGCTCCCTTGATATCCGTCCAAGCGCGGTCGACAGCAGGCTGGCAGCCTGCGCCGAAGGGCGGTATCAGAATCCTTGCCGTGCACGCCGCGATGTGACCGCAGACACGCCCAGCGACGCGCACCCGGTTCTGTCGCGACAGAACTCCGCCCGCTAAGCAGAATTGATGCAGTCGATCACGTCAGTCGACGGACTGGGCGCAGGCCTGTGCGGCCGGTGGACTCAGCCGCGCGGCGGCGGCAGATGTGGCGCGACCAGGGCCAGCGTGCGCTGCAAAGCGCCACGGCCATTGCTGATCAACGTGCAGCCTGCCCGCGCCATGTCCTCGCGCGCCTGCGGGTCCTGGAGCAGGTGCTGCAGCAGGTCACCCACCGCTTGCACGTCATCGCCGATCAGCAAGGCACCGGCCTCACGCATGCGGCGGGAGATCTCGGCGAAGTTGTGCAGGTGGGGGCCGGTCACAGCCGCAGTACCCATTGCCGCCGGTTCCAGCAGGTTGTGGCCACCGATCGGCTGCAGGCTGCCGCCGACGAAGGCAACCTGCGCGCAGGCATAGAACGGCATCAGCTCGCCCAGGGTGTCGATGACGAATACATCCGTGCCGGCCTCGGGCCATTGCTTCGCACGACGGGTCGCCACGCTCCAGCCCTGCTCGCGCGCCAGCGCCTCCACCTTCGGGAAGCGCTCGGGGTGCCGCGGCGCCCACAGCAACAACAGGTCGGGGTGCTGCTGGCGCAGGCGCCGATGCAGGTCGATCACCGCCTGCTCCTCGCCATCATGGGTACTGGCCGCGATCCACACCGGGCGCCCGGCGGGCACGCAGGCGTGGAACTGCTCGACGAAGCCCTGCACATCCGGCGTGGCGATATCGAACTTGAGGTTGCCCAGGGCCTGCACCTGTTCCCGCGCCGCCCCCAGCTGCACGAAGCGCGCGGCGTCGTCCTGCGACTGCGCGGCCACGCAGGTGACCGTGCGCAGCGCACGGCGGATCAGCGCCGCCAGCACCCGGTAACCGCGCAGCGAACGCGCAGACAGGCGGGCGTTGAGGATATAGACCGGAATATGGCGGTCGCGGCAGCCGAACAGCATGTTCGGCCACAGCTCGGTTTCCAGGATCAGCGCCAGGCTGGGCTGGAAGTGGCCGAGGAAGCGGTTGACGCTGCCCGGCACGTCGTACGGCAGATAGACGTGGTCCAGCGCGTCCCCCCACAGCGCACGCACGCGCTCCGAACCGGTCGGGGTGATGGTGGTGATGACCCAGCGGATGTCCGGACGCTGTTGGCGCAGGGCATTCACCAGCGGCGCGGCGGCATTGACCTCGCCCACCGAGACCGCATGCAGCCAGACCCGTGGCTGGCCGGTCGGCTGCGGATACGAGGCATAGCGCTCGTCCCAGCGCCGGAAGTATTCACGGACCCGGAAACCGCGCCAGACCAGGTGGTACACGGTGATCGGCAGCAGGATGTAGAGCACGGCCGAGTACAGGCCGCGCAGGATCCATTCGGCAGGGTCTTTGCGCATGCGGCAAGGATACGGGAGCCCCCCGGGAAAGACACGCTGCCGGGTTGGTAGAATGGCGCCATGTCCGATGCCACCACCGCCGTCCGTCCGTCGCTGCGCGATCCCCGCAACTGGCCGATGTTCGCCGCCATGCTCGGCGCCTTCGCCATCGCCCGCCTGCCGTGGATGCTGCAGCGTGCGCTCGGTCGTGGCGTGGGCTGGATCAGCTGGCGCCTGCTCGGCAGCCGCCGTCGCGCCGCCGAAGTCAACCTGCGGCTGTGTTTCCCGGAAAAGGACGAAGCCTGGCGCCAGCGCCTGGTGCGCGACAGCTTCGACGCACTGGGTGTGGGCGTGTTCGAGTGCATCCGCGCGTGGTGGGGCAGCATCGACCGCATCCGCCCACAGGTGCAGATCGAAGGCCTGGAACATCTGCGGCGGATGCAGGCCGAAGGCCGCGGCGTACTGCTGGTGTCCGGCCATTTCATGACCCTGGAGATGTGCGGCCGCCTGCTGTGCGACTACGTCGATCTTTCAGGCATGTACCGCAAGCACAAGAACCCGGTGTACGAGTGGGCGGTGAAGTTCGGCCGCCTGCGCTATGCCAAGGCGATGTTCGCCAACGAGGACATCCGCGCGACCGTGCGCCACCTGAAGAAGGGCGGCTTTCTCTGGTATGCGCCGGACCAGGACATGCGTGGCAAGGACACCGTGTTCGTCCCGTTCTTCGGCCATACCGCGTCCACTATTACGGCCACCCACCAGCTGGCGCGCATGACCGGCTGCGCGGTGATTCCGTACTTCCACCGGCGCGAGGGCGGAAAGTACTTCCTGAAGATCGGCGCGCCGCTGGAGAACTTTCCCAGCGAGGATGTGGAAGCCGATACCACGCGGGTCAACCAGGCCATCGAAGCGATGGTGCGCGAGGCACCCGACCAGTACCTGTGGATCCACCGCCGTTTCAAGCGCCAGCCGGGCGGCCGGAGTGATTTCTACAAATAACGGTGGGGCGGGAGGGTTTCGTCCACGCATGGCGTGAATTTGATGACGCGGAGCATTCTGAAGTAGATCCACGCCATGCGTGGATGCTCTACATCCGGGTGCCGGCACCTACAACGGCCAACGGCACCATGCGTGCGGGTACTCACCCAACGTGCCGGCCAGGCCCGCACGGACCGGATTGGCCAGGATGTACATTGCCTTCTCGTGAAGTGATTCGTCGGTCCGCACTGCATGGTCGTGATAGCCGTGCTGCCACAGCGCGCCCTGCCGCTCCAGCCGCCGGTTCAGCAACCTGCTGCTGCGTGACTTCAGAAGGGGCATGCACTCGGCCAGGGTTCCTCCGCGCAGCTCCATCAGCCAGTGCAGATGGTCGGGCATGACCACCCAGGCGAGACTGTGGCTGAAGCCCTTGCGCTCTACGAAGCGCAGGGTGTCGATCAGGATCGCCATGTTCGCCGCATCGGCGAATAACGGTTCACGGCCAAGGGTTGCCGTGGTCAATGAGTACACGTTGCCGGTTCGGGAATACCGACCGTAGCGGAGTCTGGGGCTGGCCATGGCCCAGCGTGCGATACACACGGAGGCACGGGTAGTGGAGGTTGGCGTGCATTTGCGTGGGGAAAGCCCCATCCACGCATGGCGTGGATCTACTATGGCGACATGCGCCCAATGATCGTCCCATGCACGCCATGGCGTGGATCCACCGCGGCGACGTTCGTTCGGTACGTGCAGTAGAGCCACGCCATGCGTGGATGGACGATCACAGCAGCGGTGGCGCGTCGTCCGATTCCCGCGCCAGCAGGCTGCCGGCGAACAAGGCAGCGAGCAGCACGGTCAGGCCGCCCCAGAACGCGGAATAGAACGCCAGATGCGTGTTGAGCGGAAACACGGTGACCGCCAGCGCCAGCATCGCAGGGCGGGCCCGGTCACGCGCGGCCGTCGGTGCATAGCGCCAGGCCCGCCAAGCCTGGGCCACGGCTGCCAGCCACAGCAGCAGGCCGATCACCCCGGTTTCTGCCAGGATTTCCAGCACGATCTGATGCGCGTGCAGGGCGGGAGCATCCCCCCATACCGCCAGCCCCTCTTCGGCCACGCAGGCGGGATAGGCATCGCGGAAACCGCGTGCGCCGACGCCGTTGAACGGGTGTTCTTCGATCATGCAGACGGCGGCTTCCCAGATACGCGCGCGCCCCGACAGTGCCTCGTCGACACCGCGTTCGCTTCCATCCCACGCCATCGCGGTACGCGCAAGGCGTTCGCGCAGCTGCGGCACGCCCGCGGTGAGCACGCCGGCGCCCAGCACGCCGAGCAGCGCCAGCAGCAGCATCCGCTTCACACCGAACTGGCGCACGCCGCTGTAGGCCAGCACCAGCGCGAAGGTGATCCACGACGCGCGCGAGCCGGCCAGCAGCAGCACGCAGCCCAGCGCCGCCGCGGCCAGTACCCAACCCGGATTGCCAAAGCGACGCGCCAGCGGCAACAACAGGAACGGTGAGAGACTGGCCAGGACCTGGCCGAACTTCAGGTTGCACGGCCCGAGTGCGCCACTGAGGCGATCGACCACGGCCGCCTCAGTGGCCGGGCACAACGCGTGACCACTCACCGCAAGCTTCAGCTGCTCAAGCGACCAGAACCACGGGCTGGTTCCGGCCAGCGCCTGCACCAGCGCATCCAGCGTCCATGCGCCGGTGATCAGCGCCAGGCCGCCGAAGGTCAGCCGCCTGCGTCCCGGCGTGGCCACCGCGATCGCCACCAGCCACATGAAGGGCAGGTAGCGCAGGCCGGCAGCCGCCTTGGTCCACGAGGCCGAAGGGTCGATCGCATCGATGGCCGAAAACGCCTGCGGCAGCCAGTAGCCGAGGAACAGGATCGAGGTCAGCGCCCACGCCGCCGTGCTCAACAGGTGCGGGCGGCGCTGCAGCCGGCGCATCACCATGCGCGCGGCAGCATAGACCGCGCCAAGGCCCAGCACGGTTTCGGCAATGCCCGGCAGCGGCCACATCGCCACGTACGCCAGCACCCACCAGGGCGCCCAGCGCCCGGCACGGTCGTCGCGCACGATGGCAGCGGGGTCAGCCGGCGACATCGGCATAGAGGCGGAGGGTATCGCGCTGCATGGCCTGCAGAGTAAACGGGATGCGGGTCGGCAGGGACGGCGGCTGCGCCAGCAGGGCCAGCGCACGTTCACCCAGCGCGCGTGCGTCGCCGAGCGGCACCGCACCGCTGGGCTGCAGCTGCAGCAGCAGTTCGCCGACGCCACCGTGGTCCCAGCCCAGCACCGGGCGACCGACCGACAGCGCCTCAACCACGGTGCGGCCAAAGGCTTCCGGCTTGTCCGACAGCTGCAGCACCAGATCGCTGGCGGCGTAGGCCTGGGCGATGCGGACGGTAGGCGTGCTGATCTGTACGGCCTCGGCCACGCCCAGTGCCGCGGCCTGGCGGCGCAGGTCAGCCACGTAGGCCTCGCGCCCGGGTTCGTCGGTGCCCAGCATCCACAGCTGTGCCGGCACACCAGCTGCACGTACATCGGCGAGCAATTGCAGCGCATGGGCATGTCCCTTCAGCCGGGTGCCCCGCCCCGGCAGCAGCAGCAGCGGGCCCCCAACCTGCGCCAGCCACGGGTAGTCGGCTGCCAGCGCCAGTCGTGGCCGGCGGTCGGCGCGGGCCACGCGCGGAAACTGTGTGACATCGACGCCGCGCGGAATCACCTGCAGCTTCGCTTCGGGTACCGTCGGATAGTGCCGCTGCACGTAGTCGCGCACGGTGTTGGACACGCAGATCACGCGTTCACCGCTGGTCATCACCGCGCTGTAGCGACTGGGCGAATTCAACCCGTGCACGGTGGTTACCCAGTGCGGGCGCTGGGCGGCGGGCATGGCACGGATCGCGTACAGGCCCAGCCATGCCGGCAGCCGCGAACGGGCGTGCACGATGTCCGCGCCGACTTCAGCGAACAGGCGGCGCAGGGTCGGCAGGTGGCGCAGCGTCAGCAGCGATTTGCGGCCGATGTCGAGGGTGAGGTGCTCGGCACCGCTATCGAGCAGGGGCTGCACCAGGCGGCCACCGGCGGAGACCACCAGCGCACGATGGCCGGCAGCGACCAGGGCCGCAGCGATTTCCAGGGTCGAGCGCTCGACACCGCCGGAGTGCAGCGCCGGCAGCAACTGCACCACGGTCAATCGGCGCATCGAAGGGGCCGCCGTTTAGTCGGCCAGCACGAACACGGAACCGCAGTACGGGCACTGCGCTTCGCCGTTGGGCTCGTCTTCGATCGGCAGGTACACGCGCGGATGCGAGTTCCACAGCGCCATTTCCGGGGTCGGGCAGCTCAACGGCAGATCGCTGCGGTGCACGGTGTAGCGCTTCTCGGCGTTGGCGGGCGCGGTGGCGGTATGGCTCATGGCGGATTCGGTGAACGGGTTGCGAGGCCCGTGATTCTAGCATCTGGGCCGCAACGACATTGCCCCGCAACGCGCCTTTGCACGCCGCCGCCGATGCCTCGCATCTCCCCACCGCACGCCGGGCGGCGGCGACTCCGGGGATTTCGCGGTCGTTCCGGCAGGTTCGCTCGCCAGAATCGACTCCAGCGATATTTCCCGCATTTGGATCGAACTAAATGGCACTTGCCAGCGCGCGGCGGCTGTTGCAGGATCGGGCCAGGTCGCACCCCGACCCACCCAATCCAACCCGATCGCATGGCCCGCCCCCACCGGACCGGCATCGCCTCTTCCACTGCCAGCCTGGCGGGCGGAGCGATGCTGTCCGTGGTGTCCGCCGATGCGGGTTCGCCCGCCGCCAGCCCTTCCGGGAGACCCTTGCATGACCCTGTCCGATCCGCGCCGCGCCCTGCTTCCGCTCGCCCTGGCCCTGGCCTGTGCGACCACTGCGATGCCGGCGCGGGCGCAGGGGCTGCAGACCTCGTTCGAACCGGGCGAACCTGTACCGGCGCAGGCCACCGGTGCGCTACAGGTCACGATCGGCAATGGACCGGCCGCGCCCTACGCCGCCAAGCGCAACGCCGGCTACAGCGGCCTGCATGCGCTGCGCTACAGCAGCGAAGGCGGCAGCGCGCGGCGCGAACTGTTCAAGGCCGACCTGCCCATCGAGGCCGATACCACGCTGTCGTGGCTGGTGCTGCCGGAAATCGTCGGCAAGGACACCGTCGCCTCGACCTATGTATCGCTGGACCTGCTGCTGGACGATGGCAGCCGCGTTTCGGCCGGTGCGGCACGCGACCAGCATGGCGTGGCGATCGGCGCACGCGCGCAGGGCGAATCGAAGACGCTGTACCCGCAACAATGGGCCCGCAAGGCAGTGCGGCTGGGCGACGTGCCCACGCTGAAGGGCCGCCGCGTGGTGGCGATCGAGCTGGAGGTGGCCAGTGCCGAGGGCGCGCCGGTCTCTGGCTGGATTGATGACGTGCGCCTGGATGCCCAACCGCGCCAGCAGCCGCAGCGCGTCTCGGACTGGGTGCTGACCACACGCGGCACCCAGGCCAACGGAACGTTCTCGCGCGGCAACAACCTCCCGGCCACGGCGGTGCCGCACGGGTTCAACTTCTGGACCCCGGTGACCGACGCCGGCGCACTGAACTGGCTGTACCGCTGGAACGAACAGAACGATGCGCAGAACCGCCCGCAGCTGCAGGCGCTGGCACTGAGCCACCAGCCCAGCCCGTGGATGGGCGACCGCCAGACCTTCCAGGTGATGCCTTCGGCCAGCCGTGGCGCGCCGGACGCCGACCGCCGCAAACGCGCGCTGTCGTTCGACCGCCGCCACGAAAGCGCCCGCCCGTACCGTTACGACGTGCGCTTTGACAATGGCATCGCTGCCGCCATCGCGCCGACCGATCATGCCGCACTGTTCCGATTCGACTTCCCCGAGGGCGGCGACGCCAACCTGCTGTTCGACAATGTCGATGCGCGCGGTGGCCTGACCCTGGACGCCGCCACGCAGACGCTGTCCGGCTACACCGATACGCGCAGCGGCCTGTCCAACGGTGCCAGCCGCATGTACGTGGTGGCCAGCTTCGACAAGCCGTGGCGCAGCAGCGGCCGCCTCGACACCGGCCGCCCGACCGGCTACATCAAGTTCGACGCCGGCAGCGACCGGCGGGTGACGATGCGCATCGCCACCTCGCTGATCTCGGTCGAGCAGGCGCGGCACAACCTGGCACTGGAAATCAGCGCTGCCGATACGCTGGAGAGCGTGGCCAGCCGTGCGCAGGATGCATGGGACGCGCGCCTGGCCCGTTTCGACATCGGCAACGCCAGCGACGACCAGAAGACCACGCTGTACTCCAGCCTGTACCGGCTGTACCTGTACCCCAACTCCGGCCATGAAAACGTGGGCAGCGCGGCCCTACCCGACTGGCGCTACGCCAACCAGGCCAGCGCCAGCGATGACAACACCGATGGCAGCGCGACCCGCAGCTATGCGGCCGTGCGCGACGGCAAGGTCTTCGTCAACAACGGCTTCTGGGATACCTTCCGCACCACCTGGCCGGCCTATGCGCTGTTTACGCCCGACGATGCCGGCCAGCTGGTGCAAGGCTTCATCGAGCAGTACCGCGCCGGCGGCTGGATCGCGCGCTGGTCGTCGCCGGGCTACGCCGACCTGATGGTCGGCACCAGCTCGGACGTGGCCTTCGCCGATGCCTGGCTGAAGGGCATCGGCGGCTTCGATCCGGCCGAGGCCTACGCCGCCGCGCTGAAGAACGCGACCGTGGTCCCGCCCGACCGTCATGTCGGCCGCAAGGGCATGGACCGTTCGACCTTCCGTGGCTACGCCAGCGCGGACGTGCACGAAGGCATGTCATGGACGATGGAAGGCGCGCTCAATGACTTCGGCATCGCCAACATGGCCGATGCACTGGCCAAGCGCGCCACCACGCCGGCTGCACGCGAGCGCTACAGCACCGAGGCCGAGTACTTCCGCTATCGCGCCGCCAGCTACGCGACCATGTTCGACCCGGCCGCCGGCTTCTTCCAGGGCCGCAAGGCCGATGGCCGCTGGCGCGTGGACGCCAAGGATTACGACCCGCGCGTATGGGGCCACGACTACACCGAATCCAATGGCTGGACCTTCGCCTTCACCGCCGCCCACGATGGCGAAGGCCTGGCCGCGCTGTACGGTGGCCGCGACAAGCTGGCGGCGAAGCTGGATGCCTTCTTCGCCACGCCGGAAACCGCCGACCCGGCACTGGCCGGCTCCTATGGCGGCACCATCCACGAGATGACCGAAGCGCGCGACGTGCGCATGGGCATGTATGCGCACAGCAACCAGCCGGCACACCACATCCCGTGGATGTACCTGTACGCCGGGCAGCCGTGGAAGACCCAGCAGCATGTGCGCGAGATCCTGTCGCGGCTGTATGTGGGCAGTGAGATCGGCCAGGGCTATCCCGGTGACGAGGACAACGGCGAGACCTCGGCCTGGTACGTGCTGGCATCGCTGGGCCTGTACCCGCTGCGCATGGGTGCACCGGAGTACGTGATCGGCTCGCCAGCCTTCGAACATGCGCGCGTGGAACTGCAGGGTGGTGCCGTGCTGACCGTGAACGCGCCCAACAACTCGCGTGAGAACGTCTACGTGCAGTCGCTGACGATCAACGGCAAACCGTGGACGAAGACCTGGGTGCCGCACGAGCTGATCGCCAAGGGCGCGACCCTCGACTTCGTGATGGGCCCCCGTCCCTCGCGCTGGGGCAGTGGCGTGGATGATGTGCCGCGCTCGTTGACCTCACGCGGCCAGCGCCCGCAGCTGCTGCACGACCTGCTCGGCAGCGGCGCGAAGGCGACGTTGGCCGATGGCCGCGCCCTGCCCGCGCTGGTCGATGACGATGCCGGCACGACGGTGGGCCTGGGCGGCGGTGCAACCATCGCGCTGACCGGCCTGGCTGAGGGCACCCCGACGATGTACACGCTGACCAGCGGTGACAGCCGTATCCAGGGCGGTGAGTGGACACTGGAGGCGCGCAACGGCAGCGGCAGCTGGGCCGTGCTCGACCAGCGCAGCGGCGAAGACTTCGAATCCGCCCGCCAGACCCGTCCATTCCGCATTGCAAAACCCGGTCGCTACAGCGAATACCGCCTGCGCCTGGCGGCACCGGGACGACTGCCGCTGGCGGAGATCGAACTGCTGGCGGCCGGCACCGTACAATGAGCGGCATGCGCTTCCGTTTTCTGCCCTTGGCCCTTGTTGCCCTGTCCTTCTCCAGTTTCGGCCAGACCCAGGCGTTCGATACGCAGCTGACCCGCGACGGCGTGACGCTGAACTACCAGGACGCCCGTGGCGCCCTGGCCGCGCCGCAGCGCAAGCGGGTGATCGATACGTTCTTCTTCGCCTACCTGCGCGAACGTGCGGACTTCCACCCGGCCGCGCCGGCGATGGTGCGCATCGTGATCGACCCGGCCTACACCGGCATCGCCTTCGTCGGCGACAAGGACCAGGCCGCAACGATCACCATCAACCCGGGTTGGCTTGCGCAGCACCCCAACGACATCGACCTGGTCACCCATGAGGCCATGCACATCGTGCAGGGCTATCCGGGCTATGGCGACGCACGGGTGCCGGGTTGGCTGGTGGAGGGCATCGCCGACTACGCACGCGACCGCTACGGCATGGACAATGCCGCTGCGGGCTGGGCACTGCCGGGCAAGGTCGAGAAGGGGCAGAACTTCGACAGCGGCTACCGGGTCACCGGTGCGTTCCTGAAATGGGCCGACGCCGAACATCCGGGCCTGGTGCTGGCACTGGACAAGGCCCTGCGCGACGGCCGCTATGCACCGGCGCTGTGGCAGAAGCACACCGGCAAGGCACTGCCTGCGCTGTGGACGCAGTATGCCAAGCTGCGTTCGGATGCACCGCCGCCGGCACCAGCGCGCCGCGGCAAGCGGCGCTGAGCCCCAACGCACTTTACGTTCGCCGGGCATTGCCCGGCGCTACCGCATCGCGGCCTCAGCGCGACTGCACGAAGCCGGCGTACAGCGCGAACAACTGCTGGAAGTACCGCCGCGTCACTCGATTGCGCATGACACCCTCGCCCATGGAAAGTTGGTCGGGCCCAGGGTGGGGAGGCCGGTCCGGTCCCTTCCCACGGCCAGGCCGCGTGGGCGTATTGGGCCGCAGCGGCGTTGCAGGGAAATGACCGCCGGACTGCAATTCATCGGGTAGCGCCGGGCCATGCCCGGCGGAATGCGCCGGGCCATGCCCGGCGGAATGCGAGAAGCGCCGCGCTGCGCGCTCGCCGGGCATGGCCCGGCGCTACCCGATCCGGTTTCCGCTGGGCGGAAACGAAACGCGCCCCGAAGGGCGCGTTTCTGCAGATCGAAGCGGAACGAAGGCTTACGCCTTCTTTTCCGCTTCGATCTGCTTGCGGATCTGCGCATCGACCGCCGCAATGGCGGTCATGTTCAGGATCCGGCGCGAGGTCGCGCTGGTGGTCAGGATGTGCACCGGCTTGTTCACGCCCATCAGGATCGGGCCGATCGCCACGCCGTCGGTGAACACACGTACCAGGTTGTAGGCGATGTTGGCCGCTTCCAGGTTCGGCAGCACGAACAGATTGGCGCGGCCCTGCAGGGTCGAGCCCGGCAGCAGCTTCTGGCGCAGCGCTTCATCCCATGCGGTGTCGCCCTGCATTTCGCCATCCACGTTCAGGCGTGGGTTGCGCTTGAGCAGCAGCTCGCGCACCTGGCGCATCTTCAGTGCATCCTTCGAATCGTGGCTGCCGAAGTTGGAGTGCGACAGCAGCGCCACCTTCGGCTCGATGCCGAACAGTTTCATGCGGTACGCCGCCTGCAGGGTTGCTTCGCACAGCTGCTCGGCGGTCGGGTCTTCCTGCACGTGGGTATCGACGAAGAAGAACACGCCCTGCTGGTTGATCACGCCGGTCATCGCCGAGGTCGAGGTGACCTTCGGCTCCAGCGGCAGCACGCTGCGCACGTAGCCCAGCTTCTTGTGGAAGCGGCCGACGATGCCGGTCAGCATCGCATCGGCTTCGCCACGGGCCACCATCACCGCTGCGATCAGGGTCGGGCGCGAACGCATCAGGTTCTTCGCCGCGGCCACGGTCACGCCACGGCGGCCGGTCAGGCCGTGGTAGTACTGCCAGTATTCGTTGAAGCGCGGGTCGTCGTTGATGTTGGTGACTTCAACGTTCTCGCCGATCTTCAGGCGCAGGCCGAGGCGCTCGATGCGCGACTCGATCACTTCCGGGCGGCCGATCAGGATCGGATGCGCCAGGCCGTCATCGACCACGTTCTGCACCGCCTGCAGCACCACTTCCTCTTCGCCCTCGGCGTACACCACGCGCTGCTTGTCGCTGCGCGCGCGATCGTACACCGGCTTCATCATCAGGCTGGTGCGGTAGACGAACTGGGCCAGCTTGTCGCGGTAGGCGCCCATGTCCTCGATCGGGCGCGAAGCCACGCCCGAGTCCATCGCGGCCTGGGCCACGGCCGCCGACAGCTCCACCAGCAGGCGGCGGTCAAACGGACGCGGGATCAGGTATTCACGGCCGAAGCTCGGGGTCTCGCCGCCATAGGCCGAGCCCATGTCGGTGGCCGCGCGGCGCGCCAGCGCGGCGATGGCACGCACGCAGGCGATCTTCATTTCCTCGTTGATCGCAGTCGCGCCCACGTCCAACGCACCACGGAACAGGTACGGGAAGCACAGCACGTTGTTGACCTGGTTCGGGTAGTCCGAGCGGCCGGTGCCGATGATCGCGTCCGGACGGGCGGCGCGCGCCACCTCCGGCATGATTTCCGGAGTCGGGTTGGCCAGCGCGAAGATCACCGGATCCGGGGCCATGGTCTTGACCATCTCGGCGGTCAGGATGCCCGGTGCCGACAGCCCCAGGAAGATGTCCGCGCCGTCGACGATCTCGGCCAGGGTGCGCTTGTCGGTATCGCGCGCATAGCGCTGCTTTTCCGGGTCCAGGTCGGTACGGCCGGTGTGGATCACACCCTCGCGGTCGAAGGCCAGGATGTTTTCCGGCTTCAGGCCCAGCTGCACCAGCATGTTCACGCAGGAAATGCCGGCGGCGCCCATGCCCGTGGTCGCCAGCTTCACGTCCTCGATCTTCTTGCCGGTGATCGCCATGGCGTTGAGCACCGCTGCGCCGACGATGATCGCCGTGCCGTGCTGGTCGTCATGGAACACCGGGATCTTCATGCGCTCGCGCAGCTTGCGCTCGACCACGAAGCACTCCGGCGCCTTGATGTCTTCCAGGTTGATGCCGCCGAAGGTCGGCTCCAGCGAGGCGATGATGTCGACCAGCTTGTCCGGGTCGGTTTCATCCACTTCGATGTCGAATACATCGATGCCGGCGAACTTCTGGAACAGCACGCCCTTGCCTTCCATCACCGGCTTGCCGGCCAGCGCGCCGATGTTGCCCAGGCCCAGCACCGCGGTGCCGTTGGAGATCACCGCCACCAGGTTGCCGCGGGCGGTCAGCTCGCTGGCCTGCTGCGGGTCGGCCTTGATCGCTTCACAGGCATACGCCACGCCCGGCGAATACGCCAGCGACAGGTCGCGCTGCGTCAGCATGGGCTTGGTAGCGGAAACCTTGATCTTTCCCGGCGGGGACATCCGGTGGTAATCGAGGGCGGCCTGTTTGAAATCTTCGTTGGACATCGATGTGGGTTACATGAATGGGCAGAAGGGACAGGGGATCATACCCCCGTTGGAGCGTCTGGACCTGTCGCTATCCTGTCGCAGCCATGCTGCGACCGCACAATTCCGTGCCGTATGCGGCGGGGCCCCAGACCAGCATCGGCGTTGCCCATGACAGTCATGGGACGCCTTGAAACGCCGCGGGGCCGTACCACTGTCGTGGCCGGCCCCGCGGTACCACACACCTGGATCAGCCCTTGGCCGGCAGCGCCTCGGGCAGCGCATCGACCGGCGGCGGCAGTTCGCTCTCGCGGCCGTCCAGCGCCAGCTGCAGGCGGTTGCGGTCCAGCGCGCCTTCCCAGCGCGAGACCACCACGGTGGCCACCGCATTGCCGATGAAATTGGTCAGCGAGCGGCATTCGCTCATGAAGCGGTCCACGCCCAGGATCAGCGCCATGCCGGCCACCGGCACCTCCGGCACCACGGCCAGGGTGGCGGCCAGGGTGATGAAACCGGCGCCGGTGACACCGGCCGCGCCCTTGGAGCTGAGCATCGCGACCAGCAGCAGGGCGATCTGGTGGCCCAGGGTCAGTTCGGTGTTGGTGGCCTGGGCGATGAACAGTGCCGCCAGGGTCATGTAGATGTTGGTGCCGTCCAGGTTGAACGAGTAGCCGGTCGGGACCACCAGGCCCACCACCGACTTGCTGCAGCCGGCGCGTTCCATCTTCTCCATCAGCGACGGCAGCGCCGACTCCGACGAAGAGGTGCCCAGCACCAGCAGCAGCTCGGCCTTCAGGTAGCGCGCCAGCTTGAACACCGAGAAGCCACACAGTCGGCAGACCAGGCCCAGGATCACCGCCACGAACAGGAAGGCGGTGAGGTAGAACGAGCCCACCAGCCAGGCCAGGTTGATCAGTGAGCCGACGCCATACTTGCCGATGGTGAAGGCGATCGCGCCGAAGGCACCGATCGGGGCGGCCTTCATCAGGATGTGCACCAGCTTGAACACCGGGGCGACCAGCGCCTCCAGGAAGTTCACGATCGGCCTGCCTTTCTCGCCCACCGAGGCCAGCGCGATGCCGAACAGCACCGCGATGAACAACACCTGCAGGATGTTGCCATCGACGAAGGCGCTCACCAGCGTCTTCGGGATGATGTCCATCAGGAAGCCGACCAGGGTCAGGTCATGCGACTTTTCGACGTAGCTGTGCACCGCGGTCTGGTCCAGCTCGGCCGGGTTGATGTTCATGCCGGCGCCGGGCTGCACCACGTGCGCCACGATCATGCCGACGATCAGCGCCAGCGTGGAGAAGAACAGGAAGTACGCCATCGCCTTGGCAAACACCCGGCCCACCGTGCGCAGGTGGGTCATGCCGGCGATGCCGGTGACGATGGTCAGGAAGATCACCGGTGCGATGATCATCTTCACCAGGTTGATGAAGGCATCGCCCAGCGGCTTCATCTTTTCGCCCACCAACGGTTCGTAGTGGCCGAGGATGGCGCCGAGGACGATCGCCACGATCACCTGGAAGTACAGCTGGCGATAGATCGGCAACGGCTTTGCAGGCGCCGGGGCTGCGGTCGGGATGTGCATGGCGGACTCCGGAAGGGGCGTTTTCAGGCACGTACGGCCCCGGGACTGCACGGGAACCGCTACCGTGGAAACTGATCGCCCTGTGCTGCACGCGCAGGAGGTGCGACCAATGGACGCCTTTGTACGCGCTGGGCACGTCGGCGCAGATAACCTATTGGTACTAGCCCCCCGGTTCAGGTGGCGCAGGTGCCTACACTGGCGCCACACCGCCCAGACACGGGAAGGCCGGTGGCCCGGGCTAACGGCCGGGCGCGTCCTTGCGAAAGTTTCGGCCCCTGCGGCCGTTGTTGTCCTGTCCACACGCAATCCGAGAGAGCCGCACCCAACATGCGCCCGAATCCCACCTTGCTGGCCCTGTCGCTGGCCGCCCTTCCCGCCTTCGCCTCGGCCGCCGATTTCGACAACTGGCCGACCAAGTACGCCTTCGGCGACGGCACCGAACTGGCCGCTACCGCCAACATCGCCTACGACTACAACGATTTCTCCTCGGGCAGTGGCCTGGAGGATGACGACGCGGTGCGTCGCAAGGAGTTCGGTGCGACGCTGAAGAAGAAGGGCGTTTACGACGCGATGGTCTACTACGACTTCCAGTCCGATACCTGGCTGGACGTGTTCGTGCGCTTTGAAAGCAAGGCCTTCTTCGGCCGCGACATCGGCCGCTTCCGCTTCGGCTACATGAAGACCCCGGTCGGCCTGGACGCGAACACCTCTTCGCGCGCCGGCAGCTTCTTGGAAACCGCGCTGCCCGTGCAGGCCTTCTACGCCGGCCGCCGCACCGGCGTGGAATGGGTGCTGGAGCGCCCGCAGTACCTGCTGCAGGCCGGCGCCTATGGCGGCAAGGACCTGCAGGGTGACAACCCCGGCACCACCCAGGCCGTGCGTGCGGTGTGGACCCCGGTGAAGGCGCCGGGTGACGTGATTCACCTGGGCCTGGCCTATTCGCAGGAGAATCCGCGCGGCTACAGCGATGGCCGTGACGTGCACCACGAGGCCAGCGCGCGCCTGCGTGCACGCCCGGAAGCCGGCCTGACCGACATCCGCTATGTCGATTCCGGCGCGCTGGTCACCGCCGACCAGATCCGCCGCACCGGCCTGGAAGGCATCTGGATCCGCGGCCCGTTCTCGCTACAGGCCGAAGCCCTGCGCGCCACGGTCACCCGCCATGACGGCAAGCCCGACTACACCGGCAGCGGCCAGTACGCGATGGCCAGCTGGGTGCTGACCGGCGAGTCGCGCCCGTACAACGCAGGTGCCGTGGCCAACATCAAGCCGGCGCACGACTACGGCGCGGTGGAACTGGTGGCCCGTTACAGCCGCTTGGACCTGGACGATGGCAGCATCCTTGGTGGCCGCCAGCACGACCTGACCCTGGGCGCGAACTGGTACCTGACCAGCCACTTCAAGTTCCAGGCCAACTATGTGAAGGTCGACGCCAGCCGTCGCGGTGTGCACAGCACGCCAGAGATCTTCGAACTGCGCGCGCAGATGCACTTCTGACCCCTTCCACGTCAGACCCCGGCGGGCGTGCACGTCACGCCCGCCGGCCCTGCGTAGACTGCCGCCATGTACCGGCTCAGCCGCCACCGGATGCTGTTGCTGACCCTCCTGGTGATGGTCGGTGGCACCGTGCTGTGTGCGGTCGCCGCCGGCCACTACGCCTGGCGGCGCGCCCTCGGCGAGGAAAGCAGCCAGGTGCAACGCCAGCTGCAGCTGTACGGCCAGGGCCTGCAGCAGCGCATCGACCGCTTCGGCACGTTGCCACAGGTACTGGCGCTGGATCCGGATCTGCTGCACGCCCTGCGTGTGCCGCCCTCGCCCACCGAACAGCAGCGGCTGAACCTCAAGCTGCAACGCGCCAATGAAGTCACCCGTGCCTCGACCCTGACCCTGGTCGGCCATGACGGCGTGGCAGTGGCGGCCAGCAACTGGGACCAGCCGACCAGCAACGTCGGCGAGAACTACAGCTACCGCCCCTACTACCGGCAGGCACTGGCGCAGGGCCGTGGCCGCTTCTACGGCATCGGCATGACCACCGGCGTACCCGGCTACTACCTGTCGCAGGCCATCGAGGAAGGTGGCAAGCGGCTCGGCGTGGTGGTGATCAAGGTCGAGCTGTCGGCGCTGGAACAGGAATGGTTGAGCAGCCCGGACGTGGTGCTGGCCAGCGACGACCATGACGTGGTGTTCCTGGCCAACCGTGACAGCTGGCGCTACCGCCTGCTGCGCCCGCTGGGCGCCGATGAGCGCCGCGAAATGCTGGACGCCCGCCAATACGCCGACCGCGCGTTGCAGCCATTGCGCGCGCGTACTGAAGACGTGCTTGCCGATGGTGGCCGCATGGTGCGCCTGCTCGATCCCGCACTGCCGCAGCCGATGCTGTGGCAAAGCCTGCCGCTGCCCGCCGAAGGCTGGAACCTGCATCTGCTGCACGACGCCAGCGCCGCCACCGCCGCCGGTCGCGCGGCCGCACTCACCGGCGGTGCTGCGTGGCTGGCGCTGGGCTTCCTGGTGCTGTTCGTGCAGCAGCGCCGACGCCTGGCCAAGCATCGCCTGCGCAGCCGCCGCGAACTGGAAACCCTGCTCAAGCAGCACGCACAGGAACTGCGCACCGCACAGGATGGCCTGCTGCAGGCGGCCACCGACGCCGACAGCGGACTCAGCCGCAGCCTCGAACACCTGCCGCAGGGCGTGGTGGTGATCGACCGCGAACTGCGCCTGGTCGCGTGGAATTCGCGCTATCTGGAACTGTTCCGGTTCCCGGCAGACCTGGTCCGCGTGGGCCGGCCGATCGAGGAACTGTTCCGCTTCAACGCACGCCGTGGCCTGCTCGGTCCGGGCCCCGTCGATGAAGCAATCGAGCGTCGCCTGAACCACCTGCGCAGCGGCCGCCCGCACATGCGCGAGAGCGAGAAGGACGACGGCACGGTGCTGGAGATCCGTGGCAATCCGCTGCCTGACGGCGGCTTCGTCACCAGCTATGCCGACATCACCAGCTACAAGAACGCCGCGCGCGAACTGCGCTCCCTGGCCGATGCGCTGGAACACCGCATCGCCGAACGCACCCGCGACCTGGACGAAGCACGCCGCGAAGCCGAGCAGGCCAACCGCTACAAGACCCGTTTCGTTGCCTCGGCCGTGCACGACCTGCTGCAGCCCCTCAACGCGGCGCGCATGTTCGTCTCGGTGCTGCGCGGCAAGCTGAGTGACCCGGCGCAGCAACAGACCAGCGACCACATCGATGCTGCATTGGCCGCGCAGGATGCGATCCTCAACAGCCTGCTGGATATCGCGCGCCTGGAATCGGGCAGCCTGCCCACGCGCGTACAGGCGTTCCGGCTCGGGCCTTTGCTGCAGACGCTGGCACGCGAGTTCGGCATCGCCGCGCAGTCACGTGGGCTGGTGGTCGACTGGGTCGATACCGCTGCGGTGGTGGTCAGCGATGAAGCGCTGCTGCGCCGCATCCTGCAGAACTTCCTGTCCAACGCACTGCGCTACAGCGAACGTGGCCGCGTGCTGCTCGGCTGCCGTCGCCGCGAAGGCCTGCTGTGGATCGAAGTTCACGACCAGGGCCCCGGCATTCCCGATGCGCTGCAGGGCGAGATCTTCGAGGAGTTCCGCCGCCTGCACGACGGCCAGCAGCGCGGCGCCGGCCTTGGCCTGGCGATCGTCGACCGCATCGGTCGGCTGCTCGGCCACCCGATCCGCCTGCGCTCGCAGCTGGGCCAGGGCAGCGTGTTCGCGGTGGGCGTGCCGTTCGGCGAAGCCAGCGCGATTCCCGCTACTGCTCCTGTGCCGGTGCTGATGCAGGAACCGGCCGCGGACAACCCGCTTCGCGGTCGCCGGGTGTGGGTGATCGACGACGATCCGCACGTCTGCGCCGCCAGCCGCGCGCTGCTGGAGCGCTGGGGCTGCGAGGTGGCGCTGGCCGACGGCCCGCAGGCGGCGCTGCAGCTGGCGGCAACAGGCGCGGTGCCAGAGCTGGTGCTGCTGGATGTGCGCATGGGTGACCACCATGGCCCGGTGCTGTACGAGACATTGGCAGAGCTGTGGCAGGCCCGTCCGCCGGTGGTGCTGGTCACCGCCGAGCGCGATGCGGGATTGCGTGAGATGGCTGCCGAACGCGGTTGGGGAATGATGGCCAAGCCGGTGAAGCCGCCGGCGCTGCGGGCGCTGATGAGTCAGTTGCTGATCCGGCATCGCGGGTAGTTTCCAGCCAACGGCGCAGCCCCTCGTGGGTGGTGTCTGGTTGGTCGTGGAAAGCAAAAGCCGTGGGTGGGCCGGTCGGGCTGGGTGCGCGGGGGACGCCGTGAATCCGTCCCTGGAGGCTTGGCAGCCGCATCCATGCGGCTGACACCCCCGCGCACCCAACCCGACCGGCCTCCGACAGATTTCGGTGGCCTGCACCCACGAAGAAGAAAATAAGATCAAAAGCGGGTCGCGCGCTGCGGTTGCTCGTGTAGAGCCGAGCCCATGCTCGGCTTCACGGACCGTCCAGAAAGCAGCCGAGCGTGGGCTCGGCTCTACAAAAAGCAGCCTGTCAGGCTGTCTTTGCTTTTGATCTTCTTTTCTCTTCCGCGGGTGGACGCGCACGGAACCTG
>NZ_JCAFRG010000011.1:0-189525 GCF_059367845.1 Stenotrophomonas sp. YJH_SMC_20 | reverse complement strand
GCTGGTGGAATACATCCAGTACTACAACCAAGAGCGAATCAAATTGAAATTGAAGGGCCTGAGCCCGGTACAGTACCGGGAGCAGGCCCAACAGGCCCAATCGGCCGCCTGACCCCTGTCCAAGTCTCGGGGGTCACTTCAAGGATGGGTTTACGGCGTCCCCCGCAAACCCACCTCGGCCGGCCCAACCCGGAATGTCGCTCCGCCAGCCGCGAGGGGGCTCAGCCCGTTGGCCGGGAACCCCTCACCACTTGAACAACACCAGGCTGATCGCCAGGGTGCCCATGCCGGCCACCAGGCCATACACGGTTTCGTGGCCCTTGGCATAACGCTTGGCCGCCGGCAGCAGCTCATCCAGCGCAAGGAACACCATCACGCCGGCGATCAGTCCGAACACCCAGCCAAACGTGGCGTGCGACAGCGATCCTGACAGCAGCCAGTAGCCCAGCGCCGCGCCCACCGGCTCGGCCAGGCCGGACAGAAGGCTGGCACTGAATGCATAGGCCTTGTTCTGGGTGGCGAAGTACACAGGCACCGCGATCGCGATGCCCTCGGGGATGTTGTGGATGGCAATGGCAAAGGCCAGCGGCATGCCCACCGACGGGCTTTCCAGCGTGGCGAAGAAGGTCGCCAGCCCTTCCGGGAAATTGTGCGCTGTGATCGCGACCGAGGTCAGCAGCGCGACCCGCTTCAGGTACTCGCGGCTGTTTTCGCGGAACGCGGGGTCCTGCTTGTCCAGGCTGTCATGCGGATTCGGAATGAAGTGATCGATCAGCACGATGACGATCACGCCCAGCAGGAACGCCAGGGTGCCGTAGGTGAAGCCGCTGCGCTCGCCATAGGCCAGGGCGAACGATGCGATGGACTTGTTGAGGATTTCCGATAGCGACACGTAGACCATCGCGCCGCCGGCGAAGGCCAGGCCAAAGGCCAGCAGGCGCGGGTTGGGGCGGCGCGAGAACAGCACCAGCAGGCTGCCGATGGCGGTGGCCAGGCCGGCCGCGAGGGTGACCGCCAGCGCGATCCAGACGTTTTCTGGGGGAATCTGCAGCATTTGCCGACGCGGTCCTGGTCAACAGACAACCGCCCCGGAGGAACCCGGGGCGGGGAGGGCGAGGCGGGCCTTGTCGGCGCGCGCGATCAGCCGCCGCGTCGCAGGCGCTCTTCAATGGCGAAGCACTGGTCCGGCTTCGGCTGCGGCGGGTTGAAGCTGACCGGCACCTGGATGGTGGCCGGCACGGCAGCGCCGTTACGGGTGGCAGCCTTGAACTGCCAGCCCTGAACGGCCGTTTTGGCCAGTTCGTCCAGCTGCGGGTTGCCGGCGCCGGTCAACAGGGCGACCTCGCTTGGCTTGCCGTCGGTGCCGATGGTCACCTTGAAGGTGCTGGTGCCGCCTACGCCCATGCAGGCCAATTCAAGCGGGTACTGCGGTGGCGGCGTCTTCACCGCGGCCACTTCGGTCGGCGGCGGCGGCGGTGGTGCCGGCGGCTCCGACGGGCCACAACCGGCCAGGCCGGTCGCAGCAATCAGGGACAGGCTCAGCAAGCGTACGTTCATGGCAGTTGCTCCGTCAGGGCCGAAGTCTTCGCAGCGCAGATGAAGTCGTTCTCGCTCAGGCCGCCCACATCGTGGGTGGAAAAGCGCACCACAGCGCGGTCGTAGTGCACGGCCAGGTCCGGATGGTGGTCCTCGCGGTGGGCAATCCAGGCCAGCGCGTTCACGAAGGCCATGGTGGCGTAGTAATCCTTGAAGCGGAAGGTGCGCGTCAGGGCCTGTCCGCCCTCGCTCAGCTCCCAGCCGGGAATCTGCGGCAGCAGTTCGGCCAGGCGGGCCTCGCCGAGCTTGTGGTCGCTGCCTTTGCGTGGCACGCAACGGGCCTGGGCCAGTGGAATCAGGTCGGCCATGGGAATCTCCACCTCGTGTTGACTGAACAATGCGCCGGACGGTGTATAAACCGAATGAGCGACTGACGCGTACTTGGCTAGAATAGCCTGATGATCCAGATCTCCGACACTGCCCAGACCCATTTCCGCAAGCTGATCGAACGCGAGGGCGTGCCCGGCATGGGTGTGCGCTTGAGCGCGGTCGATCCCGGCACCCCGCGCGCCGACGCCCGGCTGGAGTTCGCCGAACCGACCGACCTGCTCGGCGACGAGTGGGCGGTGGACTGCGATGGTTTCACGCTCTACGTTGATGCCGGCAGCGTCGGTTGGCTCGATGGCGCCGAGATCGACATCGTCGCCGGCAGTGCCGGTACCCAGCAGCTGACCATCAAGGCGCCACGCATCAAGGGTGAAGCGCCCGGTGATGCGGCCTCGCTGGTCGAGCGCGTGCACTGGGTGGTGGAGAACGAAGTCAATCCGCAGCTGGCCTCGCATGGCGGCAAGGTGGCCGTGCAGGAAGTCTCGGCCGACGGCGTGGTACTGCTGCGCTTCGGCGGTGGCTGCCAGGGCTGTGGCATGGCCGATGTGACACTGAAGCAGGGCATCGAAAAGACCCTGATGGGCCGCGTGCCGGGCGTGACCGCCGTGCGCGACGCGACCGACCACGACAGCGGCCACGCGCCGTACATCCCGCGCGACAACGTCGCCTGATCGCTGACGCGTGCCTCTGACCCGGGCCGAGCAACTCATCGATCTACTGCTGGCGCGCCAGCAGCCCCGCGCCGTCCTCGAGAAGACCACGCGCCTGCCGTATGGCTGGGCGCTGTGGCTGCGCTCGCTGGGGCCGCTGCCGCAGCCGTACCACGCGCGCGACGTGATCGCGGTATTGCTGCCCCGACCGTTGCCGGGGCCACCCGGTCAATCGCCGCAGCTGTCGCCGTGGCAGGCGCTGCGCCGCTTGTTCTGGCAGGACTGGGACGCCGCGCCGCGCGACCAGCGCTGGATGCGCTGGCTCTCGGCAGTGGCCAGCGCGCTGCTGCATCTGCTGTTCTTCATGCTGCTGCTGTGGGTGGCGGTGATCCGCACCACGGCACCGGAAGCGGAGGGCGCCGAAGGCGAGCGCTTGCAGGTGGAATTCGTCGGTCGCGCGAGCCAGCAAGGCGGTGGCGATCAGCCTGGTGCCGACGCAGCTGCGGCTGCTCCTGCCGGCCAGGTTGCCGCCGGCCAGGAGGGAGGGGCAGCGACGTCGCCTGAACCGCGTCCTGCGTCCAGATCGTCGCCTGCGCCCGCACCGGCTCCAGCGCCGACCGCCAGCCTGCCACCACCGCCTGCCGAAGCGGAGCCGGCCCCGCTTGCCGCCCCGCCGCCTTCGCCCGTACAGGCCACCGAAGTGGCGCAGGCCAGTGCGGATTTCGTGGTGCCGCCGGTGAGCGTGCCGCGTACCGAGGTCAGCATCGTGCCGCGTGACACCACGCCCACGGTGCGCGAGCGCAGCGTGCAGCCCGTGCAGGCGCCGCCAGTCCCAACCCCACTGCGTGCGCCGGAGATCGCCGTGCCGGCACCACAGCTGCGTGACATCCCGGTGCAGGAGCGTGAAATCAGTACGGTCGATGCACCGGCGATATCGCAGCCGCTGCGCACGGCCGATGTACAGGTCCGTGTGCCGCAGCGCGATGTGCAGCTGCGCGAGCGCGAAGTGCAGGTCGTGGTCGATCCGCAGGTACGGATGGCTGCTGTGGCCGGGCGCGAGCCGACCGTGCGAGCGCCGGCAGGCCGTGACCTGCAGGTGCGCGAGCGCGAAGTCGCGTCGGCACCCGCGGCGGCGCCTTCAACGTCCAGCGGCAGCGCGCCAGCGACAACGGCCGCGCCTGCGGCCAGTGGCAGTGCGCGCCAGGCCGAAAGCAGCACGCCACGGCCGTCCGCCTCCAGCACGGCATCGGCCCAGGCTGGAGCGCGCCCGGCCCCCGATCCGGGCAACTGGGCCACGCCCGCCAAGGGCGATGACTGGGGGGCGTCGAGCCGCAAACAGGACGGCGCCGACAAGGGCGCCCGCCAGGCCAGCGCCACCGGCAAGGGCAGTGGCCTGTTCAACGCCGATGGCAGCGTCCGCGTGCCGGGCCAGGAAGGCGATGGACGTGCCGAGCGCGGTGCGCCCGGTGGTGCCAACGATGGCTGGAGCAAGGAACGCATCGCGCAATCGGGCACCTGGTTGAAGCGACCGCCTTACGACTACACGCCCACGTCATTCGACAAATACTGGGTCCCGCAGGAATCGCTGCTGGCCGAGTGGGTGCGCAAGGGAATAAAGGCAATGGAGATTCCGTTGCCGGGTACCAATACGAAGATTTCCTGCGTGATCTCGATCCTGCAGGCCGGTGGTGGCTGTGGCCTTACCAATCCGAACATGCAGGACCAGCCGGCCGTGGCGCGGCCACCGCCGGACATTCCGTTCAAGAAAGAACTGCAGGAAGATAACGGGAGCCGGTAGGCTAGGGAGCGCGCCACGCCCTGGCAGGCTCGCTTGGGTAGGTGTCAATCTTGGTTGGCGCAGAAGCGCCGACCAAGGTCGGCATCCACCACGGCAGTGACCTTACGCGCTCTGCGACAGGAACACCCAGAACGGGACGTCGCGGCCAAGCCAGTCGCGGCTGGTCTCGTCCATCACGTCCAGCAGGGTGTCGAAGTCCTTCTGCGCGGTGGCGCGCAGCGCGTCCACGTCGCACAGGAACAGTGCATAGCCGTTGGCTGGCAGCCATTGCAGGTCGCGTAGATTGTCCGACAGCGCATCCCAGTTGCCGCCGAAACCGGCCGGAAAATCCAGCTGCGCGGCCAGCCGTGCGAGCAGGGTGCGCTTGTCGGCCACCCCTTCCAGATCGATGCGGATCACCTTCAGCCCGGCATCGCGCATTGCGGCGGCCAGGGCGCCGATGTCGTCGCTGTCGATGGTGTAGACACCGGCATTGTTGATGTCGTGCAGGCCGAGGCCGAAATCGTCATGGCTCATCACTGCGCTCCCTGGGCCGGTACGGTGAAGCTGCGGAATGATTCGTAATGGTCGTCGGTGTAGTACCACGCCTCCGGCGGATCGCCGCCGGTGACGATGCGGCGCGTGCCACGGGTGCGCGCGCCGGGGGTGTCCACGGTGTATTCGCGGTAGTAGCCGCGCGGACGCTGCGGCAACTGCTGTTCGCGGTTGCCGAACGTGCTGCCATCTTGGCGGTGCGGGAACGGCCCGCCGCGCTGGATCAGCGCGATCGTCTGCAGGGCTTCGGCGGGCAGGAAGGCGGGCAGACCGTTGCCCTTGCCGGGCGTGGCCGTGGCCGGTGCGCGCGCGGCAGGCGCACCCTGCAGGTCCGGCGCGAACTGCGGCGCCGGCGGGCGCTGCATGAAATGGTTGACTACCAGGCCGAGCAGCAGCAGGGCGATGGCGGTGATCAGCAGCCGGGGGTTGCGCATGGGCAAGGGAGCGGGCGAGGGTGGTGCTCGCACTGTAGCGCCTGCGCGCTGCACGGCGCATGAGGAGGGGGCTGCGTCACCGCCGCGTAACAATTGCCGTCGTGCTCACCGGCGGGACGCAATTTCCTTTACATCCCCCTTGGTAATCTGCCGTTCTGTCCCCATCATTCACCGCGCACCGCCCGACAACGTCGGGTGCCCTCGCAATCAGGAGATGCACCATGGCCTATACCCTGCCCAAGCTGTCCTACGCCTACGACGCGCTGGAACCGCATATCGATGCGGCGACGATGGAAATCCATCACACCAAGCATCACCAGACCTACATCAACAACGTCAACGCGGCGCTGGAAGGCACCGAGTACGCTGACCTGCCGGTCGAAGAACTGGTGAAGAAGCTCAAGTCGCTGCCGGAGAACCTGCAGGGTCCGGTGCGCAACAACGGTGGTGGCCATGCCAACCACTCGCTGTTCTGGACCGTGATGGCTCCCAATGCTGGCGGCAACCCGGTGGGCGACGTGGCCAAGGCCATCGACAAGGACCTGGGCGGCTTCGACAAGTTCAAGGACGCCTTCACCAAGGCGGCGCTGACCCGTTTCGGCAGCGGCTGGGCGTGGCTGAGCGTGACCCCGGACAAGAAGGTGGTGGTCGAAAGCACCGGCAACCAGGACAGCCCGCTGATGGAAGGGAACACCCCCATCCTCGGCCTGGACGTGTGGGAGCACGCGTACTACCTGAAGTACCAGAACCGTCGCCCGGAATACATCGGCGCGTTCTTCAACGTCATCGACTGGAACGAAGTCGAGCGCCGTTACCAGGAAGCGATCGCCTGATCGCGGTGATGGGATGAACGGAGAAGGCCGGGGAAAACCCGGCCTTTTCTGTTCCAGCAATCATTCGGTAGTGCCGGCCGCTGGCCGGCAATCGTGTGATCCCCGGGGAGCCGGCCAGCGGCCGGTACTCCCTATTCGGCGGTGGCCGTATTGCCTTGCAGGCGCAACGTGGCCATCACGCCCAGGCGCAGGCCGGGCAGGTCGCCGTCGGCCGGCAGCAGGATCGGCTGCTGGCGGATGCCGTCGAAATGCTTGACCTGGAAGAGCACATCCAGACCATGGCCAGTGCTGCCCCCGCCACTGGCCGCAGGCGCCTCGGCTCGGCCGCCGGGATTGCGCCGCGCCGGCTGGAAGCCCGGCGTGCTGCGCACCAGTTCCATCGTGTTGGCCGAGAAGTCGCCGGCGATCAGGCTGGGCATGCCCTCGGCGGTGGCACCAATCCAGGTCATCAGGTCGCTGGTCTGGTGCTGGCGCGCGGCGGCCTCGTCCGGGTCGGGGCGGAGCCGTGCCACATAGATGTTGACCAGCGCCTCGCCCAGCTTCAGCCGCATCATGCCGGCCGCGCTGAAGGTGCCGGGAGGATGCAGCAGGGTCACGCCGTCCTCGCTGACCGGCAGCCGGGTCAGCATCGCGTTGCCATGCCGCAATGTCTGGCTGGGTGGATCGGCGGTAACGAAGTCGCAGCTGTAACGCAGCCGGCTGGCCAGCCAGCAGGCCGGGTTGCGGCCCTGCTGCTGCAGCACCTGCTGCACCGAGATCACGTCCGGCTGCAGGTCGGTCAGCAACTGCGCGACCTGCTCGCGGCGCAACTTCCATTGCGCATCATCGTGGCTGGGCAGCTCCAGCGCGGCCACCGTCAGCTGGCGGGAGCCGCTTTCGCTGGCCGCCGTGGCCGGTGCCTGCGGCCGCGCCTGTGCCTGCAACGCCATCAGCAGCATCAGGCAACTGAGCAGGAGACGGGCGGGGGGGAGGGGGCGCATAACGATAAGTTTACGCTTTTGTCGTGCAGGTGCCGTGACTTCCGGCACGGAGCGCGGTTGCCTGCCATGGATGGGCACCGTTGTCATGCAGCCCTGCAGCGTGCTTCGCAAGGCCCGGTTCCGGTAACCTTGCGCCTTTCGCTTTGCAGGAATGCCTTACAGGATGAGCCACGACGCAGTTGCCCCCATCGCCGGCCAGGGAAAGATGCCGCGCCAGATCCCGTACATCATCGGCAATGAGGCCTGCGAGCGGTTCAGTTTCTACGGGATGCGCAACATCCTGGTGCAGTTCCTGATCACCTCGCTGCTGTTGCAGGAAATCACAGCCGAAGGCCGTGCCGGTGAAGCCAAGGACATCATGCACAGCTTCATGATCGGTGTGTATTTCTTCCCGCTGCTCGGAGGTTGGCTGGCCGACAGGTTCTTCGGCAAGTACCACACCATCCTCTGGTTCAGCCTGGTCTACTGCGCCGGCCATCTGTGCCTTGCCCTGTTCGAGAACAGCCGCGAGGGCTTCTTCCTCGGCCTGGGCCTGATCGCCCTGGGTGCCGGTGGCATCAAGCCGCTGGTGGCCTCCTTCATGGGCGACCAGTTCGACCAGAGCAACAAGCACCTGGCCAAGATCGTCTTCGACGCCTTCTACTGGATCATCAACTTCGGCTCGCTGTTCGCCTCGCTGCTGATCCCGCTGGCGCTGAAGAACTGGGGCCCGCAGTGGGCGTTCGGCATCCCGGGCATCCTGATGTTCATCGCCACCTTCGTGTTCTGGCTGGGCCGCAAGCGTTACGTGCTGGTGCCGCTGCCACCGAAGGACCCGCACTCGTTCGCCAACGTGGTGCGCACTGCGCTGACCGCACGCGCGGCCGGCCAGGGCCGCCCGGGCCTGGTGATCGCCGTGCTCGGCCTGGTGCTGGCAGCGGCGTCGTTCGGCCTGGTCGGTTCGCTGGGCATCGTGATCTGCCTGTGCCTGGCGCTGGTGGCCATTCTCGCCGGCATCGGTGGCGGCACCTGGTTGCAGCTGGACCGGGCCCGTGGCCAGCATCCAGCCGAAGCCGTGGAAGGCGTGCGCTCGGTGCTGCGCGTGCTGGTGATCTTCGCGCTGACCACGCCGTTCTTCTCGCTGTTCGACCAGAAGGCCTCGACCTGGGTCCTGCAGGGCCAGCAGATGCAGATGCCGAGCTGGTTCACCGCCTCGCAGATGCAGGCGCTGAACCCGCTGCTGGTGATGATCCTGATTCCGTTCAACAACCTGGTGCTGTACCCGGCCCTGCGCCGCTTCGGCTTGGAGCCGACTGCGCTGCGCCGCATGACCGCCGGCATCGCCTTCAGTGGCCTGGCCTGGATCGTGGTCGGCGGCATCCAGGTGGTGATGGACGGCGGCAACGCTTTGTCGATCTTCTGGCAGATCCTGCCGTATGCATTGCTGACCTTCGGTGAGGTGCTGGTCTCGGCCACCGGCCTGGAGTTCGCCTACAGCCAGGCGCCGCAGGCGATGAAGGGCGTGGTGATGAGCTTCTGGAACCTGACCACCACCATCGGCAACCTGTGGGTGCTGCTGTCGAACGCTGCCGTGCGCAACGACGCGGTGACCCACAAGATCGCCAGTACAGGCCTCAGCGAGGCGGCATTCCTGATGTTCTTCTTTGCCGGTTTCGCCTTCGTCGCGGCGTTGGCCTTCGGTTGGTACGCGAAACGCTATCGTATGGTCGACAACTACCGTAGCGCCTGAGCCTGACATGACCCCCGTCAATCTGCTGTTGATCGCCATCACCGCCCTCCTGTCGTGGATGGCGTTCAACAATCGCAAGCTGGCCGACCGCCTGATCCTGTGGCCGCCGGCCATCGACCGTCACCGCCAGTACGACCGGCTGGTGACCTATGGCTTCATCCACGCCGACTGGTCGCACCTGATCTTCAACATGATCACCCTGTTCTTCTTCGGGGGATTCATCGAGAGCGTGATGGTGCAGCTGACCGGCAGCTACCTGACCTACCCGGCGTTCTACATCGGCGCGCTGCTGGTCTCGATCCTGCCCAGCTACCTGAAGAACCAGAAGAACCCGAACTACCTCAGCCTTGGCGCGTCCGGGGCGGTATCGGCGGTGCTGTTCGCCTTCATCCTGATCAAGCCGTGGTCGATCATCCTGGTGTTCTTCATCCCGGCACCGGCGATCATCTATGCCGCGTTCTATGTCGGCTACAGCATCTGGATGGACAAGCGCGGCGGCGACCGCATCAACCACAGCGCCCACCTGGCGGGCGCGGCGTTCGGTGTGATTTTCATGCTGGCCATGCAGCCGAGCATCTTCACCCACTTCCTGCGCGAGCTTTCCAACCCGACCTTCCGCCTCGGCGGCGGTTGAAGCGGGTAGCGGGGCGAATCGGTGACGATTCGCCCCGGTTTTCAGAGCGTGTGCTGCTGGCCGTAGGTATCCAGCAGGCGGGCGAACACTTCCTCGCCGATGCGCTGGAAATCCTGGTCTTCGGTCTGCCCTTCCACCGCAAGTTGCAGCAGGCCCTCCAGCAGGGCGCGGTCAGTATCTGAATGGGAATCGCTGGGGTGCATCGGAGCCTCCGCGGGGGTGCGCATGGTCAACGGTCGCAAGGGGCGTGCCAAGCTGGCCGTACCCCTCCACAGGCGATAGCGGCCGTCAGCGCTCCAGCTTGAGGGTCGCAAACTGACGTGAATGGATCAGACTTGCCCCTGTTCAGGCTTCACGCGATCATGGCGCCCGGCTGCGCACCATCCACGCAGTCGCCGCAGGAGACAGTTCCATGGCTTCGGTCACGCCCCCCGGTCTGGCCTATGAGGTCGAACACGACCTGGCCAACCATCGCTTCACCGCCCGTGTGCGTGGACAGCTGGCGGTGCTGGACTACCAGATCAAGCGCAAACGCATGGTCATCACCCACACCGAGGTGCCTGAGCCGATCGCCGGCCGTGGCATCGCCGGTGAGCTGACCCGCGTGGCACTGCGTTTCGCCCGCGAGCAGAAGTACAAGGTGGTGCCGGCCTGTTCCTACGCCGAGGCTTTCCTGCAGCGGCACGAGGAGTACCACGACCTGCTCGTTGGCTGAGTGCCAGCGGGCCACGCTTCAGCCATGGCAGGCGATGATGTACAAACATGAACAGGGGATCCCGATGAAGATTGGAAACAACCGGCCACTGCGCGGCAGTGCGTTGGCCGGCGTGGTGGGCGTGCTGTTGCTGGCCGGTTGCCAGCGTGAAAGCGAGCCGGCACCGGCGGCTGAGGCGGCTCCCGCCGTCGAGGCCACCGCCGCAGTCGAAACGCCGGCCACGGAAGCGCCGCTGGACCTGCGCGACGTGATCGAGAACAACGAGCGCGAAGTGGTGGGCATCAGCTACCCGGCCGGCATCGACCGTTATCCGGGGTTGGCCCGTGCGCTACAGAACTATGCGACGAGTGCGCGCAGTGACCTGCAACAGGCGTTGGACGGGCTCGGCAACGACAAGCCGACCATGCCCTACGAGCTGTCGCTGAGTTTCGAGAAACTGCTGGAAACCCCGCAGCTGGTGGTGGTCAGTGCTGATGGCAGCCGCTACACCGGTGGCGCCCACGGCGAACCGCTGGTGGCGCGCTTCGTATGGCTGCCGCAGCAGCAGCAGATGCTCAGTGCCGACAAGCTGGTGACCGATGCCAAGGGCTGGAAGGTGATCAGTGAGTTCGTCGCCGACCAGCTGCGCGAACGCGTGGCCACGCGGCTCAGCGGCGAGGACATGGACCCGGCCCAACTGCAGGAATCGCTGCGCAACGCATCGCGCATGATCGCCGACGGGACTGGCCCGCAGGCCGACAATTTCAGCCAGTTCCAGCCACTGACCGACGACAAGGGGCAGATCACCGCGCTGCGCTTTGTTTTCCCTCCGTACCAGGTGGGTCCATACTCGGACGGCACCCAGACCGCCGATGTACCGGCGGCGGTGCTGTTGCCGCACGTGGCCAGGGACTACGTGGAGCTGTTCGCACGCGGTTGACCGCAGTGGAGGAGGTGGCGTGGATACAGGGTTGCAGGAGCGGGTCACCGGCCTGCTTCACGAAGCCGGGGTCCGCATCGGCGGTACCCAGCCGCAGGACATCCAGGTGCATGACCCGCGCTTTTTCGCGCGGGTCATGGCCCACGGCTCGCTCGGCCTGGGCGAGAGCTACATGGACGGCTGGTGGGATGCCAACGTCCTGGATGAATTCCTTGTCCATCTGATGCAGGCGCACCTGGATGAACGGGTGCACGGCTGGCGCGAAGTGGCCGATGCGCTGAAGGCGCGCCTGTTCAACCTGCAGGCCGGGCAGGGCAGCTACGAGGTCGGCCGCCGCCACTACGACCTCGGCAACGATCTCTACCAGGCCATGCTGGGCCAGCGTCTGGTCTACAGCTGCGGCTACTGGCGCAATGCCGATGATCTCGATGCCGCGCAGGAAGCCAAGCTGGACCTGGTCTGCCGCAAGCTGGGCCTGCGCCCGGGCCAGCGTGTGCTGGACATCGGCTGTGGTTGGGGCGAAGCGCTGAAGTTCGCCGCTGAGCGCTACGGTGTGAGTGGCGTCGGCGTGACGATTTCGCAGGAGCAGGCCGAGTTCGCGCGGAACCTGTGCGCGGGCCTGCCGATCGAGATCCGATTGCAGGACTACCGCGAGCTGGACGAACCGTTCGATGCGATCTTCTCGATCGGCATGTTCGAGCACGTCGGTGACAAGAACTACGCCAGCTTCTTCGAGGTGGCCAAACGCTGCCTGTCGCCGCGTGGCCTGCTGCTGTTGCACAGCATCGGCACCAACGTCTCCCGGCATCGCACCGACCCGTGGATCGCGCGCTACATCTTTCCCAACTCGATGCTGCCGTCGGCGGCGCAGATCACCCGGGCGTTCGAAGGCCGTTTCGTGCTGGAAGACTGGCACAACTTCGGCACCGACTACGACCTGACCCTGCAGGCATGGCGGCGCAACGTGGAAGCAGCGTGGCCACGGCTGGATGCGCGCTATGACGAGCATTTCCGCCGCATGTGGCGCTTCTACCTGGCCGGGTCGATGGCCACCTTCCGCTGCCGGCACGCGCAGCTGTGGCAGCTGGTGCTGTCGCCGGAAGGCGTGCCGGGCGGGTACGTGGTGCCACGGTAGTGTTGCGTCGGGAGAGAGGGATAGATCAGGCCTGATACGACACTCATTGACGTTGACTACGGGTATTGCACGGCCTGCTCTCCGCAAGGGTGCCGACGACGCTAAGCTGTCGGGTCGGCGGCATTACCGCATTCCTGAAGGCGTTGCAGCATGGGTTGGGACATCACCTACCATCCAGTCGCGGACTCGGAAATCCGTGGCCTCTATTTCCGTGCGCTGGAGGACGCGACGCTGGTTGAGCCGCTGCAGCAGCAATTCCGGATCGAGCCGTTCTACATGGAGCAGCTCCAGGAACGCATCGACGAGGCTCGCTCGATCAGCGCAGACGTGCCCTTCGAGAAGGGGCATGCTTTGTACCTGGCGATCGTGGCCGGTCACCTGCGCCGGTATCACTATCTTCGCGGGAGCGCCCTTTCGTTCTTCATCGACGATCCGGTGGTTGCCCGCTATTTCGCGGACTGGCGGCAACTGGTGCCGCCACAGTGGGCGGACGCCGCTGCAGGCAACCACCTGCGCGAAAACTACGGTGGTGGTGTGTTCATCACGCATGACCGGCTGAAGCAGATGCGCGCGGACTACGCCGGGGACAATGACCTGCGCGCGCGTCTGCACGAGCTGTTCTCCGATGGTCGACTGGCCGTGTTCTGGAGCGTTGTCGATGATGCCATCGGCAAGGGATGCGGATTGCTGGAAGCAAGCGAGGTGGTCGAGCCGAATCCGATGGACCTCAACGCATCGACCAGCATGAGCAATCTGCTCAACTGCGCCCCCGATGGCGCGTTGCTGTACGCAGAGGCCGTCGCGGCGCAGCTGGCGCAGTTCGTGCCGGAAACCCTGGATACGGATACGGCTCCGGCGGCAAACACGCAGAAACGATGGTGGGAACGATTGTTCCGGCGATGACCTCAACGAAAAAAAACCGCCCGGTCTCCCGGGCGGTTTTCGTTTCACGCTAGCGCGCAGGCGATCAGTTGCCGGCGCCGGTCAGGCCACGCTTTTCCAGCAGCGGTTCGATCTGCGGCTCGTGGCCGGCGAAATCGCGGAACAGCTGCATCGCGTCGACGCTGCCACCCTTGGACAGCAGGGTGGCGCGGAAGTGGTCGCCGTTCTTGCGGCTCAGGCCGCCGTTGTCCTTGAACCACTTCTGGGTGTTGGCGTCGAGCACTTCCGACCAGATGTAGGCGTAGTAGCCGGCCGAGTAGCCACCCATGATGTGGCTGAAGTACGGGGTCTTGTAGCGCGGCGGCACCGGCGCGTAGTAGATGCCGTCCTTCTCCAGCGCGGCGCGCTCGAAGGCCATCACGTCCTTGGCGGCCGGCACCTGGTCGGCACCGATCTGGTGCCAGCGCTGGTCCAGCATCGCTGCACCCAGGTACTCGGTGGTGGCGAAGCCCTGGTTGAACTTGGCCGCCGCCAGCACCTTGTCCAGCAGCGCCTGCGGCATCGCCGAACCGTTCTGGTAGTGCTTGGCGTAGTTCTTCAGGATGACCGGGTTGTCGGCCCACATCTCGTTCACCTGCGAGGGGAACTCGACGAAGTCACGCGGCACCGAGGTGCCCGAGAAGTACGGGTACTTCACATTGGAGAACATGCCGTGCAGGGCGTGGCCGAACTCGTGGAAGGTGGTGTTCACCTCGTCCCAGGTCAGCAGGGTCGGCTGGCCGGCCGGCGGCTTCGGGATGTTCAGGTGATTGGCGACCACCGGCTTGAAGCCGGTCAGCTTCGACTGCGAGACGTAGGAGTTCATCCACGCGCCGCCGCGCTTGGAGGCGCGTGCGTACGGGTCGAAGATGAAGATTGCCAGCTGGCTGCCGTCGGCGTCGAACACGTCGTAGACGGTCACGTCGTCGTGGTAGACCGGCAGGTCTGTGCGCTGCTTGAAGGTCAGGCCGAATTCCAGGTTGGCGGCATGGAACACGCCGTTCTCCAGCACGTTCTTCATTTCGAAGTACGGCTTCAGCTGCGACTCGTCGAAGTTGTACTTGGCCTGGCGCACCTTCTCGCTGTAGAAGGCCCAGTCCCACGGTTCCAGCTTGAAGGTCGGCTTGCCTGCGGCCTTCTGTTCCTGGTCGATCATCGCCTGCAGGTCGGCGGCTTCGCGCTTGGCGTTGGCCACCGCGGCCGGGGCCAGCTTGCCCAGCATCGCGTTGACCGCTTCCGGCGTCTTGGCGGTCTGGTTGGTCAGGTTGTAGGCGGCGAAGTTCGGGAAGCCCATCAGCTTGGCCTTGTCGGCACGCAGCTGCATGATGCGCGAAACCAGCGCGGTGTTGTCGAACTCACCGCCGCGGCTGCCGCGGCTGACCGACGCTTCGTAGATCTTCTGGCGCAGGGCGCGGTTGGCCAGGTTGGTCAGCGGCGGCTGGCCGGTGGTGTTGAGCAGGGTGATTACATACTTGCCTTCCAGGCCCCGGGCCTTGGCGGCTTCGGCGGCGGCGGCGATCTGCTCCTTGGACAGCCCGTCCAGTTCCTTGACGTCGTCGACGGTGATCGCCGAGGCGTTCACTTCCGACTGCACGTTCTGGCTGAACCTGGTGCCCAGGCTGGCCAGTTCGGCGTTCATCTCCTTCAGCTTGGCCTTGTCGGCCTCGGACAGCTTGGCGCCGGCGCGCACGTAGTTGTCGTAGTACTTCTCGACCAGGCGCACGCCTTCGGCGTCCAGGCCCAGCTGGCTGCGGGTGTCATACAGCGCTTGGATGCGGGCGAACAGCTTGCCGTTCAGCGCGATCGCATCGCTGTGCGCGGCGAACTTCGCCGAGTAGTCGGCCTGCAGCTTCTTGCGGGTGTCATTGGTGTCGGCGCCGACCAGGCTGAAGAACACGGTGGTCGCACGGTCGAGGATGTCACCGCTCTTCTCCAGGGCGATGATGGTGTTGTCGAAGGTCGGCTTGGCCTTGTTGTTGGCGATCGCTTCCACTTCCTTCAGCTGCTGCGCCATGCCGGCGTCGAAGGCCGGGGCGAAGTCGCTGTCCTTGATCCTGTCGAACTGTGGGAAGTGCAGCGGCAACGGGCTTTCGGCGAAGAACGGATTGGCCTGCTGAGCGGTGCTGCTGGCGGCCGGGGCGGCGCCGGCCGAGAAGGCGGGCAGGGCAAGGCCGAGGGACATGGCCACGGCAAGGGCAAGGCGGGTGGTCAAGGCAGGAACTCCGGTAAGGCAAACAAGGGCCCGAGGGTAACCCGGCCGGCGGCGTCCGCACTTGTGTCAAAAGGCATGTTGCCGGGGCCGGGCGCGGGTACCATGCATTCACCGCCCACGGCCCGCCATCATGACCAGCGCCTACGATTTCAGTTTCCGTGACCTCGACGGCCAGCCGCATGCGTTGGCCCGTTATCAGGGCCACCCGTTGCCGCTGGTGAACGTCGCCAGCCGCTGTGGCTTCACCCCGCAGTACAGGGGGCTGGAACAGCTCTGGCAGGACTATCGCGAGCGCGGCCTGGTGGTGATCGGCTTTCCCTGCAACCAGTTCGGTGCGCAGGAGCCTGGGGATGCGGCGCAGATCCGCCAGTTCTGTTCGCTGGACTATCCGGTCAGCTTTCCGCTGTCGGAGAAGATCGAGGTCAACGGCGAGGGGGCTGATCCGTTGTGGGCCTGGCTGTCACGCGAGAAGCGCGGCCTGCTTGGCAGTGCCCGTATCAAGTGGAATTTCAGCAAGTTCCTGGTTGATCGCCAAGGGCGGGTGGTGTCGCGGCATGCGCCCACCACCAGGCCGGAACAGCTGCGCGGCGCGATTGAAGCGCTGCTGTAGAGCCGAGCCCACGCTCGGCTGCTTTTCCGGCTGACTCCGAGAGCGCGCGCCGCGCGCAAGCCGAGCGCGGGCTCGGCTCTACAGATACGATGGATTATTTCTCGACGAACGCGCGCTCAAACACGTAGTGACCCGGCTGGCCGATGCGCGGCGAAACCTGGAAACCCCGGGCATCGAGCACGGTGCGAAGGTCGGCCAGCATCTGCGGGCTGCCGCAGATCATCGCACGGTCGTTTTCCGGGCTCAGTTCCGGCAGGCCGAGGGTGCGCTGCATCTGGCCGCTTTCCATCAGCGAGGTCAGGCGGCCCTGGTTGGCGAAGGGCTCGCGGGTGACGGCCGGGTAGTACAGCAGCTTGTCGCCGATCATGTCGCCGAGGAACTCGTGCTCACGCAGTTCCTTCTCGAAGTAATCGCGATAGGCCAGGTCCTTCTCGTAGCGCACGCCGTGGCACAGGATCACCTTCTCGAAGCGCTCGTAGGTTTCCGGGTCCTTGATCACTGACAGCCACGGCGCCAGGCCGGTGCCGGTGCCCAGCAGGTACAGGTTCCTGCCGGGGTGCAGGTCGCTGATCAGCAGGGTGCCGGTGGGCTTCTTGCCGACCAGCACCTTGTCGCCCGGCTTGATGTGCTGCAGGCGCGAGGTCAGCGGGCCGTCCTGCACCTTGATGCTGAAGAACTCCAGCTGCTCTTCCCAGTTGGCACTGGCGATGGAGTAGGCACGCAGCAACGGGCGCGCCTCGGTTTCCAGGCCGATCATCACGAACTGGCCGTTCTCGAAGCGGAAGCCGCTGTCGCGGGTGGTGGTGAAACTGAAGTAGGCGTCGGTCCAGTGGCGGACCTCAAGCACCGTTTCGGCGCCAAAAGCGGTGGACATGGGCGTATCTATCAAAAGTCGTCGGGGGTGATTCTATCTCAAATGAGACAGGTTCTCATTGGGCGGAACGAGAGGCGTTCTCAGCGATAACCCGCCGCCTGCAGCTCGAACAGCTCGGCGTAGCGGCCACCCTGTGCCATCAGCTGCGCGTGGGTGCCGCTGGCCTCGATCCGGCCGTCGGCCAGGACCAGGATGCGGTCGGCCATGCGTACGGAGGAAAAGCGGTGGGAAATCAGCACTGCGGTGCGATTATCCGCCAGTTCCCTGAACCGCTGGAACACCTCGAACTCGCTGCGCGCATCCAGCGCTGCGGTTGGCTCATCCAGGATCATGACCTGCGCATCGCGCATCCATGCGCGCGCGATGGCGATCTTCTGCCATTGGCCGCCGGACAGGTCCACGCCCTGCTTGAAGCGCCGGCCGATCTGCTGGTCGTAGCCACCGGGCAGGTCCTCGATCACTTCCTCGGCCATGCCGCGCCTTGCGGCGTCGGCAATGCGTGCCTGGTCGTCCATCGCCTCGACCTGGCCAACGCCGATGTTCTCACCCGCGCTGAGGCTGTAGCGCACGAAGTCCTGGAAGATCACCCCGAGGTTGGCGCGCAGGTCGTCCAGGTCGTAGTCGCGCAGATCGCGGCCATCGAGCAGGATCCGGCCTTCGTCCGGCTCGTACAGCCGTGCCAGCAGTTTCACCAGCGTGGTCTTGCCGGCGCCGTTCTCGCCGACCAGGGCCAGCACTTCACCTGCGTACAGCTGGAAATCCAGATGGCGCACCGCCCACTGTTCGGCATCGGGATAGCGGAAGCCGACGTTCTCGAACACGAAGCCCTGGCGGATTGGCTGCGGCACGCGCACGGCGCCTTCACGCGAGTGGATTTCCGGCTCGATCTGGAAGAACGAGAACAGGTCATCCAGATACAGCGCCTGGCTGGCGACCTGCGAGAAGCCGATCAGCAGGCCTTCCAGCAGCTGGCGCAGGCGCAGGAAGCTGCCGGCGAGGAAGGTCAGGTCGCCGATCGAAAAGTCGCCGCGCACCGTGCGCCACGCGATGTAGGCGTAGGCGGTGTAGTACCCCAGCGTGCCCAGTGCAGCCAGCAGCGTGCCCCAGAACGCGCGGCGCCGGGCCAGTGCACGGTTGGCCTGGAACAGCGCCACCGACAGCCGCCGGTAGCGTTCCACCAGGAAGCGGTGCAGGTTGTAGATCTTCACTTCCTTGGCCGTTTCCACGCTGGCACCGAGCTGGCGCAGGTAGTCGAGCTGGCGGCGCTCGGGCGTCCATTGGAAGTTGAGGCTGTAACCGGCCGCGTTGAAGTGCGATTCGCCGATGAAGGCCGGCACCAGTGCCAGCGCCAGCAGCAGGATCAGCCACGGTGCGTAGACCAGCAGGCCAACGGCGAGGCTGGCTACGGTGATCGCGTCCTGTACCTGGCCGAACAGCTGGCTCATCAGGTTCATCCGGCCCATTGTCTGGCGCCGCGCACGGTCCAGCTTGTCCTGCAGGTCCGGGTCTTCGAAGTCCTCCAGGTCCAGCGTTGCGGCGTGTTCCATCAGCCGGATGCTGGTGGCATTGGCGAACAGTTCCGAGAGCAGCGCATCGGCGTAGCTGACCAGCCGGCCGAGCAGGTCCGAGGCGATGGCCAGGCCGAATTCCAGCGCCAGCAGGCCCAGCAGTGGATTGAGCAGTCCGCTGGACAGCGCCTCGCCCAGTGGCGGGAAGCCGGCACCGTGCTGGCTCAGGTGCAGGGCGCTGTCGATGATCAGCTTGCCCACGTACAGCATCGCCACCGGCAGCAGCGCCCGGATCAGCCGCAGGCCAAGGCTGGCCAGGGTGAGCGTGGGGCTGGTTTTCCAGACCATGCGCAGGAACGGCGGCAGGTTGCGCATCGCCCTGAAGCGCTGGCGCAGGCTGGGTCTGTTCGCGGCGGCGGCGCCAGCGGTGGGGGTAGCAGGCATGCGCATATTGTGCGGCCTGATACGTGCAGAGGGGGTCAGTGCAGCCGTGTGGCCGGCACCGGGGTCCGATCCCTCTGCCACGCAACGGGCTCTGACCCCATCAGCCCGGATCGGGTCAGAGCCCATCGCGAAGCGAAGGGATCCGACCCTGCCGCATCCACGCATGGCGTGGACCTACCGTGTCGACCAAGGTCGACACCTACCAACAGCAGTAGAAGTCTGTCGAGGGCGGGGTGGGTCAGGTCGTAGGGGCGTGAGCCGCATGGATGCGGCGACCGACCTTACACGGACGTACTTGCAGCGTCCCCTGCGACCTGACCCACCCTGCCAACCCGCAGAAGAGCCAGCTTCTGCCGTTGCTCCAGCTGTTGCTCTGGCCTCTGCGGGTGCCGGGCGGCAGCCCGCCCAACAGGCCCCTTTTACGGCAGCGGCGGCAGCAACCCCGCACCCAGCCGGTTCCACGCATTGATCACCGCAATGCCCATGCTCAGGTCACTGATGCCCTTCTCATCGAAGTGCGGTGCCAGTGCATCGAACGCCGCCTGCGACGGCGCACCGTCGGTCAGCCGGGTCAGCGCCTCGGCCCAGCCCAGCGCCGCACGTTCACGGGCATCAAAGAAGCGGCTTTCGTGCCAGGCGGGCAGCGTATCGAGCTTGCGCGGCTCGATGCCGCCCTTGCGCAGCGCAGTGCCGTGCATGTCCATGCAGTAGCCGCAGCCGTTGAGCTGCGACACGCGCAGGAACACCAGTTCCATCAGGGTCGGATCGACCGAGCTGTCATGCACCGCCTGGCTGGTGGCCAGCAGGCCCTTGAAGGCCTCGGCGGCCAGGCGGGTGTAGGCGACGCGGGGAGAGGCATGGTTCGACATCGTGGGCTCCACGGCGGCCACAGTGGCCGCCTTTCACTACCAGGACGCCGTACCGTCGCCGCGCGTGACAACGTCCGGCAGCTTCTCCGGATTCAACACGCTGTACACGTTGGCGATGCGGCCATCGACCACTTCGATGGTGGTGATCGAGTGCAGGCGGTCGCCCTGGAAGCGCAGAATCGCCGGCTCGCCATTGACGCAGCCCAGGTGGGCCGGATGCACCGCGCCACGGCGTGCGATGGCCCAGAACAGGCGGCCGATGCGCTCGGCACCCAGCAGTGGGCGGATCGCTGCGGTAACCACGCCGCCACCGTCGGAGACCAGTTGCGCGTTGGCGTGCAGCAGGGCTTGGATCGCCTCGCTGTCGCCGCGCTGCGAGGCGTCCATGAAGCGCGCCAGCAGCTGCCGGTGCTGGCTGGCATCGGCGTTGAAGCGCGGCCGCCGGGCCTGCAGGCGTTGCCGGGCACGGTGCACCATCTGCCGGCAGTTGGCCTCGCTGTGACCGATCAGCTCGGCGATCTCGCGATAGTCGTGGTCGAAGGCCTCTTTCAGCAGGAAGGCGGCGCGTTCTTCGGGGCCGAGTTGTTCGAGCAAGGTCAGGAAGGCCACCGAGACATCGTCGGCCAGCGCATGCAGCTGGGCCGGGCCGGGCGCCGGGTCAGGCTCCAGCGTGACGGCCAGCGGCTCGGCCAGCCACGGCCCGACGTAGTGCGCGCGCTCGCGCTTGGCCGCACGCAGCCGGTCCAGGCCGAGCCGGGTGGTGGTGGTGACCAGCCAGGCCTCGGGGTCGCGGACGCCGGCCGGATCGGCGCCGGACCAGCGCAGCCAGGCATCCTGGACCACGTCTTCGGCGTCGGCGCGGCTGCCGAGCAGGCGATAGGCCAGGGCCATCAGGCGTGGGCGGTGGGTCTGGAAAGCGGTTTCGGCGTTCATGTGGGCAAGGACGCGCCAACGGGGCGGGGCGTGACAGGGCTTCTGGATCTGATCTTGCCGGCCAGCGCCCAGCACGACCACCCCGGGGCCGGGGGAGGGGGTAAAATGGGCGGATTACCCCCGCCAGCCTCGAGCAAGCGAGCAAGCCGTGACATCGATCAAGCAGGAAGACCTCATCCAGTCCATCGCCGACGCGCTGCAGTACATCTCGTACTACCACCCGGTCGACTACATCAAGAACCTCGCCGCTGCCTACGAGCGCGAGGAGTCGCCGGCCGCGAAGGAAGCGATGGCCCAGATCCTGATCAATTCGCGCATGTGCGCCGAGGGCCACCGCCCGATCTGCCAGGACACCGGCATCGTCACCGTGTTCCTGGAAATCGGCATGGACGTGCGCTGGGACGACGCCACCATGGGCGTGGAAGAGATGGCCAATGAGGGCGTTCGCCGCGCCTACATGCACCCGGACAACAAGCTGCGCGCCTCTGTGCTGGCTGATCCGGCCGGCAAGCGCATCAATACCAAGGACAACACTCCGGGCGTGGTCAACGTCAAGGTGGTGCCGGGCAACACCGTCGACGTGATCGTCGCCGCCAAGGGCGGTGGTTCGGAAGCGAAGACCAAGTTCGCCATGCTCAACCCGTCCGACTCCATCGTCGACTGGGTGCTGAAGACCGTGCCGACCATGGGCGCCGGCTGGTGCCCGCCGGGCATGCTCGGCATCGGCATCGGTGGCACCGCCGAGAAGGCGATGCTGCTGGCCAAGGAAGCGCTGATGGAGCCGATCGACATCACCGAACTGCAGGCCCGGGGCGCGTCCAACCGCATTGAAGAGCTGCGCCTGGAGCTGTACGAGAAGGTCAACGCGCTTGGCATTGGTGCGCAGGGCCTGGGGGGCCTGACCACCGTGCTCGACATCAAGATCAAGGATTACCCGACCCACGCGGCCAACCTGCCGGTGGCGATGATCCCGAACTGCGCGGCCACCCGCCATGCGCACTTCACCCTGGATGGCAGCGGCCCGGTGATGCTGGACCCGCCGTCGCTGGAAGACTGGCCGAAACTGACCTATGACGCGTCCAAGGGCACCCGCGTGGACCTGGACACGATCACCCCGGAAGACGTGGCCAGCTGGAAGCCGGGCCAGACCCTGCTGCTCAACGGCAAGCTGCTGACCGGCCGCGACGCCGCGCACAAGCGCATGGTCGACATGCTCAACAAGGGCGAGGAACTGCCGGTGGATCTGAAGGGCCGCTTCATCTACTACGTCGGCCCGGTAGATCCTGTGCGCGACGAAGTGGTGGGCCCGGCCGGCCCGACCACGGCGACCCGCATGGACAAGTTCACCGAGCAGGTGCTGGCGCAGACCGGCCTGCTGGGCATGGTCGGCAAGGCCGAGCGCGGCCCGGCCGCCATCGAAGCGATCAAGAAGCACAAGTCGGCCTACCTGATGGCCGTTGGTGGTTCGGCCTACCTGGTGTCCAAGGCGATCAAGGCGGCCAAGGTGGTCGGTTTCGCCGACCTGGGCATGGAAGCGATCTACGAGTTCACCGTGCAGGACATGCCCGTGACCGTGGCCGTCGATTCCACCGGCGAATCGGTGCACAAGACCGGCCCGCGCGAATGGCAGGCCCGTATTGGCAAGATTCCGGTGGTGGTGGAGTAATCCTTCCGCCCAGTGTTCAGACAACGGCGCCCGTGTGGCGCCGTTGTTGTGTGCAGCCTGCCTGCGCGTGGCCTGCTCTGCTAACGTACTGGCTGGCGTTCTGGAAGGGAGTCCATCGTGCTGCAGTGGCCGCGTGTTTTCGTGTTGCTGGTCGCTGCGCTGGCGTGCAGCGCCTGCGGGCCACGTTACTTCGTCGAGCCTCCCACCCACGAAGCGGGGAAGATCTGCGCGTCGGTCTGCGAGAACCGGAAGGCAACGTGCGACTTCCACAACCGCGCCCTTGCCGAGTCGGATCAGCGCAGCTGCGAAAGCGAGAAGAGCCGGGTCATCAGCCGTTGCAGTGATATCGCCGATGACAAGCAGCGGCACAACTGCGAAGGGGGCAACGGTGCCGGCAACTACTGCGGTCCCCCGGTGCTTCCTTCATGCGGCGCTCCGTACGCCCAATGCCTGCTCTCCTGCGGCGGCACCGTGAATGACGTTCGCACCGACACCGGTGTTCCCGTGTACTGATCGGGGCGCGCGTCGGGCCTGCACGAGTAACCGTAGTCTGCTAGGGTCGGCACATCCCTGCACTGGATGTGCCCATGCGCCTGCATCGATCCGTCGCGACTGTGTTCCTGCTGGTCCTGGCCGGCTGCAGCACAACGTCCTCCTATGAAGGTGCGGATTTCTCCGCCTCCTCGCAGTGCCGCGTGCAATGCCAGGCCGATTATCGGAGCTGCATGGCGCGGGGGAGTATCGGCAGCAACGACTTCAGCTGCGAACAACAGATGGTGCCGGCGCCGGACAAACGCTGCAAGGACGTTGCCAATCCCGAACTGCGCCGTTCCTGTGAACTGAAGACACACGACTGCGCGATACGCACGCCGATCATGTCCTGTAGCGAAGGCCGCGATACCTGCATGAGCCGCTGCGGCTGAGCAACGATTGCCCGTGCAGGGCATAATCGGCCGATTCATCCACCCGGGACTTGCGCATGAGCACCACGCTGTATGGTTCGACCAGCACCGCCGCCCTGGTGGTGCACTGGCTGCTGATCGAACTCGGCATCGAGCACGAACTGGTGCTGCTGGATTTCGACGCACGCGAGCACAAGTCGGCTGAGTACCTGGCACTGAACCCTGCTGGCGTGGTGCCGACGCTGCTGATCGATGGCCTGGTACTGACCGAAGCGGCGGCCATTGCACTGTACCTGGCTGATCGCCATCCGGACGCCAACCTGCTGCCCGCGCTGGGCACACCGCAGCGCGCCGATGCCTACCGTTGGATGTTCTGGTGTGCCAATACGCTGCAGCCGGCCTATCGAGCATGGTTCTATCCACACGAAATGGCGGGCGAGGCGAATATCGAGGCCAGCCGCGGGATGGCACGGCAGCGCCTGGAAGCGGCCTGGCAGCATGTGGCCGCGCACCTGCATGCACATGGCCCCTACCTGCTGGGCGCCACGCCCTGCGTGGCCGACTACATGCTGGTGATGCTGATGCGCTGGTCGCGCAACATGCCGAGGCCCAGCGACACTTGGCCGGCGCTGAAGGCGCATGCCACGTCGATGAAGGCGCGCCCGGCGTTCGCCGAGGTGTATCGCCGCGAGGGCATCACCGACTGGCAGTAGCCCGTTCTGCAGCGCCGAGCCACGCTCGGCTGCATTCACGGGTGGCACGCGAGCAGCAGCCGGGCAGCAGCCGGCCAGGGCTCGGCTCTGGCAGTGCGGGTTACAGGATCTCCAGCACCGTTTCCGGCGGCCGGCACAGCCGTGTACCCTTGGGCGTGCGCACCACGGGGCGGTTGATCAGCCGCGGGTGTTCGGCCATCGCGGCCAGCAGCGTGGCCTCGTCCGCATCCTCCAGGCCAAGTTCGGTGAACTGCGCCTCCTTGTTGCGCACCAGCGCCCGCGCGTCCAGTCCGGATTCGGCCAGCACCTGGCGCAGCGTGGCCGCATCGGGTGGGTTGCCCAGGTATTCGATCACCTCCGGATCGAAGCCTGCATCGCGGATCAGCTTCAGTGCGCCGCGCGAGTTGCTGCAGGCCGGGTTGTGCCAGATCGTCACGTCCATCAGAACCACTCCAGCAGGGACACACCCACGCCCACGTAGGTGGCCTTGTGGTTGTAATCGATCAGGCTTTCGCCGTAGCCGTCGAAGACCTGCACATGGCCGCGCAGCAGGTTGCTGATCGGGAAGCCGTAATCCAGCTGCAGGGCGCCGTGCGAGCGGCTGCCGGTGCGCAGCGAATGGCGTGCCATCAACGAGACTTCGTGGCCGTTGCGGTTCCAGGTCAGGGTCGCGTCACCGCGGCCCATGTAATCCTCGATGTCCGGGTTGTTGTCATCGCTGCGGGTTTCCGGGATGCGGTACCAGGGGCGCAGCACCAGCGCCCAGTTCTCGCGGTCCAGGCCGATGTTGAGCATGACCCGGTTCCAGCTGCGCGACAGTGGGTCGGCCCGGCCATTGGACTGGTGGTTCAGCGCGATGCCGGTCATGCGCCCGCGCCAGCCACCGATCGAGTAGCCGTTGCGGAAGACCATCATCACTTCCGGTTCGTAATTGGTTTCGCGGAAGGGGCGCGAATCCTCGCTGTTGTAGGCCTGCCAGCGCGAGCTCTGGGTGTAGCCGGCCCAGATGTCGCCGTTGTCGCCGAACAGGTTCTCGGCGATCTTGGTCTTGAAACTGATCTGGAACTTCAGCTCGGCACTGTCCAGCACCTGCGGCGTGGTGACCGTGTTGGCCGGATTCGGCGAATGCGGTGTGGTGTTGCGGTCGCTGGTCCAGAACGCAGGCAGCAGGTACACCGGCTTGTAGGCGCGCAGCTGGAACGGGCCGAGCTTGGAGTCCTCGGCCAGTTCCCAGCGGCTGTCCAGCAGTGAGCCCCGGCCAGCGTTTGCAAGCGCGCTGTCGGGCTCTGCTGGGCGGAGCAGATCACTGACCCGCTCGCGCAGTTTCTCTTCGCCCTGGCTTACGCGTGCAGTCTGTCGTTCTTCGCGACGGGCCTGTGCTGCTGCCTCGGCGGCAGCGTCGGCCTCGGCGGTGGACTGCGCGGAGCGCCCGAACTGCCGGTCATAACAGGCCAGGCGGGCAGCGTCTGTGGTAATCGCCGCACATGCGGCCGGCGAGGCTTCGGCGCTGGGCGCGAACTCCTGCGCAGCGAGCGGAGCACTGGCCAAGGCCAGCGCCAGCGGTGCGAGGCGGGGAAGCAGCGGGGGGAGGGTCATTCCAGCAGGCCCTTCGGTGAATACGGGAGTCGCACAGTGTGGCGGCTGTACCGGGTCGCGGCCAGCCCCCACGGTTTATGCACGCCCACCGCGTGCGTGCGGCGTGAAGGCGGTGCCGATTACAGGAACCACGCGAAGGCGAACAGGCCAAGCATCGCGATCACTACGGCCAGTTTCAGCGCCAGGCCGAGCAGGATGCCGAGCCAGGTGGCCAGTCCCACCCTGGTCGAGCGGCCCAGCTCGCGGGTGTGCCAGTACTCGCCGAGCAGGGCGCCGAGCAGTGGGCCCGCAAACAGGCCGATGGGCATGAAGAACAGCCCCACGATGCTGCCGGCGAAGGTGCCCCACAGCGCCTTGCGGCTGGCACCCACCCGCTGTGCACCCACTACGGTCGCCAGCACGTCCGCCAGCAGCGAGAGCACGGTCAGTACGCCCAGCGCAACCAGGGTCGGCCAGCCGACGTGGACGAAGCCGTCCGCCCAGGCCGCCAGCAGCAGTCCGATGAACACCAGCGGGATGCCGGGCAGGGCCGGGAGAATGATGCCCGCGATGCCGGCGAGGACAAAAATGACCGCTAGCAGATACAAGATGAATGAGAGTCCCATGCTGTCCCGTATGGTGGCCGTTTTGGGGTTGACAGTGAAAGATTTTGCCAGTTGCTTTTTCGTTTTGGGCGGGTTAAGTTGCAGTCGCTGAGCTTGGCAAGGTCACCGTGGATCGTGGCCTGATGAAGCAAGATCTTCCCGATCCGCTGCATCGATGCACCTCGCTTCCCCCTTGCTTGTCAGCCGCCCACCAGGCGTTTCCAACAACAAGAGAGAGTCACCAGGGAGTTAGTGAGATGTCTGATCGCGAGACCGGTACCGTCAAGTGGTTCAACGATGCGAAGGGCTTCGGCTTCATCAGCCGTGAAAACGGCGAAGACGTGTTCGTGCACTTCCGCGCCATCCAGACCCAGGGCTTCAAGAGCCTGAAGGAAGGCCAGAAGGTCACCTTCACCGTCGTGCAGGGCCAGAAAGGCCTGCAGGCCGACGCCGTGCAGCCGACCTGATCGCGCTGCAAGCCGTCGCATGAAAAAGGCCCGCGCAAGCGGGCCTTTTTCTTTGCGATCGGCCCGGTGCAGATCAGCGCAGGATGACCTTGCCGTTGACTACGCGCACGTAGGTGTTTTCGCGGATGCCGCCGAGGTCGCGCTGGTTGACCACGATGGTGCGGCCATCGTCCATGCGCACGCTGATGTCGTAGGTATCGCTGGTGACGTTCTTCTGGATCTGGTTGCCCGCCAGCGCGCCGCCGACCGCGCCAGCAGCGGCGGCGATGTTCTTGTTGCCACGGCTGCCGCCGGTGTGGTCGGAGATCTCGTGGCCAGCCACCGCGCCGACGATGCCGCCGAGGATCGCGCCGGTCGCGCTGGGCGCAGTGCGGCCCGAGGGCACGGTGTTGATGCGGGTGACGATGCCGCAGTCGGCACAACGGCCCTGGTTGTAGCCGCCGTTGTTGCCGTAGCCGCCGTTGTTGTAGCCGTTGTTGTAGCCGCCACCGCCATAGCCGGGGGAGGTGGCACAGCCAGCCAGGGCGAGGGTAGCGATGGCGCTGGCGGCGATGAGCTGGATCTTCATGGGGCGTCTCCTGGCCGTGAAGGCGGGTGCGTTGGGTGGTACTGCGTCGTGCAGCAGGGTGGACGAATCGTCCCCTTTTGAACGTGAACAAGGCGCCAACCGCGCAGCCCTTGCCCGGCTGCAGGATGAATGCGGCTCATCGGAAGTCCTGGTGGCAGGCGCGGCAATCGGCCTGCACCGCTTCCACCACCTGCGCCAGGGCCGTGCAGTCGCTGGGCGGCGCGGCCAAGGCGGCATTGAGGCTGCCGCGCAGCTGGCTGGCATGCTGCTGGAACTGCGCGCTGTCCTTCAGCCCGGGGAAGGCAAGATCCAGGTCGTTGGACAGCAAGCGCATTGCCTGCAACCGCGGCACGCTGTCGGCCAGGCTGCAGCGGTTCTGCTGCTGGGCCTGCAGCAGCAGCTGCGACTGCCGTTGCATCACCTGCATCAGGCTGTCGGGGAACGGGTCGCGGCGGGACTGCAGGGCACGGCCGACCATCACCGTGGCGACCAGCCCGATCAGCAGGCCCAGGCCGAGCACGAACAGGTAACGGTAGGCAGGGGACGGGCGGCGGGGCGGGCTGGCGTTCATGGCAGGCTCTCCGGCGTGCAACGGTGGGTTCGATGCCGGCGCGCAGCAGGTGCCGGCAGGTGCACGTTAAAATAGCGGCATGAACGAACTGGTCAAACAACGCTTCGCCGGCATCGAACGGCTGTATGGCGTGGGCGCACTCGAGCGCCTGCAGGGCAGCCGCGTGGCGGTGGTGGGCATGGGCGGCGTCGGCTCGTGGGTGGTGGAGGCATTGGCCCGCTCTGCGGTCGGCCACCTGACCCTGATCGATGCCGATGACATCTGCGTGTCCAACACCAACCGGCAGCTGCCGGCGATGGAAGGCAACTACGGCCGCAACAAGGCCGAGGCGATGGCCGAGCGTTGCCGCGCGATCAACCCGGACATCGAGGTCGATGCCGTGCAGGCATTCCTGACCGTGTCGAACATGGCCGAGTTGCTGGACCGTGGCTTCGACTTGGTGATCGATGCCTGCGACAGCTTCCGGGTCAAGGTCGAGACGATCGCCTGGTGCCGTCGCCGCAAGCTGCCGCTGCTGACCGTGGGGGCTGCCGGTGGTCGCACCGATCCGACCCTGGTGCGCATCCGCGATGTCTCGCGCACCGAGCACGATGCCATGCTGGCACTGATCCGCAAGAAGCTGCGCAGCGAGTTCAACTTCCCTAGGAATGCCAAGCGCTACTTTGGCGTGCCGGCGGTGTATTCGCTGGAGAACGTGAAGTACCCGCAGGCCGATGGCAGTGTCTGCGGCATCCGGCCGAACCTGGGCGCCGATGCGGCATTGAAGCTCGATTGTGGTGCAGGCCTGGGGGCAGCGACCCACATCACCGGTGCGTTCGCCTTCGCCGCAGTGGGCAAGGCGCTGGAAATGCTGCTGGAGCCGAAGAAGGTGAAGGCCGACGTGGCTGAAGCCCACGCCGACGCATGACGGCAGACGCCGGCCGCTGGCCGGCATTGCCGTTGATCGTCGCCGATTCGATCAACACGTAAGTGCAGCCGGTAGCGCCGGGCCCTGCCCGGTGGCGGGTCCGCCGCCCGTTACAACGCTGGCAGAGCGAACAGCCGTCGCGCGTTCTCCGTCGTCGCATGTGCAACGGCTTCAACGTCCATTCCGCGCAGTGCCGCGACATGGCGGGCGATGACCGCCAGCCGTGCCGGCTCGTTGCGCTGGCCGCGGATGCCGGCGTCAGGCTGGTCGGGCGCGTCGGTCTCCAGCAGCAGCTGTTCCAGCGGCATCCAGCGCACCAGGCGCTGCAGCCGTTGCGCGCGTTCGTAGGTCAGCGGACCACCGAGACCGAGCAGGAAGCCCTGCCGGTGCAGCTGCGCAGCCTGTTCGGGGCTGCCGGAAAAGCTGTGCACCACGCCGCGCAGGCCGCCGATACGGCGGATCGCGGCGATCACCGCGTCCACCGCGCGTCGCGCGTGCACGATTACCGGCAGCTCGAACTCGCGGGCCAGTTGCAGCTGACCGATGAAATATGCCTGTTGCGCCTCCTCATCCAGCCCCTCGACGAAGAAATCCAGCCCGCATTCGCCGATCGCACACGGGCGTTCGCGCTCGATCCATTCGCGCAGCAGCGGCAGATGGTCGGGCCGGTGCTCGGCCAGGAACATCGGGTGCAGCCCGTAGGCCGGATGCAGCCCCGGCGCCTGCTGGCAGACCACGCGCAGCTTCGGCCAGCTGGCCGCGGTCACCGCCGGCACCACCTGCAGGCGCACGCCAGCGGCCTGCGCGCGCGCGATCACGGCGCTGCGGTCACTGTCGAACTCGCCGGCATCGAGGTGGCAGTGGCTGTCGACCAGCGGGCTCAACGCTGTTCCAGCGACGGCGCAACCGTGGCAGCGTGGCGGCTTTTCCAGTTGGCCAGCAGCAGGGTGCCGAAGCCGAGCACCAGCTCATCGACGAACGGGATCGGGTCCGGGATGAACAGCGTCAGCACGAACAGGCCCGCTGTAAGCTTGAACAGGGTGGGGTAGCGCAGCCGGCGGGCCCATTGCAGTACCGGCAGCAGCATCGGGTTGGCCATGGCGGAAATCCTCGTGGGGAATATGCAAACGCTACCACGGGCCCAGCATTTCCCGATGCTGAATGGGTTACAGGAATGAGCAGGAAATGTGGAGATTCCGTTCAGGCAGCGCATGCTGCAATCTGGTTCGAGAACGTTGCGGATGGTCCGCAAGGAGCAGGTCATGAAAAGCACAACTACAACTGTCCTGGTCGCAGCGGGCGCGCTGCTGGTCGGTGGCATCGCCACCGCCGCCTTCATGAAGAGTGGCGACAAATCGCCCGATTCCATCAGCGCCACCACCCCCAATGGCGAGTCGCGCCTGGTCGACGGCAGTGCCACCGACGATGGCGCACGTGGTGACAGGCTCGACCCGTCTGCGCCGCGTGGGCTGGAATACGCCGACGTGCTGAAGGTCGACCCGATCACCGAGAAGCAGAAGGCCTACGCCACTGTGATCGGCACCGATCCGGTGCGCGAGACTTCCACCACCCAGACCCCGCACGAGGTGTGCCAGGACGTGACCGTGCAGGAACGCCTGCCGGAGCGTGATGGCAACGTCGGTGGCACCGTGGTCGGCGCCGTGGTCGGCGGCCTGCTCGGCAACCAGGTTGGCGGCGGCAACGGCAAGAAGGCCGCGACCGCCGCAGGCGCGGTGGCCGGTGGCTTCATCGGCAACCAGATCGACAAGCGCCACGTGGGGGGCCGCGTGGTCAACCGCACCGAGCGCCAGTGCCACACCGAGACCGCCACCTCCGAGTCGAGCCGTGTTACCGGCTACAACGTGACCTACCGCAACGAAGACGGCACCACCGGTACCATGCGCATGGCCAGCAAGCCGGGCAACCGCATCGCCATGGGCACCAATGACGTGGTGAAGGGCTACAACGTGACCTACCGCTACGACGGCGCCGAGAAGACCGTGCGCATGGACAACAAGCCGGCCAGCGATCGCCTGCCGGTGGTCGATGGCCAGCTGGTCACGCAGACCGCTGCTGCCGGCGCCACTGCGGCCACGCGCCAGTAATCCAGAATACGTGCTGTACCCGACGGGCCGGCGCATGCCGGCCCGTTTCGTTGTGAGCGCGGCATTCATCCGTGTGGAGGCCGAATCCACCATCATGGTGGCCCCTTCGACATGGAGTCGGCATGAGCATCTTCGACCTGCGCCTGGAAACCGAGCGCCTGATCCTGCGCCCGCTGCGGCGCGAGGACTACGAACCCTATCTGGCGTTCTGCGCCGACGAGGAAACGATGCGCACCCTCGGTGGCGTGCAGCCGCCTTCGGTAGCCTGGCGCGGCTTCTGCAGCCTGGCTGGCGCCTGGCAGCTGTTCGGCTTCTCGATGTTCAGCGTGATCGAAAAATCCAGCGGGGACTGGATCGGGCGGATGGGCCCCTGGCAACCGCAGGACTGGCCGGGTACCGAGGTCGGCTGGGGCATCCGCCGCGCCAGCTGGGGCCGGGGCTATGCGCCGGAAGCGGCGGTCGCGGCGATCGACTGGGCCTTCGACACGCTGGGTTGGCACGAGGTGATCCATACCATCGCCGAGAACAACGACAACTCGCGGGCGGTCGCGCGCAAGCTCGGCAGCAGGTTGCTGCGCATGGGCGAATTGCCGCCGCCTTACAACGACAAGCCGATGCAGATCTGGGGCCAGTCGCGCGAGCAGTGGCGGCAACGCGCGCGCTGAGCGTTGCCTGATAGTGCCGGCCGCTGGCCGGCAACCATGTTGCGGCAGCATTCGTGCGATTGCCGGCCAGCGGCCGGCACTACCGGGGTGCCATGCTGCATCCGCGCTTGGCATTCCCTGGCGCACTTGCCAGACTGCACGCAGCCGGCCGCCGGCCGGATCCGATGGAGCAGGCAATGGTGGAAGAGCGCGTCCCGCTGACGGTGCATGGCATGTCGGTCTCGGGCAATTGCCACAAGGTCCGGCTGCTGCTTGAGCAGCTCGGGAGCCGTTACCGCTGGGTGGAAGTGGACAGTGCCCATGGCCAGACCCACACGCCCGAATTCCTTGCGCTCAACCCGAATGCCAAGGTGCCGCTGATCGTCCGCGACGACGGCCGCGTGCTGACCGAATCCAACGCGATCCTGTTCTGGCTGGCAGAAGGCACGCCCTACCTGCCCAGCGATGGCTGGGAGCGTGCGCAGGCGTTGAGCTGGATGTTCTTCGAGCAGTACACGCACGAGCCGTGCGTGGCGGTAGCGCGCTTCATCCGGGGCTGGACGGCGCCCGACTCGCCACGCCGTGCCGAACTGCCACGCCTGCGCGAGCGTGCCGCCACCGCGTTGGCGGTGATGGAGCAGCACCTTCGCCAGGCGCAGTGGTTCACCGGCAGCAGCTACGGCATCGCCGATATCGCCCTGTTTGCCTACACCGACGTGGCAGGCGAGGGCGGCATCAGCCTGGAGCCATTCCCCGAGGTGCGCGCCTGGCTGCAGCGCGTGCGTGCGCAGCCGCGCTTCCTGCCGATGCCGGCGGTGACCGCCGAGGTGCGCTCGCGTTTCGAGGCGGCTTGATGCCCACAGGGTAGCGCCCGGTATTGCCGGGCGGAACGCAACAACGACACGGAGGGTGTTCGATGTTCGCTGTGGTTCCGGATCCGATTCCCGCACGCATGCGGGGGCTCAACCGCGCCGAGGTGTGCGACGTCAATTTCCTTGAGGCGGTGCGCGGGTGGCGCGGGACGCCGCGCCCGCGACCCGCGGCAGATGCTCCGATCCTGCCCGGCAGTACGCTCACCGCTGCCGCCTTCGATGAACTGTTCGACTCGCAGCTGGCCAGCCGCCAGCTGGACCTGATGGCGCGCGTGCTGCGCGTGCAGAACAAGGTCTTCTACACCATCGGGTCGTCCGGCCATGAAGGCAACGCGCTGCTGGCGCGGGCCTGCCGGCACACCGATCCTGCCTTCCTGCACTATCGTTCCGGCGCCTTCATGGCCGAGCGTTCGCGCCAAGTGCCGGGCATCGACCCGTTGCGCGATGCTGCGCTTTCCTTCGCTGCCTGCGCCGATGATCCGGCCAGTGGTGGCCGCCACAAAGTGTGGGGCAGCAAGCCGCTGTGGGTGCTGCCGCAGACTTCGACCATCGCCTCGCACCTGCCGAAAGCGCTGGGCACCGCGCTGGCCATCGAGAGTGGCAAGCGGCTGGCGCAGGCGCTGCCGGTTCCCGCCGACAGTATCGTGCTCTGCTCGTTCGGCGACGCCTCGGCCAATCACGCTACCGCGCAGACGGCGTTCAACACCGCGATGTGGGCGGCCTACCAGAAACTGCCGGCGCCAATCCTGTTCGTCTGCGAGGACAACGGCCTGGGCATCTCGGTGAAGACCCCCGATGGCTGGATCGCCGAGCGCTTCAGCCACCAGCCGGGGCTGGACTATTTCTTCGCCGATGGGCTGGACCTGGCCACCGGGCACGCCCAGGTGCAGGCTGCGGTGGAACACTGCCGGCGAACGCGGCGACCGACTTTCCTGCATCTGCGCACCACGCGCCTGATGGGCCACGCCGGCACCGACTTCGAAGTGGAATGGCGGGCGTTGCCGGAGCTGTGCGCGGCCGAGGCGCAGGATCCGCTGCTGCGCTCGGCGCAGATCGCACTGGAGTCGGGCTGGATGGATGCGGCGGCGATCGAGACGGCCTACGAGACGATGCGTGCGCGCTGCATGGCCGCTGCCACCGAGGCTGAAGGCGGGGCGAAGCTGGGGTCGCTGCGGGAGGTGATGGCGCCGCTCGCACCGTACACGCCGGCAGCGGTGCAGGCCGAAGCGCAGCGCGAGGTCGCTGCCGAAGCGCGCGAGGCACTCTATGGTGGTATCGAGGCATTGCCCGAACGACAGGCGCCGCGGCATCTGGCGATCCAGATCAACCACGGCCTGCAGGAATTGCTGGCGAAGTATCCGCAGAGCCTGCTGTTCGGCGAGGACGTGGCCCAGAAGGGCGGTGTGTACACTGTCACAAAGGATCTGCTGCGCCGCTTCGGGCCACGCCGGGTGTTCAACACCCTGCTGGACGAAACCATGATCCTGGGCATGGCGCAAGGCCTGGCCAACATGGGCATGCTGCCGATTCCGGAAATCCAGTACCTGGCCTACCTGCACAATGCCATCGACCAGTTGCGTGGCGAGGCCTGTTCGCTGCAGTTCTTCTCCAACGACCAGTACCGCAACCCGATGCTGCTGCGGGTGGCCGGGCTGGGCTACCAGAAGGGCTTCGGCGGCCACTTCCACAACGACAACTCGATCACCGCCCTGCGCGACATCCCCGGGCTGGTGGTCGGCTGCCCGTCGCGCGGCGACGATGCGGTGATGATGTTGCGCACGCTGGCGGCGCTGGCCCGGGTGGATGGGCGCGTGGCCGTGTTCCTGGAGCCGATCGCGCTGTACATGAGCAAGGACCTGCATGAGCCGGGCGATGGCCAGTGGCTGTTCGACTATCCGGCCCAGGGCCGGGCACTGGTGCCGGGCGAAGGCCGTGTTTACGGGCCGGAGGCGGGCGATCTGGTGGTCTACACGTATGGCAACGGCGTGCCGATGGCGTTGCGCGCAGCGCGAGCCATCGGGCAGCAGCTGGGCTGGCAGGTGCGGGTGGTCGACCTGCGCTGGCTGGTGCCGCTGGATGCCGGCTTCATCGCCGCCCAGGCCGCCAGCGCACGGCGGGTGCTGGTGCTGGACGAGGGCCGGCACAGTGGCGGGGTGGGCGAGGGCGTGGTGACCGCACTGGTCGAGGCCGGTTTCGGCCATCTGCCACTGCGCCGGGTCTGCGGTGCCGATACCTACACCCCGTTGGCGGGGGCAGCAATGTTCGGGCTTCCAAGCGACAATGCGGTGATTGGCGCCGCCCTTGAACTGGCGCAGGAACCTTGATGCATGTGTGGATTGGCGGGAATGTTGTTGCCGGCGCCTGTGGCGTCGGCCGAGCTACTGCAGGCGCAGGTGCTGGCCATGGGCGAAGCGCTGCACCATCGCGGGCCGGATGATGGCGGCAACTGGGTCGATGCCGGTGCAGGCATCGCGCTGGCACACCGTCGCCTGAGCATTCTCGACCTGTCGCCGCTGGGCCACCAGCCGATGGCTTCGGCCGACGGCCGCTATGTGATGGCGTACAACGGCGAGGTCTACAACTTCGCTGCCCTGCGTGCAGAACTGGAGCCATTGGGGCATGTCTTCCGTGGTCACTCCGACACCGAGGTGCTGCTGGCAGCGATCCTGCAATGGGGCATGGAAGACACCCTGCAGCGCTGCAACGGCATGTTCGCCATCGCGCTGTGGGACCGCCAGCAGCAATGCCTGTGGCTGGCCCGCGACCGCGTTGGCAAGAAGCCGTTGTACTACGGCTGGGCCGGGGACACCCTGGTGTTCGGCTCCGAACTGAAGGCGCTGTGGCAGCACCCGGCCTTCGACAACGACATCGACCGTGACGCACTGACCCTGCTGCTGCGGCTGGACTACATTCCAGCCCCGCACAGCATCCACCAGCGCTGCTACAAGCTGATGCCGGGCCGCGTGCTGCGCCTGGATGCCGAAGCCGTGGCGGCGGGCGCTTCGGCGCATCGCCCGGAACAGGCGCAGCGCCCCTACTGGGATGCACGTGCACGCATGCAGGCGGCGCTGGCTGCGCCGTTCCAGGGCCGCATCGAGGAGGCCGAGGAGCAGCTGGACGGGCTGCTGCGCGACGCAGTGGCGCTGCGCATGGTGGCCGACGTGCCGGTGGGCGTGTTCCTGTCCGGGGGTACCGATTCGTCGCTGGTGGCGGCGCTGATGCAGGCGCAGAGCGGGCAGCCGGTGCACAGTTTCAGCATCGGATTTACCGATTCGAGCCACGACGAGGCGCCGCTGGCCAAGGAACTGGCCGCGCACCTGGGCTGTGACCACACCGAACTCTACGTGAGTGGCGCCGATGCACTGGCGGTGGTGCCGCAGTTGCCGGCGATGTTTGACGAACCCTTCGCCGATGCCTCGCAGGTACCGACCGCGCTGGTCGCCCGGCTGGCGCGGCAGGGCGTGACCGTGGCGCTTTCCGGCGATGGTGGCGATGAACTGTTCTTCGGCTACACCCGCTATGTGCGCGCGCTGCGCAACTGGCAGATGCTGGGGCGCGTGCCTGGGCCGCTGCGGCGCTGGATGGGCGCGCGCTCCCAGCAGCAGGGCGAGGCCTCGCGTACCGGCGGCCTGGCCGCGCTGTTGGCCGAGTCCGGCGCGCGTGGCATCGGTGACGTGTACCGCAACCGCATCTCGCGCTGGCGCGACCCGACAGCGGCAGTGCCGGGCGCGCAGGCTGCCGGCAGCTTCTATGATCTGGCCGATCCGTTGCACGGCGCCGGCACACCGGCCGACGCGATGATGCTGGCCGATTACCTGACCTACCTGCCGGATGATCTGCTGTGCAAGGTCGACCGGACCTCGATGGCGGTCAGCCTGGAAGCGCGCGCACCGTTGCTGGATTCACGCGTGGCCGAGTTCGCCTGGTCGCTGCCGCTGGGCTTCAAGCGCAGTGAGACCACCAGCAAGGTGCTGCTCAAGCGCGTGCTGGGCCGTTATGTGCCGCAGTCGATGGTGCACCGTCCCAAGCGCGGTTTCGGCGCACCGGTCAGTGACTGGCTGAAGGGCGACCTGCGGCCGTGGGCCGAAGACCTGTTGCAGGCGGCACGGCTGGAGCGGGAGGGCGTGCTGTCGGCGGCCGCCATACAGCCGCTGTGGCAGCAGTTCCTCGGCGGCCAGCGCAAGTGGCATACCCATCTGTGGAACGTGCTGATGTTCCAGGCGTGGCAGGCGCATTGGCGGCAGGTGCGCGCGGGCGTGACGGGCGGCTGATCTTCACCGGCCTGCAAGGGCCCGGCGACTAGGCTGGTGCTCCCGCACCGTGAGGAGTATGTCCCGATGTCCGTCCCCACCATCGCCGTGTTCGTTGGCAGCCTGCGCAAGGATTCCTGCAACCGCAAGCTGGCCCATGCGCTGGAGAAGCTCGCCGGTGATCGCGCGCGCTTCCAGTATGTGCAGATCGGCGATCTGCCGTTGTACGACCAGGATTTCGACGCCGATTATCCGCCGCAGGGCACCCGGCTGAAGGACCAGGTGCGCGCCGCCGACGCGGTGCTGTTCGTGACACCCGAGTACAACCGGTCGGTGCCCGGCGTGCTCAAGAACGCCATCGATATCGGATCGCGCCCGTATGGTGACAGTGCGTTTGCCGGCAAGCCGGCGGCGGTGATCGGCGCCTCCATCGGCCAGATCGGCACCGCCGTGGCCCAGCAGCATCTGCGCAACAGCCTGGCCTTCCTGGACATGCACGTGCTCGGCCAGCCAGAGGCATTCATTCATTTCAAGGACGGCCTGATCGATGCCGACGGCACGGTCCACAACGAGGGCACGCAGAAATTCCTGCAGGGCTATATGGACCGGTTCCTGGCGCTGATCGCGGTGCACGTCAAGGGCGATTGACGCCAGCGGTCGACACCCCCATCTGCGATAATGCGTGCTCGGGCGCCGCAACGGCGCCCGTCGCAGGCAGTGCGACGCTCCCACGCCAGTCTGGCCAGGTACCGGCGGATATCCCCCGTTTTCCCACGGTTTATCCACAGGCTTGTCCATCGCCGCCGGGGGCAGCACATGCCTACACTCGTCTCGCCCACTTTTGCAGGAAACATCGCAGCATGTCCGCTCGCCCCGGCTTCCGTTCCAACCGCAGAGAGCGCGGTGATGGCTTCGATCGCGAACGCGACGAGTCGCGCATCGACCAGCTGCGGGTACCGCCGCATTCGGTGGAAGCCGAGCAGGCGGTGCTGGGTGGCCTGATGCTGGCCCCGGAGGCCTACGACCGGGTCAATGACCAGCTGACCGAAGGCGACTTCTACCGGCGCGACCACCAGATGATCTATCGCGCAATCCGTGAGCTGTCCGAGCGCGAGCGGCCGTTCGATGCGGTGACCTTGGGCGAGTGGTTCGAATCGCAGGGCAAGATGGAACTGGTGGGTGATGGCGCCTACCTGGTCGAGCTGGCCAGTACCACGCCGTCAGCCGCCAACATCGTGGCCTATGCCGAGATCGTGCGTGACAAGGCGGTGCTGCGGCAGCTGATCCAGGTCGGCACGGATATCGTCAACGACGGCTTCCAGCCCGAAGGGCGTGACAGCAGCGAGCTGCTGGCCTCGGCAGAAAAGAGCGTGTTCGCCATCGCCGAACAGGGCGCACGCGGCCGTACCGATTTCGTGGCGATGCCCGGTGCACTGAAGGATGCCTTCGAAGAGCTGCGCAGTCGTTTCGAGAATGGCGGCAACATTACCGGCCTGCCGACCGGTTATACCGATTTCGACGCAATGACCTCCGGCCTGCAGCCGACCGACCTGATCATCCTTGCCGCGCGCCCGGCCATGGGCAAGACCACCTTCGCACTGAACATCGCCGAGTACGCAGCGATCAAATCGAAGAAAGGCGTGGCCGTGTTCTCGATGGAAATGTCGGCCGCGCAGTTGGCGATGCGCCTGATTTCCTCCAATGGCCGCATCAACGCGCAGCGCCTGCGTACCGGCCAGCTGGAAGACGAGGACTGGAGCCGTGTCACCAGCGCAATCAAGATGCTGAAGGAAACCAAGATCTTCATCGACGACACGCCCGGCGTGTCGCCTGAAGTGCTGCGTTCCAAGTGCCGCCGCCTCAAGCGCGAGCATGACCTGGGCCTGGTGGTGATCGACTACCTGCAGCTGATGAGCGTGCCGGGCAACAGCGAGAACCGCGCGACTGAAATCTCGGAAATCTCGCGTTCGCTGAAGGGCCTGGCCAAGGAACTGAACGTTCCAGTGATCGCGTTGTCGCAGCTCAACCGCTCGCTGGAAACGCGTACCGACAAGCGCCCGGTGATGGCCGACCTTCGCGAATCGGGCGCAATCGAGCAGGACGCGGACATGATCGTCTTCATCTACCGCGACGATTACTACAACAAGGAAAATTCGCCAGACAAGGGCTTGGCCGAGATCATCATCGGCAAGCACCGTGGTGGCCCGACCGGTTCGTGCAAGCTGAAGTTCTTTGGCGAATACACCCGATTCGACAACCTGGCCCACGATTCGGTCGGTTCGTTCGAGTAACGGTCGTGCCGGCCGTTGGCCGGCAACCGCCATCGGGCGCTGTAGAGCCCAAGGCAGCGGCAGGAGCCGCTGTCGGCGCCCCCGTGCAGCGCCGGTTCCATGCGGTCGCCACGAAGCGCAGCCGGGCATGGGCTCGGCGTTGCACCGGCGCTGGGTCGGTTTCATCGCCCCCAGCCCGGTTTCGTCGCAAACCGTTTGCGCGCGGCAAGGGCAGGGCGCCAACGTGTCGGCAGGCGGCAAGGTGCCGCCACAAGGAGACCGTGATGAAGACCCTGTTCGCGCTCGGTGTGTGGTGCGTGCTGTTCGTGCTGTGCTGGCCGCTGGCGGTCCTCGCCCTGATCGCGTGGCCGTTTGTCTGGTTGCTGAGCCTGCCGTTCCGCTTGGTCGGCATCACGTTCTCGGCGCTGTTTGCGTTCCTGCGCGCGCTGTTCATGCTGCCCGCGCGCCTGCTCGGCGGCGGCCCGGTGGCGGCATGAGGGCGGTGATGCTGGTCGCGCTGGCATTGCTTGCGGGGCCGGCACCGGCCACACCGGTGTCACCGTCGTCCGCATGGCTGGAACGACAGCAGGCCGCCGCTGCCGATGAGGCGGATGCTGCAGCGGCCAGGGCGGTCAAGCCCAGGGAGCGCTGCCGGGTGGTGAAGGAGTGGAAGGCGGGTGGAACCGTGGTCCAGCACCGCATCTGTGACGATCCGCCGAAGAAGCCGGCCGGAAAGGTGTAGCGCCGAGCCCAATGCTCGGCGGCCTGTGCAGGGCAGCCGAGCGTGGGCTCGGCACTACAGGGAAATGAGCAACAAAAAACCCCGCCGAAGCGGGGTTCCTTGCATCCGGCCATGCCGGCCAGCGGCCGGCACAACCCGCGAACGATCAGTTCGCCTTGTGGATGGCGCGCTTGCTGACCGCCATCGCCGCGTCGTGGATCACTTCCGACAGCGACGGGTGGGCGTGGCAGATGCGGGCCAGGTCGTCGGCCGAGCCGCTGAATTCCATGGTCAGCACGCCTTCGTGCACCAGCTCGGAGACGTTGGCGCCGACCAGGTGCATGCCGAGGATGCGATCGGTTTCGGCATGGGCCAGGATCTTCACGAAGCCCGCCGGCTCGATCATCGCCACGGCACGGCCGTTGGCGGCGAACGGGAAGCTGCCGGCCTTGTACGGAATGCCCTCGGCCTTCAGCTGGGCTTCGGTCTTGCCGACCCAGGCCAGTTCCGGCTCGGTGTAGATGACCCACGGAATGGTGTCGAAGTTGACGTGGCCCGGCAGGCCGGCGATCAGCTCAGCCACCGCGATGCCTTCCTCGAAGCCCTTGTGCGCCAGCATCGGGCCGCGCACGCAGTCGCCGACCGCCCACACGCCGTCGACGCCGGTGTGGCAGTGCGCATCGACTTCAATCTGGCCGCGCTCGTTGACCTTGACGCCGGTGCCTTCGGCCAGCAGGCCCTTGGTGGCGGCGCGACGGCCCACGGCCACCAGCAGCTTGTCCACGGTCAGGGTCTTTTCGCCTTCGGCGTCGGTGTAGGTGACGATGACTTCCTTCTTCTTGCCCTTGCCGGTGATCTCGGTCTTGGAAACCTTGGCATTGAGCTTGATGTCCAGGCCCTGCTTCTTGAACTCCTTGGCAGCGGTCTTGGCCACTTCGGCGTCAGCAGCGGCCAGGAACTCCGGCATGGCTTCCAGGATGGTCACTTCAGCGCCCAGGCGCTTCCACACGCTGCCCAGTTCCAGGCCGATCACGCCGGCGCCGATCACCGCCAGGCGGTTCGGCACTTCGGTGAAGTCCAGGCCGCCGACGTTGTCGACGATGGTCTCGCCGTCGAACTTGGCGAACGGCAGCTCGATCGAATCCGAACCGGCCGCGATGATGACGTTGGTGCCCTTCAGCTCGACTTCCGAACCGTCGTGCTGCTTCACCTTGACCACGTTGCCTGGCTGCAGCTGGCCGAAGCCGTAATAGGCGGCGACCTTGTTGGCCTTGAACAGCATGCCGATGCCGCCGGTGAACTGCTTGACGATCTTGTCCTTGCGGCCAATCATCGCCTCGACGTCGATCTTGGCATCCTTGAAGCTGATGCCGTGGTCGCCAAAGATGTGGCCCATGTTCCAGAACTGGCGCGAGGAATCCAGCAGCGCCTTGGACGGGATGCAGCCCACGCGCAGGCAGGTGCCGCCGAGGGCCGGCTTGCCGTCCTTGCCCAGCGCTGCGTCGATGCAGGCGGTCTTCAGGCCCAGCTGGGCCGCGCGGATGGCAGCGTGGTAACCGGCCGGGCCGGCACCGATGACGACGACGTCGAATTGTTCAGCCATTGAATTATTCCTTGATGCATTACCAGAACCCCTCCGCGCAGGCGCGGAGGGGCGGGAGGTTTCTTACAGGCCGAACAGCATGCGGCCCGGGTTTTCCAGCTGGTTCTTGATGTCCACCAGGAACTGCACCGAGTCCTTGCCGTCGATGATGCGGTGGTCGTAGGACAGCGCCAGGTACATCATCGGCGCGATCACGACCTGGCCGTTCTGGGCGATCGGACGCTCCTTGATGGCGTGCATGCCCAGGATGGCGCTCTGCGGCGGATTGATGATCGGGGTCGACAGCAGCGAACCGAAGGTGCCGCCGTTGGTCACGGTGAAGGTGCCGCCCTGCAGTTCTTCCAGGCCCAGCTTGCCGTCACGTGCCTTCTTGGCGTAGTCGGCGATGGTCTTCTCGATGTCGGCGAACGACATGCGCTCGACGTTGCGCAGGACCGGCGTGACCAGGCCCTTCTCGGTCGACACGGCGATCGAGATGTCCGAGTAGCCGTGGTAGATGATGTCGTCGCCGTCGATCGAGGCGTTGACCAGCGGGAAGCGCTGCAGCGCGTTGGCAGCGGCCTTCACGAAGAAGCTCATGAAGCCCAGCTTGATGCCGTGGGCCTTGACGAACTCGTCCTGCAGCTCCTTGCGCGCGGCCGAAACCTTGGACAGGTCGACTTCGTTGAAGGTGGTCAGCATGGCGGTGGAGTTCTTCGACTCCATCAGGCGCTCGGCAATGCGCTTGCGGATGCGGGTCATCGGCACGCGCTCTTCCGGACGTGCGCCACCGGCCTTGCCGGCGCCGCCGTTGCGGGCGAAGTTGACGATGTCTTCCTTGGTCACCGCGCCACGACGGCCGGTGCCGTCGACGTCGGCCGGGTTCACGCCTTCGGTGATGGCGGTGAAGCGGGCGCCCGGCGGCAGCGCGTCGGCGGCCGACTTGGCAGCCGGGGCCGGCGCAGCGGCAGCGGCCGGAGCAGCGGCGGCCGGTGCGGCTTCAGCCTTCTTCTCTTCAGCGGCCGGGGCCGGAGCCGCAGCTACGGCGCCTTCTTCGATGATCGCCACGACCTGGCTGGAGGTCACGGTATCGCCTTCCTTGAACTTGATTTCCTTGAGCACGCCGTCAACCGGCGACGGCACTTCCAGGACGACCTTGTCGGTTTCCAGGTCAAGCAGGTTTTCGTCGCGCTTGACGGCGTCGCCCACCTTCTTGTGCCAGGTGGCGATGGTGCCGTCGGCGACGGATTCGGGCAGTACCGGGGCTTTGACTTCGGTGGCCATTGCGGGAGCTTCCTGGTTTGTCTTCTAAATAGGGGGGAGAGTTATTCAGCGACCTGGTCGTTGAACGGGTTGACCAGTGCGTCGGCGATCAGCTGCTGCTGCTCGCGGACATGGTCAGCCATGTGACCGGCAGCCGGCGAGGCCGAACGTGCGCGACCGGCGTAGTGCAGGTTCTGGCCATCGGCCAGGCAGAACTGCAGGTGGTGGCGGATCTGGTACCACGCGCCCTGATTCTGCGGTTCTTCCTGCGTCCACACCACGTCGGTGGCCTTGCCGTACTTCTTCAGCTCGGCAGCCAGCAGCGCACGCGGGAACGGATACAGTTGCTCCACGCGGATGATCGCCACGTCGTCCTGGCCACGCTTGGTCTGGTCCTCCAGCAGGTCGTAGTAGACCTTGCCCGAGCACAGCACCACGCGCTTGACCTTCTTGGCGTCGGCATTGGCGTCGCCGATCAGGTGCTGGAACTCGCCGTTGGCCAGCTCGTCGAGGGTCGACACCGCCAGCTTGTGGCGCAGCAGGGACTTCGGCGACATCACCACCAGCGGCTTGCGGGTGGTCATGTGCAGCTGGCGACGCAGCATGTGGAAGGCCTGGGCCGGAGTCGACGGCACGACCACCAGCATGTTCTCCAGCGCGCACAGCTGCAGGAAGCGCTCCAGGCGCGCCGAGCTGTGTTCGGGGCCTTGCCCTTCATAGCCGTGCGGCAGCAGCAGGGTCAGGCCGGAAATGCGGCCCCACTTGGCTTCACCGGCGGCGATGAACTGGTCGATCACCACCTGGGCGCCGTTGGCGAAGTCGCCGAACTGGCCTTCCCAGATGCACAGCGTGTTCGGATCGGTGGTGGAGAAGCCGTATTCGTAGGCCATCACCGCTTCTTCGCTCAGCAGCGAGTCGATGACGGTGGCCTTCTCCGGCGAATCCACCAGCTGCCGCAGCGGCATGTAGTAGTTGTCGGTCTTCTGGTCGTGCAGGATCGCGTGGCGGTGCGTGAACGTACCGCGGCCGACGTCCTGGCCGACCAGGCGCAGTGCATGGCCTTCGTCGAGCAGGGTGGCGTAGGCCAGGTTCTCGGCAAAGCCCCAGTCGCCCGGAATCTCGCCGGCGGCCATCTTGCGGCGGTCGTCGTAGACCTTGGCCACGCGCGAGTGCAGCTGCACTTCGTCCGGGATGGTGTTGATCAGCCTGGCCAGTTCGACCAGCTTGTTCTTCTCGACCTTGGTCGAGACCGGGTCGGACAGCTTGCCTTCCAGCAGCTTCGGCCAATCGACGAACAGCGGGCTGCTCGGCGGGGTCTTCTCGACCTTGGCCAGTTCGGTGGTCACTTCACCGGCGTCCAGCTTCTCGCGGTAGGCATCGACCATCGCCTTGCCGGCACCGGCGGCGATCACGCCTGCCTTCTCCAGCTGCTCGGCGTACATCTCGCGGGTGGTCGGGTGCTTGCGGATCACCTGGTACATCAGCGGCTGGGTGATTGCCGGTTCGTCGGCCTCGTTGTGGCCCCAACGGCGGTAGCACATCAGGTCGATGACCACGTCCTTGGCGAACTTCTGGCGGAACTCGAAGGCCAGCTGCGCGGCGAACACCACCGCTTCCGGATCATCGCCGTTCACGTGCAGTACCGGCGCGGCGATCATCTTCGCCACGTCGGTGGCATAGCGCGTGGAGCGCGTATCCAGCGGGTTGGAGGTGGTGAAGCCCACCTGGTTGTTGACCACGATGTGCACGGTGCCACCGACGGCGAAGCCGCGGGCCTGCGACATCTGGAACAGCTCCATGACCACGCCCTGGCCGGAGAAGGCCGCGTCGCCGTGGATCAGGATCGGCATCACCTGCTTGCGGGCGGTGTCCTTGCGGCGCTCCTGGCGCGAACGCACGGAACCGGCCACGACCGGGTCGGCGATTTCCAGGTGCGACGGGTTGAACGCCAGCGCCAGGTGCACCGGGCCGCCTTCAGTGGCGACGTCGGCGGAGAAGCCCATGTGGTACTTCACGTCGCCGGCCGAAGCGTGCTCGTCGTGCTCGAACTTGCCCTCGAACTCGTCGAACAGCTTGCGCGGGTTCTTGCCCAGGGTGTTGACCAGCACGTTCAGGCGGCCGCGGTGGGCCATGCCGATCACCACGTCCTTGACGCCATCCTTGCCGGCGCTGCGGATGATGGTGTCCATCATCGGGATCAGCGAGTCGCCGCCTTCCAGCGAGAACCGCTTCTGGCCGACGTACTTGGTGTGCAGGTAGCGCTCCAGGCCTTCGGCCGCGGTCAGGCGCTCCAGGGTGCGGCGCTGGGTGTCAGCGTCCAGCTGGTAGTTGCCACCGGCCGCTTCCAGCTTCTTGTAGATCCACTGGCGCTGCTCGACCTCGGAGATGTGCATGAACTCCGCACCGATCGAGCCGGTGTAGGTCGCCTTCAGGCGTGCCAGCAGGTCGCGCAGCTTCATGCGCGGCTGGCCGCCGACGCCGCCGGTGCTGAACTCGCTGTTGAGGTCGGCATCGGACAGGCTGTGGAACGGCAGGCCCAGGTCCGGGGTGTTGACCGGTGCGGCCAGGCCCAGCGGGTCCAGGCGGGCGTCGAGGTGGCCACGGGAGCGGTAGGCGGTGATCAGACGACCGACATTGCGCTCGCGCTCGTCGCCCGCACCGCTGCCGGTGCCAGCTTTCAGCGCATCCTTGGCCGCGTCCGCGATGTGGGAGATGACGGCCGAGTGCGGAATGTCACCTGCTTCACGGCCCTTGAAGCCATCGAAGTAGGTTTTCCATTTGGGATCGACACTATCCGGGGAGACCAGGTACTGCTCGTACAGGTCCTCGACATAGGAGGCGTTGCCGCCGGCGAGTTGCGAAGATTGCGCAAACTGCTTCAGTTGATTGTCCACGATGGAGGGTGTTGATTCGCTTTGTGGGGTATGGCTTCAGAAGGACCCGGCAGGAATGATGAATAGCCCTGCGCGGGCGCGTTCAAACAGCCAAATTGTACCCCCAACGGGCCACGAAGGGGCATTGCCGCGGGCAACCCGCGTCCTCGGGTGCCGGTTCCAGACAGGTTGGGTCGGCGGCGCCGGCTCAGATGCCGAGCGCGCGCAGTTCGCTGTAATCGCGCGAACGGTCCCAGACACGCAGCAATTGCTGCTCGAACGGCTGCGAACGTGCAGGCAGTGCGATGCCGGCCTCGCCGTCGAGGCGATGGCCGATCAGACGAAAGTAGAAGTCGCCCGCATCGTTGAGCAGGCAGGCCGAGGCCAACGCACGGTCGACCGGATCGCTGACCTCGCGGAACCGGACCACGCTGGGCAGGCGCTGGGCCAGCGCCAGCAGTGGGGCGCCGGCAGCGGCGATCGCAGCGGCATCGTGCACGATCACCCGCAGCTGCTTGTCGTGGCGGGCAGTGACGAAGCGGCGCAGCGCGGCCTGCACCGTAGGCGTGTCGAGCAGGCCCGGGTCGAGCTGGCGGCTGTGCAGCCACAGCTGGCGACGGGCGCGGTGAATGACGGCGGTAGTGGCCGCCACGGCCTCGGCGCGGCTGTCGATGGCGCTGGCCGCGCCCAGCCGCCGCCGCATCTGCTGGTGGCCGATGCCGGCCTCCTCGAACACCTCGCCCTCGGGCAGGAAGCCCTGGCGGACATAGAAGTCGCGGGCGGGCAGCTGGGCGTGCAGGTGCAGTTCGGCCAGGCCGAGCCGGCGCCCGGCCTCCACCAGTGCCTCCAGCAGGGCCTCACCGACGCCCTGGCTGCGATGGTCGGCCAGCACCGCCATGCGACCGATGCGGCCATCGGGGGCCAGGCGGCCGGTGCCGACCGGCAGGCCTTCGGCGTCCAGCGCCAGCACATGGGCGCTGACCGGGTCCAGCGCGTCGCGTTCCAGTTCGGCGGCGATGCCCTGTTCCTGCACGAACACGCGTTGGCGCACGTCGTGGATGGCAACGTGGGCGTCGGCGTGGCTGACCTGCTGGACCCGGACCATGGCGGCAGGGCTCAGGCGCGACCGTCGTCGCTGTCGTCTTCGTCGTGATCCTCGAAGTTGACGATGACCTCGACGCCGTCGTCGTGCACGGTCACGGTGTGGACATCGTCGGACACCGCGTCGGCGTCGATCGCGTCGACACGGTCACGGCCTTCAACCACTTCGCCGAGCACCACGGCGTCTTCGCCGTCATCCTCATCTTCAGCGTCATACACCTCGTTCGGATCGATCAGCTGGAACACGCCACCGGCCAACAGCTGCTGGACCACCGCGCGGCCCTTGTCGGACAGGCCGCGATAGGCGGCGGCATCGAGCTGCTCGGCGCCGGCCAGGCGCTGCGCGTCCTTCACCGGCAGCGCGAAGTCCTGGCCGCTGACGTACAGGCTGGCGCCACGCTTGGCCCGGCGCCAGGCCAGGCGCGCCCAGGGGTGACGCTGCAGCAGCAGGCCTGAGGCCAGGGCCTGGACCACTTCCTCCGGTGCGGGAGCGGCCTGGTGAGCCATCACTTCGCCGGCGGCGCGGTAGGTGGTGATGAAACGGCCGAACCAGTCACCCAGCTTGTCCGGGTCGTTCATGCGGATGGCGTTGAGCGCGGTGATCACCCGCGCCATCGCCACCGTGTCGATCTCGTTCGGGTCGGCCGGCACCTTCAGGTCGGCATCCTGATAGCGGATGTTCTCGTCGGCATCGGCAATCAGGGTGTCCAGGTAGTCGCTGATCAGCTCGGCCGAGGACGGCGCACGCATGCCGAAGGAGAAGGTCAGGCAGGGGTCTTCGGCGACGCCGTGGTGCGGCACGTTCGGCGGCAGGTAGAGCATGTCGCCCGGCGCCAGCACCCAGTCGTGGGTGGGCTTGAACACCTTCAGCAGCTTCAGCTCCACGTCCGGGCGGAAGCCCAGCGGCGGCTGCCTGCCCTTGATCGATTCGCTGGCATCGATCTGCCAGCGGCGATGGCCGTGGGCCTGCAGCAGGAACACGTCGTACTGGTCGACATGGGCGCCGACCGAGCCGCCGGTGGCGGCGAAGCTGATCATCACGTCATCCATGCGCCAGCGCGGCAGGAAGCTGAAGTGCTCGATCAGGGCGCGCACGTCCGGGTCCCACTTGTCCACGTCCTGCACCAGCAGGGTCCAATCGTGGTCGGGCAGGGCGGGGAACACGTCTTCCTGGAACGGGCCGGTACGCACGCGCCAGCCGTCCTGGGTCTTGTCGTGCTCGATCAGGCGCGCCAGCACGCCTTCCTCGCAGGCCAGCCCGGCCAGGTCTTCCGGCTGCACCGGGGTCTGGAAATTGGGGAAGGCGTTGCGGATCAGCAGCGGGCGTTTCTGCCAGAAGTCGCGCAGGAAGGTGGCCGGCGCCATGCCCAGCGGCTGGCCGGGGCGGGCGGTGACTTCGATCAGGGGGGCGGAGGACTTGCGGGCGGCCATGGGGGAATCCTTGCAGCGGAAAGCGGGAGGGGCGGCGCGGCGGGCCGCCAAGGTCTCCATTGTCCGACGTTCGTGGGGATTGCGCACGTGCGCGGGTTTGTCGCGGGGTGTCCGGCCAACGGCGGAGCCCCTCGTGGCGACAGCTTGGTAGGGTCGACTGTTAGTCGACCGGCTTCATGGGCTTGGCCGGGCGGGTGGGCTGCGCGGAGGACGCTGCAAGTACGTCCCTGTAAGCTTGGCCGCCGCATCCATGCGGCGGACACCCCCGCGCAGCCCACCCGCCCGGCCCCTGACAGTTTCCTGCGCGGCCCGCCACGGAATGGAAGAAGAAAATCAAAGGCAAGAGCGGGTCGCGCGCTGCGCTTGCTCGTGTAGAGCCGAGCCCACGCTCGGCTTGCTGTTGCCCACGCCCAAAAGCAGCCGAGCACGGGCTCGGCTCTACAAAAGACCCTCAAACAAAGACGGACGCGGCGAAGCCGCGTCCCTCTTTCAAATTCCGCCCCGACAACCCCACGCTCTTCGATCCGTCACCGGAAATCTGTCAGAGGTGGGGCGGGAGGGGTCAGCGGGACCGTTGGCGCCATGGATGGCGCCATCGAGCCCCCATGGATGGGTTTACGGCGTGTCCCGCTGGCCCCTCCCGGCCCGCCCAGCTAGCAGCAATCCAGAGCCGCTCTTGACGTTGCTATTGCTGTTGCCGTTGCCGTTGCCTGCCGCAGGCAGCGCCCGCGGCCGCCGCCGCAACGGAAACCTCTTAGATCTTCTTCGCCAGCGACTCGGCCAGGCCGGTGTAGCTGCCCGGGGTCATCTCCAGCAGGCGCTGCTTCGCATCCGCCGGCAGCTCCAGCCCCTGCACGAACGCACGCATCGACTCAGCCGTGATGCCCTGGCCGCGGGTCAGCGCCTTCAGCTGCTCGTACGGGTTCGGCAGGCCATGGCGGCGCATCACCGTCTGCACGGCCTCGGCCAGCACTTCCCAGGCCGCGTCCAGATCGGCATCCAGGCGCTGCGGGTTCACTTCCAGCTTGCCCAGGCCCTTGGCCAGCGAATCCAGCGCCACCTGGCTGTGGCCGAACGCGGTGCCCAGTGCACGCAGCACGGTGGAATCGGTCAGGTCACGCTGCCAGCGGCTGATCGGCAGCTTCGCGCTGAAGTGCTCGAACAGCGCGTTGGCGATGCCGAAGTTGCCTTCGGCATTCTCGAAATCGATCGGGTTGACCTTGTGCGGCATCGTCGACGAGCCGACTTCGCCTTCCTTCAGGCGCTGCTTGAAATAGCCCAGCGAGATGTAGCCCCAGATGTCGCGGGCCAGATCGATCAGGATGATGTTGGCGCGGCGTGCGGCATCGCCGATCTCGGCCACGTTGTCGTGCGGCTCGATCTGCGTGGTGTACGGGTTGAATACCAGGCCCAGGCCGGTCACGAAGCGCTCGGCGAAGGCCGGCCAGTCCACGTCCGGGTAGCTGGCCACGTGGGCGTTGTAGTTGCCGACGGCACCGTTGATCTTGCCGGTCAGTTCGACCGCGGCGATCTGCCGGCGCTGGCGTTCCAGGCGAGCGACCACGTTGGCCAGTTCCTTGCCCAAAGTGGTCGGCGAGGCGGTCTGGCCGTGGGTGCGCGACAGCATCGGCTGGCCGGCCTGGGCGTGGGCCAGGGTGCGCAGGGTGCTGGCGATGCCGTCCAGGGTCGGCAGCAGCACCTCGCGGCGGGCCTGTTCCAGCATCAGGCCGTAGCTGAGGTTGTTGATGTCTTCGCTGGTGCAGGCGAAATGCACGAATTCCAGCGCCGGCGCCAGCTCGGCGTCATCCTTCAGCTGTTCCTTGATGAAGTACTCCACCGCCTTGACGTCATGGTTGGTGGTGCGCTCGATCTCCTTCACGCGCGCGGCCTGGGCCGGGCTGAAGCGGGCGGCCAGGTCGCGCAGGCGGGCGACGGCGGCGTCGGAGAACGGCGCCAGTTCGACGATGCCCGGTTCGGCGGCCAGCGCCAGCAGCCATTCCACCTCGACCGTGATGCGGGCCTTGATCAGGCCGTATTCGGAGAAGATCGGGCGCAGCGCGTCGACCTTGCCGGCATAGCGGCCATCGAGCGGGGACAGGGCGAGCAGGGCGGAATCGGACATGTCGGCAGGGCTGGGACGAGCGGCGGGGCCGATATTCTACGACGTGCCGGCGGGGCGTGCCCTGTAGAGCCGAGCCCACGCTCGGCTGCTTCGGAGAATCCGGCGCCCTGCGGGAAGCCGAGCATGGGCTCGGCTCTACAACACGGCCCTGCGGACGGAACGTTCTGGCCCGTCCTCGTCATCCCACGCTGCGGGCAAGGGAGTATCGTTGGCGCAGCCGCCAGCCCGGGAAGCGACACCCTGCCAGCCGCCGCTTCCCTTTCCCCAACTGAAGTAGTGCGGAGTTGATGCAATGAGCAAAGCTGCAAGCAAGGGTTTCAGAATCGAACACGACAGCATGGGCGAGCTGCAGGTGCCTGCGGACGCCCTGTGGGGCGCCCAGACCCAGCGTGCCGTGCAGAATTTCCCGGTGTCGGGCCAGCGCATGCCGCGCGGTTTCATCCGTGCCCTGGGCCTGGTCAAGGGCGCTGCCGCCGGCGTCAACGCCGAGCTGGGCCACCTGCCGAAGAACGTGGCCAAGGCCATCCAGACCGCTGCTGCCGAAGTGGCCGCCGGCAACTGGGACGCGCACTTCCCGATCGACGTCTACCAGACCGGTTCGGGCACGTCGTCGAACATGAATGCCAATGAGGTCATCGCCACCCTGGCCAACCGTGCCGGCAAGGCGGGCAAGACCACCGTGCATCCCAATGACCACGTCAACCAGGGGCAGAGCTCCAACGACGTGATCCCGACCGCGCTGCGCGTGTCGGCGGTGCTGGCGACGCACGAACAGCTGCTGCCGGCGCTGGTGCACCTGCGCAAGACCCTCGACAAGAAGGGCCGCAGCCTGCGCAAGGTGGTCAAGACCGGCCGTACCCACCTGATGGACGCGATGCCACTGACCTTCGAGCAGGAGTTCGGCGCATGGTCGGCGCAGCTGGCCTCGGCGCAGGAGCGCATCGAAGACAGCCTCAAGCGCGTGCGCCGCCTGCCGCTGGGTGGCACCGCCATCGGCACCGGCATCAACGCCGACCCGCGTTTTGGCGCGCAGGTAGCCAAGGCACTGAAGCAACAGACCGGTTTCAAGTTCGACAGCGCCGAGAACAAGTTCGAGAGCCTGGCCGCGCAGGATGATGCCGTGGAACTGTCGGGCCAGCTCAATGCACTGGCCGTGGCGCTGATCAAGATCGCCAATGATCTTCGCTGGATGAACGCCGGTCCGCTGGCCGGGCTGGGCGAGATCGAACTGCCGGCACTGCAGCCGGGCAGCTCGATCATGCCGGGCAAGGTCAACCCGGTGATTCCGGAAGCAACCGTGATGGCGTGCGCGCAGGTGATTGGCCACCACACCGCGATCACCGTGGCCGGGCAGACCGGCAACTTCCAGCTCAACGTCACCCTGCCGCTGATCGCGGTGAACCTGCTGGATGGCATCGGCCTGCTGGCCAATGTGTCGCGGCTGCTGGCCGACAGCGCGATTGCCGGGCTGAAGGTGCGCCAAGACCGTGTTGCCGAGGCGCTGTCGCGCAATCCCATCCTGGTCACGGCACTGAACCCGATCATCGGCTACGAGAAGGCAGCGGCCATTGCCAAGCGTGCCTACAAGGAACAGCGCCCGGTGCTGGACGTCGCGCTGGAAGACAGCGGCCTGCAGGAAGCGGAACTGCGCCGCCTGCTGGACCCCACCGCGCTGACTGCCGGTGGCATCCACGCGGGGGGCGGTGGCGGCGGCGGTTGATGCGCCGGTCGTAGGGCCGAGCCCATGCTCGGCTGCTTCCTGGACCTGAGCCGGGCATGGGCTCGGCTCTACAAGAGGAAACGCCGCCCAGGGGGCGGCGTTTTTTCAGCGACGGTCGGCGACGATGTTGCCGAAGGTGTCGGTGTAGTCCTTGAACTCGGGGATGCGCTGGACCAGGTCGGCCGGGATCACTTCCATGCCTTCCGGCGGCTGGATCTTCACCGGTTGCATGTTGGGATCGGCCGGGGCGGCGACCAGGGTGTTCTGGCGCAGTACCTGCAGCCGGCCGAACATCGTCTGCAGCATCTGCTTCTGCCCTTCGTCGAGCGGGATCTGGATCTCGTCCACCTTCATCGTGCCATCGCCGAGGATGATGATGTTCGGTGCCGGCGGGCGACGCACGGTCACCATCCCTTCGCTGACGGAAATCTTGGGCTTGCCGCGCTCGGCGCGGTGGTTGCGGTAATCCTTGTCACAGCCGACCAGGCCCAGGCAGAGCAGGGCGGCCAGCAGCAGGAACAACTTCTTCATGGCATTCGGTTCGGGGGCGTCCGGGGCCGACATTGTAAGCCGGTCGGCACGTTACGGCCGGCAGCGGGGCGCCGCTGCCGGCCGGGTGCGCTGATCTGTCACAGGCCTAGCGCTGGACCACGGTGTCCTTGCCGCAGTCGTCGACGTCACTCTGGTCCATCGTGGCGTACGGCCTGAACGCGGGCAGCGATGCGGCCAGCGCCTGCTGGCTGGCCAGCATCGCCGGCATGCGGTTGCAGATGCGCTTGGCCTGGGCTTCGATCTTCTCCGCCTCGGCATTGATCCGCTTCTCGATGCCCTCGCTGTCGCCGCTGAAGATGCCCTTCAGGGCCTCTCCGGCAGCACTGGCGCCGAGCTTGGCACCGGCCAGGCCGACATCCATGCCGTCCATTGCAATGGCAACGACGTGGCCGCGGTATTCCAGCAGCTGCCGGCGCTGGGCCTCATCGGCCGGCACTTCCTTGCCGCCGATCATCAGCCGCCCGTCCGGCGTGATCTCCGCACGCGGCTGCTTGTCGGCCGAGATCTTGATGTTGCCCTGGGCGATGTCCTTGCGGGCATCGTCCATGGCCTCCTTGACCGTCTGGCCGACCCCGCTGGTCGCCTCGGCCACGCTTTTGCCGACGGTGGTATCAGGCGTGGAGGACGTGCCGCCGCATGTGATCAGCGGCAGGCACAGCAGGGTGGCAGGCAGCAGGCGCAACAGGTTCATGGTGTTCCCCTGGTAGTGTCTGGAAAAGGGTTACTTGCTGCGCGGCAGGGTGACCCGGCCGCTGACGTTGCGATGATCGACGTCACCGCTGCCGCTGCGATCGACGGTCAGGGTGCCGCGCACCCCGTCGACGTGGATGTCGCCCGAACCGTGGCTGCGGACATGCACATTGCCGCCGATATCGGCCAGATCGACCCCGCCGGAGCCGACCACGCCCACTTCAACGCTGCCCTGCACACGCTTGAACTCGATGTCACCCGAGCCCACGGTATCCAGCCGCGCGTTGCCACGCACATCGGTGATCTTCAGGTCACCGGAGCCGACGGTACCGGTGCTGGCGTCGCCGGTGATGTTGCGTACGGTGACGTCGCCGGAACCCAGCGACAGCAGGTTCAGGGAGCCGCCGCCATCGATGTTGAGGTCGCCCGAACCCACTGCGGCGTGAATGCTGCCACGGGTTCCGCGGGCCACGGCGTCACCGGAACCGACGTCCACGCTGAGTGACTGCGCGTTTTCCACGCTGGCATCGCCGGAGCCGACCTTCAGCTGCAGCGGCAGGTTGTCCGGCACGCTGCCACGGATGTCCAGCCAGGCATAGCTGCTGCCCAGGCTGATGCCGCTGTCGCGGCCTTCGCGGCGCAGGCTGACCACCAGCTTGTCGCCTTCCTTCCGCTGATCCAGCACCAGCTGGTCCAACCATTCCTGGCTGGAGGCGCAGGCGCGACCAGCCAGCTGGCCACCGCCCTTGCTGGCGACCACCTTCAGGTCATGCTGGTTCACCTCGAACACCACCGCCTTGGCGCCGGATGTCTCCAGCTTCAACGTACGGGCAGCGGTGAACTTGCAGTTAGGGGCATCGGCGGCCAGCGCCGACAGCGGCAACAGCAACAACGCAGAACAGGCGAGCAGGGAACGCATGGGTGGTGCCTCCGGATGGGTGGAGTCAGATCTCGCCGGCGCGCTTGCGCAGGCGGATGGCGAGGAAGATGAACACTGCACCGACGGCCGCACCGATCCACAGCTCCGGCATCGCCAGCGACTTCAGCTGCGAGGCAGGGGACATCAGGCTGACCACCGAGTCCAGATCGCGGCGCGACCCTTCACCTGCGCCCATGCGATACAGCAGGTCCATGCCGGGTACGCCGCCCAGCAGCAGGCGGCCGACGATGTTCTGCCAGAACCAGCCGGTGGTCAGACCGAACAGCGGCATGATCTTGGTGGTGCTGACGATGACGCCGGCAAACAGCGGCAGCATCACCGCCCACAGGAACGGCTTGCTCTTGGCCCAGGCCGAGCACAGCAGCAGCCAGCCGGCGGTGGGCAGGGCCCACAGCGCGTAGACCGGAATCCAGCTCAGGTGGCCGGCAGCCAGGGTCAACGGGCTGGCCGGGCCCCAGATCAGGGTCATCGGGCTGCCACCGTGCATCAGCGCGACGATGCTGATGACCAGCATGAAGCCGAGCATGGTGATGATGCCAGCGATCACCGCGATCAGCGGGGCCACGATCAGCGCACTGATCAGCTTGGACAGCACCGTCTGGGTGTCCGACAGCGGCAGCGACTTCCAGAACAGGATGCTGCGGTCGCGGCGGTCATCGTACAGGGCGCCCAGGCAGTAGAAGAACACCACGAAGGCCAGGACCAGGAATGGCCACGCCGAGCTGAGCACGAGGGTCAGGTCGAGGCCGTTACCGAGATCGGCCAGGTCCTTGGCACTGATGTCGCGGGTGAGCAGCGCCAGGTCCAGGCCATTGATGTTCACATCTTCGCCGTCGATGTGCAGGCCGCCGTCGCGCGCGGCACGATGCAGCGCGAACAGGCCGAACGCGATGCCGATGGTGCTCATCACCAGCGAGATCAGTCCGGCGATCAACGGTGCATAGAGGAAGCCGCCGCGGTTCTCCCAATACTCGCGCTTGAGCAGCCAGCGCAGGGTGCCGATCGGGCTGACGGGGTGGTTGACGGCGTTCATGCGTAGGTCCCCTTCATGATGGCGACGAACAGGTCGGCCAGGCCCGGGATGCGGGTCTCGCCGAGGGAGGAAAGCTGGGCGCGCGGCACGCCATCGAACAGCATCACCGTCTTGCCGAACGCCAGGCTGCGCTCGTCGATCGGCTTCAATGCGCGGGCGGTGTCCAGCTGTTCGGCATTGACCAGCAGCTCGGTATAGCGCTGGCCGACGTCGTCCATTTCAGCGTCGAGCACGATGCGGCCATCACGGATGAACATGACGTCGCTGAGGATATGCTCGATTTCCTCCACCTGGTGGGTAGTGACGATGATCGTCTTCTGTTCGTCGAAGTAGTCTTCCAGCAGGCGCTGGTAGAACTCCTTGCGGTACAGGATGTCCAGGCCCAGTGTCGGCTCGTCCAGCACCAGGATGCGGGCATCGATGGCCATCACCAGCGCCAGGTGCAGCTGCACGATCATGCCCTTGGACAGCTCCCGCACGCGCTGCTTCGGCTGCAGCTTGGTGTTGGCCAGGAAGCGTTCGCAACGGGCGCGGTCGAAGCGCGGGTGAACGCCAGCGACGAAGTCGATCGCTTCGCGGACCTTCAACCAGCGCGGCAGCACGGCGACGTCAGCGATGAAGCAGATGTCATTCATCAGTTCGTCGCGGTGCAGTCGCGGGTCACGCCCGAGCACGCTCAGGTCCCCCTCCACCGAGGTCAGGCCAAGAATGGCCTTCAGCGCGGTGGTCTTGCCGGCGCCATTGGGCCCGATCAGGCCGACGATGCGCCCGCTTGGGATGCTGAAGCTGGCGTTGTCGAGGGCAACCGTGGTCTTGTAGGCCTTGCGCAGGCCTCGGGCGGTGATGACCGCTTCACTTGCAGTGCTCTTCATCAGACTTTCCCCTGGGGCAGCAATTCGTCGAGGCTCAGGCCCAGGCGCTGGATGCGCTCCAGGACCGCCGGCCATTCTTCGTTGAGGAAACGGTCGCGCTCGCTGCTTCGCAGCTGCGTAGCCGCCTGCTCGGTCATGAACATGCCCAGGCCGCGGCGCTTCTCCACCAGGCCTTCGTCAGCCAGTTCCTGGTAGGCGCGCGAAACGGTGATGGGGTTGAGTTGATAGTCGGCGGCCACCTGGCGCACCGAAGGCAGGGCATCGCCCGGCTTGAGGATTCCGTCGAGCATCATGGCGATCACGCGCTCCTTCAACTGACGGTAGATGGGAGCGCCGTCGCTCCACTGGATGTCGCTCATGTTCAGCTCCGTGGGATCAGCGGCTGGGCGAACGAGAAATACGGCATGGACAGCGCGCTGTGCAGCCGACGCGGGGGAGGGGGGGAGGAGGGGGTGGCATTCCCTGCCGGGGAGAGCGTCGCGTCCTGCGCACTTTCGGCAGCGGCAGAAGCAGGGGCGGTGGGCGTGGCCCACCAGGCCAGCACGAGCAGGGTCGAAACAGCGACGGCCGCGTGTGCGGTGAGGTTGCGACGGATCCGGACGTTCATGGCTTCCCCCTGTCTCAGGTGACTGGTGTTGTATGCAACTATAACACCGGCACGCCGGGGTGCAAGCCCCCACATCACCCAACTGATGGCAGGGGCGGTCAAGAACGCGCCATATCCATCCAGGCAATTGATAATAAAGGAAAAATTGGTTGTGAAACCGGCTTCCCTGACCGCCTTCCATTCAGTCACGTCAATCCTATGTCAATGACGACGCGCCGCGGCCGTTTCCCACAGGCTGTCGCCAAGCCCGGCAAAGCTGTGCCACGGCGGGGCCGACAGGTGCCACAGGCCCCGGTGCTATAGTTCGGCCGATTCCCGGCCGATGCTGGCCGGACCCTTGAAACGGCTATTGCGGAACGTTCCCATGCCCCTGTCGACCGCCTTCCCGCACCGCTTCCGCGGCCTGTCCCTGTTGACTCTGCTGGCCCTCGGCCTGGCAGCCTCGGCCAATGCGCTGGCCGCCGACCTGCTCGACGTCAGCTACCGGCCGCTGGCTGGCAAGCAGCAGGTCAACCTGCAGCAGCGCTACCACGGCCAGGTGCTGCTGGTGGTCAATACCGCCAGCAAGTGTGGCTATACCCCTCAGTACGAAGGCCTGGAGGCGCTGCACAGGCAGTACGCCGGCAAGGGCTTCGCGGTGCTCGGCTTCCCGTCCAACGATTTCAAGGGCCAGGAGCCCGGTGACGAGAAGCAGATCCAGGACTTCTGCACCCTGACCTACGGCGTCAGGTTCCCGATGTTCGAGAAAGTGCATGTGGTCGGTCAGCAGGCCACGCCGCTGTACCAGCGGCTGACCGCAGCGACCGGCGTTGCGCCGGCCTGGAACTTCCACAAGTACCTCGTGGGCCGCGATGGGAAGGTCATCGCCCAGTTCGCCAGCAAGGTGACGCCGGACGATCCGCAGCTGATCGCGGCCATCGACAAGGCGCTGGCAGCCGCCGCCACGCATTGATATCCGGCACGCATGCCTCGACATCGACGGCATGCGTGCGACAATGATCCTTTTCGCGCCGACGTCGGCGCCCAGACACTTCCAGGAATGCAGCGAATGAAGATGGGAATGCGCGGCGCCGCGGCGTCGGTTCTGATTCTGGCGATGGGCACTTCGGGTGTCGCTCTGTCGCAACAACCGGCTGCCCCCGCAGCCGCCAAGGAGACCGCAACCTTGAATTCCCCCAAGCAGAAGCTGGGCTACGCCATCGGCCTGGACGTGGCCAAGTCGTTCACTCCGATCGCCGATGAGATCGACGTGGCCGCGCTGCGCACCGCCGTGGAGCGTTCGTTCGAAGGCCTGCAGCCGCAGATCACCCAGGAACAGGCCAAGGCCACCGACGCGGCCCTGCGCCAGGTCGTGATGGCCCGCAGCGGCCAGCAGGTGCCGGGCGTGGCGCCGGGTTCGCAGCCGCCGAAGGTCGACCGCGTCAAGGTCTCGCAGATGATCGGTTCCTACTCGGTGGGCCCGTCGCTGGCGCAACTGAAGGATGACATCGACGTCGCCTCGCTGTTTGACGCGATCAGCACCGGCCTGAGCAAGGGACAGCCGAAGATGACGGAAGCTGACGCGACCGCCACCATTCAGGCCTTCATGGGCAGCAAGCAGGCCGAAATGCAGGCCAAGGCCGCCGCCGCTGCGCAGACCAACCGCGAGGAAGGCAATGCGTTCCTGGCCAAGAACAAGACCCAGCCGGGCGTGGTGACCACCGCGTCGGGCCTGCAGTACCAGGTGATCCGCCCGGGTAGCGGCGAGCGTCCGCTGCCGAGCAGCAAGGTGCGCGTGAACTACGAAGGCAAGCTGCTCAACGGCACCGTGTTCGACAGTTCCTACGGCCGCCAGCCGGCTGAGTTCGGCCTGGACCAGGTGATCAAGGGCTGGACCGAAGGCGTTGCGCTGATGCCGGTCGGTTCGAAGTACCGCTTCTGGATCCCGGGCGAACTCGCCTACGGTGAGAACGGCACTCCCGGCGGCCCGATCGGCCCGAACGCGACTTTGACGTTCGACGTCGAGCTGCTGGGCGTCCTGCCGTAAGTCATCGAGGAGCGAATACGGATATGCGCGTTGCGATTTTTGGTACGGGTTACGTTGGACTGGTGACCGGTACCTGCCTGGCCGATGTCGGTCATCAGGTGGTCTGCGTCGATATCGACCAGGCCAAGGTAGATGGCCTCAACCAGGGCGTCATTCCCATCTATGAGCCTGGCCTGGAGCCGATGGTGAAGGCCAACCACGCCGCGTCGCGGCTGGCATTCACTACCGATGCCGCGTCGGCGATCGCGCATGGCCAGGTAGTGTTCATCGCCGTGGGTACCCCGCCGGACGAGGATGGCAGCGCCGATCTGCAGTACGTGCTGGCCGTTGCCCGTACCATCGGCCGGCACATGAGCGTGCCCACCGTGGTGGTCAACAAGTCGACGGTGCCGGTGGGTACCGCCGACAAGGTGCGCGCCGCCATTGCCGAAGAGCTGGCCGCGCGTGGCGCGGACATCACCTTCGACGTGGTGTCCAATCCGGAATTCCTGAAGGAAGGCGACGCAGTCGCCGATTGCATGCGCCCGGACCGCATCATCATCGGTGCGACCAGCGATGAGTCGGTAGCGGTAATGCGCCGCCTGTACGCGCCGTTCAACCGCAACCACGACCGCGTGGTCGAGATGGACGTGCGTTCGGCCGAGCTGACCAAGTACGCCGCCAATGCGATGCTGGCAACCAAGATTTCATTCATGAACGAAATCGCCAACATTGCCGAACGCGTCGGTGCCGACGTCGAGCAGGTCCGCCAGGGCATCGGCTCGGACCCGCGCATCGGCTGGCACTTCATCTACCCGGGCGCCGGCTACGGCGGCTCGTGCTTCCCGAAGGACGTGCAGGCATTGGCCCGTACCGCCCAGCAGCATGGCCTGGAGCCGAAGCTGCTCAATGCAGTGGAAGCGGTCAACGATGCACAGAAGGGCCATCTGTTCGCCCTCATCCAGCGTCATTACGACAAGGGCGAGGACGAAGGGGTGCGCGGCAAGACCTTCGCCGTGTGGGGCCTGGCCTTCAAGCCGAACACTGATGACATGCGTGAAGCTTCCAGCCGTCGCCTGCTGGCGCAGCTGTGGGAAGGCGGTGCCACGGTGCGTGCCTACGATCCGGAAGCAATGCACGAATCGCAGCGCATCTTCGGCGAACGCGATGACCTGGTGTTCTGCAGCAATGCTGACGAAGCGCTGCAGGGCGCGGACGCCCTGGTCGTGGTGACCGAGTGGAAGCAGTTCCGCAGTCCCGATTTCCAGAAGCTGCGCGAGCAGCTGAAGGACGCGGTGGTGTTCGACGGCCGCAACCTCTATGAGCCGGCCGAAGTGGAAGCCGCCGGCCTGGCGTACTACGGCATCGGCCGGGGGCGTTCGCTGCATGTCTGATCTACCGACCGAACGCGAGCAGGCGCTGGAAGCGCGCCTGGTCGAGTTGGAGATGCGCGTGTCCTTCCAGGAACAGGCGCTGGCCGAGTTGAGCGATGCGCTGGCTGATGCCCGCATGCAGGGCATGCGCAATGCCGATGTGCTGCGCGTCCTGCTGGAGGACCTGGGCAAGGTCCGCAACGCACTGAATTCTTCCGATCCGGCGAGCGAACCGCCGCCGCCGCACTACTGATCCGAATCCTATGAGCGATACCCTCCGCGACCAGCTGATGGGCCTGGGCTTCAAGCCCGCGCCCAAGCCCGAGCGCAAGAATGATGGCCCCCGCCGTGACGGCCGCCCGCAGGGCAAGGGTGGCAACGGCAATGCAAAGCCGCAGGGCGCAGGCAAGGGCGAGCACAAGCCCGGCGAGCGTCGCGGGCATGGCCATGGTGGGGCGGGCAAGCCCGGTGGGCAGGCGCGTGGTGGCCAAGGGCAGCAGGGGCCGCGCAAGCCGCGCAGCGCCGAAGAGATGGACCTGGCCAAGGCCTATGCGATCCGTGCGCAGCGGGAGAAGGAAGAGCGCATCGAGGCCGAGCGCCTGAAGCAGGAAGAAGCACGCGTGCGCCGTGAGGCGAAGGCCAAGCTGGAAGCGCTGCTGCAGGGCAAAAGCCTCAATGCCGAGGAGGCGGACATTGCCCGCCACTTCCCGTACGGCGGCAAGATCAAGCGCATCTACGTGACCGCCGAACAGTTGACCGCGCTCAATGCGGGTGAACTGGGCGTGGTCCAGCTCAACGGCCGCTACCTGCTGGTGACCGCCGAGGTGCTGGCACAGTGCGAGGCAGTGTTCGCCCCGTCGGTGGCGCTGAAGGTCGATCCGAATGCGCCGGCCGAGGAAGATCCGTACGCGGACCCGCAGTACCAGGTGCCGGACGACCTGGTCTGGTAACTGCATCTGCCGCATGATGAAAACGCCGGGCCCCGCCCGGCGTTTTCGTTACCGGGCGCACGCAGTTCTGCGGCGCGCGCGTATCAGCGGCAGGCTCAGCGCGAAGAAGCAGAGCAGGGCGCCGATCAGGGCAAACCCGCTAGCCGCCAGGAACGCGGTGCGGCCATCGTCGATCTTCCACAGCTGGCCGGCAATAAGCGCGCCCAGCACCCCGCCGACACCCGACGAGAATCCATAGAGCAGTCCCTGGCCGTGGCCATTGAGACGACCGGGGAAGTAGGTCGCCAGCATCTGCATCGCCGCCGCAAAGAACGCGGCAAAGCCCAGCGCGTGCGCGGTCTGCGCCAGCAGCATTACCGGCAGGTTCTCCGGGAACAATGCGGTCACGGCCCAGCGCAGGCAGGAACTGACCAGTGCGATCAGCAGCATCCAGCTGGCGTCGTAGCGGCGGAAGAAGCGGCCGATGGTGAAGAACACGCCCACTTCGAAGACCACGCCGATGGTCCACAGCAGGCCCAGGGTGGAGGTACGGTAACCGTGATGGTCCATGTAGACCGAGAAGAACGTGTAGTACGGGCCGAACGACAGCTGCTCCATGAACGCGGCCAGGAAGAACGCCAGCACCGGCGGTCGGCGCACGATCTGCCAGAAGCCGCTGGCATCCCCCGCCGTCCTGCCGATGTCGCGCGCGTAATGGTTGCTGAAGGCCGAGGCAACCAGCAGCACGAACAGGGGCAGCATCATCCAGGGCAACAATCCGGCGTGGCTGCCGGCGCCATCGCCTTCGATCAGCCAGCCGAACAGGGTGACCACGGCGATGAAACCGAGCGAGCCCCAGACCCGGATCAGCCCGTAGCGATGGCTGTCGTTGCCCAGGTGGGTGAGGGTGATCGACTCGAACTGCGGCATCACCGCGTTGTAGAAGAAGCAGAACACGATCATCGCCGGGTACATCCACGGCTGCGGCAGGGGCAGCAGGAAGGCGGCGAAGCTGAGCAGGGTCAGCACGCAGCCGACGCGCAGTAGGCGGATCGGTCGCGGTGATGCGGCCGCCAGCGAGGTCCAGGCACTGGGTGCGATCACGCGGGTGGCGTACCACAGGCCCATCATCACGCTGATCGCGGTCACGCTCATCCCGCGCGCGGTCAGGAACAGGCTCCAGTACGGCGTGAACGCGCCGAGCGCCGCGTAGTAGAACAAGTAGAAACTTGAGAGGCGGGCAACGGGAACGGTCATCGCGGGAATAATGCACGGTAGCGCCGGGCCATGCCCGGCGGACGGGAGATGACGCCGGGCATGGCCCGGCGCTACCGCCTCATTCGGGATCGTAGTCGAGATTGGAGGCCAGCCAGCGTTCGGCCTGGCCGCGGTCCACGCCCTTGCGCCGGGCATAGTCGGTGACCTGTTCGCGGCTGAGCCGTCCGACAACGAAGTACTGGCTCTGCGGATGGCTGAAGTAGTAGCCGGAGACAGCGGCCGTGGGCAACATCGCGAAGCTCTCGGTCAGTTCCATGCCAGCGTTCTTCTCAGCCTGCAGCAGGTCGAACAGGCGGCGCTTCTCGCTGTGCTCGGGGCAGGCCGGGTAGCCTGGCGCCGGACGGATGCCGCGGTACTGCTCGTCGATCAAGGCTTCGTTGTCCAGCGTCTCGGCGCGGTCGTAGCCCCAGAATTCTGTACGCACGCGCTGGTGCAGGCGCTCGGCCAGTGCCTCGGCGAAGCGGTCGGCGAGGGCCTTCAGCAGGATCGCGTTGTAGTCGTCATGCTCGGCCTCGAAGCGCGCGACGTGGGTGTCGATGCCGATACCGGCAGTGACCGCGAACGCGCCGATCCAGTCCTGCTTTCCGCTTTCGGCCGGTGCAATGAAATCGGCCAGGCAGAAATCCGGGCGTTCGGCTGGCTTGTCCACCTGCTGGCGCAGGAAGTGCAGGGTGGTTTCGCCCTGTGCGTGCTGCACGCGGACATCGTCGCCGATGCTGTTGGCCGGCCACAGGCCGAACACGGCCTTGGCCGTCAGCCACTTCTCGCCGACGATGCGCTCGAGCATCGCACGGGCATCCTTGTACAGCTCGCTGGCCTGGCTGCCGACGATCTCGTCGGTGAGGATCGCCGGGAACTTGCCGGCCAGCTCCCAGGCCTGGAAGAACGGCGTCCAGTCGATGTAGTCGACCAGTTCGGCCAGGGGATAGTCGTCGAACACGTGCAGGCCGGGCTGATTCGGTGCCGGTGGCGTGTAACTGTCCCAGCCGCCCTGGAATTTCTGCCCGCGCGCATGTTCCAGCGTGACCAGACGCTTGGCGTCGCCCCGGTTGCGGTGGCGCGCGCGGATTTCGGCATAGTCGGCTTCGTTGGCGGCAACGAAGGCCTCGCGCAGATCACGCGAGATCAGCGACTGCGCAACGCCAACCGCTCGCGATGCATCCTTCACCCATACCGTCGGCGCCTTGTAGTGCGGGTCGATCTTCAGCGCGGTGTGCGCACGCGAAGTGGTCGCACCCCCGATCAGCAGCGGCAGGTCGAAGCCCTGGCGCTCCATCTCGCGGGCAACGTGGCTCATCTCCTCCAGGGACGGGGTGATCAGCCCGGACAGGCCGATCAGGTCGGCGTTGTGCTCGCGGGCGGCATCGAGGATCTTCTGCGCCGGCACCATCACGCCGAGGTCGACCACGTCGAAGTTGTTGCAGGCCAGTACGACGCCGACGATGTTCTTGCCGATGTCATGCACATCGCCCTTCACCGTAGCCATGATGATCTTGCCGTTGCTCTTGGCGGTGTCACCGCTGCGCGTCTTTTCCGCTTCGATGTAGGGCAGCAGGTAGGCCACGGCCTTCTTCATCACGCGCGCGGATTTCACCACCTGTGGCAGGAACATCTTGCCGGCGCCGAACAGGTCGCCGACGATGTTCATGCCGTCCATCAGCGGGCCTTCGATCACATCCAGCGGGCGGCTGGAGGCCTGCCGGGCCAGTTCGGTGTCTTCCTCGACGAAGGCATCCAGGCCGTGTACCAGGGCATGCGCCAAACGCTGTGCCACCGGCTTTTCGCGCCAGGCCAGGTCTTCGGTCTTCGCCGCGCCCTTCTTGCCCTTGTAGCGCTCGGCGATCTCCAGCAGACGCTCGGTGGCATCGCTTCGGCGGTTGAGGATCACGTCCTCGACGCGCTCGCGCAGGTCCGGCTCCAGGTCGTCGTAGATCGGCATCGCGCCGGCGTTGACGATGCCCATGTCCATGCCGGCGGCGATCGCGTGGTACAGGAACACCGAGTGGATGGCCTGGCGTACCGTTTCGTTGCCGCGGAAGGAGAACGAGACGTTGGAGACGCCGCCGGAGACGTGGCAGTGCGGCAGGGTCTGCTTGATGATGCGGGTGGCTTCGATGAAGTCCACTGCATAGTTGTCGTGCTCTTCGATGCCCGTAGCGACGGCGAAGATGTTCGGGTCGAAGATGATGTCCTGCGGCGGGAAACCGATCTCGTCGACCAGGATGCGGTAGGCACGGGTACAGATTTCGACCTTGCGCGCGCAGGTGTCGGCCTGCCCGTTTTCGTCGAACGCCATCACCACCGCAGCAGCACCGTAGCGCAGCACCTTGCGCGCGTGCTCGCGGAACAGCGCCTCGCCTTCCTTCAGCGAAATCGAGTTGACCACGCTCTTGCCCTGCAGGCATTTCAGGCCGGCCTCGATCACGCTCCACTTGGAGGAGTCGACCATCACCGGGATGCGCGCGATGTCCGGCTCGGACATGATCAGGTTCAGGTAGCGGGTCATCGCCGCTTCCGAGTCGATCAGGCCCTCGTCCATGTTCACATCGAGGATCTGCGCACCGCTGGCCACCTGCTGGCGGGCCACGTCCACCGCTTCTTCGTAGCGGCCTTCCTTGATGAGCTTGCGGAACTGCGCACTGCCGGTGACGTTGGTGCGTTCGCCGACGTTGATGAACAGCAGGTCCGGGGTGATGACCAGCGGTTCCAGGCCGGACAGGCGGGTGAGGGGCGTGCTGCTCATGCGGCGTGCTGCTCCCGTGCGCCCGGCAGGGCACGCGGTGCCAGCCCGGCCACGGCCTGGGCGATCGCGCGGATATGGTCGGGGGTGGAACCACAGCAGCCACCGACCAGGTTCAACAGGCCATCCTCGGCGAAGCCCCGCAGGGTGGTGGCCATCTCTTCAGGGGTTTCGTCGTACTCGCCGAACGCGTTGGGCAGGCCGGCGTTGGGGTGGGCGCTGACGTAACAGTCGGCGACCTGCGAGAGGGTTTCCACATGCGGGCGCATCGCATCGGCGCCCAGCGCGCAGTTCAGGCCGATCGACAGCGGTCGCGCATGCGCCAGCGAGGCGTGGAAGGCTTCGGCAGTCTGTCCGGACAAGGTGCGCCCCGACGCGTCGGTGATGGTGCCGGAGATCATCACCGGCAACCGCGCGCCACGTGCATCAAAGGCCTCTTCCAGCGCATACAGCGCGGCCTTGGCATTGAGCGTATCGAAGATGGTCTCGACCATGAGCGTGTCGGCGCCGCCGTCGATCAGGCCTTCGATGGCTTCGCGATAGGTGTCGCGAAGCTCGTCGAAGCTGGTGTTGCGGAAGCCCGGATCGTTCACGTCGGGACTGATCGAGGCGGTGCGGCTGGTCGGGCCGATCACCCCGATCACGAAGCGCGGCTTGCCGGGCGTGGTCGCTTCCGCCGCGTCACAGCAGGCGCGCGCGACGGCCGCACCGGCCTTGTTCAGTTCGTACACCAGGTGCTCGAGGTGGTAGTCAGCTTGGCTGACCGAGGTGGCATTGAAGGTGTTGGTCTCGACCAGATCCGCGCCTGCCTCCAGGTAGGCGGTATGGATGTCGGCGACGATCTGCGGCCGGGTCAACAGCAGCAGATCGTTGTTGCCCTTCAGGTCATGGCCTTCCGGTGTGGCGTGATCGCAGCAGGAGCCATGCAGATGGTCATAGCCACCGGCGAAGCGTTCGCCACGGTAATCGTCTTCCTGCAGGCCGTGGCGCTGGATCATCGTGCCCATCGCACCATCGATGATCAGGATCCGCTCGCGCAGGGCGTCGAGCAGGGCGTTGGCACGATCTGGATGCAACCAGGGCAGGGCGGGCATGGCGGTCTCGGGCTCAGGGCTTGTTGGCGATCAGCGAAATCACTTCGAAGTGCGGCGGACGCTTCTCGCGGGTGACCGTCTCCAGGCTGGACACCTGCAGGCCGGCCTTGTCGACGAACCTGCGCAGTTCCTTGTCGCTGAAGCCGAGGTTGACATGGCCATAGGCCTCCACGGCGGCCTTGTGCTCGTGGCGCGCCAGGCTGCACAGCAGCAGCCGGCCACCGGGCCGCAGCACGCGCGCGGCTTCGGTCACCGCCTGCGCCGGCTTGCTGGCGTAGGTCAGCGCGTGCATCAGCACGACCAGATCGAAGCTGGCATCCTTGAACGGCAGTGCATGCATGTCGCCCTCGCGCACTTCCACGTTCGGCAGGCGGCGCAGGCGTTCGCTGGCGGCGGCGACCACGCGCGCGCTGGTGTCGATGCAGATGTAGCGCTTGGCATGTGGGGCTACCAGTTCGGCCAGCACGCCGTCACCGGAAGCGATATCCAGCACGTCGCCGGTCTCCAGCAGCGGCAGCGCGGTACGCGCCAGTGCCTCCCAGGTGCGGCCAGGTGAGTAGTGGCGTTCCATGTCGCCGGCCACGCTGTCGGCCCAGTTCTGGTCCGAGGCGCGGTGCGCCAGCACGGCGGCGACGCGTTCGGCATCCTGGCGCAGCAGCGGGTCATCGCTTCCGTTGCTCAAGGCATGCCACAATGCACGCTGCGCCGGGTCCAGCTGGGCCTCGTCGAAGCGGTAGTACGCCGACACGCCAGCACGGCGGTCGCGGACCAGGCCGGCTTCCTTCAGGCGTGCCAGGTGGGTGGACACGCGCGGCTGCGCCAGCCGGGTGATCGCCGACAGTTCGGCCACGGTCAGTTCCTCCTGCTCCAGCAGCGCCAGCAGGCGGACGCGAGTGGCATCGGCGAACACCTTCAGGCGGGTCGACCAGTCTTCCAGATCCATAAACATCTACCTATCGCGATATAGAGATATATTGGCCGAGAGGGCCTGTCGCGGTCAAGTCGGCAGCGTACGGAAGCAGCCGGCCCCCGGTACAATCGAGGCACCTGGGCGCGCCGTATGCGGCCCATAACTTCATGTACCCGGGAGGGTGTTGTGGATTTCAGCTTTACCGAAGAGCAGTTGATGCTGCAGGTCGTGGCGCGGCGTATCGCGCAGGAGAAGATCGCCCCGAGCGCGGAGCATCATGACCGTACCGGCGAGTTCCCGCTGGACAACATTCGCCTGTTGGGCGAGAACGGCCTGATGGGCATCGAAGTGCCGACCGAATACGGCGGCGCGGGCATGGACCCGATCGCGTACGTGCTGGCGATGGTGGAGGTCGCCGCCGCCGACGCAGCCCATTCGACGATCATGTCGGTCAACAATTCGCTGTTCTGCAACGGCATCCTGACCCACGGTACCGAGCAGCAGAAGCAGACCTACGTACGTGCCATCGCCGAAGGCACGGCCATCGGCGCGTTCGCGCTGACCGAGCCGCAGTCCGGTTCCGATGCCACCGCCATGCGCTGCCGCGCGGTGAAGCAGGCCGACGGCACCTTCGTCATCAATGGCAAGAAGAGCTGGATCACCTCCGGTCCGGTGGCCAAGTACATCGTGCTGTTCGCGATGAGCGAGCCGGACAAGGCCGCGCGCGGCATCACCGCCTTCATCATCGATACCGACAAGGCCGGTTTCGGTCGTGGCAAGACCGAGCCCAAGCTGGGCATCCGCGCCTCGGCCACCTGCGAGATCGAGTTCAACGACTACGTGGCGCAGGCCGAAGACGTGCTGGGCCAGGAAGGCGAGGGATTCAAGATCGCCATGAGCGTGCTCGATGCCGGTCGCATCGGCATCGCTTCGCAGGCCATCGGCATCGCCCGTGCCGCCTATGAAGCGACTCTGGAATACGTGAAGGAGCGCAAGGCGTTCGGCGCGGCCATCGGCACCTTCCAGATGACCCAGGCCAAGATCGCCGACATGAAGTGCAAGCTGGACGCAGCGCTGCTGCTGACCCTGCGCGCGGCGTGGGTGAAGGGCCAGGGCAAGCGCTTCAGCAATGAGGCTGCCATTGCCAAGCTGACCGCCTCTGAGGCGGCAATGTGGATTACCCACCAGGCCGTGCAGATCCACGGCGGCATGGGGTATTCCAAGGAAATGCCGCTGGAGCGCTACTTCCGTGATGCCAAGATCACCGAGATCTACGAAGGCACCTCGGAGATCCAGCGCCTGGTGATCGCCCGCAACGAAACCGGGCTGCGCTGAGTCGCAGGGCCGCGCCGCCGCAATGGCGGCGCGGCGGTAGGTCCACGCCACGCGTGGATGATGGTCATCCAGATGACGTCATTGCCGTTGGCCTGCAGAGACGCATGCTGCTCTAATGCAGTCCGTTTCTTCGAGGATGACGACGTGATCTATCGCGGTTGGGGAATCATGACGCTGGTGACGCCGATTGCAGCGATCCTGCTGCTGGCGTACTTCTTTCCGCATGACGGCCCCAAGGGCAATACTCCGCTGTCACAGGTTCTGTTGGGCGCAGGCCTCGGCGCAGCGGTGAACGTGGTGCTGGGCCTTTGGCTCAACCGTGCGCCGCGGCAGAAGGGGGAGGCCGCGCCCCACCATTTCTTCTTCGTACCCATGCAGTGGGCCTCGCTGATTCTGGTGGCGGTGTGCGCCGTGGTCGCGGTGATGCGCTGAGGCGTTGCTCGAACCCAACCAAGGTTGGCGGCTACCGGCAATGCCGTTGTTCCGGTAGATGCCAACCTGGGTTGGCATGGATGCAGAAGCGGCAACAAAAAAGGCCCCGGATCGCTCCGGGGCCTTTTCGTTTCAGCGCACCGCCGGATCAACGATCCGGGCGGTGGGCGGACTCTGCGTCGCGCTGGCGCTCCATGAACTCCTTCGACGGTTCATCCAGCTTGTCGCCCAGCATGCGGCGCACGACCACGAAGAACACCGGGATCATCAGCAGGCCGAGCAGGGTGGCGAACAGCATGCCGCCGATCACGCCGGTACCGATGGCGTGGCGGGAGTTGGCGCCGGCGCCGGTGGAGATCGCCATCGGGATCACGCCCATGATGAACGCGAACGAGGTCATCAGGATCGGGCGGAAACGCAGGCGGGCCGCTTCGATGGTGGCATCCCGCAGGTTCTTGCCTGCTGCGCGCTGCTCCACCGCAAACTCCACGATCAGGATCGCGTTCTTCGCCGCCAGGCCGATCACGGTGATCAGGCCGATCTTGAAGAACAGATCGTTGGGCAGGCCGCGCAGCATCGACAGGCCGAGGGCACCCAGCACGCCCAGCGGCACGACCAGCAGCACCGCCACCGGGATCGACCAGCTTTCATACAGGGCGGCCAGGCACAGGAACACCACCACGATCGACAGCACCAGCAGCAGGGTCGCCGCGTTGCCGGCCAGGATTTCCTGGTAGGACATGCCCGACCAGTCGTAGCCGAAGCCGGCCGGCAGGTCGTCGTTGACGATGCCTTCCATGGTCTGCATCGCCTCACCCGAGCTGGTGCCCGGTGCCTGCGAACCGACGATGTTGATCGCCGAATAGCCGTTGTAGCGGCTCAGCGACGGCGGCGCCGACACCCATTCGGACTTGACCACCGTGTTCAACGGGATCATCGCGTTGGTGCCATCGGCGTTCTGGGTCAGGCTGGACGGGCTGTAGAAGCTCTTCAGCGATTCCTGGCCAGTGCGGTACGGACCATCGGCCTGCATGGTCACGCGCTTGATGCGGCCTTCGTAGAAGAAGTCGTTGACGTACACCGGGGCCAGCATCAGCTGGATGGTGCTGTACACGTCCGACACCGACATGCCCATCGACTGCGCCTGCACGCGGTCCACGTGCAGCTGCAGCTGAGGCGCGTTTTCCAGACCGTTGGGGCGCACGCCAACCAGGTGGTCCGGCTTCTGCGCGGCCTGGCCGAGCAGGATGTTGCGGGCCTGGGTCAACTGTTCGTAGCCGGCACCGCTACGGTCCTGCAGCCACATGTCAAAGCCACCGAACTGGCCCAGGCCCTGCACGGTGGGCAGGTTGACCACGAAGATCTGCGCTTCCTTGATGCCGTAGAACGCGCCGTTCATGTTCTGGATGAACTCGGGCGCGGTGAACTTGCGTTCCTCCCACGGCTTCAGGCGGATGAAGCCCATGCCCACGTTCTCGCCGGAACCGACGAAGCTGAAGCCGGCCACCTGCAGCATGCCTTCATAGCCATCCTGCTTTTCCAGGATGCCACGCATCTGCGCGAACACTTCGTTGGTCTGGCCCTTGGTCGAGCCCGGCGGCAGCTGCACGATCGCCAGCGCATAGCCCTGGTCTTCTTCCGGCAGGAAGCTGCCCGGCATGCGGGTGAACAGGAAGCCGCACAGCGCGGTCAGCACCACGAACAGGATCATCCAGCGCGGCGCATGGCGCACCGCAGAGGTGATGTGGCCCACATAGGTGTGGCTGATCTTGTCGTAGTACTTGTTGAAGGTGCGGTAGACGATGTTCGGGTTGTCGTTGTGCGTCGGCTTGAGGAAGGTCGCGCACAGCGCCGGCGTGAAGCCCAGGGCCAGGAACGCCGAGAATGCCATCGAGATGGCGATGGTCAGCGCGAACTGCTTGTAGATCTCACCGGCGGCACCGCCCTGCAGGGCGGAGGGGATGAACACCGCGGCCAGCACCACGGTGATCGCCACCACCGCACCGGTGATCTGGGTCATCGCCTTCTGCGTGGCAGGCTTGGGCGCCAGGCCCTCCTCGGTCATGATGCGTTCGACGTTCTCGATCACCACGATCGCGTCGTCGACCACGATGCCGATCGCCAGCACCATCGCAAACAGCGTCAGCTGGTTGATGGTGAAGCCGATCATCCACATGCCCAGGAAGGTACCGAGCAGGGCGACCGGGATCACCAGGGTCGGGATCAGGGTGGCGCGGAAGTTCTGCAGGAAGATCAGCATCACCAGGAACACCAGCAAGACCGCTTCAAACAGGGTCTTGACCACTTCCTGGATCGAGATCTTGACGAACGTGGTGCTGTCGTACGGCGAGAACCAGGTCACCCCGGACGGGAAGCTGGGCTGCAGCTCATCCATCTTGGCGCGCACCGCTTCGGCCACGTTCAGGGCATTGGCGCCCGGCAGCAGCTGGATGGCGAAGGCGCCGGTCGGCTTGCCGTTGTACTGGGTGTCGAAGCCGTAGTTGTTGGCACCGAAGGCGACGCGGGCGATGTCCTTCAGCAGCACGCGCGAACCGTCAGCGTTGGCGCGCAGGATGATGTTCTCGAATTCCTGCGGCGAGCTGAAGCGGCCTTCGGCCGAGACCGTGGCGGTGAAGTGCTGGCCTTCCGGCGACGGGTCCGAACCCAGCGCACCGGCGGCGAACTGCACGTTCTGCGCACGTACCGCGGCCAGTACCTGGCTGGCCGACAGACCATAGCCCTGCATCTTCTCCGGGTTCAGCCAGATGTTCATGGCGTACTCGGAACCGAACTGCTGGGTGCTGCCGACGCCGGGGATGCGCGAGACCTGGTCGAGCACGCGCGAACCGACGATGTCGTTCAGGGCGTCACGGTTGATGGTCGGGGTATCGGACTGCAGCGCCACCACCATCAGGAAGCCGGCGTTGGCCTTGGCCACCACCACGCCCTGCTGGGTCACTTCCGAGGGCAGGCGTGGCGTGGCCAGCGAGACCTTGTTCTGCACCTGCACCTGGGCGATGTCCGGATCGGTACCGGTCTCGAAGGTCAGGGTGATCTGCGCACGGCCGTTGGACGCGGACGAGGAACTGAAGTACAGCAGGTGATCGATACCGGTCAGCTGCTGCTCGATCACCTGGGTGACCGATTTTTCCGTGGTGTCGGCACTGGCACCCGGGTAGGTCGCCGAGACGGTGACCTGCGGCGGGGCGATGTTGGGATAGGACTCCACGCCCAGGTTGAGGATCGCGATCACGCCGCTGAGCGAGATCAGGATCGCAACCACCCAGGCGAAGACTGGATGTTCGATGAAAAATTTAGGCATGACGGAAGGTTCCCGTTACTGCTTGTTCGAATCGGTGGCGGCCGGCTTGGCCGTATCGGCCTGCTCGGGCTTGGCAGCGTCGGCCGGTGCCTTGCCTGCGGCCGGTGCCGCGCCCGCCGGAGCGGCGCCGCCTGCGGCAGGCTTGCCGTTGGTGTCTTGCCCCGGGGTCCACGGCTTGGCCACGGCCGGTGCACCTTCCTTGACCTTCTGCACGCCGGCCACGATCACCTTGTCACCGGCGGCCAGGCCGTCGCTGACCAGCCAGTTGCCGTTCTGCGCGCCATCGGTCTTCACGTTCTTGCGCACGACCTTGCCGTCGGCGCCGACCACCATCACGTAGCCGCCGGTGGTATCGCGCAGCAGGGCCTGCTGCGGTACCAGGTAGGCGTTGTTGCGCTCGCCCAGGTTGGCCTGGAAGCTGACGAAGGCACCTGGCAGCAGGATCTGCTGCGGGTTCGGCAGCACAGCGCGCAATGACACTGCACCGGTGGCCGGGTCGACCGTAGTGGAGGAGAAGTCCAGCGTGCCCGGCTCGCTGTAGGTGCTGCCATCGGCCAGCTTCACTGCCACCGTCGCCTTGCCGTCGCCGGACAGCGCCAGCGCGCCCTTGGCCTGCTGCGCGCGCAGCTGGGTCAGTTCGTCCACGCTCAGCGAGAAGTTCACGTACAGCGGGTCGAGCTGATCGACGGTGGTCAGCAGGGTCACATCGCCCTGGCCGACCAGTGCTCCCTCGGTGACCTGCTGCTTGTTGGCCACGCCACTGATCGGCGCGGTCACTTCGGCGTAACCCAGGTTGATCCGCGAGGAGGTCACGGCGGCTTCGGCCTGCTTGACCGCGGCCAGCGCGGTGCGCTCGGCCGACTCGGCGTTGTCCAGGTCGGACTTGGAGACGAACTGCTGCGGCGCCAGCGAGCGTGCACGGTCGGCGGCCACCTTGGCGTTGGCGTAGGTCGCGCGGGCCGAGGCCAGCTGCGCTTCAGACGCATTGAGCGAGGCACGCAGCGGCGCCGGGTCGATCAGGAACAGGGTCTGGCCCTGCTTGACCTGCGAGCCTTCCTGGTAGACGCGCTTGAGCAGCACGCCCGGCACCCGCGCGCGCACGTCGGCACTGCGGAACGGCGACAGGCGGCCGACCAGCTCACGCTGCAGCGGCAGGGTCTGCGGCTTGGCGTCGATCACGCCCACCTCCGGCGGCGGGGGCGTCTGCTGTTCCGGCTTCTTGCAGGCAGCCAGCGCGACAGCAACGGCGCACGTCAAGGCAAGGGTGCGGAGTGGGGCGGTCATCAGGAGGAACTCCGGGGTTGGTTTGTAGACGGGGCCGCCGACGGCTGTGGCGCGAAGGCGCGCAGGAAGCTGTCGACGGAGAACTCTGCCCAACGCCGACGCAGCAGTGCGTCATCACGGTGGGGGGTATGGAAACGCTGTTTGTCGAAATCCTGACCGGCAATCATGCTCAGCAGCAGTTCGGCCATGAAGTGCGGGTCGTCATGCCGGAGCTGGCCACGCATGCAAACGGTTTCAATCCATTCAGCAAGATGAAGCGTCAGCGCGCCGGCACCGTGCCGGTACAGCGTACGCGCCTCTTCGGGAAACTGGGCCGCATCGGCGGCAATCAGCCGGCAGGCCTGGCCCACGTGCGGTTGGTTGAAGTGCTCCAGGAAGTCAATGGCGAACTGGAGCAGGCTGGCACGCAGGTCGTCAGTGCGGAGTGCACGGACCATGGCGCCGGTGGCGTGGCCGACATGGCGCTGCATCACCCGGCGCAGCAGCTCCTGCTTGCTGCCGTAGCGCGAGTACAGGGTCTGCTTGGAGCAGCCCGCATGCTGGGCCACTGCGTCCATGCTCATCTGCATGCCCTGCTGGGCCAACAGCTGGCGTACGGCTTCGAACACGCGCTCATCGCGTGCGTCGAGGGCAACGGGGAGGTAGGCCGGATTCACGCGGTGGACTATACCGTCCAGTTCAGGATTGTGGAATCGAAACGGCGTTGCCGCGTGTGTCTTCCGGTAACACGCTTTGCCGATCCTGTCGCCAGAGCCGAACCGGGCGCCATCACCCTACCGGCGCGAACTGAATAGGCGTCTAAACCGCAGCAAACCCGAATCTGCTTATTCCGTCCTGCAGCAAGGCCTTTTCCCGCGGTAGGGCTACAATTTCATTTTCCCAACTGAGCAAGCGCATCGCTCTGCCATGAAACCGCAAAAAACCGCAGCCAAGACCGTGAAAAACAAGACCAAACCAGCAGAAGCGGAGGTCGCAGTGACCGCTGGTTTCTCCCTGGAGCCGGTGTACACGGCCTTGCGCAAGCGCTACCCCGCGGCCGCACAGGCCGAAGCAGTGGCCTTTGCCACTGACTTCTACAAGCGCATGGAGGCGGACGAGTTCCCGCACCACAGCGCTGAAGAGTGGGCCGCTCTCGCGGCTGAGACGCTGGAATTCGCCCGTGCCCGCAAGGCTGGCAAGGCCAACGTCCGCGTGTTCAATCCGACCGCGAAGGCCAACGGTTGGGAATCGCCGCATACCGTGCTGCAGATCGTCAACGACGACATGCCGTTCCTGGTCGACACCGTCACCATGTCGCTGGCCGAGCAGGGCGTGGGTGTCCACGTGCTGGGCCACCCGGTGCTGCGCTTCACCCGCGACAAGGCCGGCAAGCTGGTCAAGGTCGGCGAGGGTGATGCCGAGTCGGTGATGCTGCTGGAGATCGACCGCCAACCGGCCGACGCCATGGCCGCCATCGAACAGGCCATCAACAAGGCGCTGGATGAAGTGCGTGCGATCGTGCGCGACTGGCAGCCGATGAAGGACAAGGCGCTGGCACTGGCCGACGACCTGGGCAGCCGCCAGCTGCCGGTCGACGACGCGTCGCGCAAGGAAGCACAGGAGTTCCTGCGCTGGGCCGCTGACAACCACTTCACCTTCTTCGGCTACCGCGAGTACCGCGTCGAGAAGCAGGGCAAGGAAGAGGTGCTGGCGCCGCTGAACGACACCGGCCTGGGCCTGATGCGCGGCAAGGACAAGTCCGCCGCCCGTCCGGTCAAGACCCTGGCCGCGCAGGGCCTGAACACCACGTCCGGTTTGAAGGACGCGCTGATCCTGACCAAGACCAATGCCCGTTCGCGCGTGCACCGCGCCGGTTACATGGACTACATCGGCGTGCTGGAGTTCGACGCCAAGGGCAAGATCATCGGCGAGCAGCGTTTCCTCGGCCTGTTCACCTCCAGCGCCTACAACCGTCGCCCGTGGGAAATCCCGCTGGTGCGCCAGCGCCACGAGCACGTGATGAAGCAGTCCGGCCTGGCCCCGGCCAGCCACAGTGGCAAGGCCCTGCGCCATATCCTGGAAACCCTGCCGCGCGAAGAACTGTTCCAGTCCAGCGAGGACGAACTGTTCCGCACCGCGATGGGCGTGCTGGGCCTGCAGGAACGCGTGCGCAGCCGCCTGTTCCTGCGCCGCGACAAGTACAGCCGTTTCATCTCCGCGCTGGTCTACCTGCCGCGCGAGCGCTTCAACACCGACGTGCGCCTGCGCATCGAGGCGATGCTGAAGGACGCGCTGCACGGCGAGTACGTGGACAGCTCGGTGGTGCTGGGCGAATCGCCGCTGGCCCAGGTGCACCTGATCGTGCGCCCGAAGCCGGGTGAAATGCTCGACGTCGATACCGCCGAACTGGAGCAGAAGCTGGCCCAGGTCCTGCGCAACTGGCAGGACGACCTGCGCGAGGCGCTGGTGGCCCGCCATGGCGAGACCGAAGGCCTGCGCATCGCCGCCCGCATCGGCAAGGCGCTGCCGGCCGGTTACATCGAAGACAACAGCACGGCTGTTGCGGCCAACGATGTCAGCCAGCTCGACGCGCTGACCGGCCCGGACGACCTGCGCCTGAGCCTGCAGGCCGTGCCGCGCGAAAGCGGTGATGGTCTGCGCCTGAAGCTGTATCGCCAGCTGGACGACATCCCGCTGTCGGACGCGCTGCCGATGATGGAAAACATGGGCCTGCGCGTGATCGCCGAGCGTCCGTACCGCCTGTCGGTCGACAACGCCCCGGTATACGTGCAGGACTTCGAGGTCGAGTCCACCGCTGGCGCGATCGATGCCGCCAGTGTCGATGAAGCCTTCGGCGAGACCTTCGCCCGCGTCTGGCACGGCGATGCCGAGAACGACGGCTTCAACCGCCTGGTGCTGGCGGCCGGCCTGCACTGGCGCCAGGTCGCCATGCTGCGTGGCTACTGCAAGTACCTGCTGCAGACCGGCGTGCCGTTCTCGCAGGCCTACGTGGAAGGCACGTTCGCGCGCTACCCGCTGCTGGCCCGTCTGCTGGTCGAGCTGTTCGAAGCCCGCTTCGATCCGGCCACCGGCCACGAGAGCAAGGACGACATCGCCGCCGGCCAGGCCCAGCTGAAGGCCCACTTCGATGTGCTGGCTGCTGGCGACGAGGCCACCCTGAAGGTGCTCAAGACCGTGGTCGACGCCCGCAAGGGCGACCGTGACGCGCAGATGCAGGCCGCGCGCGATGCGCTGCTGAAGCTGATGGACCGCGTGTCCAGCCTGGACGAGGACCGCATCCTGCGCTCGTTCATGGGCGTGATCGACGCGACCCTGCGCACCAGCTACTACCAGACCGATGCCAACGGCCAGCACGGCCATGTCATCAGCTTCAAGTTCGATTCGGCGCTGGTGCCGGACCTGCCGAAGCCGCGCCCGTACCGCGAGATCTTCGTGTACGGCCCGCGCGTGGAAGGTACCCACCTGCGCTTCGGTGCGGTTGCGCGTGGCGGCCTGCGCTGGTCGGATCGTCGCGAAGACTTCCGTACCGAAGTGCTGGGCCTGGTCAAGGCACAGATGGTCAAGAACACCGTCATCGTGCCGGTCGGCGCGAAGGGTGGCTTCTTCGCCAAGACCCCGCCGGTGAACGGCGACCGCGATGCGATCTTCGCCAACGGCGTGGCCTGCTACAAGCTGTTCATCCAGGGCCTGCTGGACATCACCGACAACATCGTCAACAACAAGATCGTGCCGCCGGTGGATGTCGTGCGCCACGACATGGACGATCCGTACCTGGTGGTGGCCGCCGACAAGGGCACCGCGACCTTCTCCGACATCGCCAACGGCCTGGCCGTCGCGCACGGCTTCTGGATGGGCGATGCGTTCGCCTCCGGTGGTTCGGTCGGCTACGACCACAAGGGCATGGGCATCACCGCGCGCGGTGCGTGGGAATCGGTCAAGCGCCACTTCCGTGCGCTGGGCCGTGACAGCCAGAGCCAGGACTTCACTGCGGTCGGCGTCGGCGACATGTCCGGCGACGTGTTCGGCAACGGCATGCTGCTGTCGCGCCACATCCGCCTGGTCGCTGCGTTCGACCACCGCCACATCTTCCTGGACCCGAATCCGGATGCGGCCACGTCGTTCATCGAGCGTGAGCGCCTGTTCACCCTGCCGCGTTCGAGCTGGGCCGACTACGACACCAAGCTGATCAGCAAGGGCGGCGGCGTGTACCCGCGCAGCCTGAAGTCGATCGAGATCACCCCGCAGGTGCGTGAGGCGCTGGGCCTGGACGAGAACGTCAAGGCGCTGTCGCCGAACGATCTGATGAGTGCGATCCTGAAGGCACCGGTCGACCTGCTGTGGAACGGTGGCATCGGTACCTACGTCAAGGCCGCCAGCGAACAGCACAGCGACGTCGGCGACCGTGCCAACAACGCGCTGCGCGTGAACGGTGGCGAGCTGCGCTGCAAGGTGGTGGGCGAGGGCGGCAACCTGGGCATGACCCAGCTGGGCCGCATCGAAGCCGCGCAGGCCGGCGTGCTGCTCAACACCGACTTCATCGACAACTCGGCCGGTGTCGACACCTCCGACCATGAAGTCAACATCAAGATCCTGCTCAATGATGTGGTGCGGGCCAAGAAGCTGACCGTCGAGCAGCGCAACAAGCTGCTGGCCTCGATGACCGATGAAGTCGCAGAGCTGGTGCTCAACGACAACTACCGCCAGAACCAGGCCCTGAGCCTGATGGAGCGGATGGCGGTCAAGCGCCTGGGTTCCAAGCAGCACTTCATCCGTACCCTGGAACAGCAGGGGCTGCTCGACCGCCAGATCGAGTTCCTGCCGTCCGATGCCGAGCTGTCCCAGCGCAAGGCACGTGGCCAGGGCCTGACCCGACCGGAACTGTCGGTGCTGCTGTCCTACTCCAAGCTGGTGGCGTTCAACCAGCTGCTGGATTCGGACATCCCGGAAGATCCGTACCTGTCCAAGGAACTGCAGCGCTACTTCCCGACCCCGCTGCAGAAGAAGTACGCCGACGCGATGGAGCGTCACCGCCTGAAGCGCGAAATCATCGCCACGGCCGTGACCAACCAGACCATCAACCGCATGGGCGCCACCTTCCTGATGCGCATGCAGGAAGACACCGGTCGTTCCATCGCCGAGGTCGCCAAGGCGTACACCATCAGCCGTGAAACGCTGGATGCACGCGCGCTGTGGGCGCAGATCGATGCCCTCGACGGCAAGGTGCCGGAGTCGGTGCAGATCGACGCACTGGAAGTGATCTGGAAGCTGCAGCGTTCGTTCGTGCGCTGGCTGCTGTCGCGCCCGGGCGCGATGCCGGGCATCACCGAAGCGGTCAACCGCTACCAGGGACCGTTCAACGACATCCGCGTTGCTTCGGGTGTGCTGCCGGATTCGCAGCGTCCGACCTACGAAGCTCTGGTGGCCGAGTGGAAGGAAAAGGGCCTGCCGTCCGCGCTGGCGCAGCAGCTGGCCGAACTGCACTTCCTGGAGCCGGCGTTCGACATCATCGAACTGGCCCGCACCCGCAAGCTGAAGCCGGTGGACGTGTCCAAGGTCCACTTCCGCCTGGGCGATGCCCTGCAGCTGCCGTGGCTGTTCGAGCAGGTCGACGCGCTGGAGGTCAACGGTCGTTGGCACGCCGTGGCACGTGGCGTGCTGCGTGACGAGCTGGCCGCCAACCACCGCAACCTGGCCGGCCAGGTGCTGGGCACCAAGGGTGGCAGTGCTGAAGCCAAGGTGGCCGCCTGGATGGGCCGCGACGACAACAGCCTGCGCTTCACCCTGGCGATGCTGGCCGAACTGGCCGAGCAGAAGACCCTGGACTACCCGACCGTTTCGGTCGCAGTCCAGCGCCTGGGCCAGCTCGCTGCGCACGGCGCGTAAGTGATGTAACGCCGGGCGCTGCCCGGCATGCGTGAAACACAGCGGCCCCGCGAAAGCGGGGCCGTTCTGTTTTTGCCTGTCTTTTCTGCGATCACTGACCCGACGCCGGCCGTCGACCTGTCAGGTGGATGTCCGGCCCGTCCGCCGGGACCGTGAGCGCCATGGATGGCGCGACCGAGCCCCCAATGGATGGGTTTACGGCGTGTCCCGGCGGACGGGCAGGTCATCCGCCCCGCGGGGTCCAACCCCCGGCGCTCGGTTATGCTCTCCCTCATGCCTTCCCCCCGGATCCACCGATGAGCGACACCCCCCGCATCGCTTTCCTGGCCAGCACCACCGAACCTGCGCAGATGGCTCGCGCGGCGATGATTTCGCGTTATGGCGATCACACGCCGGAGCAGGCCGACGTACTGTGCCCGCTGGGTGGCGACGGCTTCATGCTGCAGACCCTGCACCGGCACGGGCACCTGGGCAAGCCGGTGTTCGGCATGAAGCTGGGCACGGTCGGTTTCCTGATGAACCAGTACCGTGGCGACGATGACGTGCAGGCGCGCATCGCCCGTGCCGAACCGGCCAACCTGCGCCCGTTGGAGATGGTGGCGCTGACCGAATCGGGCACCAGTACCGGGTCGCTGGCCTACAACGATGTTTCACTGCTGCGCCAGACCCGGCAGGCTGCGCATATCGGCATCGACCTGAACGGCCAGGAGCGCGTGGCCGAACTGATCGGTGACGGCGTGCTGGTCGCCACCCCGGCCGGCAGCACCGCCTACAATTATTCCGCGCACGGCCCGGTGTTGCCGCTGGGGTCGCATACCATCGCGCTGACGCCGCTGGCCCCATATCGGCCGCGACGCTGGCGCGGGGCGATCCTCAAGGCCGATACCGAAGTGCGCTTCCGCGTGCTTGATCCGTACAAGCGTCCGGTCAGCGTGACCGCCGATTCGCACGAGACCCGCGACGTGGTCGAGGTGACCATCCGCGAGTCGAAGGACCGCCGCGTGACCCTGCTGTTCGACCCGGAGCACAATCTGGAAGACCGGATCCTGAGCGAACAGTTCGTTTTTTGAGGACAATGGGCGGCCGGCCATGCCGACCGCTTGAAGGACCCCCACCGATGGGCGACAACTCCCCCCGTTTGCTGACCGTCGCGGTGACCTCGCGCGCGCTGTTCGACCTCGAGGAAAGCCACGCGTTGTTCGAGAGCGATGGCGTGGCGGCCTATGCCGAGTTCCAGCGTCAGCACGAAGACGACATCCTCGGCCCGGGTGTGGCGTTCCCGGTGGTGCGCAAGCTGTTGGCCCTGAACCAGGGCGCCAGCCCGGAGGACCCGCGGGTCGAGGTGATCCTGCTGTCGCGCAATTCGGCCGACACCGGCCTGCGCATCTTCAATTCGATCCAGCACTATGGCCTGGGCATCATCCGCGCGACGTTCACCGCCGGCGAGCCGACCTGGCCCTACGTGAAGCCGTTCGGCACCGACCTGTTCCTGTCGGCCAACCCCGAATCGGTGCGCAGCGCGCTGCGCCATGGCATCGCGGCGGCGACCATCCTGCCCAAGCCGCCTGGCGAGACCGCAGCCGCAGCGGCCGACCAGATCGACATCGGTCGCCCTGCCGGGCAGCTGCGCATCGCCTTTGACGGTGACGCGGTGATCTTTGGTGACGAGAGTGAACGCATTTCGCGCGAGCAGGGCGTGGAAGCCTTTGGCCGCCATGAGCGCGAACGGGCCCGCGAGCCGCTCAGCGGCGGTCCGTTCCGTGGCTTCCTGTCAGCGCTGCACACGCTGCAGGAAGTATTCCCTGCCGGCGAGAGCGCGCCGATCCGTACCGCACTGGTGACTGCGCGTTCGGCGCCGGCCCATGAGCGGGTGATCCGCACCCTGCGCGAGTGGGGCGTGCGCCTGGACGAAGCGCTGTTCCTCGGCGGCCGGCACAAGGGGCCGTTCCTGCAGGCGTTCGGCGCCGACATCTTCTTCGACGATTCGCAGCACAACATCGACAGCGCCCGCGAGCATGTGGCTGCCGGCCACGTACCGCACGGCGTCGCCAACGAGGGATAGGGCGGATTCGACCGGCAGGTGCCAACCGTTGGTTGGCACTGCCGTCAGGCCACGGGTCCGATCAAGGGCTGCCCGACATCCCCAACTGCAGATCCACCACCTTCCAGCGCAGCCCCTGCGGCTCCAGCACCACCTTCATCGGCGGCTGGCCGGGACCGCGATCGACATCGATCACGAAGCGGTCCAGCGCTTCGAAATGGTGTTCGGCATGCTTCAACGGTCGCGCCGGTTCGGTCGGGCCGAAGGCATCGCCGCCCTGCAGTTCATTGCGGCCGCGCTTCCACAGCACGTGGCCCTGCAGCATCGCGCCGATCCCGGTGGGGGTCACCATGGTGTCCACCGCGGCACCGCCCAGCTGGTCGCCCAGCCCGTACAGCAGGGCACCGAAGGGACTGGCCGCCACGTCCGGGCCGGCCTGGCGCACCAGGTAGTCATTGAGCTGCGCGCGCAGGCTGCTGCGCACGCGCGGGAAATCGACGTAGCGTTCCAGGCGCGCGGTGTCGCGCTGCTCGATGGCCTTGGAAAGGCCATTGACGGTCAGGTAGGGGCCGCCGAACCACCAGGCCGCCAGGGCCAGGACCAGCAGCACAACCAGTGCGGAGAGTTTCTTCATGGCGGACAGACTGCTGCAACGGCGGCAGTGCGGGGTGAAGACTCACTGACTGGGCGAACCACGGCCATCACCGAAGGCATCGACCAGCTGTTGCCGTTCCGCCGGGGTCAGCGCCTCAAGGCGCGTCGCCAGCACTTCGTCCAGGCTGCCGGTGCGGGTGGTGCCCAGAATGCCGCTGGCGACGCCGCGATGGCCCAGGGCGTAGGCAAACGCGGTCTGGGCGGGGCGCTGGCTGTGGATGGCGGCGATGGTGTGGCGCATCCGGCGTGCGCTGTGCATCAGGGAGCGGCTGCTTGGCTTGAGCCAGGCTCTGGCCAGGTACCAGGCGTCGGCCGGGCGCGGCAGGCGGGCCCGTGATGGCAGCAGGTGGCCCTGCGCCAGCACGGTGCCGGCCAGCACGCCGATACCGGCCGCGTGCAGCCGGTCGATGAGGGGTTCACGATCCTGCTGCAGGGCGTTGTAGTCCAGAAGCACCACGTCGAACAGCGTGGGATGGTCGATCATCCAGCACAGGGTCGACGCCGTGTGCGTATTGATGCCGGTGTGCCGGATCAGCCCGCGTTCGCGCAGTCGCTGCAGTGCGGCCAGCAGGTCATCGTTGATGTCGTGCTGGCTGGCACCGTGCAGCTGGTAGATATCGAGGTAATCCAGGCCGAGGTTGCGCAGCGAGGCTTCGCAGCTGGCGGTGATGGCCGCTGGCGAAAAATTGCGCTGCTCGGCGCCGCTGACGCCGGCCTGGCCGGTCAGCGTGCCGCCCTTGCTGGAGATCACCAGCGAATCGCGCGGGTATTGCTTGAGCAAGGAGCGCAGGATGCGGCCCAGCCGCGGCTCGGCGTGGAAACCGGAGTAGTTGTGACCCGTGTCCAACAGGTTCACGCCCTGTGCCAGTGCATGCTCGACGACGTGCGCGGCCGACTGCTCCGGGAAGCGCCGATGCCCCCAGAAGCCGGAGCACCCAAGGCCGACCGGCGAAACCGCCAGGCCGGTGCGGCCCAGCGTGCGCCGTTGGTGCGCCAACGGCATCAGAATTCCAGGTCCAGCGCTGCGCACAGATAGTCGACGAACGGGCCGAGCGCGGCCAGATCCTTGCCCAGCGTGGACAGCAGGCGTGGGCCGGTCATCGTGGCGTCATCCAGCGGGCGCCACATTACCCAGTTGCGGTGCTTGAGGTCGTCGATGAACTCGAAGTCGGCCGGGAAGCCGCGCGGCGGACGCACCAGCTTTTCGCTCTCCTCGAACTCGAAGCGCCTGCGCAGCGCAGGTGCATGGGCCGCGGCCTTCCAGCTGCCCGGATTGTCGAGGATGAAGTGGCGCACGCGGCGCTGGGTTTCCGGTTCCGGGTGCCACAGGCCGGCACCGACAAAGCTCTCGCCTGGCTGCAGGTGCACATAGAACGAGGGCGCGGCCACTTCGCGACGGCGCTCATGGAACAGGCGCGCACCCTGCCAGGTCTTGTAAGGCGATTTGTCGTTGGAGAAACGCGCGTCGCGGTGGATGCGGAACAGTGAGCCGCCGACGCCGCGGGTATCGGCGCGGAAGTGTTCGCTGACCTCGGCAAGGGCTGGCTGAAGATCACCCAACAGGCGCAGGAACGGCTGTCGCACATGCTCTTCGTACTGCTGGCGGTGGTCGTTGAACCACGCCTTTTCGTTGTGGCGCGCCAGGCTGCGCAGGAACTTGAAGCTGGCGTCCGAGAAATAGGTACTCACAAGGTCTCCTGCAGGTGCTGGCCCCAGTCGCGCAACGATTGCAGCAGGGCCTGGCGCCGCGCGTCGTCGGGCGACTCGGCGGCCAGCGCATCGAGCTGCTGCTGGTACTGGGGCAGGTTGAGTTCGCCCAGGCCGCCGTCTCCCAGCAGGCGCTGGCGCCGGTAATCCTGCCAGCGCTGGCGTTCAGCCGGCGCGAGGCTGTCCGGATGATTGCGCGCACGGTAGCGGAACAGCAGCTCCGGCAGGCGCGGGTCGCGGAAGCGGCCTTCCAGCGCGGCCAACTGCTCCGGTGCGGTTGTGCGGGCCAGCGCCAGCAGCGGTTTGTCGCCGTTGCCGAGGAAGCCGTCGTACAGGGAGGCATCGACGTCGGCCACGGTGGCCGCGCGCGGCTGGTTGTAGACCTGGCGCGCCTTCTCGGCAAGCTGAGGGGCGAACCCGCGCAGCCGTTCAACCTTGGCCTCGATCGCGGCCACGTCCAGGCCCAGGCGCGCGTGGTCATCGCCACGAAGGTGGTTCCAGGCGACCAGGGCGGGCACCTTGTTCAGGTGCACTTCCTTCAGCGGCACCCGTGCCACGCCCTCGGGCAGTTCACTGGCGCGCAGGTACAGGCGCTGTGCGATCACCTCGGCCGGCAGGGCCAGCAGGTCGTCGATGTCGCCGTCCAGGTCGAACACGATCACCCGGTTGCTGATCGTCGGGTGCACGGCCAACGGCAGCACCGGCGCCGCGCACAGACGGCTGGCGGGGTAGCGCATGGAAATGTGCAGCACCGGCGTCATCGCGGTGACATCCAGCAGGGTGCCGACGAAACGCTTGTCGCGCAGCTTCAGGGCGTAGTCCCACAGGCGCGGCTGCGACTGCTTGAACAGCCGTGCCATGCCGATTGTGGCTCGCACGTCGGATAGCGCTTCGTGCGCATCACCCTCGCGCACGTTGTTGGCTTCGGCCAGGTGCTCGAGTTTGAACGAGGTGGCACCGTCCTCGCGCAGCGGCCACTGGATGCCATCCGGGCGCATCGCGCGCATCAGCCGCAGCATGTCCAGCAGGTCCCAGCGCGAATTGCCGTTGCGCCACTCGCGTTCGTATGGGTCATGGAAGTTGCGGAACAGGCCGTAGCGGACGAATTCATCGTCGAAGCGCAGCGTGTTGTAGCCCAGCGCGCAGGTGCCGGGTCGCGACATCAGTTCGTTGATGCGGTCGAAGGCTTGGGACTCGCTGATGCCTTCGGCCAAGGCCTGCTGCGGGGTGATGCCGGTGACCAGGGTGGCCATCGGTGAGGGCAACAGGTCATCGGCCGGGCGCACGAAGAAGCTGACCGGCGTGTCGATCTCGTTGAGGTCGGCGTCGGTGCGGATGGCGGCGAACTGCGAGATGCGGGTGCGCCGTGGATCCTGGCCGAAGGTTTCCAGGTCGTAGAACAGGAAGCTGTCGGCCATCAGTGCGCACCCTCCAGGACCGGTAGCTGCGCGTGGATCTGCGCTTCCAGCGCCGCCCAGTCGATGTTGTCCAGCGACTCGTGGCCGACCGTGGCCGCCACCAGCAAATCGCGCTGCAGTTCGGTACGGCGCAGCGCTTCGGCGTACGGCGTGTGCAGGAAGGTGACCATCGTGTAGTGCGGTACGAAGCGGGTCGGCCAGCGCCGCTGCAGTTCCCGCTCCAGTTCGCGCTGCAGCAGGAACGAGGGATCGGCCACGCGGTCGCGCATTTCCAGGTAGTTCTCCAGCGCCATCTGCTGGATCGCGCGTGCATTGGGTTTGCGCTCGGCCTCGAACGCAGCGAACGCACTTTCCAGGTTATCCGCCTCCATCAGGTGACGGGCCAGCGCAACGCAATCCTCGAACGCGCAGTTCATGCCCTGGCCGTGGAACGGCACCATTGCATGCGCGGCGTCGCCGATCAGTACGGCGCGGCCCTGCTGGTGCCAGCGCTCCAGGGTGAGCGTGCCGAGCAGGCCCGGCGGGTGCTGTTCCCAATCCACGCGCAGGTTCGGGATCAGCGGCAGCGCGTCCGCGAACTCGCGAGCGAACAGCGCCTCGGCCTGCGCACCAGTATTGATCGTGGCAAAGCTGGGATCGCCCTGGTTGGGCAGGAACAGGGTGACGGTGAAGGTGCCTTCATGATTGGGCAGGGCGATGCACATGTAGTGGCCGCGTGGCCAGATGTGCAGCGCGTTGCGCTCGATGCGGAAGCCCCCGTCTTCGGCCGGCGGAATCTCCAGCTCCTTGTAGGAGTGATCGAGGAAGGCGATGTCCTCGCCCAGCGGCGCGCGCCGGTTCATTGCCGCACGCAGCGCCGAACCGGCACCGTCTGCACCGATCAGGGTGTCGAAGCGGATGTCGTGCGGGCTGTCATCGCGGTCATCGATGAAGCGGGCGTAGCCGGCATCGAAATCAACGGTGTGCAGGCGGCGATGGAAATGCACGGTGGCCCCTGCCTGTTCGGCCAGTTCCAGCAGCGTGGTGTTCAGGTCGCTGCGGTGGATCGACCAGATCACTTCGCTGTCATCACGGCCATAGCGCTGCAGCTGCGGTTCGCCGTCGCGTGGATGCACCATGCGTCCGCGCATCATCACCGCGCGCGCCATCACCTCGTCTTCCACACCGGCCTGGCGCAGGGCGTTGCGCCCACGCTCGGCCAGCGCCAGGTTGATCGAGCGGCCGCTCTCGTAGTCGGCCACGCGCGGATCGCCGCGGCGTTCGTACAAGGTGATGCGCCAGCCCTGGCGTGACAGCAGGATGGCCAGCAGGGAGCCGGCGAGGCCGGCACCGATAATGCTCAACGAGCGGGAGGCGTGTGCGATCAACGAACTGTCCAGCAGTAGGGGAGGGACCGGCTCAAAGGCCGGCCCAGGCTTCCACTTCCTCGACGAAGTGGTGCACGTCCAGGTAGCGGTTGTAGAGCGGGGTGGGCGAGATGCGGATCACATCCGGTTCGCGCCAATCGCCGAGCACGCCGATGCTGCGCAGGTGCTCGAACAGGGCGCGCCCGCGCTCGCGGCCGCCGATCACGCGCAGCGACAACTGGCAGCCGCGGCGCTGCGGGTCTGCCGGGGTGATGATCTCCAGCACCTGCGGCAGGCGTGCGCGCACCAGCGCTTCGAGCATGCCGGTCAGCGCCAGCGATTTGCTGCGCAGCGCGTCCATGCCGGCTCGCTCGAACAGGTCCAGCGAGGCGCGCAACGGTGCCAGCCCCAGAATGGGCGGATTGCTCAGCTGCCACCCTTCGGCACCGATGGCCGGGGTGAACTGCGGTGCCATCTGGAAACGGGTGGCTTCCTCATGGCCCCACCAGCCAGCGAATCGGGGCAGGGTGGTGTCGCGATGGTGGCGCTCGTGCACGAAGGCGCCGGCAACCGCGCCCGGGCCGCTGTTGAGGTATTTGTAATGGCACCACACCGCAAAGTCCGGCGCCACGTCATGCAGGCGCAGCGGCAGGTTGCCCACCGAATGCGCCAGGTCGAAACCGATGCGCGCCCCCTGCAGGCGTGCGGCGCGGGTGATTGCATCGAGGTCGAAGGCCTGACCGGTGCGGTACTGCACGCCGGGCCACAGCACCAGCGCCAGGCGCGGGCCGTGCTCGGCGATGGCGCGTTCGATCGCGGTCAGCGAGATCGTGCCGTTGGCTTCGTCCGGCTGCACTTCCACCAGGCACTGGGCCGGGTCGAAGCCATGGAAGCGGATCTGTGCTTCGACCGCGTGGCGGTCGGTCGGGAATGCGCCGGCTTCCATCAGGATCACCGGGCGCTGCGTGGTCGGCCGGTAGAAGCTGACCATCATCAGATGCAGGTTCACGCTCAGCGTGTTCATCGCCACCACTTCGCTGGGCAGCGCACCGACCACGCGGGCCAGCTGCGCGCTCACCAGGCGGTGGTAGGACAGCCACTGGGTAGGGCCGGTGAAGTGGCCTTCCACCGCCAGCTCGCCCCACTGCTTCATCACTTCCTGCACCGCGGCCTGAGCGCCACGCGGCTGCAGGCCCAGCGAGTTGCCGACGAAGTAGGTCTGCTCGCCGCCGCCATGGCGCGGAATCAGGAATTCGTTACGCATCGGACGCAGCGGATCGGCGGCGTCCAGGGCAATGGCGTGGGTGCGGCTGAGCAGGTCGGACATGGTCGGGCAACAGGCTGCAACGGGACCGCCAGTGTAGCGCTTGGCGGCGTGCCTGCCGCCGAACCTGTAGAGCGGAGCCCATGTTCGGCTGCCGGGCCACGAAGCCGAGCATGGGCTCGGTTCTACAGGGGCAGGTGCTCAGCCCGCCGCCGGCACCGGCAGCGGATCCACGTGCCCGCACTGGCTGCAGGTGCGCAGTTCCAGGCTGGCGTGGTAGCGCGCGAACACCTTGGGCAGGTCGGTCTCGATGTTCTGCAGCGCGAAGAACTCTTCGTGCAGCTTGTGGTTGCAGCGTTCGCAGTGCCAGATCACCCCGTCCTTCTCGTGCGGCAGGCGCTTGCGCTCGACCACCAGGCCGATGCCCCCGGGCGGGCGGCGCGGCGAGTGCGGCACCTTCGCCGGCAGCAGGAAGACCTCGCCGGCGCGGATCGGGATGTCACGTACCGCACCGTCCTCCTGCACCTTCAGCACCATCTCGCCTTCGAGCTGGTAGAACCACTCGGGGCCTTCGTCGTAGTGGTAGTCGGTACGCGAGTTCGGCCCGCCGACCACCATCACGATGAAATCGCCGTTGTCGATCATCTTGTTGCCCACCGGCGGCTTCAGCAGGTGGCGGTTCTCTTCGATCCAGGCGTGCAGGTTGATCGGTGGGGCGAGCATGGTGGTCATCCGTGTGGGGATTAGTCGCGACGGCCCTTGCGCGGCACGAAGGACAGCGCTTTTTCATACGCTGGCTGCAGCTCTTCCAGCGAACCGACGTCGATGCCCATTTCACGCACGCGACCGTCCTTCAGGCTGTACACCCAGCCATGCACCATCAGCTTCTGGCCGCGGGCCCAGGCGTCCAGCACGATGGTCGAGCGACAGAGGTTGGCGACCTGCTCGATCACGTTCAGCTCGCACAGGCGGGCGTGCTTGAGTTCATCGTCTTCGATCGCATCGAGGATGCCCTGGTGCTTCTGAACGACGTCGCCGACGTGGCGCAGCCAGTTGTCGGCCAGGCCGACGCGGGTATTGTGCAGGCAGGCGTGCACGCCGCCGCAGCCGTAATGGCCGACGATCAGAATGTGCTTGACCTTCAGCTGGTCCACCGCGTACTGCACCACGCTCAGGCAGTTCAGGTCGGTGTGGGCGACCACGTTGGCAACGTTGCGGTGCACGAACACTTCGCCCGGCGCCATGCCGATGATCTGGTTGGCCGGAACTCGTGAATCGGAGCAGCCGATCCACAGATACTCGGGATGCTGCTGCTTGGCCAGCTGGTGGAAGAAGTCCGGGTCTTCCTTCTCGATGCGGTCGGCCCAGTCGCGGTTGTTCTGCAGCAGCTTGTGGATGTCTTTCATGTTCGGATGCCTGGCGTCGGGTGGGGGCGCGCCGCAGCCATCCGGCTGCGTCGTCGCGGGAATCGGGGGCGTTCAGCCGCTGCGGGTGGCCTGTTCGCGGTGCCAGCGCATCCACTGCGCCAACTCGGTGGAGGAAGGGGTGCCCAGCTGTTCCAGTTCGGCGATCACGGCACGCTGGTTCGCATCGGGGTGGTTCTGGCTCAGCTTCAGCTTCAGCTGCACGTGTTCAACCTGGAAGCGGAAGCCGACGATGGCGCGCAGCTCCGGGCCGTGTTCGGCGCGCGCGGCATCGAAGCGCCAGGCCTGGCCGACGCTGGCTTCGAAATGGTCGCTGATCGCGCCGACCAGTTCGGCCAGCGCATCGGTGTCGTCGAAGGTGTGCAGCTGGCCGCGCAGCTCGGCGGCCGCATAGTTCCAGGTCGGCACCCGCGCGGCGGGCTCCTTGTCCGGATACCAGCTGGCCGAGACGTAGCCGTGCGGGCCATCGACCAGTACCTTGGCCGCACCGCTGTGGCGCGACTGCGGGTTGGCGCGGGCCCAGTGCCCGCGCAGCTCGATGCGCTCGCCCTCGCGCCGGTACAACACCGGCATCCGCGTCAGCTCCGGCAGGCCATCGCTGCCCGGGGTGAGCACGCTGACGAACGGATCGCGCGCCAGCAGGCGGTCCAGCCAGAGCAGGTCGGTCTCGGCGAAGGCGCGCGGGGTGAACATGCCAGGGTCAGGCGCGCCCGCCCAGCGACTGGATCATGCGGCCACGCAGGCCCTCGTCGCTGTCGGCCTGCGGCGGCTGCACTTCGTGCAGGCTGAAGCCGCGCACCAGCGCGTCCTCCTCGTCCAGGCCGTCATACTCGACGAATTCGGCGTCGAACAGCTGCGAACGGGCGGTGTCTTCACTGTCATAGCTCAGCGTGTTGCCGTCGCTGTCGAGCACTTCGGCGGTGCCGGCAGGGCGCACCCGCAGGCGTGCCCAGATCAGGGTGTTGCCGAGGCTGGCCAGCCACCAGCTGTCGCGCGAAGTGGTGATGTCATTCATGGATGTGTTACCAGAGCGAGGCCAGCCAGAGCAGGGCAGCCATGCCCAGTCCGGCCAGCAGGGTCAGCAGCGATACCCAGGCCGGCGTCGCCAGCCCGGACAGCGAGCGGTCCGGCTGCTGGCGATAGTCGCGGCGCAACAGCCAGGCCAGGGCATCGGGCTTGAGGAAGGCGCCGCTGCCGAAGCGCTCGGCGAGCGCCGGATGGCGGTCGCGAACGTGCACCAAGGTCAGCGGCCAGAAGATCACGAAGGCACTGAACCCGGCCACTGCAACGCCAACGAAACAGAGGGCGAAGAACAGGGTCATGGGTGCAGCACCTCCGTGGTCGTTTGGGGCTTAGAAGTCCGCGCTGCCCGGGGCGCGCGGGTAGGGGATCGCATCGCGGATGTTGGACAGCCCGCAGACGTACACCACCAGGCGCTCGAAGCCCAGGCCGAAGCCGGCGTGCGGCACCGAACCATAGCGGCGGAAATCGCGGTACCAGCTGTAGTGCTCGCGATCCAGGCCGAACTGGGCCATGCGCGCATCCAGCACGTCCAGGCGCTCTTCGCGCTGGCTGCCGCCGATGATCTCGCCGATGCCCGGGGCCAGCACGTCCATCGCGGCAACGGTCTTGCCGTCGTCGTTCAGGCGCATGTAGAAGGCCTTGATGTGCTCCGGGTAGTTGGTCACCACCACCGGGCGGCCGACGTGTTCCTCGGTCAGCCAGCGCTCGTGCTCGGTCTGCAGGTCCAGGCCCCATTCCACCGGGAAGTCGAACTTCCTGCCGGACTTCTGCAGCAGGCTGACCGCATCGGTGTAGTCGATGCGCTCGAACGGTGCGTTGATGAAATCTTCCAGCTTGGTGATCGCGTTCTTGTCCACGCGCTCGGCGATGAAGGCCAGGTCGTCGCTGCGCTCGTTCAGCACCGCGCGGAACAGGTACTTCAGGAACTCTTCGGCCAGGCGTGCGTCTTCGGCCAGGTCGGCGAAGGCGATTTCCGGCTCGATCATCCAGAACTCCGCCAGGTGGCGGGTGGTGTGGCTGTTTTCGGCGCGGAAGGTCGGGCCGAAGGTGTAGACCTTGCTCAGCGCCAGGCAATAGGCCTCGACGTTCAGCTGGCCAGACACGGTCAGGAAGGTTTCCTTGCCGAAGAAGTCGCGGCTGAAATCGATCGCGCCCTTCTCGTCGCGCGGCAGGTTCACCATGTCCAGGGTGGACACGCGGAACATCTGGCCGGCGCCTTCGGCGTCGGAGGTGGTGATGATCGGGGTGCTGATCCAGTTGAAGCCGTTCTCGTGGAAGAAGCGGTGCACGGCCTGGGCCAGGCAGTTGCGGATGCGGGTGACCGCCCCGAACAGGTTGGTGCGCGGGCGCAGGTGCGCCACTTCGCGCAGGAACTCCGGCGACATCGGCTTGGGCTGGATCGGATAGGTGAGCGGGTCTTCGACCCAGCCGACCACTTCAAGCGTGCTGGCCTGGATCTCGAACGACTGGCCCTTGCCCTGCGACTTCACCAGGGTACCGGTGGCGATGACCGAGCAGCCGCTGGTCAGGCGCTTGATCTCGTCGAAGTTGCCCAGGGTGTCGTTGGCCACGACCTGGATCGGGGCGAAGCAGGAGCCGTCGCTCACATTCACGAAGGCCAGATTCGCTGAACCGCGCACCGTGCGCACCCATCCGCGTACCGTGACTTCGCCGCCTTCCGGGATCTTCCCGGCAAGCGCATGTTCAACGCTGACCACCGTCATGACTTGAATCCTCTGCTGATCGACTCGATCTGTGAACACGGGAGTTTACCGGTTGCAGCGTTCTGCTTGCGAGGCATTTTTCGCAGCCACAGCTCCTTATAATGTCCCCGTACCTCTGGAGTAGCCCCATGGCCGTCAGCCTGACCCCCGTTGCCTTCGAGCGCGTGCAGCGCTTTGTCGCCCAGACCCCCGGCGCGCTGGGCCTGCGTTTCGGCGTGACCAGGACCGGCTGCTCCGGCTGGGGCCACATCACCGACCTGGCCCGCGATGAGCGCGAGGGCGATACCGTGTTCGAGCAGGACGGCGTGAAGATCTATGTCGACGCCAAGAGCCTGGCGCTGGTGGACGGCACCGTGATCGACTTCGGCAAGCACGGCCTGAGCGAGACCTTCACGTTCAGCAACCCGAACGCCACCGCCGAGTGTGGCTGCGGCGAGAGCTTCACCACTGACGCCGACAAGGCCTGGCGGCCGGCCGGGGCCTGATCGTTCTGGTAGCGCCCAACCCGGGTTGGCTGGGCGCTCGCCCCCGGTTCAGGGTGTCAGGTGGCCCACCGGTTGCCCGGCCACCCCATCTGCGCCATAATGCGCGGCTTCCTGCCTCCCTGGCGGGAACCCTTGCCCCACCGCGGTCTCAACGGCGGGGGGCTGTCCGGCCGCAAGGCCACATCCGAAAGGTAGAAAAAAACATGAGTCGTCATTACGAAATCGTGTTCATGGTCCACCCGGACCAGAGCGAGCAGGTCCCGGCCATGATCGAGCGCTACAAGTCGCTGGTCGAGAACGGCAACGGCACCATCCACCGTCTGGAAGACTGGGGCCGCCGCCAGCTGGCGTACCCGATCCAGAACCTGGTGAAGGCCCACTACGTGCTGATGAACATCGAAGCCGACCAGGCCGTTCTGAACGAACTGACCGAGAGCTTCCGCTTCAACGACGCCGTGCTGCGCAACCTGGTCATCAAGCGTGACGAGGCTGACACCGAGCAGTCGCTGATCATGAAGAGCAAGGACGAGAAGGGTGACAAGCCGGAGCGCGGTGAGCGCCGTCGTCGTGACGACGAAGAAGGCGAGTCCAACAACACCGCTGACAACGAAGCCGGCGACGACGCCGCTTCCGCCGCCTAAGGAGCCTTCCCATGTCCAAGTTCTTCCGTCGCCGCAAGTTCTGCAAGTTCACTGCTGAAGGTGTGAAGGAGATCGACTACAAGGATCTCAACACCCTGCGCCAGTACCTGACCGAGAACGGCAAGATCGTGCCGAGCCGCGTCACCGGTACCAAGTCGAAGTACCAGCGCCAGCTGGCGACCGCCGTCAAGCGCGCTCGCTTCCTGGCCCTGATCCCGTACACCGACAACCACGACGTCTGATGCAGGCGGGGCGGCCCGACGCCGCCCCCGCTGTGCCAGCTATTCGGACAGCCTTTGTTGCGGGGCGTTGCCTCGCTAACGAATAACTTATCTGGAGCAATACCATGCAGTTGATCCTCCTGCAGAAAGTCACCAACCTCGGCAACCTGGGCGACCTGGTCGACGTGAAGCCGGGCTACGGCCGTAACTTCCTCGTGCCGCAGGGCAAGGCCGTGCCGGCCACCGAGAGCAACAAGGCCGAGTTCGAAGCCAAGCGCGCCGAATACGAAGCCAAGGCCCAGGCCATCCACGCCGACGCTGAAGGCCGCAAGGCCAAGCTGGAAGGCGCGAGCGTGACCATCGCCGCCAACGCTTCGACCGAAGGCAAGCTGTACGGCTCGGTTGGCCCGCGCGACATCGCCGAGGCCTTCACCGCCGCCGGCCTGCCGCTGGAAAAGAGCGAAGTCATCCTGGGCGAAGGCGCCTTCCGCAACATCGGCGAATACGACGTGCTGGTCCACCTGCACGCCGACGTCGAGACCACCGTCAAGGTCGTCGTCGTCGCCGAAGCCTGATCCCGCGCCGCAAGGCCTGGCATCACCGCAGAACGGGCGCCCGCAAGGGTGCCCGTTTTGTTTTTGGCGCCGTTCCGCGGTGTCGGGCCAGGTCCGTCCGACGGGGGGTAATGTTCCACGCCCATTCGTAGAACACGGCCACATCGGTATACTCAGGGCGTCACACCCGTTCCACGGGCATCGATCCCAGCAGGATCAATGACTTGGAGGGTGCACGCAGGCCGCTTGCCGGCCCCAGTCCGGAACCCCTATGCGTCTTTCCACGATCAAGCTGTCCGGCTTCAAGTCGTTCGTCGATCCGACCACCCTGCACCTGCCGACCAACATGACCGGCGTGGTGGGGCCCAATGGCTGCGGTAAGTCGAACATCATCGACGCCGTGCGCTGGGTCATGGGTGAGAGTTCGGCCAGCCGCCTGCGCGGCGACTCGCTGACCGACGTGATCTTCTCCGGGTCCAATGCCCGCAAGCCGGTGTCACAGGCCACCGTCGAGCTGATCTTCGACAACTCCGACCACACGATCTCGGGCGAGTACGCCTCGTTCAACGAAATCTCGGTCAAGCGCACGGTCAGCCGCGACGGCACCAGCAACTACTACCTCAACGGCACCAAGTGCCGTCGCCGCGACATCACCGATCTGTTCCTCGGCACCGGCCTGGGGCCGCGCAGCTACTCGATCATCGAGCAGGGCATGATCAGCCAGATCATCGAGGCACGCCCGGAAGACCTGCGCGTGTACCTGGAAGAGGCGGCCGGCATCTCCAAGTACAAGGAGCGCCGCAAGGAGACCGAGACCCGCATCCGCCACACCCGCGAGAACCTGGACCGGCTGGGCGACCTGCGCGACGAGATCAGCAAGCAGCTGGAGCACCTCAAGCGCCAGGCCAAGCAGGCCGAGCAGTACCAGGCCCTGCAGGAAGAGCGCCGGGTCAAGGACGCCGAGTGGAAGGCGCTGGAATTCCGCGGCCTCGACGGACGCCTGTCCAAGCTGCGCGAAGGATTGTCGCAGGAAGAAACGCGGCTGCAGCAGCTGATCGCCGACCAGCGTGATGCCGAAGCCCGCATCGAAACCTCGCGCGCGCGGCGCGAAGAGGCTGCCGACGCGCTCAACACCGCGCAGGCGGCGGTCTACCAGGTTGGCAGTACGCTGGCGCGCCTGGAACAGCAGATCCAGCACCAGCGCGAGTTGTCGCAGCGCCTGCACAAGGCACGCGATGAAACCCAGCAGGCCCTGGCCGAACTGGGGCAGCACATCAGCGGTGATGAGGCCAGGCTGAGGGTGCTGCGTGAGGCGGTGGAGGCCGCCACTCCGCAGCTGGAAGCACTGCAGGAAGAAAACGAGATCAAGCAGGAAAGCCTGCGCGAGGCCGAAGAGCGGCTGGCCAGCTGGCAGCAGCGCTGGGAACAGCACACCTCGCAGAGTTCGGAAGCCTCGCGCGCCGGCGATGTCGAGCGCACGCGCGTGGACTATCTGGACAAGCAGATCCTGGATGCCGACCGGCGTCGTGAGGCCCTGGCCGCCGAGCGCGCCGGGCTGGATGTGGATGCGCTGGAAGAGGCCTTCGAGCAGCTGCACCTGCGACACGACACGCAGAAGGCTGCGCTGGATGAGCTGAGCGAAGACGTCGAGCTGCGCAAGCAGGGCGTGGCGGCGGTGCAGGAACAGCAGCGCAATGGCCAGAACGAACTGGCCGAACTGCGCAAGCAGGCCAACGGCCTTCGTGGCCGCCTGGCCTCGCTGGAGGCCCTGCAGCAGGCCGCGCTGGGCCAGGAGCAGGGCGCGGCAGTCGCGTGGCTGAAGGCCCGGGGGCTGGATTCTGCGGCGCGTGTCGGCGAGCGCCTCGACGTGGATGCCGGCTGGGAAAACGCGGTGGAAAGCGCGCTCGGCCACTTGATCGAAGGTGTGCTGGTCGATGACCCGGCCAGCCTGGTCGATGCCCTGGGTGAGCTCGGCGATGGTCACCTTGCGCTGGTCGCCAACGGCGATGACGAGCTGAAGGTCGCCCCGACCTCGCTGGCCGCGCGCGTGCGTGGTCCGGTGGCGATCCGTCGCCTGCTGGCACACCTGCATGCTGCCAAGGACCTTTCCGAAGCGAAGGCGTTGCAGGGCAGCCTGCCGGAAGGTGATTCGGTCATCACCCAGGGTGGCGAGCGCCTGGGCCAGGGCTGGCTGCGCGTATCGCGCTCCGGCGCGGCCCAGCAGGGGGCGCTGCTGCGCGAACGCGAGATCCAGGAGCTTCGCGAGCAGATCGAACAGCTGCAGGACCGCGAGGCTGAGCTGGAAGAACAGCTGGCCGGTTTCCGTGAGCAGCTGCAGGCTGCCGAACAGCAGCGTGAAGACGCGCAGCGCGCGCTGTACCAGGCCCATCGTGCGGTCTCCGAACTGGCCGGCCAGTTGCAGGGCCAGCAGGGCAAGGTGGAGGCGGCGCGCACGCGCATCGACCGCATCGAAGGCGAGTTGAAGCAACTGCAGGAAACCATTGAAGCCAACAACGAGCAGGCGCGTGAAGCACGCTCGCGGTTGGAGAGTGCGGTCAGCAGCATGGGCGACCTGGAGTCGACCCGGCAGCGGCTGGAGGGCGAACGCCGCCAGCTGACCGAAGCCCGCGACCTGGCCCGCGATGCCGCCCGCGCGGTACGCGAGCGCGCGCATTCGTTGGCCCTGACTTTGGAATCGCAGCGGGCGCAGCTGGCCTCGTTGAGCCAGGCGCTGGAACGCATGGGCACCCAACGTGGACAGTTGGATTCGCGGCTGGGCGAACTGCATTCGCAGCTGGACGAAGGTGATTCGCCGATCGAAGCACTGCAGGCCGAGCACCAGAATGCGCTGGAAGAGCGTGTGCGCGCCGATCGCGTGCTGACCGAGGCGCGAACGCTGCTGGACGGCATCGACGCCGAGCTGCGCAATTACGAGCAGACCCGCCACCAGCGCGACGAGCAGGCGTTGGTCCAGCGCGAGCGCATTTCGCAGCGCAAGCTCGACCAGCAGGCGCTGGTGCTCAGTGCCGACACCCTGCAAGCGGCGGTGGAAAAGGCCGGCTTCGTGCTGCAGGACGTGCTCAACGCACTGCCCGAGGATGCCCGCCTGGGCGACTGGGAGCAGGCGGTCCACCAGATCGATGCTCGCATGCGCCGGCTGGAGCCGGTCAATCTGGCGGCCATCCATGAGTATGGCGAGGCGTCGCAGCGCTCGGACTACCTGGATTCGCAGCACGCCGACCTGACCACAGCGCTGGAAACCCTCGAAGATGCCATCCGCAAGATCGACCGCGAGACCCGCGGCCGCTTCAAGGACACTTTCGACCGCGTCAACGCCGGCGTGCAGGCGCTGTACCCGCGCCTGTTCGGTGGCGGCCATGCTTACCTGGAGCTGACCGGTGAAGACCTGCTCGATACCGGCGTGACCATCATGGCGCGCCCGCCGGGCAAGCGCGTGTCCAGCATCTCGCTGCTGTCCGGCGGTGAGAAAGCGATGACCGCGGTGGCGCTGGTGTTCGCCATCTTCCAGCTGAATCCGGCGCCGTTCTGCCTGTTGGATGAGGTGGACGCACCGCTGGACGAAGCCAACGTCGGCCGCCTGGCCAACATGGTCAAGGAAATGAGCGAGAAGGTGCAGTTCCTGTTCGTCAGCCACAACAAGGCGACGATGGAGGCGGCGCACCAGCTGTCCGGCGTGACCATGCGTGAGCCAGGCGTCAGCCGCCTGGTCAGCGTGGACCTGGAAGAGGCCGCGCGATTGGCGGGCGCGGCCTGACGTGCCATCCTAGTTACCTGAATGAACTAGCCGGAGAACCTATCGAATGTCCGACACGGCACTGTTGCGCATCGGCATCCTGGCCGCCGGCCTGCTGTTGATCGCCGCGATCTTCCTGTTTGGCCGTCCGAAGAAAAAGCCCCAGGGGCGCCGCGTGGAAAGCGCGGAGCCCACCAGTGGCGAGCGCCGTGAGCCGGTGCTGGGCGACGACGGCGTCGCCGTGGCCGAGGGTCGCATCGAACCGGGCATGGGCACGGAGGGCGAGCAGGCCGAACTCGGCCTGACCGATACCGACCCAGGCGCCAGCGACCTCGGCAAGCGCGCCACCCAGGATTTCGACAAGATCGTCTCGCTGTTCGTGGCCGCCCGGGCCGGCGAGCAGCTGCGTGGCGAGGACATCGTGGTGGCCGCAGAGAAGACCGGCCTGGTGTTCGGCCACATGAACGTGTTCCACCGCCTGGTGGAAGGCCACCCCGAACGCGGGCCGATCTTCTCGATGGCCAGCATCATGAAGCCGGGCAGCTTCGACATGGCCAACATCCGCGCCATGGAAACCCCGGCCATCGCATTCTTCCTGACGCTGCCGGCGCCGCTGACCGCGCTGGACGCCTGGGAGAAGATGCTGCCGACCGTGCAGCGCATGGCCGAGCTGCTCGATGGCGTGGTGCTGGATGACAGCCGCAACGCCCTGGGGCGCCAGCGCATCGCGCACATCCGTGACGAGCTGCGCGCCTACGACCGCCAGCACCAGGCACCGCCGCTGACCAAGACCCCGCGCTGGTGAGCGCCATGGTGTGCCGACCAACGGTCGGCACCCACCCCGACCAACGGTCGGCACCCATAACAGTAGATGCACGCCATGCGTGGATGGGGCGAACCAAGGTTCGCCCCCACCAACAGGGTCAGGCCGGTACGCCGGCCACCTTGGCGAACGCACGGCGGAATGCGGCCATCTCCTCTTCGGTGCCGACCGTTACGCGCACGCGCTGCGGCCAGATCGGCCAGCTGCGCCCGATCACCACGCCGTTCTCCGCCATTGCCTTGGCGAACGCGCTGCCATCGCGCTGCACGTCGACTATGAAGCAGTTCGCCTCCGAGGGTACGCAGCTGAACCCGCGCTTGCCGAGCCAGGCGATGGTGGCCTGCCGCACCGTGGCGTTCTGCAGGCGCCGCTGGGGGATCAGCTGCGGGTCGCGCAGGCTGGCCAGTGCCGCCGCCAGCGCCGGAACCGGCAGCGGGTTGTCGCCCAGGCTGGCCAGTTCGCGCAGACGGTCGGGATGTGCGGCCGCCACGCCCAGGCGCAGGCCGGCCATGCCGTACAGCTTGGAAAACGTGCGCAGCACGATCAGGTCATCGCGCTGCGTCACCTGGGTGATCAGGCTGGGCTGATCGCTGTACTGCAGGTAGGCCTCGTCGACCAGCACGCGGGTCGATGCGGGCTTGTGGGCCAGCAGCCAGGCAAGCTCATCTGGCGGGCTGATCGACCCAGTCGGATTGTTCGGGTTGCACACATACAGCAGCCCGGTCGCGCGCGCGTGCGCGGCAGCGACCATCGCACGCAGGTCATGCGCACCGTCCTCGCGCAGCGGCACTTTCTGCACATGCGCACCGTGGGCGGCGGCGACCTCGCCGAGCGTCTCGAAGGTCGGGTCGGCGACTACAAGTCCCGCCTGCGGCCCGGTCCACAGCACGGCGGCACGGTTCAGCGGTTCGCTGGAACCCGGATAGAGGCGCACGTGATCAGCCGGGATGCGCGCCTGCTCGATGAAGGCATCGCGCACTTGGCCTGCCAGCGCGAAGCGGTAGCGACCGCATCCGGCGATGCTGTCGCGTGCTGCCTGCTGGGCTGCGGGCGAGGGGCCGTAGGGGCATTCGTTGAAATTCAGCAGCACCGCACCTTCGGCGGGGGCAGGAGCGGCGGCTGTCGCCGGTTGGGTATGGCCAAGCTGCGGCAGCCCGCTGCCAGCGACGGCGAGGCCAGCACCGGCCAGTTGCAGGAAGCGTCGACGGGAAGCAGGCAGGGTCACGGGCACGATTCCGAAGGGCAGACCGTCGCACGCTAGCGCTGGTTGCGGTGGGCGGCAAGCCCGCTTTTTGTAGTGCCGAGCCATGCTCGGCTGCAGGTGTGCCAACCAAGGTTGGCACCTGCCGGGGCGGGGAGAAGGTCGGCACCTGCCGGGAGGGGAGAAGGTTGGCCACCAGGGCAGGGGAGCGGCCGTCGAGCATGGCGCGACGCTGCGAAGGCAGGGCGTTACAGGGCCTGACGGCCGGGCGCGGTAGAATCCCCGGCCATCCCAGAACCACCGGATCCCGATGAGTCCCAGCCCCGCCGAACGCGCCGACGACCTCCGCCGGCAGATCGCCCAGGCCAACCGCGCCTACCATGAGCTGGACGCGCCGGAGATCCCCGACGTCGATTACGACCGGTTGGTGCGCGAACTGGAAGCACTGGAGCGCGAACATCCTGAACTGGCCCGCGCCGACAGCCCGACCCAGCAGGTCGGTGCGCGTCCTTCCGGCCGCTTCGCCGAGGTGCGCCACGCTGTGCCGATGCTGTCGCTGTCCAATGCGTTCAGCGACGAGGAGGTGGCTGATTTCGTGCGCCGCATTGACGAGCGGCTGGGGCGTCGCAGCCTGCGGTTTTCGGCCGAGCCGAAGATGGACGGGCTGGCGATCAGCCTGCGCTACGAGGACGGTCATTTCGTGCTCGGCGCGACCCGTGGCGATGGCACGACCGGCGAGGACGTGACGGCCAATCTGCGCGAGATCGGCGACATTCCCAAGCGCCTGCACGGCAAGGACTGGCCGGATGTGCTGGAGGTGCGCGGCGAGGTGTACATGGCCCGCGCCGACTTCGAGGCCTACAACGAGCGTGCGCGCCTGCACGGCGGCAAGGTGCTGGCCAATCCGCGCAACGCCGCGGCCGGCTCGCTGCGCCAGCTCGATCCGAAGATCAGTGCGCAGCGCAGGCTGAGTTTCTTCGCCTACGGCACCGGCGAAGTGCAGGGCGGCGAACTGCCGGACACCCATTCGGGCACCCTGGCCCAGCTCGGCGCCTGGGGTTTCCCGGTCAGCGAGCTGTGCAAGGTGGTGGAGGGCACTGATGGCCTGCTCGGCTACTACCGCGATATCGGTGAGCGCCGCGATCGCCTGCCGTTCGACATCGACGGCGTGGTCTACAAGCTGGATGACCGCGCCGGCCAGCAGGCCATGGGCTTCGTTTCGCGCGCGCCGCGCTGGGCCATCGCGCACAAGTTCCCGGCGCAGGAACAGAGCACGACGGTAGAGGCCATCGAGATCCAGATCGGCCGCACCGGTGCCGCAACACCGGTCGCGCGACTGGCACCGGTGGCCGTGGCCGGCGTGATCGTGTCCAACGCCACCCTGCACAACGCCGACCAGATCGCACGCCTGGATGTGCGCGTCGGCGACAGCGTGATCGTGCGGCGTGCTGGCGATGTCATTCCCGAAGTGGTCAGCGTCATCCTCGACCGCCGTCCACAGGGCACTATGCCGTGGCAGATGCCGACGCGCTGCCCGGTGTGCGGCTCGGAGATCGTGCGCGAGGAAGGGGCAGCAGCATGGCGCTGCTCGGGCGAACTGTCCTGCCCGGCGCAGCGCAAGGAAGCCATTGCCCATTTCGCCTCGCGTCGCGCGATGGACATCGATGGCCTGGGCGACAAGTACATCGAAACCCTGGTCGACGCCGGCATCGTCAGGAGCGTGGCCGACCTGTACCGGCTCAGTCGTGACCAGCTGCTGCACCTGAAGCTGGTGCTGGATGCGGAAGACCCGTCCGCACTGGCCGCTGCGCTGAAACCGCATCTGCCCGCCGAGGGCAGTGGCGCGGTACTCAACGCCGTGCTGAAGCTGGACGGCAGCGATCCGGGCTGGCGCGCGCAGGCGCTGGCACAGCCCGCCAGCTTCGAATGGAACACGAAGAAGATCGCCACCAAGTGGGCCGACAACCTGATCGCAGCAATCGACGCCAGTCGTGCCGCCACGCTGGAACGCCTGCTGTTCGCGCTCGGCATCGAACACGTCGGCGAGAGCACCGCCAAGGCCCTGGCGCAGTGGTTCGGTGACCTGGAACTGATCCGCCATCTGCCGTGGCCGCTGTTCAAGCGCGTGCCGGACATCGGTGGCGAAGTGGCGCGCTCGCTCGGTCACTTCTTCGAACAGCAGGGCAACCAGCAGGCCATCGATGACCTGCTGCAGGTCGGCCAGGTGCGCATCAGCGATGTACATGCCCCCAGTGCCAAGCTGCGCGAGGGACTGGACCTGGCGCAGCTGCTGGTCGAATCGGAGATCCCCGGCATCACCCGTCTGCGCGCCGAAAAACTGGTGGCAGCGCTCCCGGGGGCACAGGCGGTGCTCGATGCCGAGCATGGCCAGTTCGTCAATGCCGGCTTGCCCGATGACACCGCGCGCGGACTGGCGGAGTGGCTCGATGCCGATGGCCATGGCGAGATGTTGCTGGCGGCCGAGAAGGCGATGCAGCAGATCCTGGCCAAGGCGCCGGCGCTGGCCGAGATCGTGGCGGGCCCGCTGGACGGGCAGACCGTTGTGCTCACTGGCACCCTGGCCCAGCTCACCCGCGATGTCGCCAAGGAGCGCCTGGAGGCGCTGGGCGCCAAGGTTTCCGGCAGCGTGTCGAAGAAAACCAGCTTCGTGGTCGCCGGCACCGAGGCCGGCTCCAAGCTGGACAAGGCGCAGTCGCTGGGCGTGCCGGTGTGGGACGAGGAACGCCTGCTGGCCTACCTTGCCGAACACGAATGACGATCCCGCCGGGTGCCGCGCCTGGCATGCAGCACAAAGGAGCACCGATGCAGACCGCCCCACTGGATTTCCGCCTGGCCACCCGTGCCGACGAGGAATTGTTGATCACCTTGATGCGCGAGTTCTACGCCGAAGACAGGATCGACTTCGATGACGCGCGCGTGCGTCGCGGCGTGGACGCGCTGCTGGCCGATCCGCGCAATGGCGAAGTGCTGTTGTGGCTGGACGAGGCGGGCGAGGTGGTCGGCTACGCGGTGATCGCGATGGGCTTCAGCCTGGAGCAGGGCGGCCACTTCATGCTGCTGGACGAGCTGTACCTGAGCCATCGCGCGCGTGGGCGTGGCCGCGGCAAGCAGGCGCTGGCCATCTGCGAACAGCGCGCTCGCGGTCGTGGCGTCAGCCGCCTGCGCCTGGAAGTGAACCACCACAACGAACTGGCACGGCGCCTGTACCTGGCCAGCGGCTACATCGACGATACGCGCGATCTGCTGACCCTGCCGCTCGACCATCCGCGCCCGGAGGGCATCCTGTGAGCGAGGCCCTGCTGCGCGCGCTGCAGCAGCGCGCCGCGCTCAATGCGCTGGTGCGCCGCTTCTTTGCAGAGCGCGATGTGCTCGAGGTGGAGACGCCGATCCTGTCGGTCGCGGGCAACACCGAGCCGAACATCGACAGCTTCCATACCGACTTCACCGGCCATGTCGATGCCGGCGGACGCCGCCGATGGCTGCGCACCTCGCCGGAGTATCCGCTCAAGCGCCTGCTCGCTGCCGGCGTGGGCGACTGTTATGAACTGGGCCGGGTGTTCCGCAATGGCGAGGCCGGCGGCCGCCACAACCCGGAGTTCACCATGCTTGAGTGGTACCGGGTCGGCTGGGACCACCACCGGCTGGTGCAGGAAACCGCCGAGCTGGTAGGCCAGGCGTTGGCCCTGGTCGGGCGCAGTGCGACGCTGCGTGTGCTCAGCTACCGCGAGCTGTTCCAGCAGCATGTGGGCGTGGATCCGTTCGATGCTGATGAGGCCGCGCTGCGTGCCGCGCTGGGCGAGGTGCACATCGACCCGGTCGGGCTGACCCGCGATGACTGGCTGGATCTGCTGATGACCCACCGTATCCAGCCGCGCTTCGATGGCGATGTCATGACCGTGGTCCACGACTGGCCGGCCAGCCAGGCAGCATTGGCCCGCATCCGCCCGGGCACGCCCCCGCTGGCCGAACGTTTCGAGCTGTACCTGGGCGCGGTGGAACTGGCCAACGGCTACCACGAACTGAACGACGCTGACGAGCAGCGCGCGCGCTTCCAGCGCGATCTGCAGCGCCGCCACGAGCGCGGCCAGGTGCTACCGGCCGTGGACGAGGCGCTGCTGTTGGCGCTGCCGTCGATGCCCGCCTGCGCCGGGGTGGCGGTGGGTGTCGACCGCCTGTTGATGGCGATGAACCGCACGCCGCGGATTGCTGATGTGCTGGCCTACGACTTTGCCCACGCGTGAGCGCGGCGCACGTTCCTGAACGTTGAAGACTGAACGGATTGCCGCGTTTCCGCGCTTGCTTCGGTAAGCGGGATGATGCTCTTATCACGGCAGATGCGGGACACTGGCATCGGAATTCGTCCACTCCTGTTGGGGAAGGCATTGGTCAAGTGGTTTGCGGTCGTGGCGGCACCGGTGTACTCCATCGCGCTTTGGGGTGCCTGGCTGCCGTCATCGGCGTCGGCCCAGCAGGCAGGCTATGACGGCGAAGTGGTGACCTGCGAATCGCGCGACATGGGCTGGGTGCACTGCGATATCGATGTGGACAACGGCGTCGATCTGGTGCGCCAGCTGTCGAGCAACAGCTGCATCCGCGGCAGCGAGTGGGGCACCGACCGCAGCGGCGTGTGGGTCACCCTCGGCTGCCGCGCCGAGTTCCGGGCGCGCCGTGCGCAGGGTGCGGCGCCTGCGGCAACGGAAGGCAAGCGCCTGGTGCGCCGCGTGGTGCGCTGCGAATCCAATGGCCGTCCGCAGAGTTGCCCGGTACGCCTGGATGGCGCGCCGGTGCGCCTGCTTCGCCAGTTGTCGGTGCTGCCGTGCCGCGAAGGCCAGGGATGGGGCTACAAGCGCAATGAAGTCTGGACCAGCCGTGGCTGCCAGGGCGATTTCGAGGTGGCCGACGAGGACGGCCGCTTCGTCGATGTGCCGCGCCGCCTGACCTGCGAATCGAAGTCGAAGAAGCGCCGCTTCTGCGGCGCCAGCATCTCGGTGGGTGCTGTGGTCTCCGAGCAGCTGTCCAGCACGCCCTGCGAGGAAGGCAGCACCTGGGGCTGGAACCGCAACGGGATCTGGGTGGACGGCGGCTGCCGCGCCGAATTCTCGGTGAATTGAGCCGGGGCAGGCTCCAACCACGCGGGGCGTGGCCCTACAATGGGCCCATGAACACTGCCTCCGACATCGACTACGCCCGTTACGACCACATCCGCCCGATCCTGTGGACCGGCGATGCCTTGCAACTGCTGGACCAGCGCAAGCTGCCGTTCGTGGTCGAGCACGTGGTCTGCCATGACAGTGACGAGGTTGCCAGCGCCATCCACGCGCTGACCGTGCGTGGCGCGCCGGCGATCGGTATTGCCGCCGCGTGGGGCGTGGTGCTCGCGGCACGCGAGGTGCAAGCCGCCGATGGCGCGCATGCGCTGCAGCAGCTGGAGCCAGCCCTGCAGCGCCTCAATGCGTCGCGCCCGACGGCGGTCAACCTGGCCTGGGCGCTGGCGCGCATGCGCCGTTGCCTGAACGCCGCCGGCGCAGACTGGAAGGCGTTGCTGGAGGCGGAAGCGCAGGCGATTGCCGATGAAGACCTGGCCGCCAACCGCCACATGGGGGCGCTGGGTGCTGGCCTGATCGAGGCCGGCAGCGGCGTGCTGACCCATTGCAATACCGGCTCGCTGGCCACCGCAGGCTTCGGCACGGCGCTGGGCGTGATCCGCGCTGGCATGGCCCAGCACCGCATCGCCCGCGTGTTTGCCGGCGAGACCCGGCCCTGGCTGCAGGGCGCCCGCCTGACGGTGTGGGAACTGCAGCAGGATGGCATCGACGCTACCCTGATCGCCGATTCGGCTGCCTCGCACCTGATGAAGACCGGCGCCGTGCAGTGGGTGATCGTCGGTGCAGACCGCATCTGCGCCAATGGCGATACCGCCAACAAGATCGGCACCTACCAGCTGGCCATCGCGGCCCGCCATCATGGCGTGAAGTTCATGGTCGTAGCGCCGTCCTCGACGGTGGACATGGACACCGTGGACGGCAGCCAGATCGAGATCGAGCAGCGCGATCCGGGCGAGCTGTACGGCGTGGGCGGTACCCGCACCGTGGCCGAGGGCATCGCCGCCTGGAACCCGGTGTTCGACGTCACCCCGGGCGAGCTGATCGATGCCATCGTGACTGAGCGCGGGGTGATCCTGAACCCGACCGCCGACAACATGCGCGCCGCCTTCGGCGGCTGAGGCGGGCAGGGTCGCGGATGTCTGTAGAGCCGAGCCCACGCTCGGCTCAGCCAGCGAATCCGCCGCAGCCGAGCATGGGCTCGGCTCTACAGGGGCGGTATGGGGCCCTAAGTTCCTGATTTGTGCCGGTAAAATCCCCATGAAGGGAGGCGGAAAACGGCCTGTTGTGGTAGTATCCACAGGTTGAATCGAGGTTCCGGCGCGACCCCCTCCCGCAGAGGGCTGCGCCGGACTGGACCGCTACCAGACAACGGAACCCGAATGGCAGAAACCGCCAAGGAAATCATCCAGGTCAACCTGGAAGACGAGATGCGCAAGAGCTACCTCGATTACGCCATGAGCGTGATCGTGGGCCGCGCGCTCCCGGATGCGCGCGACGGCCTCAAGCCGGTGCATCGTCGCGTGCTGTTCGCGATGAACGAGTTGAACGCGCACAGCAACAAGCCTTACTTCAAGTCGGCGCGTATCGTCGGTGATGTCATCGGTAAGTACCACCCGCATGGCGATCAGTCGGTATACGACACGCTGGTGCGCCTGGCTCAGCCGTTCTCGCTGCGCTACATGCTGGTCGACGGCCAGGGTAACTTCGGCTCCATCGACGGCGACTCCGCTGCGGCGATGCGATACACCGAGGCGCGCATGTCGCGCCTGGCGCATGAGCTGATGGCGGACATCGACAAGGAAACCGTCGATTTCCAGCCCAACTACGATGAAAAGGAACTGGAGCCGACGGTCATGCCGACCCGGTTCCCGAACCTGCTGGTCAACGGTTCGGCCGGTATCGCGGTGGGCATGGCGACCAACATCCCGCCGCACAACCTGAGCGAATCGATCAACGCCTGCATCGCGCTGATCGACAACCCGGAAATCGACGTCGACGGCCTGATGGAATACATCCCGGGCCCGGATTTCCCGACTGCCGGCATCATCAACGGCACTGCCGGCATCGTCGCCGGCTACCGCACCGGCCGTGGCCGCGTGCGCATCCGTGCCAAGGCCGATATCGAAGTGGCCGACAACGGCCGCGAATCGATCATCGTCACCGAAATTCCTTACCAGGTGAACAAGGCGCGTCTGATCGAGAAGATCGCCGAGCTGGTCAAGGAAAAGAAGATCGAAGGCATCAGCGAGCTGCGCGATGAGTCCGACAAGGACGGCATGCGCATCTACATCGAGATCAAGCGCGGCGAATCTGCCGAGGTTGTGCTGAACAACCTGTACCAGCAGACGCAGATGGAATCGGTGTTCGGCATCAACATGGTGGCGCTGGTCGATGGCCGCCCGCAGTTGATGAACCTCAAGCAGATGCTGGAGGCGTTCGTCCGCCACCGTCGCGAAGTGGTCACCCGCCGCACCGTGTTCGAGCTGCGCAAGGCGCGCGCCCGTGCCCATGTGCTGGAAGGCCTGACCGTCGCACTGGCCAACATCGACGAGATGATCGAACTGATCAAGACCTCGCCGAACCCGAATGAAGCCCGCGAGCGCATGCTGGCACGCGTGTGGGAGCCGGGCCTGGTCGGTGCGATGCTGGGTGCCGCCGGTGCCGAAGCATCGCGTCCTGAAGACCTGCCCAAGGGCGTCGGCCTGGTCGAGGGCGGCTACCAGCTGACCGAGATCCAGGCCACCCAGATCCTGGAAATGCGCCTGCACCGCCTGACCGGGCTGGAGCAGGACCGCCTGACCGACGAGTACAAGCAGCTGCTGGAAGTGATCGCCGGGCTGATCCACATCCTGGAAGATCCCGATCGCCTGCTGCAGGTCATCCGCGAGGAGCTGGTCAACGTCAAGGCCGAGTTCGGCGACGAACGTCGCACCGAAATCCGCCACAGCGAAGAAGACCTGGACATCCTGGACCTGATCGCGCCGGAAGACGTGGTGGTCACCGTGTCCCACGCCGGCTACGTGAAGCGCCAGCCGGTCAGCGTGTACCGCGCGCAGCGCCGCGGCGGCCGTGGTCGCAGTGCGGCGGCGACCAAGGAAGAGGATTTCATCGAACAGCTGTGGCTGGTCAACACGCACGATACGCTGCTGACCTTCACCAGTTCGGGCAAGGTGTTCTGGCTGCCGGTCTACCAGCTGCCGGAAGCGGGTTCCAACGCCCGTGGCCGTCCGATCATCAACTGGATTCCGCTGGAACCGGGCGAACGCGTGCAGGCCGTGCTGCCGGTGCGCGAGTACGCCGATGGCCAGTTCGTGTTCTTTGCCACGAAGAACGGTACGGTCAAGAAGACCCCGCTGGGCGAGTTCGCCTTCCGCCTGGCCCGCGGCAAGATCGCGATCAATCTCGATGAGGGCGATGCCCTGGTCGGCGTCGGCCTGACCGACGGCCAGCGCGACATCCTGCTGTTCGCCTCCAATGGCAAGACCGTGCGCTTCGGCGAGGACAAAGTCCGCTCGATGGGCCGTACCGCAACCGGCGTGCGTGGCATCAGGATGCCGGCCGGCGAGGAAGTGGTCAGCCTGATCGTGGCCGAAAGTGCCGGTGGCATCGAGGACGAGAACGAGGACGACAACGGTGTCGAGGAAGCCACCGCCAATGGCGATGCGGTGATCGATAGTGCCGATGACGCCAGCGTGCAGTACATCCTGACCGCCACCGAGAACGGCTACGGCAAGCGCACCCCGCTGCCGGACTACCCGCGCAAGGGCCGTGGCACCCAGGGCGTGATCGGCATCCAGACCACCGAGCGCAACGGCAAGCTGGTTGCTGCGGTGCTGATGGGCTCGAATGACGAAGTCCTGCTGATCTCCGATGGCGGCACCCTGGTGCGTACGCGTGGCTCGGAAATCAGCCGCGTCGGCCGCAACACCCAGGGCGTCACCCTGATCCGTCTGTCCAAGGATGAGAAGCTGCAGGCGGTGGAGCGCTTGGATGCCTCGATCGATGAGGACGAGGACGAGGTGGCGGTCGCCACCCCCGCCACGACCGACGGCGCACCGGCTGCGGCCAGCAGCGAGGACGCCGCGCAGGAATGACCCTGCCGCTGTGAGAGGTACCCGACGACGCCGGCCCTGTGCCGGCGTCGTCATTTCTGCGGATCTTCGTGGTGGATTCTCCGATCGCTGCGGTAGAGTCGACTGTCAGTCGACTGCTCTGCGCAGGGCGATGAAAAGCCCGCGCTGCGCGCGATAGTCGACCAACAGTCGACTCTACCCAGCCGACAATCACCCAGCCGACAATCACCCAGCCGACAATCACCCAGCCGACAATCACCCAGTCGGCAACCACCCAGCCGACGATCACCCCGTCAGGTCCACCCAGAAAATACGCGCGCGCTTCACATCGGCGGTGGGATAAGGGCGCATGCTGCCCCCGGAGATCGACGATGTCCGCCACGCCGCAGTCCGCTCCTGCCCGCGCCTCCCGGCATCCCCTTGTCACCGTGCTGTCGCTGCTGCTGGTCGTGCTCGGCCTGGTCATCGGCGGCCTGGGGGCGTGGCTGCTCAGTCTCGGGGGCTCGGCCTACTACGCCATCGCCGGGGCCGGCCTGCTGGCCAGCGGCATCCTGTTGTTCGGCAACCGCCGCAGCGGGGCGCTGCTGTACGCACTGGTGTTCATTGGTACGCTGCTGTGGACCTGGTGGGAGTCAGGCAGCGACTACTGGCGCTGGGTGCCGCGGCTGGGCCTGGTGACCGCGCTCGGCATCGTGCTGGCGCTGCTCGCGCCGACCCTTCGCGAACCGGTTTCAAAGCGCCTGTCGCGCAGCGTGGCGTGCGTGCTGATGCTGGTGTTCGTGGCGGCCTTCGGTCTGGCTTTCGCCCCGCATGGCGAAGTGGATGGGCACTTGCCATTCCCGGAAGGCGCAGCCAGTGCCGGACTGGAACCTACGCGCGATACCACTGGCCTGCAGCCGGCTGACCAGCCCGCCGAAGGCGACTGGCCGGCCTGGGGGCGCAGCAATGCCGGCACCCGCTACTCGCCGCTGCAGCAGATCACCCCGGCCAACGTGGCCACGTTGCAGCTGGCCTGGCAGTTCCGTACTGGCGACATGCCGAACAAGCGCTGGGGTGCGGAAACCACGCCGCTGAAGGTCGGCGACCGCCTGTACCTGTGCACCGCGCGCAACCGCCTGATCGCACTCGACGCCGCCAGTGGCAAGGAACTGTGGCGGTTCGATCCAAAGGTGAGGGATGCTTCGATTCCGTATACCGCCGCCTGTCGTGGCGTGAGCTATTACGAGCAGCCCAGCACGCCGACCATTGCCGATGCGGCGTTGGCCGATGCCGCTGCGGATCTGGCCCTTCCCGAGCCACCGCCAACGGTCACCCGCAGCGCCGCACCCGGCAGCCGTCCGGCGTGCTGGGCGCGCATCATCGAAGGCACGCTGGACGGGCGCATCATTGCAGTGGACGCGGACAGCGGCCGTCCGTGCGTGAATTTCGGCAACAACGGCCAGGTCGACATCACCCTGGGCATGGGCGAGGTCCCACCGGGCTATGTTTCGATCACCTCGCCACCGGCCATCGTGCGTGGAGTGATCGTCACGGGTCACCAGGTGCTGGATGGGCAGCGCCGCGATGCGCCGTCGGGCGTGATCCAGGCCTACGACGCGGTCAGCGGCAAGCTGCGCTGGGCGTGGGACATGGACCAGCCCGAGCGCAGCGGACTGCCGCCACGCGAGCAGACCTATACGCGTGGCACCCCGAACATGTGGACCACGGCCACCGGTGATGAGGCGCTCGGGCTGGTCTACCTGCCGCTGGGCAATTCAGCCGGCGACTACTGGAGTGGCTCACGCACGGAAAACCAGAACCGCTACTCGACCTCGCTGGTGGCGATCGACGTTAGCACTGGCAAGCCGGCCTGGCATTTCCAGGCCGTGCGCAAGGATGTGTGGGACTACGACCTCGGTTCGCAGGCCAGCCTGATCGACTACCCGACGGCTGCAGGCAAGGTGCCGGCGATCCTGCTGCCGACCAAGCAGGGTGACATCTACATTCTCGACCGCCGCAACGGCCAGCTGCTGACCGCTGCCGAAGAGCGCAAGGTACCGGTGGGTGGCGTCGAGCCCGAGCAGCGTTCACCCACCCAGCTGTTCTCGCTGTACCACACGCTGCGTCGCGAGCATGACCTGACCGAGCGTGACATGTGGGGCATCACCCCGATCGACCAGCTGGTCTGCCGCATCCAGTTCCGCAAGGCGTACTACGAAGGCTTCTACACGCCGCCGAGCAGCGAGCGCCATTCCATCGAATACCCCGGCTACAACGGCGGCTCGGACTGGGGCAGCGTGTCCATCGACACGCGACGCGGCGTGATCGTAGCCAACTACAACGACATGCCCAACTACAACCGGCTGGTGCCACGCGCGGAGGCCGACCGGCTGGGCTGGTTGCCGCGCGAGAAGATCCGCGCCGACAAGGGCGGTGGCGAGGGCGCCGGCGATCCGCAGGTCGGCACGCCGTATGCCATCGACGTCAACGCCGGTTGGCGCCTGCCATTCACCGGCCTGCTGTGCAAGCAGCCGCCCTATGGCGGCATCCGTGCCATCGACCTGCGCACCGGCAAGCTGCTATGGGACCGCCCGTTCGGCAGTGCGCGCGGCAATGGTCCGTTCGGCATCCGTTCCGGCCTGCCGATCGAGATCGGCACGCCGAACAACGGTGGTTCGGTAGTGACCGCCAGCGGCCTGATCTTCATCGCCGCCGCCACCGATGACCTGCTGCGCGCCATCGACCTGAAGACCGGCAAGGAGCTTTGGCATGCCAAGCTGCCTGCCGGCGGCCAGGCCAACCCGATGGTGTACGAGCAGGGTGGGCGCCAGTACGTGGTGATCATGGCCGGGGGCCACCATTTCATGGAAACCCCGAACGGCGATTACGTGATGGCGTTTGCGCTGCCCAGGTAGGGCCGACAGGTATGACCGGCTGGGTAGAGCCGACCGGGTAGCGTCGACTGTTGGTCGACTGCTCTTCTCTCCCACGCTGGAAAGCCCGCGCTTCGCGCGATAGTCGACTAACAGTCGACTCTACCCAGGCGACTCCACATCCCCGGACGCTGTATCGAGAGGATCCCTGATTCTGGCATTGGTAGTGAACCGATGCCGGAAATCCATGCGGGCGGGCATTCTCGAACTCATGCCAAGTCCCCAACTGCTTTCCGGGCGGCGATCCATCGCGGGCAATGTCTACACCATCACCATGGTGTGCCGGAACCGCCATCGCGTCTTCGATTGTCCTGCCAATGCCGACCTTGCCATGCAGCTCCTCGGATCGATGGATCGGGAAGGCCTGGCTGCATCACTTGCCTGGATCATCATGCCGGATCATCTTCACTGGCTGGCTCAACTTCGTGGTCAATCGCTGGGCTACTGCGTGCAGCGTTTCAAGGCACGCAGCAGCTTTCTAATAAACCGACGGCGAGGGAGCCGGGGGGCAATCTGGCAGGCGGGTTATTGCGATCATGCGATCCGCAGTGACGCGTCGCTGCACAGGCACGCTTGCTACATTCTGGCAAATCCCGTTCAAGCCGGTCTTGCCGCGCAGATCAGTGACGATCCGTATGGATGGTGCCGCTGGCCGTTGAGCGAGCTTGAGTCGACAGGCGAACGCGCACGGTGATGGGACCGGCCCGGTGGCGTCTACCGGGTAGAGTCGACTGGGTAGAGTCGACTGGGTAGAGTCGACTGTTAGTCGACTGCCTTTCTCAACCACAGCCAAAGAGCCCACGCTGCGCGCGTTAGTCGACTAACAGTCGACTCTACCCAATCAATGTTGCTCGGTTGGTGCCGGCACCCGCACCATCTTCGTCATCAAGTGTTCCACCACGCCCGCCGGGTCCGCCGTGCGGCCCACATGCGTGCTCGACATCTGCACAACCGAACTGCGCTTGGCGGTAAGGAAATGGAAGCGCGCACGCGCGGGCAGCTGTGCGATCGGCCCGGCGCTGGCGTCGCCGCGACAGATCGCCACGATCGCATCCAGCCACGGCTGCAGCGCCTCCTGGTCCAGAGCCGGCGCGAAGGCGCGCAGGCGCGCAGGATCGATCTCGATGGCCGCCTCCAGATGACGCGCGCCAGGACAGGAGACGATCACCCCGACGTTGATGAACTCCTCGCGTTCCACCCGCGGTACCACGCGGATGACCGCATAGTCATACGTGTGCAGCGTGGGCACGGATGGCCTCCTGCACGAACACCGCACGCACTTTCAGGCGATGCTTGAGATAGTCGATGTAGCCTTGGCGATAGGCCTGCGGGCTTTCGAATGCCGGCTCGTTGACCAGCCAGCTGTCCGGCACCAGGCCGACGATGCGCTCGATCTCGGCATCGGTCAGGCGCGCGGCCAGTTCGGCATCCACCTCGGCGACGCGGCTGGCGAACGACAGCAGCACGTGGTCGCGGATCAGCACGAACGGCTTTTCGCAGGCATCGCCGGCGTTGGCCCAGTCGTGATGGAAATACATGGCGGCACCGTGATCGATCAGGTACAGCTTTCGATGCCACACCATCAGGTTGGGATTGCGCGTGGTGCGATCGACGTTGCTGGTGAACGCATCGAACCAGACGATGCGCGAGGCGAGGTCTGGATCCACCGGCATTGCCGCCGGATCGTAATTGATCGCGCCGGGCAAATAGTCCAGGCCCAGATTCAGGCCCTCGCTGGCGCGGATCAGCTCCTGGATCTCCGGGTCGGGCTCAGTGCGGGCGAACTCGCGGTCCAGCTCGACGAACAGGATTTCCGGAATCGGCAGGCCCAGCGTGCGTGCCATCTCGCCGGCGATCAGCTCGGCGATCAACGCTTTCGGGCCCTGGCCGGCGCCACGAAACTTCAGCACGGCCATGCCGTCGTCGTCGGTCTCGACCACGGCCGGCAGGGAGCCACCTTCCCGCAAGGGCGTGATGTAGCGGAGGGCATGTACGGTGCGCATGCGTGCATTCTAGCGTGGGTGCAGGTGCAACCCTCTGATCGGCGAGGACCGATTTCGGCCTTCACCTGTCCCTTCCGCCTGCGATGGCAGCATCGTGCTCCAGGAACCCTTGGGTTCATGGGCGTACTGGCACTCTCGATGCAGAGGCTCCAGGCTGGGTACCTGCTCGGCTGCCAGCGACGCGCACTGCGAAGCGGAAACCTCATCCACGATGTCCTGCAGGCTACGGAGGTGCACCGATGAGCGACGAATTCACTCCCATGCTGCCGCCCTTGGACGACGCCAAGGTCGAGGAAATGATCGGCAAGGTCGTACTGGTAGGGGTGACCCGCTATGGCGGCGACGGCCAGGTAAAGGGGCTGGAGCAGTATGCCGGCACGGTGCTACGCATCAGCGCCGACGAGGGCGTGGTGCTGGCCGACGAGAATGATGGCCACGAGCGCTACCTGCCACCGATGCTGGACCAGTACCAACCGGCCGAGCCCGGCGAGTACCGCATGCGCACCAGCGGCATGATCGTGGTCGACCCCGACTACCTGGCCACCTGGGACCTGCACGCGCAGCAGTAGTGCCAGGCCACGCCCGGCAGGTGCCGGCAGTTCCGCGGCACCTGCCGGGGCCGCACTTTGCCCCATCCGGCCACTAGCCCTTCCGGCCCATTCACGACAACCCCTGCGGTGCTAGATTCCGGTTCATGCCCGATGCCGGGTACCCATTCACACCCAGGGGATAAGGATGCTGATCCGTCGAACCTCTCTGGCGGCGGCCGTTGCCGTTGCCACCGTCGGCCTGCTGGCCGCTGGCCCGGCGCTTGCCGATTACGCAAAGCCGCCGGAACACCTGCTCAAGGTGCTGAAGGCGCCGCCGCCGCCAGCGCCGAACGTGGCCCCGGGGGGGCAGCGCCTGCTGCTGACCACTGCGCAGACCTACCCTTCGATCAGCCGTGTCGCCCAGCCGTATCTGAAGCTGGCCGGCGTGCGCCTGGAACCGAAGAACCGCAGTCGCCATGACACCCCCGGTGGCTACGGCATTCCGGCCTGCGTGGCCGACTTCACCCTGGTCGACATCGGCAGCGGCAAGGAGACCAAGGTCAACCTGCCGCAGGGCTGCGCCACCGGCGCGTTGTGGTCGGCCGATGGCAGCCACTTCGCCTTCCAGAATGCGGTCGATACCAGCGTACAGCTGTGGGTGGGCGATGCGGCAACCGGCCAGGTGAAGCAGGTGCCGAACGTGCAGCTGAACCCGATTTTCGGCTATACCGTGCAGTGGCTGGGCGGCAGCCAGAACCTGCTGGTGAAGCTGGTGCCGGCCAACCAGGGCCCGGCGCCGTCCAATGGCGGCGTGCCGACCGGTCCGGACGCGCAGGAGTCGCTGGGCAGCAGCGGCGAAAGCAGCACCTACGAAGCCCGCGACACGCTGACCAGCGTCCATGACGAGAAGCTGTTCGCCTATTACGGTACCTCGCAGCTGGCCGTGGTCGATACCGTCGCCAACCGCGTGCGCCCGGTCGGGCAACCGGCGCTGTTCAATGAAGTCAGCGCCGCGCCCGATGGCGTGCACGTGCTGACCGAATCGATCAAGGCACCGTATTCGCATGCGGTGACCTACCAGCGCTTCGCCAACGACGTGGCCGTGCTGGACATCGCCAGCGGCAAGTCCACGCCGATCGCCAGCCTGCCGTTGGCCGACCGCGTGCCGGTGCACGGCGTACCGGAAGGTCCGCGCGGTTTCGACTGGCGTGCCACCGATCCGGCCACCCTGGTCTATGCCGAAGCGCTGGACAAGGGCGACTGGAAGGTCAACGTGCCGCATCGCGATCGCGTGCTGATGCTGAAGGCGCCGTTCAACGGCAAGCCGACCGAAATCACCCGTACCGCGCAGCGATTTGAGGGCTTCGCATGGACTGCCGATCCGGCCGTGGCGTTCCAGTTCGAGAACGACGAGAACCGCCACTGGATGCAGACCCGCATCGTCGATGTGGACCAGCCGAAGAAGGAAGGCCGCCTGCTGTGGGACATGTCCAGCGATGAGCTGTACGGCAACCCCGGCAACCTGGTCTTTACCCGCCTGCCGAACGGCGCACAGGTCGTGCGCCAGGAGGGTAATCACGTGTTCCTGAGCGGCCGTGGCGCCTCGCCGCAGGGCGACCGTCCGTTCCTGGACCGCCTCGACCTGGGCACGCTGAAAAGCGAGCGCCTGTTCCGCAGCAGCGCCGATGCCTACGAGCAGTTCCTCGGTTTCAGCAACACGCCGGGGCGCTACCTGACCTGGCACCAGTCGGTGATCGATCCGCCGAATGCCTTCATCCGCCAGCAGGGTGAGGCGGTGGCCGACGCGAAGGCCGGCGAGGCGCAGTTCGCGTCCACCACGACCGCGCTGACCAAGCTGGTCGACCCGACCCCGGAGGTGCGCCAGATCAAGAAGCAGCTGGTGACCTACAAGCGTGCCGACGGCGTGGACCTGTCGTTCACCCTGTACACGCCGCCGGGCTACAAGGAAGGCCAGCGCGTGCCGGCGATCCTGTATGCGTACCCGGCCGACTTCGCCAATGCCGCGCAGGCCGGCCAGGTGTCCGGTTCGCAGCAGACCTTCACCCGCCTGCAGCCGTACCGCCTGATGCTGCTGGCCGGCTACGCGATCATCGACAACGCCTCGTTCCCGATCGTGGGTGACCCGAAGAACGCCTACGACACCTACCTGGAGCAGCTGGAAGCCGACGCCAAGGCGGCGGTGGACAAGGCCGTGGACATGGGCGTGGTCGACCGCAACCGCATCGGCGTGACCGGTCACAGCCATGGCGGCCTGATGACCGCCAACCTGATCGCGCACACCAAGCTGTTCAAGGCCGGTGTGGCGACCAGCGGTTCGTACAACAAGACCTTCACCCCGTTCGGCTTCCAGAACGAACGCCGCTCGGTCTGGCAGGCGCAGGACGTGTACCTGAAGGCCTCGCCGTTCTTCTATGCCGACAAGATCAAGCTGCCGCTGCTGCTGGTCCACGGCGAGGACGACGCCAACCCGGGCACCGAGCCGTTCCAGTCGCGCAAGCTGTACCAGGCGATCCGCGGTAACGGCGGCACCACCCGCCTGGTGATGCTGCCGAACGAACCGCACTGGTACACCGCATTGGAATCGAACGAGCAGCTGGTGGCGGAAATGCTGAACTGGTTCGACACCTACGTGAAGAACGCCAAGTAAGGGAACAGAAAGGCCACCTCCGGGTGGCCTTTCTGTCTCGGGATGTGAGTGGGCAGACGGCCTGGATCCGGATGCGCAATCGGGAATCGGGAAGCCACCTGCCATGCGGCATGCGGGGCCACCCGGGCTGCTAAGCTGGGAATGGAAACGGACCAGGAGACATCGATGCATCGCATTGGAATGCGCGCCATCACTTTTGTCATCGCGACGCTGTTGGCCGGGATGACACACGGAGTGGAAGCGCAGGCTCTGCGGGCAGATGACCGCAGCTACTTTGGCAGCGCCTCCCTTGAACGTGAGGCATGGCAGAACCTCGAGCGCAGCACCGATGCCCTCAAGGCCCTTCAGGCGCCGCCAGACGTGCGGTTCCAGCAGGCCGAGCAGCTGTATGGCGAGTGCCTCCGGCACCATGGCTACCTGCATCTTCAGGCAGCGCGCAATGCTGATGATGCCCGGCTGGCCAACACCCAGGGCGAAGTGGCCGACACATGTGGACGCATCGCGGCGATTGCCAAGCAGGCATTACGTGATGCGCCCGCGCAGGCTGCCTGGATCGAGCCGCATGCCGACCTGCGTGAACGGGCGTTGCGGGAGGGTGTGCAGCCGGCCAATGCCGCGCTGGTGGATGCGGTCGACACGTTGGCCGACCCGGCGCTGGACAGCTTCGGGCGACTGCACCGGCAGCTGCTGCAATCGGCGCCCTTTGCGCGCTTCGAACATGAAGGCGGCACGTTTGACAGCCGCACCGATGCGCGAGCCCTTTCCCGCCTGCCGGACCGTTCACTGCGCGAAGCGGCATGGCGTGCTTACTGGCAGGGAATGGCGTCGCGGCGCAGCGAAATGGCAACGGTGCTGCTGGGCCTGGTCCGCCTCAACGAGCAAGCGTCGGAACTGCAGGGCGATGGAACTGCGCCTGACCGCAGCTACCGGCACATGGGCCTGGATCAGGCCGCCGTCGACGCGACACTGGCGGCGGTAGCGCGCCACGCGCCGCTGCGACGCAACTACCAACAGATGCAGTTGACCCATCTTGAGCGCATGGGCCAAGCCTCCCCAAGGATCTGGGACATGGGCCTGCCTGATGCGGGCTATATCCCTCCGCCGCTTGACCTGGCGCAATTGCGTGATGCGGCAGCGGCATCGATGCAGGTGCTGGGGCCGGACTACGTGACAGGGCTGCGCGGGCTGCTCGATCCTGCGGGCGGACACATGGATCTGGGTGGATCGGCAGGGCGGCGCGCGATGGATGCGTTTTCGATCGGCGCCCCTGGCGCGCCTTCGCTGCTGTTCGTTGGTCATCGACAGGGCGATCTGGAGGGGGATGTCCAGATCGCTCACGAAGCCGGCCATGCCATGCATGGGCAGTGGATGCAGCGCGGTGGCGCATCCTCGTTCCAGCGCAACGGCAACAAGTGGTTGACCGAGGCCTTCGCCATCTACAACGAACTGAAGTTCCGCGATCAGCTCTATCGGCAGGCCAGCGATCCACGTGCCAAAGCGTATTACCTGAAGTCGTTGCTCGATGACATCATCCTGCAGCTGTTCGTATCGTCTGAAGAGGCCGATCTGGAACAGTCCATCTATCAGCAAGTGGCCGCCGATGAGGTTGGCAACGCAGACGCGCTTGATGCGATGACGGTGAAGGTACTGGGCCGGTATGGGGGCGCATCGGAGCAGTATCCCGAGCTGCGCAGCACCTGGGTATCCAAGCGGCTGATGTATGAGGATCCGCTTTACCTGGCCAATTACCTGTATGCCGGATTGATTGCGGTGCAGCTCTTCGCACAGGACCAGCAGGATCCGGAGGGATTCAGGGAGCGCTACCTGGCCGTCCTGGGCGAAGGGTTTGATCGCCCGCCGCAGCAGCAGGTCGAGCAGTTGCTGAATGCGAAGCCCGACTGGCCACGCCTGGTCGAGCAGGATCTGGGCATCTTCCAGCAGTACCTGGCGCAGCTGCAGGTACTGCGAGCGGAAATCGAGCGCCAGCGCGGTCGCTGAACAGGCGACAGCCTGCTGCTGACCGGCACCCGGGTGATATACGCGGTACGCAGCGAGCCGGACGCGCTTTCCGCGGTCCTCGACTCGGCCAGCAATGCGCCGGCCGCGCGCGAAGCGAACCGGATGCGGCCCCGGGGTGACCTCGTGTCATTGGCCGTTGCGATTGCGTAACCGTATGTGATGCGGGTGCAATGGCGTGCGGAAGCTGCGATACGCTGCAGGCCTGTTGCTGTCTGCCAGGGGTTTCACGAATGAAGTCCAAACGTATCGCCGCAGTGTTGGCGCTGGTGATGACGCCGATCCTGCATGCGCAATCACTCCCCTCCGAACTGGCGCAGCTGGGCATTGTTGCCGGCATGCCTTATGCCAAGGCCAAGCGCCTGATGGATGCGGCAGGGTGGCAGGCGAGTCCGGTCCAGGGCGCGCCTGAGTCACTCGAGGGCTTTCCGGAAGTTGGATGCCAGAAGGGCGCCAAGCAATGCGCAACAACCTTCGAAAAGGGCGGGCAGCAGGTCGCGATGCGGCTGGGCACTACCCTGGCAGGACAGCCGTTCGTACAGGGCGCTGATTGAGCGCCTGCTGCGCTCACGCCAGCGGCAGACGGTCCTGCGCGTGCGACAGGCGGTCGTGCAGCGCACGCACGTGCTCGGCCTTGGCATGGATGCGCGCGGTATCACCGAAACTGCGCAGGTAGGTGCACGCGGCAAAGCCAGCGCTCTTCTTTTCGTATTCGGCAATCCAGGCCAGACGGTCCGGGTTGTTGGCCTGTTCGGCTGACCACGCGGCCACCGGTGGGCGGATGCGGTATTTCAGGCCGACGCGCCAGGGCTTCGGTGTCAGTCGCGCACGGAAGCAATGCTGCAGCCGGCACATGCGCGCGTACAGGGCGTCGGTACCCAGCGCCTTGAAGAAGGCCTGCAGTTGCTCGTCCTCGGGCGAGAACGTGGCATGCATGACCAGCACGCGTAGTCCGGCTGGCGTGCGGTAGGCGCGCAGATGCCAGTCCGGATGCTGTTCGCTGAAGGCCGCGACCCGCTGCAGCGCCACACCTTCGGCGCCACCGGCGGCGGCCAGCCGCCGCCTGCGCTGCATCAGCATCGCGGCATTCACCAGCACTACGGCCGCCACGCCCAATACCAGTCCCACCAGCCAGTGCCACAGCAGGGTGCCGACGATGGCGCCAGCAAACAGCAGCGCTGCGGCGATGACAGCGGGCATCACGCAACCCGCCGGTGGCTGCGCATGGTCGATATCGGCGAACAGCACGTCAGGGGTATTGAGGCAGAGCGCACCGTAGCTGTTGCGGGTGATGATGACGTCGCCGTCGCGCTGCACGATCTGCTCGCGGATCGGAACGCCCTCCACGCCGTAGTTGCTGCGCACTTCGCGACGCGGCAGCACCTGCCCGGCGAGGATGGCATTGAGGGCTTCGTGGGCGCGGCGGTCGGCGTGCACCTGCGCCTCGGCAGGGCCTTCGTCGGACCAGCCGAAGCGGCGCACGACCACCGGCCGGCCACGGAAACGGGCCTGCAGGCGGGCTTCGGCCCAGTACGCGGGAACGATCATCATCGTGCGGTGCTCCATCTTCCATGGCAGGTGCCGAAGCGAGTCTGGCACAGCGCCGGTGCGCCCGCATCCGCCTGCTGCAGTGGGCCGGGCGGAGTGATAGATTGCGCGCTTCGCATGCACTCCACCAAGGACGGAGCGATGTTCATGATCCTGCGCGGCCTGTTGGCCCTGGCCTGTGCCGGGGCGGTAGGCATGGCCACCGCAGCGGTACCGGCAGGGCCGCAGATCCTCACCGAGGATGTCAGCCGTTTCTATGCACTTTATGACAGCGCTGGCGGCAAGCCCAGCGTTGCGCAGCTGCGTGGATACCTGGCCGAGGGTTCGGCGGGCCTGGCCGAACTGGCGAAGGTGCGCCGGGTCACCCCCGAGCGCATTGTCGAGTCCATCGCCAACCAGCCGGAACTGTATGCGCAGGGACGAAGCTGCCTGGCCGAACTGCCAGCGGTGAAGCAACGCCTGACGCAGGTGTTTTCCAACCTGCAGGCGATCTACCCACAGGCCGCGTTTCCGCCGGTGACCATCGCGGTGGGCCGTGGCCGTCCGGTCGGGCTGACCTCGAAAAGCGGGGTGATCATCGGCCTGGAAGCGCTGTGCGCAGCCGATTTCATGAATCCCAATGTGCAGGACCGCTTCGTGCATGTGATCGCACACGAATACGTGCACATCCAGCAGACCGGCCTGATCGACTTCGAGCCGGGTGACCCGCGCGCGACAGTGCTGCGTGTTTCGCTGGGCGAGGGCATCGCCGAGTTCATCGCCGAACTGATTTCCGGCAACGTCGGCAATGGGCGCCACGCGGCCTGGACCCGTGGCCGGGAAGTGCATATCGAAAGCGCGTTCGCGCTGGATCTGGACAGCACCGATCTGTCGCCGTGGCTGTACAACTACATGCCGGGCTCGCAGGAACCCTACGACCTGGGGTACTGGGTGGGTTACCGCATCGCCAAGGCCTATTACCTGCAGGCCAAGGACAAGCGTGATGCGGTGCGCGCGCTGATCCAGCAGGACAACCCCAAGGCGATCCTGGCTGCCAGTGGCTGGACGCCCGGCATGTGGATGCCGGCCAAGGTGACCGGCGTGGCAGCGCGCGCGGCAGCACGCTGATTGCAGGCCGGGGCGCTAGACTGCCACCGTGAACCGGGAGAGTCTCCATGCGTATTCCTGTAGTGCTTGCCGGAACGTTGGCCATCGCCTTCAGCATTGGCTTGACCGTTCCGACCGCGGCTGCTGAAACGGGCGCGGTCAATCCGATGCTGCTCAAGCCCGTAGAGCAGCTGCGCCCTGATGAGATTCGTTTCATGCAGCAGCGCCTGGCTGATTGGCCGCAGCTGCAGCACTATCGTGATGCCAACGCGCGACTGCCCGCGGCGGCGCCGGGCCAGCCACGCGTGGTCTTCTTCGGCGACTCCATCACCGAAGGCTGGGGCAGGGAAGGCAGCGCGGCTTTCTTCCCCGGCAAGGGCTGGCTCAACCGCGGTATCAGCGGCCAGACCACGGCACAGATGCTGGTGCGCTTCCCGCAAGACGTGCTGGCGCTGAAGCCACAGGTGGTGGTGATCCTGGCCGGTACCAACGATATTGCAGGCAACACCGGTCCATCCACGCAGGCGATGATCGAAGACAACCTGCACGCGATGGTGGACCTGGCCCGCGCACATGGCATCGCCGTGGTGCTGGCATCGGTGCTGCCGGTCAGCGATTACCCATGGATGCCCGGGATCGCGCCTGCGCCCAAGGTGCGTGCGCTGAACACGGCGTTGAAGCGCCATGCCGATGCACAGCAGCTGGTCTATCTGGACTACCACACGCCGATGGCCAATGCCGCCGGCGGACTCGATCCGCAGCTGGCCGAGGATGGCGTGCATCCTACGGCGAAGGGCTATGCGGTGATGGCGCCGCTGGCCGAAGCGGCAGTCAAGCGCGCGCTGCAGCAGAGGTCGCAGCGGCAGGCAGGCTTGTCGACCACCACGTATCGAAACTGATCAGCAGCGGATCTACCGCCCTGTACTGGGGAATCAGCCTACTGCGGCGCGGCGGAAAGCGCCCCATGCAGGTCGCCCCCATCTGTGCCTCAGGCATCGTCCTGCTTCAACGCCGCATCGGCCGCCAGCAGCGCCTCGGCGGCTGCACTGAGCGACGGCGACGGTGGGGCGACCACGCCGATCGCTTCCATCATCTTCGGCATGCCCAGGAACTGGCGCGCGCGGCGGTCGTAGATGCCGGTGACCAGCAGCGCACGTGTGGCGATCTTCTGCTCGGGCCCGATCAGCACGCGCTGCTCCATGATGCCGCGCGAGCCGACCCAGCCCACCAGGCGCGTTTCCAGGGTAAAGCGCTGGAACGGCTTGAGTTCGCGGCGGAACTGGATGGTGCCGGCACCAACAATCGGCGCCCACTTCTCGCGCAGCGCCACCCGGCCCAGGCCCATGCGCAGGATCAGGTCCAGCCGGCCCAGATCGAAGATGTTCCAGTAGCGGCCGTTGGTCATGTGCAGGTTGCTGTCCAGGTCGTTGGGCAGTACCCGGAACTGCAGCCGTGAGACCCCGAACGGGGCCTCCAGCTTGGGCCGGAACAGGCTGCAAAGCAGTAGATGGAGCAGGCGGAACCAGAGATTCATGGCTATGACGACTGTTATAGAACGGCCGGTACGCTAATCTATGACGACTGTCTTAGCAAGGCGATCGCCGTGAGTCCACGACCCTCTGATGCCCCGCAACGGGTGATTGATGCCGCAGCACAGATGCTGGCGCGGGTAGGCCTCAATGCCACCAGCATTCGTGAGGTGACCAAGCTGGCCGAGGCGCCGCTGGGCTCCACCTACCACCATTTTCCTGGCGGCAAGCAGGAACTTCTGGCGCGCGCCACCTACATGGCCGGCGATAAGGTGGAGGCGCTTCTCGTCGAGCTGTTGAAGGGAGGGGCGGTGCAGGGCCTGCAGCAGTTCCTGGCAATGTGGCGCGAGCGCCTGCTGCGCTCCGGGTTCCGGGCGGGCTGCCCGGTACTGGCCGCTGCCGTGGAGGAGCCGGTGGAGGCAGTTCCGAGCCAGCCCCGTGCAGCAGCTGCTGAAGTGTTCGCACGTTGGCAGGGCCATCTGGCCGCAGCCTTCATTGCCGACGGCCACGATCTGGTCGCCGCGGGTGGGCTGGCCAATCTGGTGATTGCCAGTGTGGAAGGTGCGGTGGCGATGTGCCGCGCACTGCAGGACATCGCCCCGTTCGACCAGGTGGCCGCGCAGTTGCTGAAGGCAGTCGCGCCACCTGCACGCTAGAATCGGCCTGAACGCACGACTGCGTGCCCGGCAAGGATGTCTGCATGTTGCACCACCTTTCCCTCGGCGTCCGTGACCTCGACGCCGCAGGCCGCTTTTACGATGCCGCACTCGCCACACTGGGGTTTCGCCGGGTTTTCGAGGACGAGACCGCGATCGGCTACGGGTTGGTCGAAGATGAGGACGCGTTGTGCCTGAAGCTGCGTGATGACGCAGCAGCGCCGGGCCCCGGTTTCCACGTGGCGTTCGCTGCGGTGTCCGCAGCGGCCGTGGATGCGTTCCACGCAGCAGCCATGGCCAACGGTGGCACTGACAACGGTGCGCCCGGACTGCGCCCCGATTACGGTGACTCCTACTATGCGGCGTTCGTGGTCGACCCCGAGGGCCATCGCATCGAGGCGGTGACCAAGGCGCGGCCGGCGTGAAGCAGCCGGGCATTCCGGCGCCAGCCCGCTGAAGTTGCCAATCGCATGCCGTAGCGCGTCATGGCCCATACCAGGCCGACGATCGGCCAGCGCCCGTCCGCCCCTGGTACTCCCCAAGCCGTAGAGGCACGCGCAGTTTTCGATCCTGCCCGACTCTGCGCTATTATCCGCCGGGGGCCTCGGAACGTGGCCCGGCTTCAACCAACCCTGACAAGGACAAGCGCATGGATGTCGCTGCACGCAGGAACAGGACGTTGTTTCGTTGGATCATGGTGGCACTGCTGGCGGTACTGATGCCGTTTGCAGCGCTGGCACAGCCCGCAGCCGGGCAGGCCGATGGCGCCGAAGCCGCCACTGCCACGGAAGAGGCGCAATGTCGCGCCTGCAGCTATGAACGCATCGGGCCCAAAGTCGATATCGGGCTGGTTGCATTAGTGTCGCTGCTGGTGGTGGGTCTGCTGATCGCAGCGTCGCGGGAATGGGGCAGCACGTCGCAGCGCTGGACCTGCCGCACGCTGGCTCTGTTGCTGGTGGGCATCGGCCTGGCGTTGTTGTGGTGGGCTGGCAGCGTCGTCTACCTGGGCTACAACCCGTGGCAGGAAATGGCCGCCCCCGTCGGTGGCTCGCTCACCTCGACACTGCTCACTACCTCACCGAAGTGGCTGGCGGCGCTGGTGTTGATTGGTTTCGCGCCTTCCATCTGGAAGCGCAGCGAACGCCTGCCGGCCTGGCGTATCGGCTGACCCTGGAACGACGGCGCCGGGTCAGACCCGGCGCCGCCTGCGGCCATCAGTCAAAGCGCCAGCGCACGCCTGCATAGAGGCCACGACCTTCGCCCGGGGTCGAGCGCGCAACATCCTTGCCGGCGTCGTCGTAGCCCGGCGTGACCGTGGCCGCGTAGTGGCGGTTGCCGATGTTGCGCATCTCCGCCCAGGCCTGCCAGCGACCACCGGGTGCCTCGTAGCCGATGCGGCTGCCGAAGATCACGTGGCTATCGGCCCAGTAGCTGTTGGCGTAGTCCACCGCGATGCGCGAGGCGTATTCGCTGTTCAGCGCGGCGTACAGGCCGGAGGCATGATCGAAGCGCAGCTCGGCCTGGTAGCTGTGGCGCGGCAGGCCCGGCAGGCGGTTGCTGCCGAAGCGCGCATCGTGGCGGTAACCGAAATCACTGAAGGTGTAGGCCTGACGCAACGACAGGCGCCCCGGCGCGGCCTGCCACAGTGTGCTGTCCAATCCGGCTTCGATGCCACGGTGCACGGTGGGGCTGGCGTTGTTCTCTGCGATGAACAGGTTCGGTACCGGCTGCAGCTCCACGCTCAACAATTCATGGTTCACGTGGGCGTAGTAGCCGGTCAGTTCCCAGCGACCCAGCGCCGCGTCACCGCGCGCGCCCAGTTCCAGCGTGGTGGCGGTCTGGTTCTGCATCGGCACCGGCGCGCGCTGGCGGCCGGTAGACGGGCCATTGCCCGGCCCGAAGTACTGGTTCGAGCCCCAGATCATCGACCACGGGTGCGGCGCCTCCACCGAACGGCTGAGGTTGCCGAACCACTGCGTCTGCGCGCTGTGCTGCCAGGTGAAGCCCAGCCGCGGCGCGTAGTCCCAGTGGTGGTCGCGCAGGCGGCCTCCGCTGCTCGGCCAGGTCACCTGCACGTCGCGGCGGGTGCTGATCAGTGCCAGCCCGGTCTGCATGCGCAGGCGGTCGTTGAAGGTGAGGGTATTGCCGACGTGCAGCGTGCTGTCGGTGCCGTGGTGGCGGAAGTCACGCGTGCGCGTACCGGCGGCATAGCCGTTGCTGGCAAAGCGCAGCGACTCGCGCACATCGGCGTCCAGATCGTGGGTGACGCGCAGACCGATCGTGGTTTGGCTGTCCAGGCCGAACAGCCGGTGGCGGTGGTGGTAGTCCAGCGTGGCGTTGAGGTTGGCGTAGTCCAGCTGCTGGCGGTACAGGCTCTCGTTCAAGTCCATCGGGTACGTGTGGTAGACCAGCCCGGCCTGCAGCGAAGAATCCTCGTCGATCTGCAGCGTGGTGACATTGGCCACCCAGGTGCTGCCCGGCTGCGGGCGGCGCGCATCGATGGCCAGGTTGGCCGCGTTTGCCGCATGCGGATCGTTGCGGATCTGATCGCGGGTCAAGCGACCGGGCGTTTCGTGATTGGTTTCGCGGTAGCGCACGAAGAAACGCGTCTGCAGGTCGGGCGTGATCTGCCAGCCGATGTTGGCCATCGCGCCCTTGCCGTCGCCGCGCGCATGGCGCTGATAACCATCGAACTCGGTATCGGTGTAGGCCAGGAAGTAATCGAGATCTCCGTTGACACCGCCCCAGCTGATGCCGCGTTTCTGGTAGCCACGGCTGCCCGCTTCGTAGTGCAGCTGCACGCCCGCCGAATCACGTCCGCTGCGGCTGACGTAGTCGATGGCGCCGCCCAGCGCGAGCGCGCCGCGTTCGAAGCCGTTGGCGCCGCGGAGCACTTCCACGCGTGAAAGCCACAGCGGTTCGAGCAGCTCGTAGGGCGTGCCGCCCGGTCCGGTCAGCGGCAGCCCGTCGATCGAAACTGCAATACCAGACGCATGCGCACCCGGGCCACGGTTGATGCCCGAACCGCGGATCGAGATCTTGGTGCCCTCATTGCCCGGCGACTGCGCACTGATGCCCGGCTGGTAGGCCAGCACATCGGCGCTGCTGGAAAGGCGGCTGTCGGCCTTGGCCACGTCGATGACGTTGCTGGCGCCGGGTACACGCTTCAATGCCTCGCGCGCCTGGGCACTGGCATCAGTGGCAGCGGTGACGTGCACGGCATCCAGCGTGGTGGCCTGTGGGACCGCGGCGGCGGTGGAAGCTAGGCCGAGGGAAACTGCCAGGACCAGCAGTGATCGGGTGGGGCGGTACAACGAGAGCGACATGCGGGAATGCTGTAAACCACGAAAGTTGCGCGCAAGTTAACAGGTCGACGGCGCCACGTCACCCATCGGCGGCGTATGGCCGCCCGCCGCGTTCCTGTAGAGCCGAGCCCGCGCTCGGCTAATCGCGCAGCGCGGGTTCTCTGCGATCGCCATGAAGATCAGCCGAGCATGGGCTTGGCTCTACAGCAGGGTTTACGGCGAAGGCTTCGCCAGCGTCTTGGCCTTCGCGTACAGCGCCTTGGCAGTCTCCGCCTCACCCAACGCCGCATGGCACTCCGCCAAGCTGTCCCAGACGTTGGCGGATTGCGGATACAGCTCGGTGTTGAGCGTGAACACTTTCAGCGCCTTGCCAGCACCCAGACTCTCGCGGATGGCGTAGCCATCGGCATTGATCGCGCGCTCCAGTTCGCCGGTGGGAACGCCATTACTGTCGCGCAGCCAGCTACGCATCTGCGGTTTCGCATCGGTGCTGTCATCCAACGCATAGCCGATCAACCGCTCGGACAACACCGCATGCGGGAATTCCTTCGGCGCGGCCACCGCCATCGTGCTTTCCACCAGCGTGCTCGACCAGACATTGCGGGCGCTGCCGTTGGTCAGGTAAACGAATACCCAGTAGCCGCTGGCCAGCGTGCCCTTGTAGGCCAATCGCGCACGTACACGGGTGCCGCCATCATGGCCGACCTGGGTGTAGCCGTCACTGCGGGTGGTGTCCCAGCCGGTGGAGAAGAAATTGCTGCCGCCACCGCTCAGTTTCTGCGGCTGCCAGAGTGTTTCCAGGGTCGCCGTGCGCACCAGCTTGCCGGTGGCCAGTGCCTGCAGGAAGCGGTTCATGTCGCCCACGGTGGTCTGCAGGTCGGCATGGCCCCAGCCGTAGTCCGGCCAAGGGTCTTCATTGGCCGGCTGCAGTTGGCCGTCCTTGCCGATGTACGGCACCGCCGCGCGCGTGGCTGGCACGCTGGTGACACCCCACGAGGTGCTGGCCATCTTCAAAGGCTGCAGGATGCGTTCGCGTGCGATGGCCGGGTAGGGCTTGCGATAGTGCGCTTCCAGCAACGCCGTCAGCACCAGGTAGTTCGCCTGGGTGTACTGCACGCGGCTGCCGGTGGCGAACTGCATCGGCGCCGCGCCAGCCACCTTCAGTGCAGCGGCAAGATCAGGCGCCACACCGGTGTAGCCCTTGCTGACCCAGCGGTTCTCCACCCGGTCGTAGTACTCGCCGATACCCGAGCTATGGTTGAGGAAGTCGCGCACGTGGATTGCCTGCCATGCAGTCGGCAGGTCCGGAACATAGCGGCTTGCCGGCGCCTCCAGATCCACCTTGCCCTGATCGACCAATTGCATCACCAGCGTGCTGGTCAGCAACTTGGCCATCGACTGCGCGGCGAAGATGGAATCGACGGCGGCAGGTGTGTGCGTAGCGCGATCACGTTCGCCGCTGGCGCCCTGGTAGAGCACCTGGCCGTTGTGTGCGACCAGCACCGCCTGGCCGGCAATGCCGTAGCGCTCGCGGTCGACCTGCAGTTGGGTGTCGAGCTGATTGGAAAGATCGCCGGGGGACTCATGCGCCGAAGCGATCGGAGCGGCCAAGAGGGCGCAGCGCAATGCAGCAGCAAGGGTGCGGTACATCGCGATGATCCTTCCATCAGCGGTGATGGCGCATGTTGATCAGCGGCGGTCGACGGGTCAAGCGGAGGCGGGCGCCTATGTGAATGCGTGAATTTCCAATGGCCTGTCGTAAACAGCTCTTCGCGACTGATGAGGCACCAGATATAAGAGTGCCTCAGTCCAAACCGACGAGATAGCCTTGCATGGGAGGGCTAATGGAGGTGGATGAGGATTTCGCGCTCTTCATCGAGAGCTTCGGAGAGGCAACTGAACACGATCCGGTGCCAGAGACCAGCTTCTCCAAGTGGACGGGCATCTTGCCTGAATCGCTCTTGAGCTATTGGCGTCGGGATGGATGGGCGAACTATGGCAATGGACGGCTGTGGACGGTGAATCCCGAGGACTACGAAGGCCTGATGCACATGTGGTTGGCTGGTACTCCATTTCCCCTGATCGATACCTACCATGTGTTTGCCAGAAGCGGGTTTGGACGGCTCTACCTATGCGGCGAAGCATCAGGCGCTGGGGTGAGCATCGATCCGATCCGCAGTGGAGTATTTGCTCTTCAGAACTGTTTGAGACCCAAGTCTCTCGCACGACAGGAGGGGGGCATCAAGGCCTTCTTCGCCTGCGCGGAGCTCGACGATTTTGATCTGATGGATGGGGATGAAGAACTGCTCTTCGATAGGGCTGTGAACACTTGTGGGAACTTGCTGGCGGATGAGATGTTTGGCTTTGAGCCAGCGTTGGTTTGCGGCGGAGAAATCACCATTGAGAATGTGCGCAAGCTAAAGATTCAGCCGCACCTGCACATGCTCAGAGAGTTCGCCACACCTGCGTTTCCACGCTATGCGATTGATGTTAAACCGCTGGCCCGGAAGTGATCCAATCAAGTCGAATCATGTAGAGCCGAGCCCATGCTCGGCTGCCTTCCTGTCAGGCGTCGTGACCCTGGAAGCACTGAGCCGAGCATGGCTCGGCTCTACAGGTGCCTTGCGGTAGTGCCGGCCAGTGGCCGACACCCCTGCGATCAGCCGAGAATCCCCGGCAGATCCAGCCCCTTCTCCTTCGCGCAGTCGATCGCGATCTCATAGCCCGCATCGGCATGGCGCATCACGCCGGTCGCCGGGTCGTTCCACAGCACGCGGCCAATCCGCTTGGCCGCCGCCTCGGTGCCGTCGCAGACGATCACCATGCCGGCGTGCTGCGAGAAGCCCATGCCGACGCCGCCACCGTGGTGCAGCGACACCCAGGTTGCGCCACTGGCGGTGTTGAGCAGGGCGTTCAGCAGCGGCCAGTCGGACACCGCGTCGGAGCCATCGGCCATCGCTTCGGTTTCGCGGTTTGGCGAGGCCACGCTGCCGCTGTCCAGGTGGTCACGTCCGATCACCACCGGCGCCTTCAGTTCGCCGTTGGCGACCATCTCGTTGAACGCCAGTCCGAGTCGATCGCGATCACCCAGGCCGACCCAGCAGATGCGCGCCGGCAGGCCCTGGAACTTGATCTTCTCGGCGGCCATGTCCAGCCAGCGGTGCAGGTGGGGATTGTCCGGAATCAGTTCCTTCACCTTGGCATCGGTCTTGGCGATGTCTTCCGGGTCGCCACTCAGTGCCGCCCAGCGGAACGGGCCGATGCCGCGGCAGAACAGCGGGCGGATGTAGGCCGGCACGAAGCCGGGGAAGTCGAACGCGTTCTCCACGCCTTCTTCCAGCGCCATCTGCCGCAGGTTGTTGCCGTAATCCACGGTGGGCACGCCCAGTGCGTGGAAGCCGAGCATGGCGCGGATGTGATTGGCCATCGAAGCACGCGCGGCCTTTTCCACTTCCTTCGGTGCAGAGACACGCTTCTCGTCCCATTGCTCGACGGTCCAGCCCTGCGGCAGGTAGCCGTTCACCGGGTCGTGCGCGGAGGTCTGGTCGGTCAGCAGGTCCGGCTTCACGCCGCGCTTGAGCAGTTCGGCCAGCACGTCGGCAACGTTGCCGAGCAGGCCCACCGACTTCGGCGTTCCGGCCTTGCACGACTCCTCGATCATGCGCAGCGCTTCGTCAAGATTGTCGGTCCAGGTATCCAGATAGCCGGTGCGCAGGCGCATGTCGATGCTGCTCTTGCGGCACTCGACGGCCAGACAGGAGGCGCCGGCCATCACGGCGGCCAGCGGCTGCGCGCCGCCCATGCCGCCGAGGCCACCGGTGAACAGCCACTTCCCGGTCAGGTCGCCACCGAAATGCTGGCGCCCCATCTCCACGAAGGTCTCGTAGGTGCCCTGCACGATGCCCTGCGCGCCGATGTAGATCCAGCTGCCTGCGGTCATCTGGCCGTACATGGCCAGGCCCTTTCTATCCAGCTCGTTGAAGTGGTCCCAGTTGGCCCAGCGCGGTACCAGGTTGGAATTGGCGATCAGCACGCGCGGCGCATCGGCGTGGGTGCGGAACACACCCACCGGCTTGCCCGACTGCACCAGCAGAGTCTGGTCGTCGTCCAGGCGCTTGAGCGTTTCGACGATGGCATCGAAGCTCTCCCAGTCACGCGCGGCACGACCGATGCCGCCATACACCACCAGTTCCTGCGGGCGCTCGGCCACATCGGGGTGCAGGTTGTTCATCAGCATGCGCAGCGGTGCTTCGGTCAGCCAGCTCTTGGCGTTGAGCGTGGTGCCGGTCGGCGCGGCGATGGTGCGGGACGGGTCGTTGCGGGTCATGCGGCGCTCCGGTTCGTAGCGAATTCAAGGCAGGCGTTGAGCACCTGCGCCAGGGTGTGGCGCAACGGTGCGGCGTGGTCGGGGTCGAGCGGGGTGGGCCAGCTGTGTTCGTCCACCTGGTCCGGCAGGGGTTCGTGCATGTAGCCACGGCAGGCCAGCTCCATCTGCAGGCTGTGCACGCCGCCAGCGATGTTGCTGTAGTGGCGGGTGATCCAGCCGCCCTTGAAGCGGCCGTTGCGCACCTGGCTCATGCCACTGATCTTCAGCAGGTTTTCCACAACATCGCTCAAGGCGTTGTCGCAGGACGTGTCGGGTGCGCCGGACGGCCCGGCGGTACCGAGGTTGAACTGCGGCAGCTCGCCATCGAACAGGTGCGGAATATGCGAGCGGATCGAATGCGCGTCGTACACCACCACCGTACCGTGCTGCGCGCGCAGGCGGGTGATCTGTGCGGCCAGCGCATCGTGGTAGGGCAGGAAATATGTGTCGCGGCGCCGCGCGATCTCGGCGTCATCCGGCTCGCGGCCCGCGTGGTACAGCGGCTGGTTGTCGAAGGTGGTCAGCGGGCACAGGCCGGTGGTGTTCTGGCCCGGGTACAGCGACACGCCGCTGGGATCGCGGTTGAGGTCGATCACCGAACGTGAGATCGCCGAGCGCACCGTGGTCGCACCCATGCCGCGCACGAAGTCGTACAGCTCGTGCACCCACCAGTCGGCATCGCGGCGTGCCAGCCACGGAGAGTGGTAGTCGCCGATCAGGTCGTGCGGCAGCTCGCTGCCGGTATGCGGGAAGCTGACGATGAGGGGGGCGTTGCCCTCGTGCACCGTCAGCCAGTCGGGATGGGTATTCATGCCTGCGGTTCCACGGTTGGCAGCAGGTCGGTCAGGCCCTGCGCCAGCGCGCCACTGCGCACCAGATTCGTGGCGGTCACCATGTCCGGATGGAAGTAGCGGTCTTCTTCCAGCGTCGGCACCTGCGCACGCAGCGTGGCGCGCACGGTTTCCAGCGCGGCGCTGGAGCGCAGCGGCGCATGGAAATCACAGCCCTGCGCGGCGGCCAGCAGCTCGATGCCGATCACGTTGGCGGCGTTCTCGGCCATCTGCATCAGCCGGCGTGCGCCGTGCGCGGCCATCGACACATGGTCTTCCTGGTTGGCCGAGGTCGGGATCGAGTCAACGCTGGCGGGGTAGGCGCGCTGCTTGTTTTCCGAGACCAGCGCGGCAGCAGTCACCTGCGGAATCATGAAACCGGAATTCAAACCGGGACGTGGGGTCAGGAAGGCGGGCAGGCCGGACAGCGCCGGATCGACCAGCATCGCCAGGCGGCGCTCGCTGATCGAACCGATCTCGCACACCGCCATCGCCAGCATGTCGGCGGCGAAGGCCACCGGCTCGGCGTGGAAGTTGCCGCCGGACAGCGCTTCGCCGGTATCGGTGAACACCAGCGGATTGTCGGACACGCCGTTGGCTTCGATTTCCAGCGTGGTCGCGGCCTGGCGCAGGATGTCCAGCGCCGCCCCCATCACCTGCGGCTGGCAGCGCAGGCAGTACGGGTCCTGCACGCGCACGTCGTTGTCACGGTGTGATTCGCGGATGCCTGAGCCCTGCATCAGCGTGCGCAGGGTGGCGGCGGTGGCGATCTGCCCGCGCTGGCCGCGGATCGCGTGGATGCGCGGGTCGAAGGGCGTGTCGGAACCCTTGGCTGCTTCCACCGACAGCGCGCCGGTCACCAGTGCGGCCTGGAACACGGTCTCGATCTCGAACAGGCCGGCCAGCGCATAGGCGGTGGAGAACTGGGTGCCGTTGAGCAGGGCCAGACCTTCCTTTGCGCCCAGGTCAATCGGCTGCAGGCCGGCACGCGCCAGTGCGTCGGTTGCGGGCAGGCGTTCGTCACCGATGTAGGCTTCGCCCACGCCCAGCATCACGCTGGCCAGGTGCGAAAGCGGTGCCAGATCGCCGGAAGCACCCACCGAGCCTTGTGCCGGCACCACGGGCAACACGCCCTTGACCAGCATCGCTTCGAGCAGCAGCAGGGTTTCCTCGCGAATGCCCGATGCGCCTTGCGCCAGGCTGACCAGCTTCAGCGCCATCATCAACCGCACCACGTTGGCCGGCATCGGTTCGCCCACGCCAGCAGCGTGCGAGAGCACGATATTGCGCTGCAGGGTGGCCAGGTCTTCGCGCTCGATGCGCACGCTGGCCAACTTGCCGAAGCCGGTGTTGATGCCATACACCGGCGCACCCTTGGCGACGATGGCGGCGACTGCAGCAGCACTGGCGCGCACTACCGGCAGCGCGGCCGGATCCAGTGCAAGCGGTGCACCGCGATAGACCTGCCGCCACTGGGCGAGAGTGACGTGGCCGGGGCGAAGAACCAGGGTGTTGCTCATGTGTTGCTCCAGGAGGCAGGCAGGTCGGGCTGCCCGCGCACCACGCGCGCGTGCAGCGGGTTGAATCCAATGCGATAGACCAGGTCGGCGGGGGCGTCGATGTCCCAGATCGCCAGGTCGCAGTCCATGCCGACGGCCAGGCGGCCGATACGCTCGCCATGGCCCAGTGCGCGCGCCGCTTCACGGGTGAAGCCGGCGATGCACTCATCCACGGTCAGGCGGAACAGGGTCGCGCCCATGTTCATCGCCAGGAGCGGGCTGGTCAGCGGCGAGGTGCCGGGGTTGCTGTCGGTGGCCAGCGCCAGCGGCACGCCGGCCGCGCGCAATGCAGCGATCGGCGGCAGGGTGGTATCGCGGGTGAAGTAGAAGGCGCCCGGCAGCAGCACGGCCACGGTGCCGGCGGCGGCCATCGCGGCGATGCCGGCGTCATCCAGATGTTCAATATGGTCGGCCGACAGTGCTCCTAAGCTGGCGGCCAGTTCGGCGCCATGCTGGTTGCTCAGCTGTTCGGCGTGGATCTTCACTGGCAGCCCATGCGCGCGCGCCGCTTCGAAGACCTGCCGCGCCTGCGCCGACGAGAAGGCGATGTTTTCGCAGAACACATCCACCGCTTCGGCCAGGCCTTCCGCGGCGATGGCCGGAATCATCACGTCGCACACCTCGTCGATGTACTCCTGTGCTTCGCGGCCCGGCGGAATTGCGTGCGCGCCGAGGAAGGTGGTCACCACGTTGACCCGGCATTCCTCACCCAATGCACGCGCCACCTGCAGCTGCTTGCGTTCGTCGGGCAAGGTCAGGCCGTAGCCGGACTTGATCTCGATCGTGGTCACGCCTTCGGCACGCATCGCCAGCAGGCGCGGCCGGCTTTCGCGGGCCAGCTGTTCCGGCGTCGCGGCGCGGGTGGCGCGCACGGTGGAGACGATGCCGCCGCCGGCACGGGCGATCTCGGCATAGCTCACGCCCTGCAGGCGCTGCTCGAATTCGTTGGCGCGGTTGCCGGCGTAGACCAGGTGGGTGTGGCAGTCGATCAGGCCGGGCGAAATCCAGCGGCCTTCGCCATCGATGCGGGTGGTCGGCTTCAGGTGAGCGTCGCTGCCGGCCGGGCCAACGTGGACGATGCGGCCGTCGGCGCAGGCCAGTACGCCATCGCGGATGACACCCAGGCCGTCGCCGTCGAGGGTGATCAGGTGGACGTTGGACCAGAGGGTATCGACGTGCATGGCATCCACAACGCGGCTGTGCTTATATGTCTATACAATATAGGCGTCCATTTCGGGTTGTCCAGCCATGTCCGATTCGCGTTCCCCGCACAGTTTCCATGCTGCCCACGCCTTGCTGGCCGAGGGATGGGCCCGCGATGTCCGCCTGCAGGTGCAGGACGGCCGCGTCACGGCGATCCACACGGGGCAGGGCGCCCAGCACGACGACACCCGCGTCGGCATCCTGGTGCCCGGCCTGCCCAACCTGCACAGCCATGCCTTCCAGCGCGGCATGGCCGGCCTGACCGAGATCGGCGGCGGTGACGGTGACAGCTTCTGGAGCTGGCGCGAGCTGATGTACCGCTTCCTGGCCCACCTGCGACCGGACGCGGTGCAGGCCATCGCCGCCCAGGCCTACATGGAAATGCTCGAAAGCGGCTTTACCCGCGTCGGTGAATTCCACTACCTGCACCACGACGCCGATGGTCGCGCCTATGCCAACCGCGCCGAGATGAGTGCACGGATCGCGGCGGCAGCCGAGCAGACCGGCATCGGCCTGACCCTGCTGCCGGTGTTCTATGCGCATGCCGATTTCGGCGGGGCGGCGCCGAATCCAGCGCAGCGGCGCCTGATCCACGACGTGGAGGGTTTCGCGCAGCTGCTGGAGGCCGCCAAGCCGGCATTGGCCGCGCTGCCCGACGCGGTGCTCGGCATCGCACCGCACAGCCTGCGTGCGGTCACCGGCGAGGAACTGAGTGCGTTGCTGCCGCTAACCGACGGCCCGGTGCACATCCATATCGCCGAGCAGGTGCGCGAAGTGGAGGCCTGCCTGGCCTGGAGCGGCCAGCGCCCGGTGCAGTGGCTGTACAACCATGCGCCGGTGGATGCGCGCTGGTGCCTGGTGCATGCCACCCACATCACCGACGACGAGCGTGCCGCCATCGTGGCCAGCCAGGCGGTGGCCGGCCTGTGCCCGATCACCGAAGCCAACCTGGGCGACGGTCTGTTCCCGATGCAGGCGTTCGCGCGCGAGGGTGGCCGTTTCGGTGTCGGCTCCGATTCCAATGTGCTGATCGATGCGGCCGAAGAACTGCGCCTGCTTGAATACGGCCAGCGGCTGACCCTGCGCGGTCGCAACGTGCTGGCGCCGGATGCCACCCGCAGCACCGGTCGCTTCCTGTTCGAAGGCGCACTGCACGGTGGTGCACAGGCGCTGGGCGTGCCCGCTGGCCTCCAGGTCGGCGCCAGTGCCGACCTGGTCGAACTGGATGCCGGGCATCCCGCGCTGCAGGCGCGACAGGATGACGCATGGCTTGACAGCTGGGTGTTCGCCGCACGTAATGGCGCGCTGCGATCGGTCTGGCGCCATGGCCGCCAATGCGTGGCCGGGGGCCGCCACCTGCAGCGCGAGGCGATCACCACCGCCTTCGCCGCCGCCCTGCGCGGCGTGCTGGGCTGATCGCCTCCCGCTACCGAGACCCCATTACGTGAAGGCCAGCAAGTCCGCCACGCTCAACCAGCGTATCCGCAGCGATCTGGAAAGCCGCATCCTCAGTGGAGAGTGGGCGCCGGGCTTCCGGATTCCATACGAGCACGAGCTGATGGAGCAGTACGGCTGCTCGCGGATGACCGTGAACAAGGTGCTGACTGCACTGGCCGAGAGCGGCATGATCGAGCGCCGCCGTCGCGCCGGTTCATTCGTGGCGCGGCAGCCGCCGCACCTGGAACAGGTGGCGCTGGAGATTCCCGATATCGCGATGGAGGTGGGCTCGCGCGGCCATCAGTACGCCTATCGCCTGCTGCAACGGGAACTGCGCCTGGCCGATCCCGGCAATGCCGGCGAGGTAGAGCTGGCGGGCCGTGAGAAACTGCTGGCGATGCGCTGCCTGCATCTGGCCGACGGCCGCCCGCTGGCGCTGGAGCATCGGCTGATCAGCCCGGTGGGGGTGCCCGAGGTGCTGGAGGTCGATTTCAGTACCACCGCGCCGGGCAGCTGGCTGCTGCAGAACGTATCGTGGACCCGCGCCCAGCACCGCATCAGCGCCTGGGGGGCGGACACTGCCACCGCCAGGCTGCTGGACGTGAAGCCCGGTACCGCCTGCCTGGTGATCGAACGCCTGACCTGGCGTGGCGAACAGCCGATCACCCGCGTGCGCCAGATGTTCCTCGGCGACGCCTGGGACCTGGTCGCGCGCTTCGCGCCGGGGGCTCGGTAGGGCGTATCCACGCATGTCGTGCAACACTGAATCCCGGTTGGGATTACGTGATGCGTGAGAACCTTCGGTCGATCCACGCCATGCGTGGATGCTGCCCCATCAATACGTAGCGCACTGCCGCCAGCGCACCGGCTCGTCCACACCGGGGCGGGCATTGAGCTGGATGCGCACGTTGCGCAGGGCGGGGTAGTGCAGCACTTCCTCGCAGACCAGCGGCCACACCGCGTCCAGTTCGCCGGTGCGGTTGATCGCCAGCGTCTGCCGGGTCAGCCAGACACCGCTGGCGATGCCGGGCTTGCCAGCCAGGGCGCGGGCCAGATCGGCCTGGTAGCGATCCAGAGTGGCTGTATCCGGGTTGGGATTGCTGCGTGGGTCGGCCGCCGGCGCGGCCACACCCTGCGGCGACGAGGTCGCGGTGGCGGGCGTGCTCGGGGATGCTCCGGGGGCAGGTGCAGCGGTAGCGGCCGGAGCAGGGGCCGGCGCTGGCACTGGCGCTGGCGCTGGCACTACCGATGCGTCGGCAGTGGGTGCGGCGTCGTCCACGCGCAGGCCCTGCAGGCCCAGGCCGACCAGCAGCCCCAGCGTGATTGATCCCAGGCCGGCGATGGCGATGCGGCGCAGGGCTTCATGGCGGGCAGTGGCGCGCACACGCATCTCAATGTCACCCGGCAGGTAGGGCTGCAGCAGCGGCCACAGGCGCGGGCCGTCCAGTACCTCGACCGCCTGCTTCTCGGCAGCTGCCCGGCCATCGCGCTCAATCCGGCCTTCCGTGAGCAGCACGCCACCTTTCGCACCGGCCAGGCGCGCGGCCGCCCCCAGTTCGTTCACTGCGGCAGTGCCGATACGGTAGGCCAGGCCGTGCTTGCATGACACCAGCCACTGGTTGGGACCGTCGCTGAGCAGGAAGTCGCTGCTCGGCTCGCGGGCATCTTCGGCCGGATCGACCAGCTCGCGCAGGCCACGCTGCTCGCGCAGCATGCGCTTGACGAGTACCGAAAATTCTCGCCAGTGCATCCCCGCCAGGGCCTGCAGGCCAAGTTGCATCTCCTTCTGCCGCCGCTTGATCCACCACAGATAGACAACAGCCAGGGAACAGGTAAGCAGGGCCGACAGCAGGGCCAGGATCCAGGGGAGCATGCAGGAGTAGGGCGGAAGGGGCGAAAGCGGAGAACGACAGTGTAAAGGTCGCGGTACCTGGCCGGGTCAGGAGGTTCCTGACAGGAAGCGTGATGGAACGCCCAGTTCGGAATACAGCAGGCACGAAAAACCCGCCAATCCTGAAGCCGTGAGGGGAGGGAACAAACGGCAGCCGAAGCGATTGGCGGGTTGCTCGCGATTGTCAATCAAAGTTTATTGCATTGCAACAATTGCGCTCAGGGAATGCTGTCTGGCGACTGATGGCTGCCCGGAGCAGGGGCGTCGGTGCCGGACGCGGCGCGGTTTTCCAGCTTGGCCAGGCGCGCGTGCAGGGCATCGATGCGGGCTTCGAGCGCCGTCACTTCGTCGGCGGTGGGTACATGCAACCGCTTGAGCACGCCCTGCACCTGGTCATCAAAGGCCTTCTCGACCTTGTTCCAGGTGCCCGAGGCCTTCTCGCGGGCTTCGTCCAGCGAGCTCTCGACGTTATCACGCCAGCCCGGGCCCTGTTCGCTGCTGCGCTCACGGCGGCGGGCTTCCCAGGCTTCGCCTTCCTTCACCAGGCCGTCAAAGAAGCGGCTGCCTTCGGCCTGTGCACGGCCGAGAGCGCCAAGACCGGCCAGCCACACCTGCTGCGCCGAGTCACTCAGCTTGCGCGAAAAGCGCTCGGCCTGGTCACCGAAAGAGGCGTCGTCGTTGCGGCGGTCGTCGTTCTCGTAGTGGTTCATCGCAGTTCCCGTGGGAGTTGGGCCTGCCCCGAGAGTAGCGCGCCGTGGCGTTGCACGGCCGTGATGGCCGCGGCCGGGGTTCAGCCCAGCTTTTCCTTCAGAACGCGCTGTATCTCGCCTTCGACCATGCCCTTCATCGCCGACAGCAGGAAGCCCAGCTTGGCCGTCACGCGCACGGCGCCTGGCTGCAGTTCGATCGCGCCGTCCACGCCGCTGCCGGAGAAGTTCAGTACATCGGCGGTCCACGACGACTTCAGGCCGAAGCGCTCGGACAGCTTGGCGGCGACCTGCTCGATCGCGGCGCGCGCCTGCGCGTCGGGCAGGCCGTGGGCGTGGCGGACATCGATGGTGGACATGCAGGCTCCTGGCGCAGGGCGGGGATGATCAATGAGGGCGAGCATTGTGCGCATCGAGAGCCTCCGCGCCAAGCACTCATCCTGGGTTCTTCTTCGTTGGCGACCAACCTGCTAGGCTGCGCCGCGTGCAGAACCTGCTTGTTCACTTCAGCCAACAACAACAGCCCGACCAGCCGCTGCGGCCCGGGGTGCAACGCATCGTGCGCCAGGCCAACGGCAGTGTGCGGCTCGGCGATGCCGGCCATGGTGCCCTGTTGCTGGCGCAGTTCTGCCTGGATGATCGCGGCCTGTGGCTGCAGGTCGGCAACGGGATCCGCGGCATTCATGTGAACGGTCGACCGGTGCGGCGCATGGCGCTGCTGCGTGCGGGCGATGCGGTGTATGTGGACGGCGTGGAGATGGTCCTGCAAGGTGAAGTCGAGAGCCTGCTGCAGGCGCCTGCGCCGAAGAACGAGGAAGGCAGCGACGAGCAGCAGCGGCTGTTGCGCGGAGTTGGCGGCCTGCACCACGGCCGCAGCTTCACCCTGTCGCGGGCCCGCCTGATCGGCCGCGGCGGCGACGCTGACATCGCTATTGACGATCCGGCCTTCGCCGAACGACACGCCCGCGTGGAAGTGCATGGTGATCGCGTGCTGCTGCGCGATCTGGGCAGTGCCGACGGCACCTGCGTCAATGGCGTGGCCGTGCGCCATTGCTGGCTGCAGGCCGGCGACCAGGTGGTGTTTGATGGCCAGCACCGGTTTGTGCTGGAAGTGCCGCATGACCCGCGCCGGCGCCCGCTGCCGGATGAAGACGAGTCCAGCCAGGACGCCGAGCAGGCGCCGGTGCTGCCGGCCGTGCCGCGCAAGGTCCGGCGCTGGCCGTGGCTGCTGGTCAGTGCGCTGCTGCTGGCCGCGCTGCTCAGCCTGCTGCTCTGGTTCGGCGCGCGCTGACCCCGTATCGGCCGGGCATGGCCCGACGCTACCCACGTGGCGTGTGTCCACCCGCTTCCGGTAGGTGCCGACCTTGGTCGGCACGCTCCTTCGGCGGGAATGACGGCTGACGGCGTACGCCGACCAAGGTCGGCGACTACCGGCGCCATGCGGGCGGCCAATGGATTCCAATGAAACCAAATTTCCCTTGCGCCACAAGGCCGCAAGGCTGGTGCACTGCGGCATACTAGGGGTCTTGCCCCACAGGTGTGACATGACGCGCGCGTTCAACTTCAGTGCCGGCCCTGCAACCTTGCCGGAATCGGTCCTGCGCCAGGCGCAGGCGGAAATGCTGGACTGGCACGGGTCCGGTGCTTCGATCGTGGAAATGAGCCATCGCGGCGCGGAATTCATGTCCGTGGCCGCCGAGGCCGAAGCCGATCTGCGTCGCCTGCTCGACATCCCCGACGACTATGCGGTGCTGTTCCTGTCCGGTGGCGCCACCACCCAGCAGGCGCTGATCCCGCTCAATTTCGCCGCCCCGGGCCAGCGTGCCGACTACGTGGTCAGTGGCCACTGGGGCAAGACCGCGGTCAAGCAGGCCGGTGTCTACGTCGACGTCAACATCGCCGCCAGCAGCGAGGCCAACGGCTACCGCACGCTGCCGGCGCGTGCCGACTGGCAGCTGTCGCCCGGTGCCGCCTACGTGCACATCACCGCCAACGAGACCATCCACGGCGTCGAGTTCCGTGATGCTCCCGATACCGGCAACGTTCCGCTGATCGCCGACTTCAGCTCGTCCATCGCCAGCGAACCGCTGGATGTGCGCCGCTATGGCGTGATCTACGCCGGCGCGCAGAAGAACCTTGGCCCGGTCGGCATCGCGGTGATGATCATCCGTCGCGACCTGCTCGAGCGCAGTGGCCAGCCACGTGCGGACATCTTCGATTACCGCTCGCACGTCGCCCGCGATTCAATGCTCAACACCCCGCCGACCTGGAACTGGTACCTGGCCGGGCTGGTGTTCAAGTGGATGCTGGCCGAAGGCGGCGTGGCCGAATTCGCCAAGCGCAATGCCGCCAAGGCCGCGCTGGTGTACAGAGCCATCGACGGCTCCGGCGGCTTCTACCGCAATGAAGTTGCACATGCGGCCCGTTCGCGGATGAACATCCCGTTCTTCCTGCCCAACGCCGATCTCGATGCCCGCTTCGTGGCCGAGGCCAAGGCGGCCGGCCTGCTGGCGCTGAAGGGCCACAAGGTCGTCGGCGGCATCCGTGCCTCGCTGTACAACGCCATGCCGCTGGCCGGGGCCGAGGCGCTGGTCGCCTTCATGGCCGATTTCCAGCAGCGTCACGGCTGAGCAATGAACGGCGCGCACCGTCGGGTGCGGGCCCCGCAACAAGGAATTCCGATGGCAAGCAGCAAATCCAGCAAGAAGGCGCCGAAGAAGGCCGAACCGGCCAAGGACAGCGCGCCCGCCAAGGCGAAGGGCAAGGCCAAGGCCGCCTCGAACCCGGCACCCACCCTGGCGCCGCTGGCGCTGGCCGATGTGCGCTCGAAGATCGACCAGATCGACCGCGACATCCAGAGCCTGATCGCCGAGCGCGCGCGCTTCGCCCATCAGGTCGGCAAGGCCAAGGGCAAGCTCGCCGCCGCCGTCGACTACTACCGCCCCGAGCGCGAAGCGCAGGTGCTGCGCATGGTGGTGGATCGCAACGAAGGCCCGCTCAGCGATGAGCTGCTGGTGCACGTCTACCGCGAGATCATGTCGGCCTGCCTGGCCCAGCAGGAGCCGCTGAAGATCGGCTACCTCGGCCCGGAAGGCACCTTCAGCCAGCAGGCCGTGCTCAAGCACTTCGGCCGCTCCGCGCTGGGCCTGCCGATGGCCAGCATCGAGGAAGTGTTCCAGGAAGTGGAAGCGGGCAACGCCGATTTCGGCGTGGTGCCGGTGGAGAACTCGGGGCAGGGCACCATCCAGATCACCCTGGACATGTTCCTGACCTCCAACCTGAAGATCTGCGGCGAAGTGGAACTGCGCGTGCAGCAGTACCTGATGTCGCGCAGCGGCCGCATCGAGGACATCGAGCGCATCTACGCACATCCGCAGTCGTTCATGCAGACCTCGGCGTGGCTGCGCGCCAACCTGCCGAAGGCCGAGAAGATTCCGGTGTCGAGCAACGCCGAGGGTGCGCGCCGTGCGCGCAACGCCGACGACGCGGCGGCCATCGGCGGCGAGAGTGCCGGCCACGTGTACGGCCTGAAGAAGGTGGTCACCAAGCCGATCCAGAACGATGCCGACAACACCACCCGCTTCCTGGTGGTGGGCCGCAACATCTTCCCGACCTCCGGCCACGACCGCACCTCGGTGCTGGTGTTCATCCATGACAAGCCCGGTGCGCTGTTCGACGTGCTCAGCCCGTTCGCCCGCCACGGCATCAGCATGAACCGCATCGAGTCGCGGCCGTCGCACCACGGCAAGTGGGAGTACGGCTTCTTCATCGACCTGGCCGGCCACATCGACGACGCGCCGATGCAGGCTGCCCTGGCCGAACTGGAAGCGCACTCGGCGCAGATCAAGGTGCTCGGCTCCTACCCGGTGGCCGTGCCCTGAGTGCTGCTGCGGCGGCAACCGCCGCCGCTCCCTGATGCATCGCCGGCGGGCTGCCGGCGTTTACGGAATTCTCGAACGATGAGCAACGCGCAACACTGGATCGCCCGCAAGGGCCAGCCGCTGCAGGGCAGCCTGACCATTCCCGGCGACAAGTCGGTCTCGCACCGCTCGGTGATGTTCGCCGCGCTGGCCGATGGCACCTCGCATATCGAGGGCTTCCTGGAAGGCGAAGACACCCGCGCCACGGCGCGCATCTTCAGCCAGCTCGGCGTGCACATCGAAACCCCCAGCCCGTCGCAGCGCATCGTGCACGGCGTCGGCATCGACGGCCTGAAAGCGCCGGATGCACCGCTGGACTGCGGCAATGCCGGCACCGGCATGCGCCTGCTGGCCGGGTTGCTGGCGGGCCAAGCGTTCGACTGCACGCTGATCGGCGATGAATCGTTGTCGGGCCGCCCGATGCGCCGCGTCACTGGCCCGCTGTCGCAGATGGGCGCGAAGATCGACACCCAGGATGACGGCACGCCGCCGTTGCATGTGCATGGCGGCCAGTCGCTGCACGGCATCGACTTCGCCTCGCCGGTGGCCAGCGCACAGATCAAGTCCGCAGTGCTGCTGGCCGGCCTGTACGCGCAGGGCGAAACCAGCGTGCTGGAACCGCATCCGACCCGTGACTACACCGAGCGCATGCTGTCGGCGTTCGGCGTGGACATCGAATTTTCACCGGGCAAGGCCCGCCTGCGTGGCGGCCAGCGCCTGCGCGCCACGGACATCGTGGTGCCGGCCGACTTCTCGTCTGCGGCGTTCTACCTGGTGGCCGCCAGCATCATTCCTGGTTCACAGCTGCGCCTGAAGCAGGTCGGCCTGAACCCACGCCGCACTGGCCTGCTGCACGCGCTGCGCCTGATGGGGGCGGACATCACCGAAGAGAATCCGGCCGAGCAGGGCGGTGAGCCGGTGGCGGACCTGGTAGTGCGCTACGCGCCGCTCAAGGGCGCGCGCATTCCGGAAGCGTTGGTGCCGGACATGATCGACGAGTTCCCGGCGCTGTTCGTGGCCGCCGCCGCCGCAGAAGGCCAGACCGTGGTGAGCGGTGCGGCCGAGCTGCGGGTGAAGGAATCCGACCGCCTTGCTGCGATGGCCACCGGCCTGCGCGCGCTGGGCATGCAGGTGGACGAAACCGAAGACGGCGCCACCCTGCATGGTGGCGTTCGCCTGGGCAGCGGCACCATCGAAAGCCACGGTGACCACCGCATCGCCATGGCGTTCGCCATTGCCGGTCAGATCAGTGACGGCGAAGTGCGCATCAACGACATCGCCAACGTCGCCACGTCGTTCCCGAACTTCGACGGCCTGGCGCGTAGCGCCGGGTTCAACCTGGCCTGACCGGCACCGCAACCGCCGGGCCACGCCCGGCGGATCGCATTGCACGGTAGGTGCCAACCTTGGCTGGCACGCTTTTCCGCATAAAAGGACGGAGGCCGAAGCCTCCGTCTAAACATCACGAACCCCTCGTCCGCGATCAACGCTGCTCGGTACGGAAATCCACCGGGACCCGCACCACGCTGGCTACTGCGCGGCCATCCTGCACCGCGGGTTGGAACTTCCAGTTCTGCACGGTGCTGAGCACCGCACGATCCAGATCACGACTGCGCTCGCCGCTGCGCGAGACGATCGCAGCGTTGGCGACATTGCCGCGGGTATCCACATTCAGGCTGGCGATCACGCTGCCCTGCACGCCGCTACGCAGCGCGGCGGCGGGGTAGGTGGGCATGCGGTTGCTGGCCAGCGGGCGGGCTTCACGATTGCGCACTACCGGCGCGGCCTTCCGCGAAGCAGTAGCCGGGGTTGCCTGGCGCGCGGCAGGCGTCGCTGCGTCCGTCACCGCCGCCTGCTCGGGGGCCGGCAGCATGCGCTCGCCGACCGGCGCAGGTGCCACCTCTTCCTGGCTGGAATGACGCAGCCAGAGCAGGGCGGCAGCAAACATCGCCACGATCAGTGCGATCCACATCCAGGGCGACGCGTTCTTGTGCTGTACGCTTGAGTCCCGCTGCAACCGCGGCGAATGAAGGTCTTCGTGGGTGGTAACAGCCATCGCAAACTCCTTCCGTCAATGGACGACATGGGCAGTGTTGCCCGAGCCACAGACGGAAAGTGTCAGCGTTGCGTCAACATCACCGGCAGGGTTCAGCTTGCCTGCTGGGGAGCGTTCAGTTACTGCGTCTTGAAGTCGAACGGCACTTCAATGCTGCCAGGCACGGCCTGGCCGTTGCTCTGGGCCGGAGTGAATCGCCAACGGCGCACGGCGTCGGTCGCGGCACGGTCGAGGTCGCGTGAACCGCTGCGCTGGATCACCGTGGCGTTGTTCGGATAGCCGGTGGCGTCTACATCCACGCGTACCACCACGGTGCCGGTTTCGCCGGCGCGCAGGGCGGCGGCGGGGTACGACGGCGGCGGCGACTGACCGGCAATCGGCATCGGTTGGCTGTTGCCGGTCGTGGCCGGCGCAGCGCCCGGGTTGGCCGGGGCCGGCTCGGCGATCGGGGCGGGTGGTGGCGGGGCGGTTTCGACCAGCTTCGGCGCTTCTTCCTCGACCGGGGCCGGCTTGGCATCGGGCATGTCGCTGGAACCGGCCGCAGCGGCCAACGGTTCCGGGAGGGGCTCGACCTGGGCGGTTTCCTGCGGGGTCTGCGCGGCCGGGTCGGCGCGGAAGAACTCCTTGTCGCGGCCGGTCAGCCAGACCAGCACGAACAGCAGTACGCCCACGCCGAAGGCGATGCCGGCGATCTTCAGGGCGTTGCGCGGGATATGCACAGTGAACGACTTGGCGGACGACGAGCGGGGTGCAGACATGGACCGGACCAGTACGGAATGGCTCGATTCTGCCACGGCGGGAATGAACCGGGCGGCAGAAATCCGTATAACAAGCGATAATCCCGTTCCTGATACCCACCACGACACCTGCCATGCTTGATCCAGCCCTGCTCCGCCACCAGCCCGCCGACCTCGCTGAACGCCTGCGCACCAGCCGCGGCTTCGAGCTCGACGTGTCTGCCCTGGAGGCCCTGGAGGCTGATCGCAAGCGCATCCAGGTACGGACCCAGGAACTGCAGAGCCTGCGCAACAGCCGTTCCAAGGCCATCGGCCAGGCCAAGGCCAAGGGCGAGGACGTTTCGGCCATCATGGCCGAGGTTGCTGCCTTCGCCGACGAGTTGAAGGCCTCGGAAGTGGCGCTGGACGAACTGCGCGAGAAGATCGAAGCGATCTCGATGGGCATCCCGAACCTGCCGGCCGATGACGTGCCGGCCGGTGCCGACGAGAACGACAACGTCGAGCAGTCGCGCTGGGGAACCCCGCGCCAGTTCGATTTCAAGGTGCTCGACCACGTCGAACTGGGCGCCCGCAACGGCTGGCTGGACGGCGAGACTGCGGCCAAGCTGTCCGGCTCGCGCTTCACCGTGCTGCGCGGCCCGATCGCGCGCCTGCACCGTGCGCTGGCCCAGTTCATGGTCGACCTGCATACCGGCGAGCACGGTTATGAGGAAACCAACGTGCCGCTGCTGGTCAACGCCGATTCGCTGCGCGGCACCAGCCAGCTGCCGAAGTTCGAGGACGACCTGTTCAAGACCGCCGTGGGCGATTCCACGCGCTACCTGATCCCGACCTCGGAAGTGCCGCTGACCAACATCGTGCGCGACGAGATCGTCGATGCCGAGCGCCTCCCGTTGCGCATGACCGCCCACTCGATGTGCTTCCGTGCCGAGGCCGGCAGCGGCGGGCGCGACGTGCGCGGCATGATCCGCCAGCACCAGTTCGAGAAGGTCGAGCTGGTCTCGATCAGCCGCCCGGAAGACAGCGACGCCGAGCACCAGCGCATGACCCGCTGCGCTGAAGTGGTGCTGGAAAAGCTGGGCCTGCCGTACCGCAAGGTGCTGCTGTGCACCGGCGACATGGGCTTCTCGGCCATCAAGACCTACGACCTGGAAGTCTGGCTGCCGTCGCAGGAAACCTACCGCGAGATTTCCTCGTGCTCGAACTGTGGTGATTTCCAGGCCCGCCGCATGCAGGCGCGCTGGCGCAACCCGGCCACCGGCAAGCCGGAGCTGGCGCACACGCTGAATGGCTCGGGCGTGGCCGTCGGCCGCGCGATGATCGCGGTGATGGAGAACTACCAGAACGCCGATGGCAGCATCACCGTGCCGGAGGCCCTGCGCCCGTACATGGGTGGCCTGGAAACCATCGCCTGACAGCCGGCGATTCGCGCCGCCGCCCGAGCATAGGCTCGGACGCTACAGATCCATGTAGAGCCGAGCCTATGCTCGGCTCTCCTTTATGGCCCTCAGCTTCTCCAGCGGCACCCATCCCGGTTCGCCGGTCTCCGGCACGCACCACGCCCAGCCATTGAGCGTGCGCATTCCTCGCAGCAGCTGCCCCGGATCCACATCCAACTCCCGCGCGCAGTAATCCTCCGTGGCATAGGCGTCACCCTGCGCATTGCGACCGAACACCGGCGCCGGCACGAAACCGGGCTGCTGCCCCTTGGCCTCGCACAGGAACCAGTCTTCCCAGCCCTCCGGGCCTTCATAACGTTCGCCCACCACCAGCGCCTGGCCACGGCGCAGGGTGATCGGGTGCGGAAATTCGCTGCGGTGCGCAGCCGTCACGATGTAGTTCATGACCCCAGCCTAACCCCCTGTAGAACCCCGCGCACAGCGCTGCATCCACGCATGGCGTAGATCTACCGCGCGTGCATCAGTAGATCCACGCCATGCGTGGATAGCGCAGGCCCTCAGGCCAGGCACCACAAAAAAGCGGCCCCGCTGTGCGGGGCCGCCAGGGTGGGCCGGGATGGGGGAGGGGATCCCGGCCCGCGTTCAGCGCCCAGACGAGGAGAGAGGGGCGCCGAACGCTGGGACGCGTTATGCGGCGACGGGTTCGGCCGCTTCGTGCGACGGCAGTGCTGCCAGCGCACCGGCGATGGCGTCTTCACGGTGCTGCGGCGAGTAGGCGATGCCCTCGGCGCGCACGAATTCGACCTCGTTGATGCCCATGAAGGCGAACACCTGGCGCAGGAACGGCTCCTGGAAGTCGGCCGGCGAGTCGGTGTAGATGCCGCCGCGGCTGCTGGCGATGATCACCCGCTTGCCACCGGCCAGGCCCACCGGGCCGTTCTCGGTGTACTTGAAGGTGCGGCCGGCCACGGCCACGCGGTCGATCCAGGCCTTCAGGGTGGACGGGATGCTGAAGTTGTACATCGGCGCGCCGATCACCACGATGTCGGCGTCCAGGAACTGCTGCATCACCTGTTCAGCATCGGTCGCCTCGGCCGCGTCGGTCCTGGCCAGCGAGCTGCTGCGCAGATGCGGTACCGGATTGGCGTCAAGATCGCGATAATCGACCTGCAGGCCATCGATCTGGCTGGCGAAGCGGGCGACCACGGCGGCCGACAGCTGGCGCGAGACGGAGTTGTCGCCAAGCACGCTGGCGTCGAGATGCAGAAGCTTCATGGCAGTCACCTGTGTTCTGGAAGGAGGGGCGGGTTTGCCGCCGACGGAGAGAACGATAGGTTGTTGCAAAGGCGGAATAAAGGTGGTTGAATGCCACGTATTGTTCTAGATATGGAACTCGGGCATGCATGACCTGAATGATCTGTACTACTTCGCGATGGTGGTCGACCACGGCGGGTTCGCCGCCGCCGAGCGCGCACTAGGTATTCCCAAGTCGCGCCTGAGCCGCCGCATCAGCCAGCTGGAAACCGACCTGGGCGTACGCCTGCTGCAGCGCTCCACGCGCCGTTTCGCGGTCACCGATGTCGGCACCAGCGTGCATCGCCATGCGCAGACGATGCTGGCCGAGGCCCAGGCCGCCCGCGAAGTGGTGGACCGCCTCAGCGCGGAGCCGCGCGGCGTGGTGCGCGCCAGCGTGCCGGTGTCGCTGGCGCAGATGCAGCTGCCCAAGCTGCTGCCCAAGTTCCTTGAGCAGTACCCGAAGGTGCGGCTGCAGCTGAACATCAGCAACCGCCGCGTGGACATCATCAACGAAGGCTACGACGTGGCCCTGCGCGTGCGTTCGCGCCTGGATGACGACGGCAGCCTGGTGATGCGCAGCTTCGGCCAGGTGCAGGAACTGCTGGTGGCCAGCCCCAAGTACCTGGACCGCGCCGGCCGCCCCAAGGACCCGGAAGAGCTGACCCAGCACGTCACCCTCAGCATCAGTGAAGACGAAGCCCGCCAGCGCTGGGAACTGCATGGCCCGGAAGGCGAAGTGCGCCGGGTCGACCTGCAGCCGCGCGTGGCCGGCTTCGACTTCCCGCTGCTGCAGAGCATGGTGAAGGACGGCTTCGGCATCACCATGCTGCCGGAGACTGTGTGCGCCGATGCGGTGCGTAACGGTGAACTGGAAGTGGTGCTGCCGGACTGGTCGCTGCCGCAGGGCGTGTGCCATGCCGTGTTCGCTTCGCGCCGCGGCCTGCTGCCGGCGGTACGCGTGTTCATCGACTTCCTGGCCGAGCACCTGCCGCCGCAGCTGGAGGCTTCGCGCCTGGATTGCGGTGGCGCCTGTGAAAAGGCCAAGGAGCGGATCAAGGCCAGTGCACTGGGCGCGCTGGCGGTGGATGCGGGCTGAGGCACCTACCCGCAAATGCACCGCCAATCCGTGAAACGGTAGCGCCGGGCCATGCCCGGCGTTGCTGTTTTCCGGCCCCGGTCAGTTCCGGCCGAACAGCCGGTCCCAGAAGCTGCGGCGTTGCGGTGCGGCCGGTGGCGGTTCGGCCGCAACGACGGGTGCTTCCAGAACCGCCATCAACTCCGCGCTGCGCGGCTTCTTCAGGAACCGTGCGTAGTCCAGATAGCCGGTCACCTTGCTCATGTGCAGGCGCTCGGGCATCGCCGGTAGCTCGCCACCCTGTAGCAGCACCCGCAATGCCTGCGGGCGGTCCAGGCGGATCGCCTCGTACAGAGCGGTGCCGCCACAGCCTGGTTCGATCTGGTTGGCGCGCTGCGGCGCGTCCTTCAACAGGACGTGCAGCGCATCCGGGTCGTCGCGTTCAACGGCCGCTACCAGCCGTGCCAGCGCTTCAGCTTCGTCGGGTGGAAGGCTGTCGCGATAGGCTTGGTCGGCAATCTCGCGCTCGTCGCGTCCATCGCCGCCCTGGATGCACAGGAAATCGGTGACCAGGGCGACCGGAATGCCGGACGTATCCAGCGCCCAGTAGCTGGGATACACACCGTCGCCCCAGCCGCTGGTGAAGACCACCAGGCCGTGCGGCGAGTTCTCCCCCCAGGGGCGGTATTCGACGCCTTCGTCCAGGCCATCGTGGTCGATCAGTGCATCCGACCATTCACTCTCTTCCTCGCCATCGGCCTGTTCGATCAGGGCCAGCAGCGCCTGCTGGGTGTCGGTGTCCATGAAACAACCGATGCCAGCGTCGACCGGATAGCCGATGAAGCTGTCCTCATCCAGGCCGGTCAGGTCCTGGGTGGTCCAGCGCGCCATCTGCCAGTGCAGGGCGGTCGCGGTAAGAGCTTCGCGGGGCTTGAACCAGACCACGGCCAGGGCCGGGCGGCCGCTGTGCACGATGATTTCGACCGGGTGCCGGCCCAGCGGGGCGGTGTAGTCGGCCAGCGCAGGCGCCTCGGCCTGGACCAGCGGATCGCAGACCACCAGCTGCCCGCTGCTGATCGGCAGGTGCCCCGCGAAGGTGCGGTGCAGGGCCACAGCGGCCAGCTGTGTATCGTCCAGCAGGCAGGTGCGCAGGTTGGCCAGATCGAGATGGGCCATGGCGGCTCCGAGTGCGGTGAAGGCTCCCACCGTGCCGGATGCGAAGGGCAGGGGCAAGGTGGTCTTGGGCAAATGCCCTTCACGTGCGAGAATACGTCGCTGCCCGGGCGACCGGGACCCGATTGGAGAGATGGCCGAGCGGTTTAAGGCACCGGTCTTGAAAACCGGCGAAGGGTTAAACCTTCCGTGGGTTCGAATCCCACTCTCTCCGCCACCTTTTCGAACAATTCATTGATTTTGAAAGATAAAATCATTCGACTCTAAATTCGGTATGCCAGCTGGTATGCCGCGCCCGCTTGGGCATACATGGACAGATCTGGACGCCACCTCTGGCTGACAGAGGCTGGGTTCGTTCGACGCTTCGGGGGCATTCCAAGAGTTGCATTGCTCAGTCTGGGGCGACTTCGCGAAGTCTGCGGTGGCCTCTCGTGGTCGGCAATCAGGGACTCCTGATCTCTGCCCATGGCACGGGGAGGCTCAGCAGCGAGGGAAGTTGTGGGCGCAGCTGCCGACTCCCTGGCTATGCTTACTCAAGATCGTCGGAGGCGTTGGTGAGGCGGACGCAGCTTCATCATTGAGTGTCGTGAAGTCTGCAAAGCGGTCAGCTAACGGCGCTTCTTAGGCAAAGTGGCCCCTTAGTACTTCCGGCTGTCTCCCGGCGAAACTTGGGCGGGTGATCGCACGAGCCTGAAGCAGATAAAGCGTTGCATTCGGATCATCTGCTGTCGCAAATAGCTTGCTTAGCCCAGAGGTCTCCTGAGCGGGACTTTGATTGCTTGGGCCGTAGGTCGCACCGTTCTTCGCCGCGTTCGATCATGCCGATGTAGATCCTGTGGGCCCAAGCCGCTTCCGCGAAATCTTCGTATAAGAGTCCAAGGGCCCTTCCGAAATCCCTTACTCTGAACAAGTAGCTGTCACCGCGAGCGAAAGCCTCGCGCCGGGATTGTAGTGGCACCATCGGGATGGCCAAAGAGCGGATCACGGCCAGCGCGCTTTGCGCATTGGCCGTGGAAGCGGGCTTCCGTGGGCGACGTGTGCCGATATCTTCTAGAGGATGGTCTCAAGCTCACCTGCTTTGAGCCGATAGCGCTCTGTGGTACTACATTTCTGGATTGCCTTTATCTGCCGCGCAGCGTCGTATGTCATTTGGAATGGAGCTCTTGGGAATGGATAAGCTCAACTTTGGTGTCAACTCTCGTATTGCCACCTTGCTTAGCAATGAGTACTCATCAACGGAGCGGGCGTTGATTGAGCTGATCGATAACGCCTGGGACGCTGATGCAACGAGGGTACTTGTGGATATCCCAGAGCCTCTCTCCGGTAATCCCATCGTCGTCTCGGACAATGGGAACGGAATGACCGTTGACCAGATCCGTACCCATTATCTGCAGATCGCGGCTGACAGAAGGCGACGCTCCGGCGACAGCTCCATTCGGTTCAAGCGGAAGGTCAAGGGCAGCAAGGGCATCGGCAAGTTCTCTGGTCTGATGGCCGCCGCCGAGATGCGCGTTGATACCGCTGTAGGAGGGCGGCGAGTGAAGCTGAGCTTCACCCTCGAGCAGCTTAAGGATGTTGATGGAATCGATGAACTGGAGATTCCCTACACAGTGTCTGTAGAGGATGAACATGTGCAGGGCACAACCATCACGCTCTCTCAGCTCAGGCAAGGGGGAGCTTATCCAGACGCCGTTGAACTAAGGCACTTGCTAGTCCAGTCCTACGGGCGGCGTCAAGACATGGTTATTGAGATCAACGGCAAACCATTAGACGTCGACGATGTTCAAGGCCATTTTGAGGAGAAGGCAATCAGTGTTCCAGGTGCCGCGGACCTGACTGTTCGATTCGCCCTGAGCGAGCGAAAGACCGGCATGAAGAGTCCGGGAATTCAGATCCGCGTGGGCTCGCGCATTGTGGGGCGGCCTTCACTCTTTGGGCTCGACCAACGTGGAGATATCTCGCCTAAGTTGCTGAAGAAGCTCTATGGCGAAATCGACCTAGAAGGCGTGGTGGACGCCAATGTTGCTAGCTGGGAGACCCTTGTTGCTGGTGACCCGACGTGGGCTCTCGTACAGGATCGTGTCAGGGATGCTCTCTATGAGAGCTATCAGGCTCGCTTCAAGAGGCATATGAGTTTGGCCCGAGCCCGGTTGCAGCAGCAGTTCAACAAGAGGATGGCCGAGCTCCCCGAGTACAAGCGTGAGTTCGCTGATAAGGCGATCATGAAGGTGCTTAATCGGTACTCAGACGAGCCTCACGAGAGGGTTGCCCCCATGGTCGCGGTTCTGCTTGATGCTCTGGAGAGCAGCGACTACCGGCTTCTGCTCGAGCATATTGCGGGGGCCTCAAGCGCCGATGTCTCAAAGGTTGCAGACTCACTCAACGACTTTGGTCTGGCTGATATGGCCCATCTGGTTGACCAAGCTCGAGCTCGGACGGCTGTTCTTGATGCGCTTGAAGACTTGTCCCGGGACAAGAGTACGCTAGAAGCTACTATGCATAGGGCGCTGGAGAGCAATCTTTGGGTGTTTGGTCCGGAGTTCGCCTTGTTTTCGTCCAACAAGACCCTGCGTCGAATGGTGGAGGAATACTTGGACCAGAAGTACACCGGCGCCAATGCTACCGATCGGCCAGATTTGATGCTGAAGCAGAACTTTGCGGGAGAGTATCTGCTCATTGAATTCAAGCGCCCGGCGCATACCTTGACTGTCTCTGACTACCAGCAAGCAACTGGCTACAGGCATCACTTTGGTCCCTTCACATCTAGGCGTATCCGTGTCTACGTGGTTGGGGGGGATCGGGGCGCCTTTCCAACGAGCAACTTGGAACCGGACGTCGTAGGTACTTCATTTTTTGACGTCATCTCAATGGCGCGAACTCAGCTCGACTGGCAGCTCAAGTAGATCTTCAAAGGCCTGGATACGCGATGACGAACAGTAAGCCAATCCATGAGGAGCAGTGCCCTTTCTGCAAAATCGGCGTCTTCGTAGACCGAGTGGGGCGCAATGGGCACTTCAGGAGCTGTTCGAGCTATCGGGGCTGCGAGAGAAAGCCGAGAAAGCGGCGCTGAAGGCGTGGGTTCACTTTCAGTCCTTTCGCCGTCGTTTGACGCAGCTGTCCGAGAGGACAGCTGCGTCTGTGGACGATTCCCGCTTCCTGGCTCTTAAGGTTCGCTCAACTAGGGGTTTGTGCGTCGCGCCAGCCGGTCAGAGTCGGCTTTGCTGGCCAGACAGCCTGTGTATCTCTAACACGTCGGTGCTTCTCGAATGCACGCAATCTGCCGTCCTCCATTCGAGACAATGGCTCTTCGGGACAGTCGCGGCGGGAGAGGGCATCTTTCAGGTCCGACCATGTACGGTGCAGCCGCGGATTGTATGTTTCTATTGCCGACACGAACGGTTCAAAGATCCTCTGACGTAGCATGTCCGCTGCCCGCATCTGCTCAGCAGCTAACTCTCCCCTCTTGGCATCGATCGCGCTGAGCGCCACGTCCAAAGTATCAATCACCCCGGCCGCCTTGTAGTCATTCTCAACCAACTTCCGTACTGACCCGGCAAGTGGGCAGTCGGCGAGCCATAGGCGGATTTGAAAGACGCTCTCTATGACTCCCTCGATAACCGGATCAACTGCCGCCGTGAGCTCTCCAAGATCTCTGTTCTCAAGGAGACGGTTGATCATGATCTTCCAGGCATCGGGAAGCCAGTTTGCATTTGTACCAGCTTGGAACCGGAGCAGAGTTAGATAGGTATCAAACAGGGACTTCTGAGGGAGGGTGCTCAGTAGTTCAGAAACTGCATCTTCCTGATGGCTTAGTACTTCAATCAAAGCGAGAGAGTGAAGTTCATGATCCGGCCTAGTGGCAATGTCAAGCACGAGATCCGCCCATTTGCCGCTTCGATGGTGAGTGCCGTACCACCATAGCGGTTGGGGCCAGCCACAATGGACATAGATGCACGCAGCGAAAAGTTCTTTGCCAAGCAACTGCTCTACTTCGGTCGCATTCATGAGAAGAATGGAGCTTTGGTCAGTGCACCATCTAAGCACTGGAGCTGGAGCGTTGTGAGTGGTCAATGCTACAGCTTTGAGCCAGAGCAAGTCCTGCTCACCCGAGCGCAATGAGGACAACACGAGGACGGCCTCACGGAGGGGCAGCTCAGTCCATCTTTCTATCAGTCTGGAGATGGTGACAAGGCGCAGCCCTGTATCTCTGACAGCCAATAGAGCCGAGACCAACCGGTATCGGCGCTCATTGGCCGCTAGTTCAAGTAACGGCTCCGTAACGCTGAGCTCGTATTCGTCGAGCGTGAAGGCATCAACCCTTCGAATGATTCTGTTGATCCAAGCCTCCAGCGCATCGCCCATTGCAGATGTTGGAAGCTGCTTCATTGCGTCGTCTACCACCGCGTTGAGGCGGCCGTCACGAAGCGCGATGGTATGTGGCATGCAGTCTAGTGCTCTCGGAAGCAGTCTGGCGAAGAGCTCCCATGGCGGTGACTTGCCGAATTCTTCCACGCGATTGAAGAGAACAAGACGGGTGTAGAGGACGCTTGCGCAGCTCGGAACCCTGAGCTGATCTTCAATGATTGAACAAATTCTCTCGCGGCGAGAAGGATCAAGTGTGGCCCATGAGTGAGCAAGTGCCTTCAGTAGGCGGGCACTCATTGCTGGAGTGCGATCGCGGGCGATCAGGTCCAGGATACCTTCATCGTCCTGGCGGTCTGTCGAGATCCAACAATTGGCAGTGAATGCTCGAATTGTTGCCTCGTCCGCTCGAAGCAGTCGTTCAGCTGCTCTCGACGTCAGTTGCTTGGGCTCTCTTGCCAGTGCCTGCAGGATCCTTTTCGACAAAGCTAGGTCGAGAGCAATGGAGCGGCCATCCTCAATCGCATCAAGGTAGGGTTGGACGGATTCCAAGGTAGGTGGCGTCTCAAAGAAATTGTAGTTACTCGAAATGAATCCGATGCCTGAATCTACGTCGATCTGCTCCAGGCTGATGACCATGTCCTCTGCGATCCAAGGCAGATCGTCGCGTAGCTCTTGGGGTAGTTCATCCACAAACTGAACAAGAAACGCAAAGCAGCTGTCCCGTGTCGCCGGGAACTTTGACCTGGTTCCGAGCTTCGCCAGCTCAAAGAGGCCTGCACCATGGTGACCTTGGAAGGCCAGCCGCATCCAGCGAAGGTTCTGCGCTGCTGCAAGAGATGTGATTGGGGAAGCGCAACCAAGCCCTCTCTGAAGTTGCTCAAGGAGGAGAGCTCGGTCCTGTGGAATGTCCGGTACGGCCAGTGCCTGGGCTCCAGCACGGAGATAGGGGTGCGTGAAATTGAAGTCACTCTCTTCGGCCCAGAGAACGCGGCGCCTTTGGAGTATGGTAAGTGCAGCCCGCGCCTGCTGTGATAACTCGCAGGGGGCCTCGTAGGTGGGAGGAGAGGCGGGGTTCCAATCTCCCCCCAAAGAAATCGACGCAAACTCTTCCACGAAGCCAGGGCGCTCCTCGCTTGAGCTGATCATGTACGCGAGATCTGGTTCGCTGATAGGTCGATGAATCTCAGTTCCTATCGCGGCTGCGATCAGTACGCTCCTCGCACCGGTATGCTTTTCAGATAGAGATCGCGCAAAGTCAATTGCATCTCGGCGTGACTGTGCCAGGATCTCGGAATCGGTTGGCGCGTTTGGGAGCTCGCTCCAAGTCTGTGCCAGGTATGCAAGCGCGCCCGGCTCGCAAAGCTGGTCGCTCTCTTCGATGATCTTGTCCACAGCGGAAATCGTTGCTTCTGAGAGTCCCTGTGCTTCAGCAGAGGATCTCCAAATTTCTGTTGCTACCGAGGTGGGTAGGCGCGCGAGTGAGGTCCAGGATTTTGAGCCTACCCGACAACTGACCAGCTCGCTTGTGCCGCGTACTTGGAGAAGCACATTCTCTGTCTGTGCGACGATCAGATAGCGTCCAGCTCGGAGGCGAGCAGACAATCGCGCCAGATCTGCCATTACGGCACTGGGGTTCTCGATAGGTTCGCGAGAGCCGAGGGGGTCGTCAAGGATGTATGCTCGATGCCCATCCACGGGGTCTGTGAGGTAGCGCTCGGCCTCATCAACGTGGCTTCCGGTTCTGACCGCGACACCATCGGCTTGGAGCACTGATCCGATTGTGAACGAAGTCCAGGTCTTCCCTGCACGGGGAGGGCCGGCCAGCAGCAAGCAATGCTGATCCCTCAGAACTTGCAGCAGCGCATCCTCGGTTCCGCGATCAATATAGTTTGCTGGGCGAAGTTGAGTTGGGGCATGTACCCTAAGCAGCTCTAGGAAGCCGGGGACAACGTCCTGCTGGCTTCTTTTTGCCTGAGCGATCATGTCTGTGAACCTGGCGATGAGTCCACGGATGGAGGGCGTGTCGAAACGTTCTTCCTGCAGAATTCTGTGTAGTCGGATCTCTACAGACTCTGCTGTCTCGCGCTCGACCAGCGCTATCTTTCCAAGGGCTTGGCGGAAGTGCTCCTCGCTCCGGAGCGCAACATCGGCTTGTTCTTCGGCGCGCTTGATATCCAGCGCAGTTACCTTTTCCTTCGGATCTGCTGCTTTCGTCAGAGTCGAGACGGACTGATTGATGACCGCTTGACGAACGGCCTTGGCTAGGCGCCGGCTCGCGTGCCTGGCCTGTGGCCTGTCCAAGCGGTTCTGGGGCGTCAAAAGCTCCACTAGGTCGTCACAGACCCTGGAGCTTAGTACGAACGCGGCGTAGGTCTCGCTCTCATCCATCAGCCGCCGTAGCAGGGATGGAGTGTCTTTTCTGGCGGGGTAGTGGGCCAAGTACTCTGCAAGCTTGGACGCTGAGAGAGCCTCGGAGCCTCCCTTCACCTGCACTTCAAGGGTACAAGGCGTGGCGCCTGGCCAAATGATACGTGCGTCCTCTCCTGCCTCGGGCTCAGGTACCAGTGAGCAATTTCCATTCCGGCCTAGGGCCAATGCTGCTTCAACGCAGATCATGTCCTGGAGCAAGAATTTCTCAGGGCCGGTGATCGCAATGTTCATTCGCTACCTCTAGATGACGCTTTCCGGATCATTCCTTGATGCTTCCCATTGCTTGGGCACACACAAACGGGCCTACATGTCGCTTAAGGCCAGCGGGATGTTAAGCCTCCAGTGCAGCTATCTGATAGCCCATCCAGGCACGGTAGCTGCCGATTGTGCCCGTGAAGGCTGCCCGATACTCGTAGAACCGATTCAAGTAGATCTGCATCACGCCTTGATGCTGATAGGGCTGCTCACCATTCAGGCCCTTGTCGAACAGGCGCTGGGGGTTCTTGCCTTGATCGGTCTGTCCGTGCCAATAAGGTTTGTAGTCTTGTCCGCACTCCTGCTGATAGCGGAACGAGCAGACCGCAGCCACTACGTCGTAGATGGCTGTCGTGGTCTTGCGCTGTCGTAAACGCCGTTTTCAGTCCAGGAGCGTCCCTGGTCGGACCTTGAGGGCTTGGGCGATCCGTTCGATGTTGTAGATCGTAACGTTCTTCTCGCCGCGTTCGATCATGCCGATGTAGGTCCTGTGGACTCCGGCTGCCTCTGCGAGCTCTTCCTGAGAGAGCCCAAGAGCTTTCCTGAGGCGTCTCACATTGCCTGCAAAGACGCTGACCAGATGGGTTTCATGGATTGCTCGGGCCATCTAAGGATGGTCCGAATTTGAATACCATGATTCGACATACTACGATTAGCGTTCAGGGGGCTGAGAGTGTTCACCTCTGAGCTGGCCGCGCCTGCTCTGCCGGGGAATTGCCTCGCTTTGGGTTGCGTCTATGAGGCGTGCTCTCTCAATGGCGCAGGCCGGCGCTCCACCCCTCTTGCGTATCGAGTGACCCGAGCATCCCAGCGGCGCGGGTTAGGGAGGCACTCCGCTGATCAGTCGTTCACTTCAATCAACAAGGAGCAACACACTATGGGCGTCATCCTCTACAACCTTCTGATGACCTTTTTCCTGATCCCCCTGACGATCAGGGCGTACTTGAGCCTGAAGAACAATCGGCTACCGCTACCGCACTTCCAGAACAACGTGGTGGTCAACCGGGTCAAGCTGCAGAAGGCCATCGGAATCTGGTCACCGATCCTGTTCTGGGTCTTCCACAGCGCCTGGCTGATGTGGAACCTGTCGATCGATGCGTGGATCGGTGTCCTGGCGACGATCGCCTATATGGTCTCTAGCGCCATGCTGTCGGGCCAGATCAAGGCCAAGCAGATCGGTGTGATCCCTGAGCAGGCTTCCAGCGGGAGAGCCTAAACGAAGTGGGGCGCTCGCCCAATAGCTGGCCGCTCCACCTAAGCAGGAGCAAAGAGTGAAAAAAAGACGAGAGACGGGCAGAAGGCAGCCTGGGCTAGAGCAAGAGCCACAGAGCTATGGGCTAGAGCCAGTGTGCTAGAGGCGGATGTGAGCGGCTGTTTGCGAGCTCGTTCCCGCCGCCGACAAGCCGCTGATCGGCTGATCCGGTGTGCTGGGTACTACGAGCGACTGGCGTCGGGACTGGAGGAGCCGATGCAAGAAGTCGACTGGTTGCCGTTTTAGCCGCATCAGTTCAATGCAAGGAAGGGTTGGCAGGGGGCCGATGCCCCCCTGCCAACGATCAACTTACTTTTTTCTGAGACTGCCGATTCGACGAGTCAATTTTGAGGGGCGGGGCGCACGAGAAGCGCCACGCTCTAACCAGGGCGTGGCGCACTTTTCTCGGTTGCGGCTACGTCAGAAGCTGCCGCTGAAGCTGGCGAACAGTGCGATGTCCCGGGCACGCTTCTGTTCGGCCGAAGCGCTCAGGCCGATGTTGCTTTGCAGCCCGAACAGCTCCGTGCGCGCGCCCATGATGGCGGTCGCATAGTTCTTGTCGAAGTTCAGGCCCGGCACGCGGTACATGCCCACGTTCGGCAGGCTCTGTACCCAGGCGCTGGCCTGCTTGGTATCTTGGAACTCGGGGTCGTAGGTAACTTGCACATACGGCTTGACGCTGCCGCCGTCGAAGCGGGCCGCCGCACGTGATCTCGCGCCATGGCCTGCTGCCATTGCCGCATGCGCATGGCGGCCTGCCTAGCTTCGACCCCGCCACGTTGCTGCCGATGAACCTGCGCCAGCGCCTGTACGCGCTGCGTGGATTCGCGTGCCAGGTCCAGGCCGACGGCCTGCCGTGGCAGGGCGTGATGGACCGTATTCGGCCGCACGGGCAGGCGCTGTGGTGCAGCCTCGATGAGGCCGACCAGCGCCGCTTCCTGCGCCATATGGTGCGCTATTGGGACGTGCATCGCCACCGCATCGCCGAAGAGGTCGACGCGCAGCTGCAGTCCCTGCAGGACAGCGGCCAACTGCAGGGACTGCCTGCAGCGCGTCTGCCGCGAAGGCGATGCCCTGCAACTGTCCGGCCGCGATGCCTCGGGCAATGAACAGCAGTGGACGATCGGCGGGGTGATCAACGCCACCGGCGTGGAAACCCGTGCCAGTGCCTTGCGCAATCCGTTGCTGCAGCAGCTGCAGGCTGATGGGCTTGCCCGCCCCGGTCCGCATGGGCTGGGGCTGGACGGCTCGGTGCCGGGAGATCGCCTGTGTGCCGCTGGTGGCCAGCCGCAAGCACGGCTGGGCGTACTCGGCAGCCTACGCATCGACAGTCTGTTGGAAAGCCTGGCAGTGCCGGAACTCCGACAGCAAGCCCGACAGTTGGCAGAGCATGCGCTAAAGGAACTCGGCCAAGCCTAGAACTGCTCCCGTTGAGAGCGCATCACTCAAGCACGCAATCACATGGGTCTGGCTATTGGCGCCTGTGGGGAGTGGCGCCATTGAGCCCTCAGAGCCGAGCACCTGATCCCTGAAAAGGCTTGAGTCGACCTCAAGAATAGACTGCGAGAGCGAGCATCTGATGAGCCGGGATGATCTCGACGTGCTTTTTCTCAACATAGTCCTTGCCATGGCAGCAGCGCTTGTACTTCTTCTCACTACCGCAGTGGCAATGTTCGTTTCGACCCGGCCGTTCAGCCGCAGAGCGTGAAATCTGGATTGTGGAAAACTCAAGGCTATGGAACTGGCTGACCTTCATTGTTCGGGCACGAATAAGCTCGCCGATCTTCCTCACCGCTGCGAATCCGGGTTCGTCATCGCTGCAAATCGGGACACATCGCTTGTCGTGCGGATGATCAACCGCAGAGATGTGATCCAAATCCATCTCGCCTCTGGCAATTCCATGTGCCATCACACCGCGATAGAGGTGTCCCCGCCTATGCGGACAGCTGAATAAGTCCATATCCTGACCGCAAATACTGCATTCGAAGTACTCCACGACCAAGCCCTTGCTAAAGAAAATCTTGTATGGATATGCCTTTTCCAGTTGGAGAAGTTGTGATTCGAAAGTGTCAACTTGAATCGATGACCACCGTTTGATAAGCCTGAGCAAGTCAAGACAGTCCTGCAGGGAGCACCAGGAATCTGCGCACTTTGACTGTGCGATCAGGCGCCAAATGGCCGCGTAGGCTTCAAGGAAGTCCAGGCACCGATCGAGTACGAAAAGATCATCGAGCGTAGCGTCCGAGGCATGTTTACTGCCTTCTCGAGCGCGAGCGACAATGTCGCGCATATGCTTCAAATCGCTTCTGAGCGTCGGATTTTCGTCCAGTATTGCAAGTTGCTGGAGCACTTGAACCCTGCTTATCCTTAAAAGTGCCCGTGCACGCGGAGAACTAAGGGGCATCGTTGAAGAAGTTGTTCGCATCGAACTTATCCATAAGCTTTTTGACGCCAGCAGAACTTCCTTCATATTCGAAGCGCTTAACCTTCTTGGATGCTTTGTCCTCATAGATGAGCGAAAGATGGACGCGGGACTCTTCACCTCTGAGAGCCCCCTTCGCGCGATCGTATAGATAACTCGATAGCATGTTGAGGAACAGCTGCACCGACGTATCGCCCGCCAAGTAGATCAGTGGTAGCCAGATGTCCGAGCTATGTAGCACGGCTTTAGGGCTTTTGGATGGAAACGCCAGAGCGATATCGGGGTGCTGAGATCTGACCCATTTCAGAAAGTCACCGGCGTCGGGCTTCATGCCAAGCGTGCCGTCGTGTCCGATTGGCTCCTGCAGGAGAGCAATTCCTGAGCGCGGCAGCGCCCCGAGCTGAAGCAGTGCCTGATCGTTGTTCACATCGCTCACTGACGATTGGCACTCACTTGCAGTGACGTCCATCTCGATCCCCCCGTTATTTCATTCAATGCGATTTCTGCCAATAGTCGGCTGGACAGCGGTCAATGGCAAGATAGTTCGGCGTTCCACGGGACCTCACCCCCTAACGCTAGGCCGAATCCGGCCCAGCGTTAGGGAGGGGGCAGAACGCCGGATTTTCTACTTTGAAATGCACCGGGAATTGGGGGGGCAGTCTCTATCTCAGTGAAGCCCTTCGAACGAGGTCAGATGGCCCGGACCCCCGACGCCCATCCTTCGGCTTGTTGTGGCACAACGGATAGCTGGAGCACGACCGGAAGGCCCCATGCGGCCCATTGCGGTCCACGAACACGCCCACCTTGCACACCGGGCAGCGCTCTTCGTGGATGGCCGCGCCTGAAATCGCGGTCACTTCCACTGCCCCGTCCTCCACCAGCTCATCCAGGAACGGCGAGTGCCTGCCCTGCACGGTGAACATCGCAACCGATCGTCGTGCACGCGTCAGCGCGACATAGAACAGGCGTCGTTCTTCGCTCAGCGGATAGGTATCACCATCCGGCATCGCCAGCGAAAGCACCGGGTCATCGGCGCGCAGGCTCGGGAAGCTGCGGTTGATCATAGCCGGCAGGATCACGTATTCCGCCTCGCGCCCCTTCGATCGATGGGCGGTCAGGAACTCGACCTCCATCGTGCTGCCAAAGGCCGTCTTCCAATCCAAAGGCATCGCGCTGCGGTCCGCGCGATACCGCCCTAGAATGAATACAGTCACGCGCCCGTTGCGGCCCTGCGGCACTGCACCTGACAACAGTTGCTGGTGCAGCTTCGAAAGGTACTGGCGAACACCATCCTGCAGCTCCTCACGCCGGTTCATCTGGAACGCCTGCAGCACCGGGCCGACTGCCGGCGCAGCAGAGCGGACCTTCTTGGCCATCTGCGCGGGGTTGCGGCTGATGAAGCGGCTGGAAACATCACACAGTGCCTGCGGGCAGCGGAACGTCTGCTCCAGTTTCAGCACCTGGCCATGCCCCATCCACTCGCGGAAACCGGTCATCACCGAAACGTCGGCGCCAGCGAAGCGATTGATCGACTGCCAGTCATCGCCCACCGCAAACAGATGGCGGCCCGGTTGGCTGACCAGCGCACGGCAGAGGCGCGCACGGGCGCGCGAAGCGTCCTGGAACTCATCAGCCATCACCAGCTCGTAAGGCGATTCGTAGCGGCCCTGTTCCAGCAGCCCGGCCGCCATGTTGAGCATGTCTTCAAAATCGATGCCGTGCTCGTCAGCCAGTGCGTTGTCCCAGGCCTGGAAAACAGGGCTGGCGATCTCCAGGAAGCGTCGATGCCGTTCCTTGAACTGATCTTCGGGCATCTGCCGCAGGCGCGCTGCCATATCGTCCAGCGTCAGGCAGTTGCTCTTGGCGTGCGCAATGAAGGTCCGCATCAAGCCGATCAGGTCGGCATCGGGCATCGGCCTGGCACCCTGGTCAGGCAGCTCGCGATCCGGGTTCGGGTCGAGTTCGACACCAGACGCACCCAGCCGCTCGGCCAGATCCTGCAGGGCCTGTCCACTGCGCAGGCCGAACGACGTCGTTTCGACCACTGCGGTGCCGCGTGCCGCATGCTGCGGCCGCTTCCAGTGCATCCCTTCGTTGTAGTTGGGAAAGTGCTTCGGCGGCTGGCCATCGGCATCCAGCGCAAAGTGCTCGTGACAGAGCCGGGCGTCCGGATAGTAGAAGTCCGGGCGATACTGGCGATGGGTATCCGTCGCGGTATCGAACTCGTAGCGCCGCTCGTAGTCATACGCCACGCCGTTGTAGAACAGCCAGTTGGCGATCACGCACTCTTCCAGGCTCTTTACCCGCTCGCCCTGCAGTGTGCGGATGTAGGGCGTGCCATCGCGGTCGTAGCCATCGGCCTCCATTTCCGCGCCGAATGGCGGCAGGTCGCGCCCGAACACCAGGCGGAACATGTCCCACTGGGTGCGGAAGTGGGTCGAGCGATCCTTCAGGTCGTCCACCAGGTCGGCCAGCTTGTTGAAGCCCAGCGCCGCGTCGACCGCCCATTCCGGGATATCCGGCTTGCGCCCCGTGGCCTTGGCGATGATGGACAGGCCCAGGGCGTGAAAGGTCCGGGCCTCCACTACGGTGTCGCCCATGCCGAGCCGGCTGAAGCATCGCTGTGCGCGCTCCTGCAGCTCCTGGGCGGCATCCTTGTTGAAGGCGAGCATCACGATCCGTTCGGGTTCGACAAAGCCGCGATCAATGGCATACGCGGCCTTGGCGACCATCGTGGAGGTCTTCCCGGAGCCGGCCGCGGCCACGACCTGCACGCGGTTGTCGAAGCAGATGACGGCGCGAGCCTGCTCCTCGGTCAGCGGCCTGCTCTCGACCCGGTCCAGGAAGGGCTTGGCCAGACCCAGTTCGCGGGTCGCCATTGCCTCATTGGCGTCCGCCCACACGGCGGGCCAATCCAGCTGCCAGTCGTGCAGTGCGTCCAGCGCGATGCGGTGGCCGGGCGCGTGCAGGTCGTCGTGCAGCTCCTCGTCGAGGAACAGCTGCTCCAGCTTGGCGGGCGGCAGGGGCAGGGCGGGGCGGTCGGCCAGCAACGCCTGCTGCTGTTCGTACGTGATCCAGCGGCGTCCGGTAGTACCTCGGTCGGCAAGCGCATCTGCCTCGGCCAGCCACGCCTGGATCTGCGCCAGAACGTGCTCAAACAGTGCCTTGCGCCCCCGCTTGGAGCGCGCGAAAAGCACGTGCTGCACGGCAGCGGCAAGCCGGGAGCCCTGGCTGTTGGGCAGCCCATCCACGGACAGTGCTTCACCGCGCTCGGTCGTCAGTTCGACCCTGGACCAGAGCACGCCGCGAACGACCCGCACGCTGTGTTCGTTCGCTACATGCTGGCGGTACTGCCTGCCGTCGATCAAAAGCGCGACCTGTTCGCCATCCAGCCGCAACTGCCAGTCCGGCGAGCGGGTCACACGCTGGCCCCAGCCCGAGGGGCGCCATTCCATAGACATCCAGATACTGCCTTGCGTACGTCACCGGGCGTAAAGCGCCCTTGCCGCCCCATGATAAGGCGGCTTGGCATGGCACGCTGCGTTTCCGGTCACTCGCACACGCGAGCCAGCGATGGCATTGCACCCTCGCCAGCGCGACAGGCGTCAGGCGTTCACATCCACGACGATGCGGCCGCGCACCTTGCCGGGGATGATCTGCTCATAGACATCCAGCACCTCGGCCAGGCCGATCTGCTGCACGGTGCTTTCCAGCTTCCGCGGATCCAGGTCGGTCGCGAGCCGATCCCAGGCGCGCTGGCGAACCTCTTGTGGCGCATTCACCGAATCGATGCCGGCAAGGGTCACATTGCGCAGGATGAAGGGCAGCACCGAGCCGTGCAGCGCATCGCTCTGGGCCAGGCCACAGGCGGCCACGGCACCGCGGTACTTCGTTTCGGCGATGGCATTGACCAGCGTGGTGCCGCCGGCCACATCCACCACGCCGGCCCAGCGCTCGGCACTCACCGGCCGCTCGCGCGGCTCCGAAAGCTGCGCACGATCGATGATCTCGGCCGCACCCAGGTTGTGCAGATAGTCGGCGTGCTCCGGTCGCCCGGTGGCGGCCACCACGCGGTAGCCCAGCCTCGAGAGGATCGCCACCGCGATCGAGCCGACGCCGCCGTTGGCGCCGGTGACCAGCACATCGCCCTGTGCAGGCGCCACCCCGGCATGTTCCAGAGCCAGCACGCACAGCATGGCGGTGTAGCCAGCGGTGCCGATGGCCATGGCGTCGCGGGTGCTCAGGTTGTCGGGAATCCGGTTGAGCCACTCGCCCCGCACGCGCGCGCGCTGGGCCAGGCCGCCGTGGTGGCCCATGCTCAGGTCCCAGCCATTGAGCACGACGCGATCGCCTGGCTTGAAGTTGGCCCTGCTGGATTCCAGCACTACGCCTGCCAGATCGATGCCGGGAATGAGCGGAAACGTCCGGATGATCGGACTCTTGCCGGTGAGGGCAAGCGCATCCTTGTAGTTGAGCGTGGAGTACTCGACCTGTACCAGGACGTCGCCGTCCATCAGGTCGGCCTCGTCGAAATCGACCAGCTCGGTCGAGAGCTGGTTGTTCGTCTTGCGGGTCAGCAGTGCTTTGAACGTCATGGATGGCCTCACATTCATGGGATGGGGCCATGCTAGGCTCGCGCCTCTATCGCAACAAGAACGACGATTTTCCGCAGGTACTATGGTTTTCCGGAGTATGCATGCGTAGCAAACGGTGGGACGGCAAGAGTGGTTGCGCGGTGGAAGTCACGCTGTCGGTCATCGGTGGCGTGTGGAAGCCGATCATTCTGTTTCACCTGATGACCGGCAAGCGGCGTTTCATGGAGCTGACCCGGCGGGTGCCCAATGCCACCCAGTCCATGCTCACCAGCCAGCTGCGTGAACTGGAAGCAGATGGCGTTGTGATCCGCCACGTGTACCCGGAAGTGCCGCCGAAGGTGGAATACGAGCTGTCCGAGTTCGGCCGCACGCTGGTGCCGGTGCTGCTGGCCATGCGCGAGTGGGGAGAAACCTATCGCGGCCATGGAAGCACGGAAGGCGATTGCCAGGGTTGAAGACACTTCCGGTTCCACTGCGGCGGCGCATTCCGGCCGGATGCGCTCGCGCTTACACGCAATACGGATGGGTTGAATGACACCACCCGTAGCGGCTGGAGCGATGCCCCTGGCAGGAGGGGCACCACGGGTACTACGGAGCAGCTTTCGGTTGACGCGGATCGGCAATGATCCGCGAGGGGGATCCATACAGCACCAACACCTGCGTGCCGGTGCTGAACACCGGGTCCGGGCCCTGCACAACGGTCATCAGATTGCCGTTCTCCGTCTGCACCACGTACTCCAGGCCCTTGGCCTGGGAGAGTGCGCGTTCAGAGGCCGCACCGGCAATCGCGCCTGCCACCAGGCCGCCAATGGCGCCGATGGCCGCTGTCTGGTCGCTGCCGCCGATGGTGGAGCCGGCCACCCCGCCAGCCGCAGCGCCGGCAACGGCTCCGCCTCCCTGCGAACCGTCGATACTGACCGCGCGAACGCTGATGACCGTACCGCCCACCGTGCGGTTGACCTGTCCCACCGAGCCGATGGAGTAACTGTCGGTGCGCACGTTGGGTGCGCAGGCCGTCAGCATTGCCGCCACCGAAGCGGTCAGCAACGGGCGTCTCACGGCGCTTCCTGCTTGTTGGGGAACATCGGCTTGGTGATGTCCACGGTCTCCAGCGCCTGCAGGAACTGGGCGATGTTGTTCTGCGCCGAGCGGCTGATGGATTCGCGAGCGCGAATGACACCGGCAAATGCATAGTTGAACGGCACCTCGCCGGAAGCGCTGACGTCCTGGGTGTAGACGATGCTGCCGGTGGCACGATCGATCAGCTCATAACGGGCGATCGTCTTTGTGGTCATCGATGCCCCGAAACTGGGAATGTCAATGGCCAGGATCTTCACCGACAGGCTCAGCTTCACCGGTGCATCGTCGCGGAACACCGCCATTTTGTTCAGTGCTTCGGTCAGCGCGTTCTGCCACATCTGCGGCACTTCGTGCTGGGCCTGCGCCGGGATCTTGCCTTTGGCCTCGTCCGGGCGTGCCAGTGTGACCGTCAGCGACTTCAGCTCACCGTCGATCTTCTTGCTGCTGACCCCGACGTTCGGCACCGAGAAATTGAGCGGCGGATTGGTGGTGCAGCCCACCAGCGACACAGCGAGGATCGCTGCGAACAGAAACTTCTTCATCCATTTTCCCCTGTGGTTACGCTGAAACATCCATGGTGTGTCTCGTGCTCGTCCGCAACGTCCGTGCTGCACCGCGTGCTTTGCCGCCGGCGACCTGCTGGTGTGGCTGAACGCGCGAAAGCATACCTGAATAGGGGGCGCATGCGCGGCCCGCCCCGCGGCTCGCCTGAATTCCTAAAAGGGGGGACCGGAGGAATGGCTCAGAAGCGGTAGGCCGCCTGCACATACACCCGTCGCGGCTCGCCCGGGAAATGCCCGTTGCGCTCGATGAAGCCGCTGGCTGCGTACACCTTGTCGAACAGGTTCTTGACGTTGGCCTGGAACTGCCACTGCTTCCACGTGGTCTTCCAGCTCATGTCGAACGCCGTGTAAGCCTTGACCGTCTGCCCATCCAGGCTGACACGCTGGCCCACATGGTCGGCGCCGAAGCCAATGGCCGAATTGATCGACGGCAGGTCGTAGCGCGTCCACAGGCCGAGCTTGTTGCGTGGCGCATTCGCGAAGCGGTCTCCGGAGGCATTGGTGATGCCGTTCGGGCCGGCATCCTTCACCCGTGCGTCGTTGTAGGCGTAGGTCAGGTTCACCACCCAGCGCTCGGTCACGTCGGCCAGCAGGTCCAGTTCCATGCCCGTGCTGCGTACCAGGCCCAGCGCGGCCAGCTGGTTGACGCCGTCCCGCACTTCGCCGGTGGCCTGCACGATCTTGCTGCGGTCGATGCGGTAGGCCGCCATGTTCAGGGTCACACGGTCGGCCAGCAGGGATTTCAGGCCGATTTCCCATTGCCTGCTGCGCTCAGCGTCGAAGGGCCCACCGGCTGCCGGATTCTGGTTGGCGGCACTCTGCGGCACGAAGCCGCTGGCGATGTTGGCATACAGGTTCACGCCGTCCCGGACGGTAAAGGTACTGCCCAGCCGCCAGCTGAGGTCGTTGCCATCCACGCTGCCACCAGTGATGCGATCGTCGTCCTGGAAACCATCCCAACGCAGTCCGGCCAGCACATGCCAGCGCGTGCCCAGTGCCAGCTCATCCTGCAGATAGCCACCGTAACGCTTGCTGCGGGTGGCGGTGCTGCGCCAGGGCAGGGCGGCCAGGTTGTAGTCGTGCCAGGTGCTGGCGCCATAGACCGGGTTGAACAGATCGATGCCGCGCACCGGACCGGCGCCGCGTGCCAGGTCGGCACTGTTGGCGGTCTGCGCGGTGAAGTCGGCGTCGAGCTGGTAGACGTCGGCGCCGAACAGCACCTTGTGTTCGATACGGCCGGTGTTGATCCGCCATACGGCATTGCCGCTGGCGGTGAACGCCTCGTTGTCGCGGATCTGGTTGCGCAGCTGGCGCGTCATCCACTCGGCCACGCCATCGCGGTCACGGTCGATCAGCCCCATCGGTTCGTGGTACATCTGGTGCTCGTTGTTGCTGAACCAGCGCGCAGCAATATCCACGTCCAGCGTATCGAGCGGTGCGAAGCGATACTGCGCCAGCGCCACCCTGGCGCGCATGTCGAGGAAATCACTGGCCTCGTTGTGGTTCCATCGCCGGTCGGTCAGGAAGGTGCCGGCATCGTCCACTGGGACGCCCCGGAGCCGGTTGCCGCCCAGGTTCTGGGTGATGTCGGTGAACTGCAGCACCAGCTCGCCGGTCTGGCCAACGTCGAAGGCCAGCGAGGCGTCGCCGATCACGCTTTCGCTGTCGGCATTCCAGCGTACGCCCTGCTCGCTGTCGGCATAGAGGCCGGCGCGATAGCGAATGCTGCCGCTGGCATTCAAGGGGCCGGTGCCTTCGATCGACCCGGCGCGGAAGTCCTTGTCGCCTGCCTGCAGCTCGATGCGGTGTTCGGCGCGCGCCTTGGGCTTGCGCGTCACATAGTTGATGACACCGCCCGCATCACCACCGCCGTACAGCGCACCGGCCGGACCCTTCAGCACTTCCACGCGTTCGATGTTGAACAGCTGCGGTACCGAGAAGCCTGCATAGGGATCACCGCGCAGACCGTCGTAGAGCACGTTTTCCTGGCGGAAACCGCGCAAGGTAACGCCGGCATAGCTGAAGAAGCTGATGCCGCTGATGCTGCGATACAGGTCGGTGACCTGACGCGCGGCCTGGTCGTCGATCAGCTCGCGCGGCACGACCTGGATCGACTGAGGGACCAGTTCCTGAGGCGTGTCAGTGCGAGTGCCGACAGCGGCATCGTTGGCGCGGTACAGCGTCTGCGCGCGGCCGCGGACTTCGACCTTGTCCAGATCCTTCGGGGCGTCGGCTGGGGCTTGGGAGGCCAATGCAGGCGTCGCCAGGGAAAGGGACAGCGCCGCGCAGAGCGCGTTCTTCAGAAGGGCGGGAAGGGGCATGAGGGAGTCAGGATGGGCTGCAAATGAGAAAGATTAGCATTTGCAAAGGTTCGTGGCCCATCCCCCTTGGTGCGCTGTGGACGCAGGCTCGGGTGGGTGTACGGTGTGCCCGGCAAAGCCACCCGCACACCGGTGCGGCCCCGCACGTGCCATCAGCGGTGCGAGGTCGGCGACAAAGCGTCCGCGCTGGAGTCCTCACTGGAACGCGGATTCGGTTCGCTTCAGCAACGCGCCCGCTAGGGCGATGCCACCACGGCCTGCGCGCGGCGCGCGGCCTCGGTCATTACCGAGGCCAGCTGCTTCAACGAGTAAGGCTTGCGCAGCAGGGTAAAGCCGTGGCCCGGATCCCGGGCAAGCAACTCGCTGTAGCCGCTGGTGAGGATGACGGGGAGCTCTGGCAGGCGGTCGCGGATGGTGCGGGCCAGATCCAGGCCGTTCATGCCCGGCATCACGACGTCGCTGAACACCACGTGGAAGCGCGAGGCATCCCGTTCCAGCTCCGCCAAGGCCTCGTCTGCATTGCGCGCAAGCATCACGCTGTAATCGAGCTCGCGCAGGGCGCCAACCGCAAATTCGGCCACGTCGACGTTGTCTTCCACCACGAGCACGCAGACGCCGTGGCCATGCTGCAGCCCCGATTGCGCCGCCGGCCGTTCCGTCGTTTCTCCTGCCTGCGCCAGCGGCAGGTACAGCGTAAAGCGGCTACCGGCGCCCGCCTGGCTCTGCACGTCCACCTCGCCTTCGGACTGCTTGACGAAACCGAACACCTGGCTGAGACCGAGCCCGGTCCCGGCACCGACGCTCTTGGTGGTGAAGAAGGGCTCGAAGATGCGGTCGACCACTGCAGGGTCGATGCCTGCGCCGGTATCGGTGACACTGATGGCAGCAAAGTCGCCCTTCATCGGGGCGGCGAAGCGCACCGAAGGCACCGCAGTGACCTGTTCCACTTCGATGGTCACCCTGCCGTGCCCGTCGATCGCATCGCGGGCGTTGACCGCGATGTTGATCAATGCGGTGTCGAGTTGGGTCCGGTCCAGCAGCACCGGCAACGGTGTACTGGGCAATGACAACGATACCTGGATGCGCGCGCCCAGAACCGTGGTGATGATATCCGAGAGCGCGCGCACGCTTTCGCACAGATCGAAGACCTCGGGCGACAGGCTCTGGCGGCGCGAGAATGCAAGCAGTTGCGCGGTCAGCTTGGTGGCGCGGTCCGATGCTGCTGCAATGGCCTGGATGTAGCGGCGTCGGTTGTCATCTGCCGGCCACGTGTGCAGGAGCATGTCCACCGAACCGGTGATGACCTGCAACAGGTTGTTGAAGTCGTGCGCCACGCCGCCGGTAAGCTGGCCGATCGCCTCCAGCTTCTGCGACTGGCGCAGCTGCTCGCGGGCGCGTACCAGTTCCAGGTGGGCTTCCCGCGCCTGCTCGGTGATCGCCGCGACCTGCCGGCTGTGCAGGTCGCGCTCGATCACCCGTTCGGTCTGCTCGCTCACCACGCACAGGATGCCCGCCACACTGCCGCAGCCGACGCGCAGCGGCGAATAGGAGAACGTCCAGAATGTTTCGCGCAGCGTGCCGTCGCGGTCCATCATCAGGGGCAGGTTCTTGAAGCTGCGGCTGGTGCCGGCAAAGGCATCGTTGACCGCCTGCGCAACGTCCGGCCACACATCGGCCCAGACATCCTCCAGGCGGTTGCCCATCGCGCCGTGCAGCTTTCCTCCCAGCAAGGGCAGGTAGGCATCATTGAAGAAGAAGGCCTTGTCTTCCTTGCCCCAGGCGAGCCAGAGGGGTTCGGGCGAATCAAGGATCATCGCCAGCAACATGCGGAGCTCGGCCGGTGCGCTCGCGGCAGTGGCCGAACGCGCCCAGTCACTGTCCTGCAGCAGTCGGTAGGCAAGCTGCTCAGGCGCCGAGACGGGCAGGGGAAAAGGATGCATGGCCGCCATTGGCGCAGGAAGGTGGCGCAGCATAGCCGAGTGGATGTCATGGCGCCCTGCACATCACCGGCATGAAGGGCATCACCACTTCGGTTGACGGGGCAGCGTTGCACCTCTGTCCTGCAGGTTGCCGCGATCGGGACCGCCGCGCGCTGCTCACTACGCCCGCGGACTCTGCCCCTGGCGGAAGGTCGCGAAGGCGGCCTGATCGCCGCGTCTAGTCCTCACGTGCGGTCCGCGCGGCGAGGGCGTCGCGGCCGGCGTCGGTGAGATCGATATCCCCGTCTTCCGCCTGTACCGCCAAACCCGCGTTGACTGCCCACGTCGCCGCGTCGCCGCGCACCGGTTGCGCAGCGGCGATTGCCTCCAGGATCTCCCGCTGTTGCGCCGTCATGCCCATGAGCCGGCCCTCAGATGCCCAGCAACGAGGTCGGTTGCCAATCCGACAGCCTGGCGTGGCTGACCGGTTGGTGGCAGCCGCACTCGTCGCAGCGGAACAGTGCTCCACCCGGAAGGTGAACCAGATTGTCTTCGCTGGCCGAACTGGTCGAGGAGCAATGCCGGCAGGTAACAGTGAGCGCAGTGATGCGCTGCACGCCGCCGGACAGATCGAACACGGCCTCGAATGCGCGAATGACAGGATGGGCAGTGTCCGGCATCTGGATCTCGACAGGGCAGGGAGGTTGGGAGATCGCATCGTCGCGCGTTGGCCGTGATGGCGCAGTCAGCCAGATGCATGGACACGATCAAGACAGGCGCGGCAATGGGGAGCGGTTCCTTTTCAGGGATCCTTTCCAATCAGGTCCCACGGCTTGTCACAGCCGTCGCGCTCGCTTGATCACACTCCACGCCCTTGTTGCAGCGGGTCCCGCAGGACAATGAAGGCGACAGAAGAAGTCCCGCCCTGCCGGCTCAGGCGATGCAGATCATCAGTACCGTGCACAGCACCAGCATCAGCACGAACACACGCCGGCTCAGCGCCAGGCACGCCAGATAGGCGGCCAGCGCCCATGCAGCCAGCAGCGCGCAGGCCACCAGCCACAGCCCGATGGCCATCACCGATCCGGCCGCCAATGCAGATAACGCGATGGCCTTGAACAGCGCCACGCCCAGCACACTGCCCAGCATGCCGGCCTGCAAGGCAATGGCATCGTGGTGGGCAGGAACGCGGTGGTGGCGCATTGCGGGTCCGGTGCAGGCCGAGGGGCGTCGGCTGCACTTTGCCCAAAGGCACATCCACGAAATGTGTTCATTGCACCCGAAGCGCGTGGTCGAGCATCCTTGGTGGAACACCCCTCGGCAGATTGCAGGTGTTGCCGGTACGAAGCGCCGTGCTGGTCAAGGCGCTGGCATCCACTTGCCTGTGAATGCCGGTTCTTCAGTGGCTGCCGGCGACGGCGGCCTTACGCTTCCTGTCCAGTGACACCGCCACGCACCACAGCAGCAGGCCGCCAATGGCAGTGGCCGCACCGACATAGCCGGTGCTGGCCGGGCTGAAGCCGGCGCTGATCGCCATGCCGCCCAGCCAGGGGCCGAGCGCATTGGCAGTATTGAACGCGGCGTGGTTGGAGGCGGCCGCCAGCGTCTGTGCTTCACCGGCCACGTCCATCAGGCGGGTCTGCAGCACTGCCGCCAGCGCGCCCATGGTGCCGACGGTGATGATCATCGGGCCGATCGTCCACACGGACTGCGCGGCCAGCGGATACAGCAGCAGCATCAGGATCGACCACAGCAGGACCACGGCGGCGGCCTTGAAGTGGAACCTGTCCACCAGCCAGCCACCGGCGATGTTGCCGATGATCGCGCCGATGCCGAACACGCCCACCGCCAGCGGCATCCACGATTCGGCCACGCCGGTGACCTGCACCAGGGTCGGAGCCAGGTAAGTGAACACGCAGAACATGCCAGCGAAGCCGACTGCGCCGATCGCCAACGCCAGCCACACCTGGGACGTGTTGAAGGCGCGCAGTTCGCGCATCGGCGAGGTGCGCACCTCGTCCGGATCCGGCAGCAGGAAGCGGGCGATCATCGCAACGGTGGCGATGGCCAGCACGCTGACCAGGGCAAAGGCGGTGCGCCAGCTCAGCTGCTGGCCCAGCCAGGTGGTCAGCGGGTTGCCGACCAGGATTGCGATCGACAGGCCCAGCAGCACCCGCGACATCGCCTGGCCGCGCTGGCCGGCAGGGCTGATCGCCGCGGCCACCAGCATCGCAACGCCGAAGTAGGCGCCATGCGGGAGGCCGGCGACGAAGCGTGCCGCCAGCATGGTGCCGTAATTGGGTGCCAGCGCGCTGGCGAGGTTGCCCACCGCGTAGAAGCCCATCAGCGCCAACAAGAGCTTGCGGCGCGGGAAGCTGGCACCCACGAAGGCGAGGATCGGCGCACCGACGACAACGCCGATGGCATAGGCGCTGATCAGGTGACCGACCTGCGTTTCGGAGATCGACAAGCCGCGACTGATCTCCAGCATCAGGCCCATGCTGGCGAACTCGCTGGTCCCGATGGCGAAGCCACCCAGAGACAGGGCGAGGATGATCAGGGTGCGCTGACGGGGCGTCAGCCGCGCAGCCAGGGAAGAGGTGGGGCTCATGCGGGGGCGCGACGGGGCGGGGGAGCCCCCCATTGTACTGCTGCACCGCAACAAGGGCAGCAGCGCTCAGGTAAATCAGCGTTCGATCAGTGACACGCCGCCCCCCGCTGTCCGTGCGGCCTGGTCAGATGCCCAGCGCTGCCCGGGCGTGCGCGCACTTGCAGCGCAGGCGCCCGGCCGTCGCCGCGTCGAGCATCGCCAGGCGCTGCGGATCGGCGTTGTCATCCAGATCGGCCCGCTTCACCTTCAGTGCCAGCGGTGGGCGGCAATGCGCGCGTAGTAGCTGTCCGCGTCGGGGGCCGCGGCGCGCTTGAGCAGGTGCAACGCCTCGCGCAGCGGGGCGGGGAATGCCTCGATGCGTGCGGCAAACGCCGGGCAGTCCTCGGCCACATCATGCAGCCACGCCACCACTTCGGCGTCATCGTCGCCGCGCACCGCAGCCGCCACCCGTGCCACATGGCCGATGTAAGGCTGGCCGGCCTTGTCCATCTGGCCGGCGTGCGCCTCGGTGGCCAGGGTGCGGGCAAGTGCTACCCAGTCCATATCGGTCTCGTTGGATATCGGCGCACAGTTTCGCGCAAAAGCAGGGAGCGGTTGTCGATGCGGCGATGACACTGCGATGGGCATGATGGCTGGGCAGGGGCGCGGCGTCGCCCCGAGGAGGAGGAGTTCGATGCAGGAATTCAGGCATGTGCTGGAAACCCGTGGCCGCTACCAGCTGGTAGCGGTGTCCCACGAGCCGGTGTACGCTCCGGGCGATGTGGTCGGCCATGCGGTCGTCGCCGACGATGGGGATCGTCTGACCGACCTGGTATCGCTGGCCGAAGCGCGCCAGTTGCTGTTGCAACGGGTGCGTGAAGAGGGCGAAGAGCCCGGGCTGGAGAACGAAAATCACCTGCGGAAAAAGGCGTCGCGCTGGCGCCGCCGCTAGGCCGTCGCGCCCTCGTGCGCATCATGGAGGATTCGGGTGTTGCCCAGTAAGAAGTATCTGCTCATCGCCATCATCACGCTGGCGACCCTGCTGCTTGGTTTCGTGTTTTCCGGCTACCTGACGCTGCTGTTCCTGGGCCTGGATACCAAGCTGTTCACCTGGAACACCTACTACCAGTACTTCAACGCGCTGGACCAGCCACAGGTCGCGCCCTTCGTTGGCAAGATCCGATGGGCCGGCTACGTGGGCTTCGGCCTGCCGCTGCTGGTATTGGTGGTGACCGGCCTGGTGCTGCTGCTGAAGAAGGACAAGCGCTCGCTGCACGGCGATGCACGCTTTGCCACCGGCGCCGACCTGGCCAGGCATGGCATGTTCAAGAAGACTGGCCAGAGCATCGTGGTCGGCAGCCATGGTGGCAAGCTGGTGCGCCTGGATGGCCAGCAGTTCGTCATCCTGGCCGCGCCCACCCGCTCGGGCAAAGGCGTGGGCGTGGTCATCCCGAACCTGCTGGAGTACGGCGAATCGCTGGTGGTGCTGGACATCAAGCAGGAAAACTTCGACCTGACCAGCGGCTGGCGCGCCAGCCAGGGTCAGGAAATCTACCTGTTCAATCCTTTCGCCGAGGACCGGCGCACGCATCGCTGGAATCCGCTCAGCTACGTCTCCGACGATCCGGCGTTCCGCGTCTCGGACCTGATGAGCATCGCTGCGATGCTGTATCCGGATGGGGCCGAGGACCAGAAGTTCTGGGTCAGCCAGGCGCGCAACGCGTTCATGGCCTTCACCCTGTACCTGTTCGAGAACTGGGACGACGAGCGCAGCAGCGGTTTCCCGGGGGGCGCCGGCACGCCCACGCTCGGCGCGGTGTACCGGTTGTCCTCCGGCGACGGGACCGACCTGAAGAAGTACCTCAAGACCCTGTCGGAGCGGCCGTTCCTCAGTGCCAACGCACGTTCGGCCTTCGCCAACATGCTGTCGCAGGCGGACGAGACCTTCGCCTCGATCCTGGGCACCTTCAAGGAGCCGCTGAACCCCTGGATCAACCCGGTGCTGGACAAGGCCACCAGCAGCAACGATTTCCTGCTGACCGACGTCCGCAAGAAGAAGATGACCATCTACATCGGCATCCAGCCGAACAAGCTGGCCGAGAGCCGGCTGATCATCAACCTGTTCTTCAGCCAGCTGATCAACCTCAATACCAAGGAACTGCCCAGGTCCAACCCGGACCTGAAGTACCAGTGCCTGCTGCTGATGGACGAATTCACCTCGATCGGCAAAGTCGAGATCATCGCCTCGGCGGTGTCCTACATGGCTGGCTACAACATCCGCCTGCTGCCGATCATCCAGAGCATGGCCCAGCTCGATGCCACATACGGCCGCGAAGTCTCGCGCACGATCATCACCAACCATGCCCTGCAGATCCTGTACGCGCCGCGTGAGCAGCAGGATGCCAACGACTATTCGGACATGCTGGGCTACACCACGGTGCGCAAGAAGAACGTCACGCATGCCAGAGAGAAGACCCACAACTTCACCGAAGAGCGGCGTGCACTGATGCTGCCGCAGGAGCTGAAGGCGATGGGGCCCGACAAGGAAGTGTTCCTCTACGAAGGCATACCGCATCCGGTGAAATGCGACAAGATCCGCTATTACAAGGATCGCTATTTCACGTCCAGACTGCTGCCGAAGGTCGATGTTCCGATGCTTAACGTCTAATTCACGACGCTAAATTTGTGACTTGGATTCATATTCACTGAAGTGAAAACGTGAGGTAAGTCAAGAATTCGGCATCTGTTCATAGATTTTCAGACTTGTCTGACATGGAATTGACGCGTGGTTGTGCGACCCTATGTCTGTCGTCCAGAAATGTGTGCTGGATGTCAAAGATGTGGCAGTAGGGTGGCCAGGAGTTTGTGCCATGGAAACAAGGATGGTTTCGACGTTGGTGATGTATGCGGGTGGGTTGTCGGCTATGTCCGGCGGCCCCGCAACTTGGTTGGCAGCCGTTGGCTGCAGGGGAGCCGGAGTGGGTGTGCCGCACGCAGCGCATCCCTCTGATTCCGGCGTGCGCGATGCAGCGCCGGACGACCAGGGGACCAATGCTCGGGACTGCTTTTTCGTACGTCAAAGTGAAGCCCGTATGAATCAGGCGTTTATCGCGAAAATGTCCATCGCCGCAGTGGCGGCGTTGATGGTGGCCGGTTGCGCCACCAAGTCCGCTCCCGATTTCGGAGGCCGCTGGAAGCCGGTCAACCGCTTTGCTGCGACAACGACCGAAATTCCGCTGTACTCCAGCTACGTCTACCAGGCCTCGCCGATGGATGGCACGCTCAAAGCCATGCTCGAGCGCTGGGCCAAGGATTCCGGGCGCACGCTGGACTACCGCCTCAGCTCGGATTTCACCCTGTATGGCGCGGTCTCGAAGATCGATACGACCAACGCGCAGCAGGCCGTGATCGATCTGACATCGGCCTATTCGGCGCAGGGTATCTCGGTCTCCATCGTTGGCAACCAGATCGTTGTGCAGAGCGCTGGCTCGACGCCGACCGCGTCGGCGCAGGGCGCTGATTCCAACAGCGGCACCTGAGTCCACCTCGAAATCATCGAACGTGCCGCTCCCCGCGCCTGTCGCAGGGGTGCCACGCCCATTGATGTTTCAGCAGTACGGAAGAATCCATGTTCCGCAAGAAGGATCCCGGCAATAGCCCCAAGGTCGAGCAGTCGGTCGCCAAGGCGGTCAGCTACGAGATCACCGTGGCCGACATGGCACGCCGCAGCGAGCGGCGTGCATGGTGGGTCGCCACAGGCTCATTGCTGATGTCGCTCGCACTGGCGGGCGGCTACTACTACATGCTGCCGCTGAAGGAAAAGGTGCCGTTCCTGGTGATGGCCGATGCCTACACGGGTACGGCGACCGTCGCGCGGTTGAGTGGCACCTTCCAGGGCGAGACGATCACCACCAACGAAGCGATCAATCGCAGCAACGTCGCCCAGTACGTGCTCGCGCGCGAATCGTATGACTCGGCGGTGATGGGCCTGCGTGACTGGGAACTGGTGTTCGTGATGTCCACCGATCCGGTGGCGCAGTCCATGCGTGTCCGCTATGCCGGCAACAATCCGCAGAATCCGTTCGTGATGTACGGTCGCGAGCGCGCCATCCGGGTCAAGATCCTCAGCATCACGCCATTGGGTGCCGAGCCGAACGGCAGCTTCCGCGGCGCTTCGGTGCGCATCCAGCGCAGCCTGCTGGACAAGCGCACCGGCGTCTCTACCTACCTGGACAACCAACTGGTGACGATGCGCTTCGAGTACAACCAGAACCTGGCGTTGTCCGAACAGGATCGCATCCTCAATCCGCTGGCCTTCCAGGTCACCGAGTACCGCGTCGACAACGACTATTCGCGTGGCGTGCCGGTGCCGGATGACGGTGCCATGCAGGCGCAGGCGCAGCAGGCCGCACAGGCGGCGCAGCAGGCACAGGGTGTCTACGATCCCAACAATCCGGCCGCAGCCACCATGATCGACCCGGCCACCGGCCAGCCGGTCGCGGTGCCAGCCAACGGCCAGGTACCGGGCCAGGCAATGCCGGGACAGCCTGTACAGGGCCAACCGATGCCGGGTCAGCCGGTGCAGGGGCAAGCAATGCCGGGACAGGCCATGCCCGGACAGCCGGCCATGAGGCCGGCGCAGAACAATTCCACCGGAACTGCTGATGGAGCAAGCAACCGATGAGTAGTCGAAATATCAGGGGAAGCGCGCTGGCGCTGCTGTCGATGTTGTCGTTGCTGTTCCCGGCAGCGGCGATGGCGCAGGCGGTTGACCACTACGAGTACGAGAAGGACCGCATCTATCCGGTTCGCACCGGCCTGGGCCTGACCACCCAGATCGAGTTGAGCCCGAACGAGAAGATCCTCGACTACAGCACCGGCTTCAGCAGCGGCTGGGAACTGACCCGTCGCGAGAACGTGTTCTACCTCAAGCCGAAGAACGTCGACGTCGACACCAACATGATGGTGCGCACCGAGACCCATTCCTACATCTTCGAACTGAAGGTGGTGGCCACCGACTGGCGCCAGCTGGAGCAGGCCCGTCGTGCAGGCGTGCAGTACAAGATCGCCTTCGTCTATCCCAACGACACCGTGTTCGGTGTCGCCCAGGAAGCGGTCGAGGAAGAGGCCAAACCGCTGTTGAGCTCGGAACTGGCCAAGGACCGCCAGTACAACTTCAACTACTCCTATTCGACCAGCAAGGCGAAGAAGATGGGGTGGCTGATCCCGGTCAACGCCTATGACGATGGCCGTTTCACCTATCTGAAACTGCCGAACTCGCCGGAGTACAAGACCGGCATCTTCCCGGCCGTGTTTGGTCGCGAAACGGAATACGGTGAAGACTTCGTGGTCAACACCACGGTTGAAGGCAATACGCTGATCGTGCACGGGACCTACCCGTACCTGGTCATCCGCCACGGCGACTTCGTCGTCGGCCTGCGAAGGAACGTGAAGAAATGAGCCAGCAGAACACTCCCGGAAACGACCCGAACAATGGACGCGACGAGAGCCAGAGCCCGTACGGCGCACAGGGTGCCGCGGACGCGCCGTCGAATCCCTACTTCGGCACGGCCCAGGCCGAGCCGGCGCCGGATCTGGACGCGGCCGCGCCGCAGCTGCGCTCGGCCGAAGAGCAGCGGCTGAACCGGAAGGCGCTGCTGTTCCTCGGTGGCATCGTGTTGCTGTTGGTGGCCATGGGCTTCCTGCTGTTCCGCAAGGGCCAGGATGACAAGGACGCTGCACAGAAGGTGCCGGAAGTCGCGCGTGTGTCCACGCCGACGCTGCCGGACGCTGTGCAGACGGATCCGGTTCCGTCTCAGGCGATGCAGCCCGTTGACCCGATTCCGATGCTGCCGCCGCCGCCGTCCGGGCCTACTCGCGCAGAACCGGCCTTCAGCATGAGCGAGCGCGAAGCCCCGCGGGGTCCGACGCTCGCCGAGCGCCGGATGGGAGCGTCGGGGAACGGCTTCGTTGGTGCTGGCGACAGCGCGGGCGGTGATGGGCAGGGGGGCCAGGAAGACGAGCTGACCCGTACCCTTCGCCTCCAGGCCCAGATGATGGGTGGACAGCAGAATGCAGCGCCGGCCCGGGTTCGTCGCGGCCCCGATGTTGATGACGTGTCCAATGCCAGCTACATCCGCAGTCCCGATGCGCTGCTGGTGCGGGGTACCTACCTGCGTTGCGTGCTGGAAACCCGCATCATCACCGATATCGCGGGCTACACTTCGTGCCTGCTGACCGAACCGGTGTACTCGATCAACGGCCGCAATCTTCTGCTGCCGAAGGGCTCCAAGATCTATGGCGCCTATGGCGGCGGTCCCACCGGCAAGCGGGTGGAAGTGATCTGGGATCGCATCACTACGCCGAATGGTATCGACGTGGCCATGTCCAGTCCGGGCGTGGATCAGCTGGGCGGCGCCGGGCATCCGGGCCAGTACAGCGCGCACTGGGGCAGCCGTATCGCCTCGGCGCTGATGATCAGTCTGCTGGCGGATGCGTTCAAGTACGCCGCTGCAGAGCATGGCCCGGAAACCACTACCGTGGCGAATAACGGCATGACCATCCAGTCGCCCTATGAGAGCGCCACCGCACGCACCATGGAGCGCTTGGCCAATGAATCGCTGAGCCAGCGTCGTCCGCCGACCGTCACCATCAACCAGGGCACGATCGTGAACGTCTACGTTGCAAAGGACGTTGACTTCACCAACGTGCTGAACCCCCGCCGGTAACCCAACGAACGATCATGGACGCCGAAGTGTCCCCCCTCGCCCTCGTCTCCAGCGATTTCCTGCGCTATCAGTATGAAGTGCTGGGCATCGCCGAGTACATGACCTCTCCGGAAGTGACGGAAATCTGCATCAACCGTCCCGGCGAGCTGTACCTGGAAACCCGGGCGGGGTGGCAGCGGGTGGAGGTGCCGAGCCTGACGTTCGAGCGGGCCCGGCAGTTCTGCACGGCAGTGGTGAACGAGAGCAACACCGGCCAGCGCATCACCGATGCCGATCCGGTCGTGTCGCTCACGTTCCCCACCGGCCAGCGTGCACAGTTCGTGATTCCGCCCGCGTGTGACGCTGGCAAGGTGTCGATCACCATCCGTTTGCCTTCCAAGCACACCAAGTCGCTCACGCAGTATCACGAAGACGGCTTCTTCAACCAGATTCTGGAAAGCGATGGCAGCATCAGCGAGCAGGATCGCGAGCTGCTGGAGCTGCGTCATTCGCGCGAATACGCCGAGTTCTTCCGGCGTGCGGTGATGTACCGCAAGAACATCGTGGTATCCGGCGCGACCGGCAGCGGCAAGACCACCTTCATGAAGGCGCTGGTCAACCATATCCCGGACAACGAGCGCCTGGTCACCATCGAGGATGCACGCGAGCTGTTCCTGACCCAGCCCAACGTGGTGCACCTGTTGTATTCCAAGGGCGGGCAGAGCACCAGCAATGTGACGGCCAAGAGCTGCATGGAAGCCTGCCTGCGCATGAAGCCCGAACGCATCATCCTGGCCGAGCTGCGCGGTGACGAAGCGTTCTACTTCATCCGCAACTGCGCGTCCGGCCACCCGGGGTCGATCACCAGCTGCCACGCCGGCAGTCCGGAACAGACCTGGGACCAGCTGGCACTGATGGTGAAGGCTTCAGCCGAAGGTTCGGGCCTGGAGTTCAATGTGATCAAGCGGCTGTTGATGATGACCATCGACATCGTCGTGCATATCAAGGCGCATGCCGGCTCGCGCTACATCACCGGCATCGACTTCAATCCTGGGCGTGCCCAGGGGCAGGAGGGCTGACCAATGCTGCCAGGACTGGAAATGATGGCGTGCCCGGAAATGGCCGTCTCGATGGACGTGATGCAGCACGTCATCAACGTGGAGTCGTCGCGCAACCCGTATGCCATCGGCGTGGTCGGCGGTGCACTGGTACGTCAGCCCAAGGCGTTGGATGAAGCGCTGGCGACGGTGCGCATGCTGGAAGAGAAGGGCTACAACTTCTCGATCGGGTTGGCCCAGGTCAATCGCTACAACCTGGGCAAATACGGGCTGGATTCCTACGAGAAGGCATTCCAGCAGTGCCCGAACCTGCAGGCCGGTTCGCGCATTCTCGCCGAGTGCTACAAGCGCTCCGGTGGTGACTGGGGCAAGTCGTTCAGCTGTTACTACTCGGGCAATTTCGAGACCGGCTTCCGTCACGGCTACGTGCAGAAGATCTACGACTCGATCCGCCGCGGCCAGCAGGTCGCCAGCAATGGTGTCGCACCGATCGACGTGGTCAGTCGCGGTGAGCGCCGTGCAGTGAAGGTCGAGCATCATCCGCAGCTCGCTTCGCCGGCGCAGGCGCGCATCGTTGCACAGTCCAATGGCCCGGTGTACGTGCCGTCGGAAGATCCCGCACGCGCCTATGTCGTATACCCGTCCCCCGGTGCGATGGCGCGGGGCAGTCTGCTGAATCTCGCCGACCAGGCGCTGTCCAAGGTGGTGCTGGGTTCGGTGGACAGGATGATGCAGCCCCAGGCGCAGCCCAACCAAGAGGCCACCTATCCCCAGCAACAGGCCGGTGGCATGCCGCAGCAGCTGCCCAAACAGCGTGCTGCGCAGGCGATGGCCATGCCGCAGCAGTTGCCGGGCGCTGCCGGTGCCACCAATGAGGGGCCCGTGATGCTGCGGCCCTGGAGCGAGCGGAACCAGCCTGTGGCGGGTGCCGACAATTCGTACAACGCGCCGGTGCAGACCGCACCGGTGCAGCAGATTCCCGCAGGGGATGCGGCCTTCGTGTTCTGACGAAGTCGTGGTGCGGCCAGTCCCCCGGCTGGCCGATTCAGTTGTGTTAGTCCATCAACAAGGAAATCAATCCATGAAGCGATCCAATCTCGACCTCGTCCAGGCCCAGCGCACGCTGAAGACCCTGCTGATGGCCACGGTTTTCGTCGGCGCCATGTTCGCCCCGCAGGTCTTCGCCAACGGTGCCGTCGACTTCGGCGGCACCGACAAGAAGGTGTGCGGCTTCTTCAACAACATCAACGGCCTGCTGAACATCGCCTCGATCGCCGTGGTCACCATCGCGGTGATCTTCGCCGGTTATCAGATCGCGTTCGCGCACAAGCGCATCGCTGACGTTGCACCGATTCTGATCGGCGGCGTGCTGATCGGCGCTGCGGGCCAGATCGCGCGCATGCTGCTGGGTGATGGTAGCGACGGCAAGTGTGGTGGTGGCACCAGCACCTCCTACCTGATCAACCATGTGATCCAGTACTACAGTGCATAAGAACGTCGTGTTCCGCGGCTGCACGCGCCCAGCAATGTTCCTGGGCGTGCCCTACCTGCCATTTTTCATGGTGGCAGGTGGCTTGCTGCTGCTCAGCATGTACACGAACTTCTGGTTCCTGCTCACCATTCCGGTGGCGGTCTTCATCATGCGGCAGATGGCCAAGCGTGACGAAATGATCTTCCGCCTGTTGGGCCTGCGCCTGATGTTCAAGCTGAAAGTCCGCAACGTGCAGGAACACGATGGCATGTGGGTGTTCAACCCCAACCATTACCGCGACAAGCCGGCCCGAATGGATTGAGGTCCGGATCCGGCCTGGCGGGCGTCCGCGCCCGTCGGGTCTGTTGAAACTTTTTGGCAGTACCTCTTTGGAAGCAGTCGTATGTTCAGCCCTGACACCTCCATCAGCGAGTTCATTCCATTGTCGTCGCACGTCGCCCCGAACGTGGTCAAGACCACGGGCGGCGATTACCTGCTGACCTGGCATCTGGAAGGGCTGCCGTTCGTCGGCCGTGAGGAGTGGGAGCTTGAGCATCGCCACAACACGTTCAACCGCCTGCTGCAGACGCTGCGTGCACCCGACTTCGTGAACGTGGCGTTCTGGGTGCATGACATCCGTCGTCGCCGGACCCTGAAGGGCAGGAGCAACTACAAGCAGCGCTTCAACCAGGATGTGTCCGATCAGTACATGGGCATGTTGTCCTCACAGCGCATCATGCAGAACGAGCTGTACCTGACCATGATCTACCGCCCCGTGGTGGCGGGCAAGCGCTTCGTCGAGAAGTCGGCGAACGTGGACAAGCTGCGCGCCGAGCAGGAGCAGGCAGTAGAAAAGTTGATGGAGCTGGCCGGCAACGTCGAGGCCGTCATCCGCGACTATGCGCCGTACCGCCTGGGAATGTACGAGGCAAAGAACGGCGTGGTGTTCTCTGAAACGCTGGAGCTGTTCGGCTATCTGATCAATCGCATCGACGAGCCGGTGCCGGTGCTGTCGGCACCGATCAAGGACTACCTGCCGGTGAGCCGGCACATGTTTTCGGCCAAGACCGGTGACTTCGTCATCAACACCCCCAACGGTGCCAACCACTTCGGCGCCATCCTGAACATCAAGGAATATGCTGAGGGAACGTACCCGGGCATCCTCAACGGCCTGAAGTACCTGGACTACGAGTACGTCATCACCCATTCGTTCAGCCCGATGGGGCGCCAGGACGCGCTCAAGGTGCTCGACCGCACCAAGGGCATGATGATCTCCTCCGGTGACAAGGCAGTCAGCCAGATTGTCGAGCTGGACCAGGCGATGGACCAGCTGTCGTCGGGCAATTTCGTGCTGGGCGAATACCACTTCATCATGGCAGTCTACGGCGACAGCCAAGCCAAGCTGTCGCAGAACGTGGCCACGACGCGCGCCGAGCTGTCCAATGCCGGTTTCGTGTCGACCAAGGAAGACCTGGCGGTTACCTCGTCCTTCTATTCGCAGCTGCCGGCCAACTGGCGCTACCGCACCCGCCTGGCCAATGTCAGCTCGCTGAACTTCCTGGGCCTGTCGCCACTGCACAACTTCGCGACCGGCAAGCAGCACAACAATCCGTGGGGCGACTGCGTCACCACGCTGCAGACCACCAACGGCCAGCCGTACTACTTCAATTTCCACGCGACCCATCCGTCAGAGAACTCGTTGGGCGAGAAGGCGATCGCCAACACCATGGTGATTGGTAAGTCCGGTACCGGTAAGACCGCACTGATCAACTTCCTGCTCAGCCAGGTGCAGAAGTATGAGCCGTCACCGACCATCTTCTTCTTCGACAAGGATCGGGGTGCGGAGATCTTCGTGCGCGCCTGCGGTGGTAACTATCTGGCCTTGGAGAACGGCGCGCCGACCGGGTTCAACCCGTTCCAGTGCGAGAACAATGAAGCCAACGTGCAGTTCCTGGCCGACTTGATCAAGGTGCTGGCCGGTAAGCGTGAGTACAGTGCGCGCGAGGAGGAGGACATCTACCGCGCAGTGGAAAGCATGCTCGATACGCCCATGCACCTGCGCAGCATGACCAACTTCCAGAAGAGCCTGCCCAACATGGGCGACGATGGGCTCTATGCGCGCATGCGCCGCTGGACCTCGGGCAACTCGCTGGGCTGGGTGTTCGACAATCCGGTCGACACCGTTGACCTGAGCAAGGCCAACATCATCGGCTTCGACTACACCGATATCATCGACAATCCCGAAGTGCGCGTGCCGGTCATCAATTACCTGCTGCACCGCCTGGAGTCGCTGATCGATGGTCGTCCGCTGATCTACGTGATGGACGAATTCTGGAAGATCCTGGACGGCGAGGGTGGCCTGAAGGAATTCGCGAAGAACAAGCAGAAGACCATCCGTAAGCAGAACGGTCTGGGCATATTCGCAACGCAGAGCCCGGAAGATGCGCTGAAGAGCGACATCTCGGCTGCACTGATCGAACAGACCGCCACGCTGATCCTGCTGCCGAACCCGAATGCCAGCAAGAGCGATTACATGGACGGCCTGAAGCTGACCGAGGCCGAGTTCAGGGTAGTTACCGCCCTGGACGAGCGCTCACGCTGCTTCCTGGTCAAGCAGGGCCATGCGTCCAGCGTCTGCCAGCTCAACCTGCGTGGCATGGACGACATCCTCTCGGTGATCTCGGCCTCGACCGACAATATCGATGTCATGCATCGGGTGTTGCAGACGGCTGCAATCCGCAATCGGATCACCGTGGACGAGCTCACGCCGGAACAGTGGTTGGAAGATTTCTACAAGAACCGGAAGGGTTCGGGGAAGGAACCCCGTTCCGACGCTGCCTGATGGCAGCGCAAGCAGGAGACAGGCAAGTGGATGTCAATCTGAACAACAGGAGTTTTGCCATGAACAACGTCAAGCGTCGGGCCAGCGCCCGCAAGGTACTCAAGCCGGTGGCCAAGGTGCTGGGTGTTGCCTTGGCGCTGTCTGCCACCAACGCTGGGGCATTTGGTCCGGTGCAGGAAACCGGTCCAGCGCTGATGCAGCACATCTGGAACCAGTTCAATACCCTGCAGTCCAAGGTGCAGGAGAAGACCCAGTTCGTCAGAGAAAATACACAGTGGCTTCAGGACTGGAACCAGACCATCAAGGAGTATGGCGAGATGCTGGTTCAGGTGCAGGGTATCGTCAACAACTTCGGTCTTCCTTCCGCTGCACAGCTGACGCCCGTTTCGCCCAAGTACCTGGTCGCTGAAACCTGTGGCACCGGCGCAGATTTGAAGGACATGCTGCCCAACATCATTTTCAATTCAAAGGGCGACTGGAAGAGCCAGCAGACGCAGATCTGCGTGAACATCCGCATGATGCAGAATCGCAAATACAACGATGCGGTTTACTTCATGCAGACGACCGGGCCTGCGTTCCTGAAGAGCATGGATGACATCGCGCAGTTGCGTTTTGGTAGCAATCGGCTCGGTGACATGAACGCAGTGGCGAACGACTCGATGCGTACTGCGAACGAAATGAACGCAACGATCAAGAACTTTGAAGCCCGGATCAAGGCATACGACGCCTACATCGATGTGATGGAGGCCAATCAGAAGGTCGTGGCCCAGTCTGCGCTCAAGGGCGATCCAACCAAGACCGTCATCAGTGACCTGGTCAAGACAGCAGCGCTGAAGACGGCGTTGTCCATCGACTGATGCGTGGAATGAAGCACCTGAGGTTCGAGTCCCTACGGGGCGCCTCAAGCGATAGCGGTATCACCAAGGGAATGTGGGTATGACGATCAGGTCGATTGCCAACTTTGATTTTTCGGGCGGATTCCAGGATTTGATGGGGCACGTGGCGCGCGTCCAGTCGGTCGGCGACTTCGTTTTCTTCAAGCTCATACTGGATTATCTGCGGGAGCGAATCGGCAAGTTCGGCTTCGACGTCATGGACAACATGATGGCGTGGGTGGGCGGAATGGCGCTGACCCTCATGACCTTGTGGGTCCTCATTCAGGGCTATCGTATCGTCACCGGACGTAGCCGCGATTCGATGATGATCTTGGTGACCAACATGGCGCGCGCCGCACTGATCGTGGCTGTAGCGACAAGCATGGGCATGTTTGGCCGGGATCTTCATGAATTCCTGACCGAGGACGTGAAGGGTCTCATCACCCATGTCGTTACCGGGAAGGATCAGAAGCCCGAGGAGCAGATCGACAAGAGCTTGGCCTGGATGCAGGTTGCGCTGTCCAGTGTGGATGGAATCAAGATCCTGAATGACCCGGGGCTGCAGGAAGACAAGACACGAGCCATGTGGTTCATCGGCTTGGGTACGGGCGGCCCGGCGGTGACTGCTGGCTCGATGCTGTTGCTCTATGAGGTCGCGATGGCGTTGTTCATCGGTTTCGGCCCACTGTTCATCCTCTGTCTGTTGTTCGATCAGACCAAACAATTGTTCCAGCGATGGCTCTTCTACGGAATCGGGACCATGTTCTCGATGGCGGTGCTGTCGGCAATGGTGTCCATTGCATTGGATATGGTGATCCGTGTGTCTTCCTCGTTCTGGGCGACGGCGCTGGTGAACAGGTTCCTGCTTGACGGAGCTTCCAGCGACGGTATGACCAGTCAGGCGATGCAGCAGGGCGGCATGGGCCTGATTCTGACGACCTTGATTCTGACTGCTCCCCCAATGGCGGCCATGTTCTTCCAGGGTACCTTGGGTAGCTTCATGGCATATTCGCAGATAGGTGGCAGCCCGGTGGCGCAGGCGCCGGGCCCGAATGGGCAGCCGCCGGGTAGTTACAAGCCTACTGATCCCACGAGTACCGAGAGGCGCGCAGAGAGCAGTCAGTTGACGATGCCGAAGGTGGCGCCAAGTCATGATGCGCCGAGCCATACTCCCGGAGCGCTTGGAAATGCGCCCACTCGTTAACTGAAAGCGGAAGCGTTTCCGCAGAAATTGGAGAGTCGTCATATCATGCGCATGTATCCGTTCATTGTGTTGGCATCGTTTGGTGTTCTTGGCGCCTTTCTTCCAAATCTTGGTCGTGCAGAGGGCGGAAGTTGCCCTCCGGGCTTCTACCCAATTGGGGGGCAGGGCGCGAGCGGCTGCGCTCCAATTCCTGGTGGCGCTGCTGGATCAGGTGACCAGATACCCTTGCCGCCTCGGCCCACAGGCGAATGGATCAGCACTTGGGGAGCGATAGCGACCTCTCTTGCTACTTCCGAGGTGGGAATGGTCTCAGATATGCGATCTGCAGAGCTTGCTGCTTCTGAAGCCATGCGGCGGTGCGCTGGTGGTGGAGCACGGGATTGCAAGGTTACGGTATCCTACTCAAACCAATGCGTGGCATGGTTAGTTCCATCTGCTGATTTACCTGGAGCCCAATCTGCGGTTGGCCGTGCTCCAAAAAAGAGGATTGCGATTGCAGAAGCGCAGAGAAAGTGCGTGGATCCGAGTGGCAAAAAGTGCACCGTTTTTTACGCTGATTGCTCCGAGCCAGTTTTTCGAAAATTTTGAAAGTTGAGTTGACCCAATTGAAGTCTGTTCAACGGCGCCACATTCGTGATCAGGCTCAATGCATGTGCGTTGGCTGGATGCTTATCTCAAAACGCCATGTGGGTCGGATCGGTCGGGGACTTCGTGTTCTTCCGGTCGATCCTGTCGTATCCGCGCAAGAGGATTGACGAGTTCGGCATCGAATTGCTCGGCAAACTGATGGCGTGGGTCGATAGCATCACCCTGATACTGATGACCCTGTGGGTGCTGATCCAGGGATTCCGCATCGTCACGGGTCGCAGTCGCGATTCGATGATGATTCTGGTGACGAACATGGCTCGTGCGGCACTGATCGTCAGTGTCGCAACCAGCATGGCGATGTTCGGTGGCAGCCTGAAAAACTTCCTGATCAAGGACGTCAAGAACGAGATCACCTATGTGCTGACCGGCAAGAATGACTCGCCGGAGGATCAGATCGACACCAGCCTAGCCTGGATGCAGGCGGGCCTGTCGGACATTGACGCGATCAAGGTGCTCGATGACGGCAACCTGCGCGACGACAAGAATCGTGCCTCGCGGGCGGTTGGCCTGGGGACCGGCGGCCCGGCGGTCACCGCTGGTGCGATGTTGCTGCTCTACGAGGTCGCGCTGGCGCTGTTCATCGGCCTGGGTCCCTTGTTCATTCTGTGTCTGCTGTTCGACCAGACCAAGCAGCTGTTCCAGCGATGGCTGTTCTACGGCATCGGCACGATGTTCTCGATGGCG
>NZ_JCAFRG010000010.1:0-199074 GCF_059367845.1 Stenotrophomonas sp. YJH_SMC_20 | reverse complement strand
CGTTAAGGTGCGGGATGGGGATCGCTCGGCTCGTCTGTCGGCTGCTATCCGCAGATATCATGTTGACGGTCCCTCCACCCTGGCTCCTACATACCGCGTAGGAGCCGGGAGGAACATACAAGCCCATGCTCGGCTGCTGTCTATCGGGAAAAGCAGCCGAGCATGGCTCGACGCTACCGAAAGCAACGCCGGCCAGCGGCCGGCGCTACCGGGGTTGCGGTTACAGCGCCGGGTTCAACGTGTAGGTGCCGTGCAGTGCGGCTTCGGCCAGCACGTGGCCGTGCATGGCGCGGTACGCGTCGGCGGCGGTGAAGCGCTGCGGCAGGTCCAGCGACGCCACGTCCAGCGCGAATACCCGGAAGAAATAGCGGTGCATGCGCTCGTCGTTGAACGGCGGATACGGGCCGTCATAGCCCAGGTAATCACCGGCCATGTCCGGGTTGCCCGCGAACCAGCCGGTGAAGTCGTTCAGGCCCTGGCGGCTGCCGGCCGGACCGGCGGGTGCGGGCTTTCCCTTCACCACGAAGCCGTCGCTGCAGCTGCCAGCGGCGATCTCCTGCACCGAGGCCGGAATATCGGCCATCACCCAGTGCACGAAATCGCAACGTGGCTGGTCACGCGGCACACTCATGTCGCTGCGGCCAACCGTCTCCGGCACGGTCGGCACGTCCGGGTCCACGCACACCAGCAGGAACGAGCGGGTGCCGGCCGGCGCCCCGTTCCAGGCAAGGTGCGGGTTGCGGTCGGGCGCAAAACCATTGGCATCGCCGGCGGCGAACTCACGATCAATCGGTGCGCCATTGGTCAGGCTGTTACTGGTCAGCTGCATCAGGATCTCCTCACTCTTCCGGGTAACCCAGGCGCACCGCAACCGGGGTGAGCTGGGCGAAGGCGGCGCTCATCACGTCGCGGTAGTTGCGCCAGTGGCCGGGCGGGAAGCGCGGCGCGCCCAACTGCGCCGCCGGCGGCATCGGCCGCTCGAACAGGCGGCCCAGCAGTTCGGCCATCGCCTGCGGATCGTTGCCGACCTGGTCGATGCGCAGCAGCACGTGGGGGTACAGGTCGTCCTCATGCAGCGTGGCAATCTGGTTCAGCGCGCGGGTCAGCCATTCACTGGCTTCGGCCAGCGAGGTCATCGCCAGCGGCGCGGCGGCACCGTAGGCCACCCAGTCCAGCAGCATGTCGCGCGGATCACGCAGCACCAGCACCAGTCGCCCCTGCGGCAGCTGCGGGCGCAACGCCCACAGCAGGGCGTTGTCCCACCACAGCAGCCAGTCGATGACGGTATCGCTCTGCAGGCCACGCGCCGGCAGCTGTTCGCGCCAACGCTGCACCAGCCGCTCCGGCGTCAGTACGCCCGAAGCGAGATCCTGCAGCGTGTTGTAGTTCTGGAACGCATCGTCGGGCGGGTTGCTGGTGTAGCGGTCGCTTCGCAGCACCGGGCTGGCGGCCGCCAGGCCGGTCGCCACGCGCTCCACGCCCGAGCCCGGCGCGCCCCAGAGGAAGATCGGCGCGGAACTGGTGTTGCCGTCAATCTCACCCTTCTCCGGCCAGCTTGGCGGAGACTTGGCCTGCGGTGGCAGCGGCAGGCGTTGCGGGGCCTGGTCGGCCTGCAGCGACAGCCAGGTACGCAGGGCCTCCTGCGGCTGGCCGGCACGGTCCTGGATCTCGCCCATCCAGGTGCGCAGATCGGCGCGATGCGCTTCCGGCGCCTGCTCGACCAGCGCCTGCACGCGGGCCACCGCAGCAGGCGGATCACGCTGCAGCAACCCTTCAACCAGGCGGGTTTCGCCACTGACACGCCCCGGTTCAATGCTGACGATACGCTCGGCAATGGCTTCGGCCTGCTCGTGCTCGCCCACCATGTCGTGCAGGCGCAGGCGTGCTTCCAGCGCCGGCAGGTGGCCCGGCATGGCGTCCATCCAGCGTTCAACGGTCGCCGCGGCAGCGGGGCTGCCAACTTCTTCCACGGCCAGGCGCGCCAGCCACAGATCATGCAGCTGCGGGTGCTGCTCCAGGGCAGCGTCGAGGCGTGCACGCGCCTCGTCTTCGCGGCCAAGGCGCTGCCAGGACATCAGCAGCAGCTGCAGCAGCTGGCGGTCATCGGGGATCGCTTCCAGCAAGGGCAGCAGATGGTCCAGCGCCTGCAGCGGCTGGCCGTTGCGCAACGCCAGCTCACCGGCCAGGCGCCGCATCGCCGGCACGTCCAGCTCCGGCTGCCGCAGGGCCACCTCCATGGCTTCGGCCGCCGCCGGCACGTTGCCCTGGCGCAGCGCCAGCTGCACCACCAGGCCATGCAGCGAGCTGATGGCCGGGTTCAGTTCCAGCACGCGGCGGAACGCCTGCTCGGCGAATGCCAGCATGTCCTTGCCAAGGTAGGCAAAGCCCAGCGCATAGAGCACGCGGGTGTCATTCGGCTGGGCCTTGTTGGCTGCCGACAGCAGCACCAGCGCACGGTCCGGGTCATCGCGGCGCAGCGCGATCATGCCGTCGATGGTCAGCAGCTCGGGGTGGTCCGGCTCCACGCGCGAGGCCAGGGTGGACAGGCGTTGTGCCTCGTCGAAGTCATTGCGGCCAACCGCCAGGTGCGCCTGCATCAGGTAGGCGGAGAAGGAGTTCGGGTCGAGCCCGGTGGTGCGCGCCAGCGCTTCGTCGGCGCCTTCGTACTGGCGCAGGGCCAGCAGCAGGCCAGCATGCTGCAGGTGCAGCTGGGCGTCGTCCGGTGCCAGCTGCAACGCCTGCTGCAGGGCTTCCATGGCATCTTCGGCCTTGCCCTGCTGCTGCAGCGCAAGCGCCAGCCAGCGGTGGGCCCCGGCCTGGCCGGGTTCGTCACGGGTCCACGCCTGGGCCAGCTGCACGGCCTGGTCGGCCTGGTTCTGGCGCAACGCTTGGATGATCTGGTCTTGCATGGCGGTCCGGTTCGAGTGCAAACCCGCATTGTAGCGGTCCACGCGCCGGTGCCGGTTCAGCCCGCCAGCACCCGCTGCAGGCGCTGCGCCACCCACCGTTCGGAGAAGCCGTCGCCCCGCCAGTTTTCCAGGAAACCGCAGTGGCCTCCCCAGCAGGCGGTCTCCAGGCGCGCGTGGCGCGGCAGCTGCCAGTCGCTGAAGGTCGCATAGGGAATCACCGGGTCGTCCTGCGCCATCAGGATGTCGGCCGGCACCTGCAGGGCCGACAGGCGGTCACCGGCAATCGAGTAGCCATCGAAATAGGCCTGCAGCGAGCCAAAGCTGGTATGCCGTTCAACCAACCAGGCGGTCAGCGCACGGATATCCAGCTTCAACACGCGGTCGTCGCAGTCGCTCAGCTCGGGGAACAGATCGCGCTTGCGGCGCAGCGAGCCGGCCCATTTGCGTCGGAAGTACCAATCGTACATTGCCGGACCATTCTCGATGCTCTCCATGGTCAGCCCCGGGTCCAGCACCGGGCACACCGAGGCCACGCGCAGCAGCGGCACGCCGGCGGCCGGCGCGCGCAGGGCCAGGCGCAGCACGAAATTGCCGCCCAGTGAGTAGCCGGCCGCCACCAGCGGCAGCTGCGGCCAGCGCTGGGCGATGTCTCCTGCGGCATGCACCACTTCATCGATCAGGTTGGAGTGGAAGATGCCGGGGTTCAGGTGATGGGTGTTGCCGTGGTCGCGGAAGTTCAGGCGCACGACATCGAAACCCTGTTCGATCATGCGCGCGGCCGCCATGCGCATGTAGCTGGATTCGGCACTGCCCTCCCAGCCATGCAGCAGCAGGGCCATGCCCTTGGGTTCGCGGCCTTCGACATGGCTGTGCCAGCCCTGCAGGCGCACGCCATCGCCGCCGTCGAGGATCAGCTCTTCGCTGACCGCGCCGGTGGCCGCCAGCAGCAGCAGGCCGCGCTGCAGGCGCATGCGGCTGGAGCTGAGCATCGACTGCAGGTGCGGGTTGCGCAGCCAGCGCGGCGGCTGGTAGTCAGCCGCATGCAACGTCGGCGTACCGGCGTCCAGGACAGGTGGCGGAACCAGGGCCACCGTGCCCTCAACCGGTGCTCATGGCCGCCACGATGCGCGCGCGCGAGGTCTCCGCGATGCGCCGACGGCCTTCCAGGTCCTGTGCACCGATCGGTGCCAGGAAGTGCACTTCCGCACGCCGCGCCGGCTCACCGAGCAGGCGCAGGAAATTGGCGAAGAAGCTCTCGCCGGGGCCGAATGCCACGATGGTCTGTGCGTCACCCTTGAGCCCATAGACCAGCGCCACCGGCTGCACCGGAACGCCGGTTTCAACCGCGGCCTGGAAGATGCGGGCATGGAACGGCCCCACTTCGTGGCCACCGCGGGTGCGCCCTTCCGGGAACACGCCCACTGCCTTGCCGCCACGCAGGCGATCGGCCATCACCTGCATCACCCCGCCCAGCGACTCGGTGTTGCCACGCTGGTGGAAGATGGTCTGCCCGCGCGCAGCGAGCCAGCCGACCAGGGGCCAGCTGGCGATTTCGCGCTTGGCGACGAAGCCCATCATGCGCTGGCTGTGCAGGATGCAGATGTCCACCCAGCTGACATGGTTGGCCACGAACAGCACGGCACCGGGCAGCGGCGCGCCCATCTGCACCAGGCGGAAGCCGAAGATCCACATCAGGCCCCCCTGCCACCAGTTCACCACCTTCGCCCCGAGGGTATCCTCGCCCACGCGCAGCTCGCCCCACGGCGGAAGCATGCCGATCAGGATCAGCGGCAGGAACACGGTGATGTGGACCAACAGCAGCGGTACGCGGTACAGGTAACGGCACGCACGCGCCACGCCGCCACGGGGGGCCGGAGTGGGGGAAGTCATCCGCGCACGATACCGGAGCGTCGCAGCAGCTGCCAGCCGATTTAGGCCATAACCGCCATTGACCGGGGCAATCGGTGGGGAACGCTGGGTTCTGCCGTCGTCAACACGCCCGACCGGGGGCTCAACCGTGGCCGGCCGCCACCACCGCCAGGGTCAGCCGCGAAATGCATACCAGGCGACCCTGCTCGTCCTCGATGCGGATCTCCCACAGCTGGGTGCTGCGGCCCACATGCAGTGCGCGGGCGGTGCCGGTGACAATCCCCGAGCGCACCGCCCGCACGTGGTTGGCATTGATCTCCAGGCCCACGCAGACCTGCTTTGCGGTATCCACGCACAGGTTGCCGGCGCTGCTGCCCAGCGTCTCGGCCAGCACCACCGAGGCCCCGCCGTGCAGGATGCCGTAGGGCTGGCGGGTGCGCTGGTCCACCGGCATGGTGGCCTGCAGCCAGTCTTCGCCCGCTGCGCTGAAGACGATGCCCAGGGATTCGATCGCCGTGTTGCGGCTGAGCGCATTGAGCTGCTCGAGGGAAACGGCTTCGCGGAACACCTGGGTCATGCGGTCACCTTCAGAGAATGGGAACGAGGCCGGCACCGAATGCGGTCAGCATGCGCACCAGCAGCCACTTCGGGCCGACGTTGACTTCGGGGAAGTCGCCGACGGCAACGTAGCAGCGATGGAACTCCGGGTCCTGCCGTGGCAGCGGCTGCGGGCAGTCCGGGCCGGGCTTGAACTCGTAGTCGGTGGCATAGCGCCATGGCCAGAAGTCGAGGATCGGCAGCGCTTCGGAGGCTTTGCCGACGCTGTAGTTCAGCCCCGACAGCACCGGCGGCTTGGCCCGCGGCGCCACCGTCCAGGAGTTCTGCGGATGGGTATCGCGCAGGATGCTCTCGGCCAGCTGCTCGGCAAACACCGGATCATCGATGATCACCGCGCCTTCGGTGTTGTAGTTCTCGCTGCGCGGATCGAAGTTGTGGGTGCCGACCACGCCGATGCGGCGGTCGACCACCAGCGACTTGGCGTGCAGGCCCATGCGCGCGCCCTTGCGGGTGACCGGCAATGGCTTGTTGACCGCCTTGCTGCCCAGGAACGAGGGCCGCGTTTCGGTGCGCAGCAGGCGCGTTTCCACCTCGCTGCCGGCCGCGCGGCGGCGTTCGCGCGCGTTCTGGTAGGCACTGCCGGTACGCGGATGATTCACCACTGCCTGCCTGCGCGTTGTTGCCCGGTCCCCCTCGCTGCCCCCCCCGGCATTGCTGCCGGCGGCGCTGCCGCCGATCAGCGGGTTGCGGCCGCCGTCGTCGTCTGCCCCGGGGGCGGCGATCGGGTCGGGCAGCAGGTTGCGGTAATCAACCGGCGCATCCAGCGGGAACGGCTTGTATTCGAAGATGTTGAAGCCCAGTTCGCGCATGTTGCGCCGCTTGTACTTGTACGACAGCGCATACACGATGGGATTGTCGGTGGCCGCCAGGCTGTTGCTCGACACCACCACGCGCGGTGGCTGCGGGCGCTTGCGCAGCTCGCGGAACAGCTTCTGCGCGGGCTTGGACAGCACCAGGTACGGCGTCTGCAGGATCACTTCCTTCTGCGCACCGGCAATGAGCGCATCCAGCTGGGGCTCGGTCACGTGCTGGCCGGCCAGCGGGGCATCGGCCTTCTCGCGCCGGTGCTTGCGCGGCAGGTCGGCGACATAGCGCACCGAGGCCACCGGCAGCGCGGTATCCACGAAGGAACGGGTGACGAAGTCCATGTCATTGGCTTCGGCACTGACCCGCTGCACCCGTTCCGGGCGGCGGAACGTGGCGGGGGGCAGCGCCGGCACGCCCTCGCGCAGCAGGGTGCGGCCGACATCATTCAGGCGCTCGGCCGGCACGCTGCGCTGGGCACGCCAGAAGGCATCGAAGTTGGCCGCCATCGCACGCGCCTCGGGGCCGGCAATCAGCACGTCGCGGTCGCGGAAGTTGTACTCGCGGTCCCAGTCGTAGTAGTCGTCCTGGTAGTTGCGGCCTCCGACCACGCCGATTGCGTCGTCGATCACCAGCAGCTTGTTGTGCATGCGCTGGTTGAAGCGCCGGAAGCAGCACAGCACGCTGCCGGCATAGTCGAAGTAATTCAGCCGGGCCTTGCCGAACGTCGGGTTGTACACCCGCAGCTGGAAGTTCTGGTGGGCGCCGGACAGCGCGCCGAGGATCTGCAGGTCGGAGATCGCCGAGAGCTGGTCGATCAGCACCCGCACCTTCACCCCGCGCCGCGATGCAGCCAGCAGTTCGTCGATGACCAGCCGGGCGCTGTCGTCCTTGTCGAAGATGTAGGTCTGCAGGTCGATGCTGCGGGTGGCGCTGCGCAACAGGTTCAGCCGCGCCACCAGGGCGCCTTCTCCCTCGTCCAGCAGGGTGGCGTAGTGGCGCGGCTGCTCCGGGGTGGATTCGGTGAACGCCCGGCCAGCCAGCGCCCGCAGCGGCGAGTCCTGCGCGCAGCGGTCGGCGCGCTGGCAGTCGACCTGGGTCGAGCGCGCCTGCACGGCGATCGCTTCGGCGCGGTCGCGCTCGGTATTGGACAGCGATGCACAACCGCTGCCCAGCAACACGGTTGCCAGCGCCAGTACACGCAGCAGGAGGTTCACGGTTTCGGCGCCTCGCTCAGGCGCGCTCGCAATACGAAGGTCACACGATCACTCAAGGCAAGCTGCCAGCTGTCCATTCCATACCGGCCTCGCTGCACGGTACCGCGGCTGACGACGTCGCAATCATAGCCGGGTCGGGCGCACTCCGCCTTCTCCACCCTCAGCTTCTCGGGATGGCTGACCCCGCGCAGGGTCAGCCGGCCGTTGATGTCACCCCCCTCTTCCACGGTCTCCGGCCAGTACGGCAGCGAGTCGAACTCGACCACCGGGTGGCGGCCCGCGTCGAAGAATTCCTCGCCGCGCATCCAGCCGGTATAGCGCGCCTTGCCGGGGATCTCGACCGAGCGCGTGAACATCTTGAGGTGCACCTGGTGGCGGCCATCGGAGAGGATCTCGATGCGGCCCTCGAAGTGCGGGAACACACCTTCGATGCGCTGGCCGAAGCGGGTGCGCACCTCGAAACCGATCTGCGAGCGTTGGGTGTCCAGGCGCAGGACCCGATGCGCTTCGGCGACCACCGGCGGCAGGGGCGTTGGCGTTGGCGTTGGCGGAGGAGGCGCGGCAGGCCAGGCCGCGCCGGAAGCCAGCAGCACGGGCAGCAGAAAGCGGCTGCGCCGCGCCAGGCTCATTGGATCACGGCCACCAGAACGCGTTCAGGCTGGCCACGCCCGGCTCGATCGAAGCCTCGCGCGGGAAGCCGAGCACGGCAATGCCGGCCGGCGGCATGCCGCGGTAGTCGCTGCTGGTGCCGTCGGTCATCAGGGCCACCAGCTGCTCCAGGCCCGGGTTGTGGCCCACGATCAGCACCCGGTCCAGGTCGCGACGCTCGTCCACCAGCGCCGCCAGGGTGCCCGGGGTGGCTTCGTAGATCCGGTCTTCCAGGCGCTTCTCGACATAGCCGATGGCCGTCATCACCGCTTCCAGGGTCTCACGGGTACGTCGCGCCGGCGAGCACAGCACGCAGTCCGGCAGCAGGTTGTTCTCCTTCAGCCACTTGCCGGCGGCTTCGGCTTCGGCCAGCCCCACCGGCGACAACGGCCGGTCGAGGTCGGCCTGGCCGGGGGTCGCCGGCTCGGCATGGGCATGGCGCAGCAGGATCAATTCACGCATCGCGGGTTTCCATGAAGAAGAGGATGCAGCAGGAAGGGTGATGCAGGCATCAAAGCTTCAGCCAGGACAGCAGCGGCTCCCAATCGGCCTGGTGCTCGCGCACCTGGGCCGAGCGGTAGTCGAACAGGCTGCGGCCAAGGCCGGTCATGACCACATAGCTCTGGCTGTCGCGCAGCTGCGCGACCACCGGGTACGGCCATTCACCCAGCATCTGCAGCGCCTGCTGCGAGGTCTGGGTCCAGGGCTTGGTACGGTTGAGCACCAGACCCACTGGCAGCTTGCGGCTGTGCACGCGCGGGTTCTGGGCCAAGCTGTTGAGGAAACCGACGATGGCTTCGATATCCAGCGCCGAGGGCAGCACCGGCACCACCACCGCGTCGGCAGCGTCGAGGAAATGGGGAATATCGTCGGCCAGGGCGCCGGCCGGCGCATCGATGATGACGGTGTCGGTACCGTCGGGCAGCTTCTGCGCCCACTGCTTCTTCCGATATACGTCGATCGGCAGCACCGCACTTTCCAGCCCGGCACGGCGTTGTGCCCAGCGGGTGCTGGAGCCCTGCGGGTCGGCATCGGCAATCACCGTGGCCTTGCCCTGCAATGCCGCGTACGCGGCCAGGTGGGTGGCGACGGTGGTCTTGCCCACCCCGCCCTTGGAACCGGCCACCAGGATCGTCTTCATGCCAGCCTCGCTTCCGGGTACGTTCCCCGAGCGTACACCGGCGATGGTGACGGGAGGTAGCGTCGTGCTGAACCAGCGGCCATCGCCTTTGCTATCGTGGCGCTTCCGAAGGATCGAACCGGCATGAGCGAACTGCAGGACCTGAGCGCGTTGATCCGCGCCAATACCCCACTGATCGTGATCGAGACCCAGGACGAGGGTCGCATCGTCGAGCTGTTCCGGCAGACGCTGATGCACGTATGGCGGGCGCTGCACCGCTGGTCGATCACCGAGGGCCTGCGCCGCATCGACCTGGACAGTGAAGACCCGCCGGTCGGGCCACCCGATGCCAGCGCGGCCCTGCAGATGATCCGCCAGGCCGACCAGCGCGGGGTCTACCTGCTGCTCGATTTCCACCCGTACCTGGGCTATGCCAGCCATCAGCGCGCCCTGCGCGACCTGATCCAGCGCCGCCACAGCGAGCCGCATGTGCTGGTGCTGATCGGTGCCAAGGTGGAGCTGCCGGCCGAGCTGGAAGCGTTGGCGGTGCGCTTCAACCCGCGCCTGCCTGATGCCAACGCCCTGTTGAAGATGCTGCGCGAAGAGGCCGACGCCTATGCGCGCGAGCACGGCGGCCGCCGGGTCGAAGTCGACAGCGAGGCGGTGAAGAAGATCCTGAAGAACCTGCAGGGCCTGAGCCTGGTCGATGCCCGGCGCATCGCGCGCCAGCTGATCTACGCCGATGGCGCGCTGCGCGACGACGACCTGCCGCAGCTGGCACGGCTGAAGTTCGAGCTGCTCAACCGCAGCGGCCACCTGTTCTTCGAGCATGACAGCGCGCGCTTCGGCGATGTGGCCGGCGCCAACCGGCTCAAGCGCTGGATCAATCAGCGGCGCGTGGCCTTCATCGCCGGCTCGGCGCCGGCCGGGCTGGACCCGCCGCGCGGCATGCTGCTGCTGGGCGTGCAGGGCTGCGGCAAGTCGATGCTGGCCAAGGCCACCGCCGCCGGCTTCGGTGTACCGCTGCTGCGCCTGGACGTGGGCGCGCTGTACAACAAGTACCACGGCGAGACCGAGGCCAACCTGCGCCAGGCACTGGCCTCGGCCGAGCAGCTGGCACCCTGCGTGCTGTGGATGGACGAGATCGAGAAGGGCCTGGCCAGTGGTGGCGAGGACGGTGGCGTATCACGCCGTGTACTCGGCTACCTGCTGACCTGGATGGCCGAGCGCAAGGCGCCGGTGTTCATCGTCGCCACCGCCAACCAGGTGCACGAGCTGCCGGCCGAGCTGCTGCGCAAGGGCCGCTTCGACGAGATCTTCTTCGTTGACCTGCCTTCGCCTGACGTGCGCGTGGAACTGCTGCGGCTGCACCTGGGCCGGCGCCAGCTCAATGGCGACGACTTCGCGCTGCCGGCGCTGGCGGCCGCGGCCAATGGTTTCTCCGGCGCGGAGATCGAGCAGGCGATCGTGGCCGGGCTGTACGCGGCGCATGCCGAGGGCCGGCCGCTGGACACCGAGCTGCTGATGACCGAGATCCGCGCCACGCGGCCGCTGTCGGTGCTGATGGCCGAGCAGGTGGAGGCATTGCGGGCGTGGGCGTCGGGACGGACGGTTTCCGCGGACGACTGAGGTTTCCCGCGAACGGCGCAGCCCCTCGTGGCGGCTGGTTGACCGTGAACGTCAAAAGCCGCGCTTGGCCGGGCGGGATGGATTCGCGGGGGACGCCGTCAACCCGTCCATGGGGGCTTGGCCGCGGCATCCATGCCGCGGACACCCCCGCGAACCCACCCCGCCCGGCCTCTGACAATTTCCGAGTGCGTCCGCCACGGAAAAGAAAAAAGAAAAGCAGAAGCAAAAGCAAAAGCAAAAGCCGGTTGGTTGGCCGCCTTCTGTAGAGCCGAGCCCACGCTCGGCTGCTCTTCGATCAGATATCGAATAGTCGATTCCGATACAGATTCATCCACGCATGGCGTGGATCTACCGTGTCGACCAAGGTCGACACCTACCCACAGCTGCGAAAATCTGTCGAAGGCGGGGCACTGTGGGTTTACGGCGTCCCCGCAAACCCACAGTGCCCCGCCATCCCACCGGAAGACCGCTGTTGCTGTTGCTTTGGCTTTGGCTTTGGCTGTTGCCTCTGCGGGTGCCGGGTGCAACCCGGCCGAACCCCTCCCTCAGGGCCAGGCAGGCGGTGCGGCCGCCCAGGCCTGCTGCACTTCGGCCAGCGACGCACGCTCATCCTCGCGCCACTGCGGCAGCAGCTGCGCATAGTTGGCCGTGGTATTCCACTGCGTCGGCTCGGTGCGTACCGCAGCCGCATACCACTGCACCGCCTCCTGCTTCTGCCCCATCCGCCACAATGCCAGCGCATAGGTCGGCGGCACCCAGCTCGGCTTGGTACGCGCATTGGCGGCCGAGGCCAGCCACTGTTCCAGCGCCGCCTCTGGCTTGCCCTGGCGCAGCAGGTCCCAGCCGTAGTTCCAGCGCACGCTGCGGCCACTGCTGCTCTGTGCCGGGGCCTCTTTCATCGCCTCGGCATACAACTGCTCGGCCAGCTCGCCACGGCCCTGCGCACCGGCCACCGAGGCCAGTTGTACCGTGGCCTCGACCGCACGGCGGCCGCGTTCACGCAGCTTGACCAGCTGGGCGACCAGATCATCGCCCCCGCCCTGCACCGCCACCATCGGCGTGGCCGCCGGGTCATTGTCGAAGTAGAACTCCTGTGGTGCCGGCATGGCCGGCGCGGCCCACGCCGTGGCCGCTCCCGAGGCCAGCAGCACGCTGGCCAGGATCTTTCCTGGAACTGACATCCCTTCTCCCCAGGCCGCGACTGCAGCCTCCCTCTCTCTCCCCGATCCTAACCCCAGCACCGCCACGGGCGCGAGTGCCGGGGCCTGCGCGGCCCCGCTGCTACAATTCGCGCCTTTCCCGCTGCGTGCGTGCACGCGGCCGGTGCCAGCCGATTCTACCGGGCCAGCCATGACCAGTACCGCGCAACTCACTTCGCCCTCTTCCGCCGACCTGCTCGACCGTGACTACACGCTCGACCACAAGTACACCCGCAACGAGGGGCGGATCTACCTGAGTGGCGTGCAGGCGCTGGTGCGGCTGCCGCTGATGCAGCGCCTGCGCGATGCCGCCGAAGGCATCGACAGCGCCGGCTTCGTCAGCGGCTATCGTGGCAGCCCGCTGGGTGGCTTCGACCTGGAACTGTGGCGCGCGCGCAAGCATCTTGAAGCGGCGAAGGTGAAGTTCACCCCGGGCCTGAACGAGGACCTGGGCGCCACCATGGTGTGGGGCACGCAGCAGACCAACCTGTTCCCCGGCGCCAACGTGCAGGGCGTGTTCGGCATGTGGTACGGCAAGGGCCCTGGCGTGGACCGCTGCGGCGACGTGTTCAAGCATGCCAATGCCGCCGGCACCTCGCGCTACGGCGGCGTGCTGGCGCTGGCCGCCGATGACCATGCCTGCCGCAGTTCGACCCTGCCGCACGGCAGCGAAGACGAATTCGTCAGCGCGATGATGCCGGTTCTCAACCCCGCCGGCGTGCAGGACATCCTCGACATGGGCCTGCTGGGCTGGGCGATGAGCCGTTACACCGGCCGCTGGGTCGGCTTCAAGACCATTGCCGAGACGGTGGAATCGTCGGCCTCGGTGCAGGTCGATCCGATGGCGCGCCGCATCGTGCTGCCGGAAGACTTCGAAATGCCCCCGGGTGGCCTCAACATCCGCTGGCCGGACCCGCCGCTGGACCAGGAGATGCGCCTGCACCGCTATGCGGTGAAGGCCGCACAGGCGTTCGCCCGCGCCAACGGCATCGACAAGGTGGTGATGGACGCGCCGCGCGCGCGGCTGGGCATCGTCACCACCGGCAAGAGCTACCTGGACGTGCTGCAGGCGCTGGAATACCTGGGCCTGGATGAAGCCGCATGCGCTGACATCGGCATCCGCGTGTACAAGGTCGGCATGACCTGGCCGCTGGAGCCGCAGGGCATCGCGCGCTTCGCGCAGGGCCTGGAAGACATCATCGTGGTGGAGGAGAAGCGTGCCTTCATCGAGCGCCAGATGAAGGAACAGTTCTTCAACTGGCCGGCCAGCTGGGGCCACCGCCCGTCCATCGTCGGCAAGTACGATGAAAGCGGCGAATGGATCCTGCCGTCCACCGGTGAACTGACCCCGGCCACCATCGCCGGCGTGATCGGTCGCCGCATCCAGAAGTTCTTCAACAACGAGTCGATTGAGCAGCGCCTGCAGTGGATGCAGGAAAAGGAAGCCGAGCTTGCGTTGCCGCGCGCCAGCTTCCCGCGCGTGCCGCACTACTGCTCAGGCTGCCCGCACAACACCTCCACCCAGGTGCCGGAAGGTTCACGTGCGCTGGCTGGCATCGGTTGCCATTACATGGTGACCTGGATGGACCGCAGCACCGACACCTTCACCCACATGGGCGGCGAAGGCGTGACCTGGGCCGGGCAGGCGCCGTTCACCGACACCCCGCACGTGTTCCAGAACCTGGGCGACGGCACCTATTTCCACAGCGGCTCGCTGGCGATCCGCCAGGCGGTCGCCGCCGGCGTCAACATCACCTACAAGATCCTCTACAACGATGCGGTGGCGATGACCGGCGGCCAGCCGGTGGACGGCCCGCTGAGCGTGCCGGACATCGCAAAGCAGATGCGCGCCGAAGGCATCCACACCATCATGGTGCTGTCGGACAACATCGGCAAGTGGACCGGCCAGCGCGAACACTTCCCCAGCGACGTGGAGTTCCACGACCGCAGCGAACTGGAGGAGGTGCAGAAGCGCCTGCGCGAAGTGAAGGGTGTTTCGATCCTGATCTACGAACAGACCTGCGCCACCGAGAAGCGTCGCCGCCGCAAGCGCGGCAAGCTGGAAGATCCGCAGAAGCGGGTGCTGATCAATTCGCTGGTCTGCGAAGGCTGCGGCGACTGCGGCAAGAAGAGCTTCTGCGTGTCGGTGCTGCCGAAGGAAACCGAGTTCGGGCGCAAGCGCGAGATCGACCAGTCCAACTGCAACAAGGACTATTCCTGCGTGAACGGCTTCTGCCCGAGCTTCGTCACCGTGCACGGTGGCCAGCCGCGCAAGGGCAGCAAGCGCGATGCCTCCACGCTGCTGGACAACCTGCCGGCGCCGACGATCCGCGGCACGCTTGAGCAGCCCTGGAACATCCTGATCACCGGCGTCGGCGGTACCGGCGTGGTGACCATTGGCGCGCTGCTGGGCATGGCCGGCCACCTGGAGGGCAAGGGCGCGACCGTGCTCGACCAGACCGGCCTGGCGCAGAAGGGTGGCGCGGTGACCACGCACATCCGCATCGCACGCCGCCCGGATGACATCCACGCCGTGCGCATCGCCGCCGGTGAAGCCGACCTGGTGCTGGGCTGCGACATGGTGGTGGTCAACGACTACTGGGCGCTGTCGAAGGTGCGTGCCGGCCGTTCGCAGGTGGTGCTGAACACCTACGAAGCGATGCCGGGTACCTTCACCACCCGCCCGGACATGCAGTTCCCCGCCGCCGACATCATCGCCGGTGTGCGCGTGGCACTGGGCGGCCAGGAGCCGTTGCTGCTGGATGCCACCCAGCTGGCCACCGCGCTGCTGGGCGATGCCATCGCCGCCAACCTGTTCATCCTCGGCTACGCCTGGCAGCAGGGCCTGGTGCCGCTGTCGTTCGAGTCGCTGATGCGCGCCATCGAGCTCAATGGCGCTGCGGTGGCCATGAACCAGCAGGCCTTCGCCTGGGGCCGCCTGGCCGCGGTCGATCCGCAGGCCGTGCAGCAGGCCGCCGGCCTGGTGCGCAACCGCCACACCGATACCGAATCCACCCCGGGCCCGCTGCATCCGCTGCCGCCGGGCGAATGGGAGGGCAACGAATGGGGCGCCACCGCTGCACCGCGCAACACCGGCGACGAACGCGAGCTGCGCGGCCTGCCCTCGCACGGTGGCGACGTGGCATTCCTGCCGCTGGACGACGCGCGCCTGTCGCGCTCGCTGGATGAAATGATCGAGCGCCGCGCCGCCTTCCTGGTCGAGTACCAGGATGCTGCCTACGCCACGCGTTACCGTGATCTGGTGGCACGCGTGCGCGCTGCCGAAGCCGAGCGTATCGGCGGCTCCACCGCGTTGACCGAGACGGTGGCCCGCTACCTGTTCAAGCTGATGGCCTACAAGGACGAGTACGAAGTGGCCCGCCTGTACACCAGCGGCGACTTCCAGCGACGCCTGCAGCAGCAGTTCGAGGGCGACTATCAGCTGCGCTTCCACCTGGCGCCGCCGCTGTTCGCCAGGAAGGACGAGCAGGGCCGGTTGCTGAAGAAGGAATACGGCCCGTGGATGTTCAAGGCGTTTGGCTTGCTGGCGAAGCTGAAGTTCCTGCGTGGCGGCCGCTTCGACGTGTTCGGCCGCACCGAAGAGCGGCGCATGGAGCGCAAGCTGATCAGTGATTACGAGGCCACTGTGCAGGTGCTGCTGGATGGCCTGGATGACGACCGCCTGGCGCTGGCGGTGGAGATCGCCAGCATTCCCGAACACATCCGCGGCTTCGGCCACGTCAAGGAAGCGCATTTCGAGCAGGCCAAGGCGCGCGAAGCGGCCCTGCTGGCGCAGTGGCGCAATCCGAAGGCGCTGCATATCGTGCAGGTGGCTTGATGGTAGTGCCGGCCGCTGGCCGGCATTCATCCCGGCATTCATCCCGGCAATCGGTTGCCGGCCAGCGGGCGGCACTACCGATGGATTACCCCAGCCGCCACAGCAGCAGGCGATTGTTGGCCGGCATCGCCACGTCGCCCAACCGGGTGAATCCGTTGTCGGCCGCCAGCGCCTGCACCGCTTCGCTGTCGCGGATGCCGCTGCGCGGATCACGTGCCTTCAGCCAGGCATCGAACTGCGCATTGCTGTCGCTGGTGTAGCGGCCGCCGTAGTTGAACGGGCCATACACCGCCAGCAGCGCACCGTGGCGCAACAGGGGCGGCAGCGCCGCGAACAATGACTGGACGTGTGCCCAGCTCATGATGTGCAGGGTGTTGGCGCTGAATGCGGCATCGAACGTACTGCCCGGTGCCAGGTTCAGGCCGGGCGCTGGCGGCAGTTCCACCTGCAGCGCTACCGGCGGCAGCAGATTCAGCAATGCCGTTTCGGCACGCCATGCCTCGATGCCTGGCAGGTGGTCCGGATGATCACTGGGCTGCCAGCGCAGCCAGGGCCAGCGCTCGGCAAAGAAGGCCGCATGCTGGCCGGTGCCGCTGCCGATCTCCAGCACCCGGTGGCGGTCGCCCATCCACGGGTCGAGCGCGGCGGCGATGGGTTCGCGGTTGCGTTCGCAGGCTTCTGAATACGGCTTGCTCGACATCAGGACGGCGTCCAGGCGGGGTCGGCCCCATTGTGCACGAGGGGGTGTTGCTCGGCAGGGCGGCGCCCTGCACCCGCCGAAGCAACGGCAACAGCAACAGCGGGCTTCCTGTGGGATTGCGGGGTGGGTCCGGTTGCGGGGGACGCCGTAAATCCGTCCATGGAGGCTCGGTCGCCGCATCCATGCGGCTCACGCCCCCGCAACCGGACCCACCCCGCCTTCGACGGTTTCCTGCGGTCTGTTGGAACGGCTCTTGGGGTCAGATCCGTTTTCCACAGGAAAACGGATCTGACCCCGGATACATTTCGATATCTGACAGATTGTGTCGACCAAGGTCGACACCCACCAACAGCACACGAAATCTGTCGAAGGTGGGGCGGTGTCGGAGTGCGGGGTGTCAGCCGCATGGGCCCGAGGCATGCCTCGGGCGGGTTGGGCAGGACGCCCAATCCCGGTCTTGCCGTGTGCGCAGGAAAGCGCACACGAGCAAGCGGCTGCCAAGCCTCCATGGACGGATTCACGGCGTCCCCGCAATCCGACACCGCCCCACCCACCCACGGAATGCCCGCTTTTGACGTTGACGTTGCCCTGGCTTGAAGCAGGTGCAGGGCTGCAAGCCCTGCCGAAACCCCCACCAACCATGACTGCAGTCACTTGCCCGCACGCGCCGCGCTGGCGAAAGTCGAGAAGTTGACGTGATCGGCTCGACCCATTGTCGGCCGCACGCAAGCGAGAGAGAGAAACGCTGTGCAACGACGTGAGTTCCTGGCTTTTTCCGGTCTGGGCCTGGCGGGCCTGCTGCTGCCGCATTCCCGTGCCATCGCCGCCGAGCAGTTGCTGGCCCCGGTCGACACCGCCCAGCGCAGGCGCCTGGCCGAGGTCGCGCTGGCCGCCGCACGCACCGCCAAGGCCAGCTACTGCGATGTCCGCATCGGCCGCTATCTCAACCAGTCGGTCATCACCCGCGAACACCAGGTCGGCAATGTGACCAACCGCGAATCATCCGGTGTGGGCGTGCGGGTGATCGTCAATGGCGCGTGGGGCTTCGCTGCAACCCATCAGCAGACCGAGGCCGCCGTGCGCGCCGCGGTCGAGCAGGCAGCGGCAATCGCCCGCGCCAATGCCGGCATCCAGACCCGGCCGGTACAGCTGGCGCCGACGCCGTCGGTCGGCGAAGTGCGCTGGCAGACGCCAGTGCGGAAGAACGCCATGGCGGTGCCGATCCAGGACAAGGTCGAACTGCTGCTGGCGCTCAACGCCGCCGCGCTGGATGCGGGCGCCGACTACATCAATTCCACGTTGTTCCTGGTCAACGAACAGAAGTACTTCGCCTCCAGCGACGGCTCGTTCATCGACCAGGACATTCACCGCATCTGGCTGCCGTTTACCGCCACCGCCATCGACAAGGCCAGCGGCAGGTTCCGTACCCGCGCCGGCCTCTCCTCGCCGATGGGCATGGGCTACGAGTTCCTCGATGGCGATGCGCGTGGAAAGGTCCAGCTGCCCGGCGGCATCACCGCCTACCGCGATTCCTACGACCCGGTCGAAGACGCCATCGCCGCCGCCCGCCACGCGCGCGAGAAACTGAAGGCGCCGTCGGTGAAGCCGGGCAAGTACGACCTGGTGCTGGACCCGTCCAACCTGTTCCTGACCATCCACGAGAACGTCGGCCACCCGTTGGAGCTGGACCGCGTGCTCGGCTACGAAGCCAACTACGCCGGTACCAGCTTCGCCACGCTGGACAAGCGCGATGCCGGCTTCCGCTGGGGCAGCGACATCGTCACTTTCTTCGCCGACAAGACCCAGCCGGGCAGCCTCGGCGCCGTCGGCTACGACGATGAAGGGGTGAAGACGCAGCGCTGGGACCTCGTACGCGACGGTATCCTGGTTGACTACCAGGCCACCCGCGACGAGGCCCATATCCTCGGCCGCGATGCATCGCACGGCTGCAGCTACGCCGATTCCTGGTCCAGCGTGCAGTTCCAGCGCATGGCCAATGTCTCTCTGGCACCGGGCAAGCTGCGGCTCAGTGTCGAGGACATGATCAAGGACGTGGAAAACGGCATCTGGATCCACGGCCGCGGTTCGTATTCGATCGACCAGCAGCGCTACAACGCGCAGTTCGGCGGCCAGCTGTACTACCAGATCAAGGACGGGAAGATTGCCGGCATGGTTGAGGATGCGGCCTACCAGATCCGCACGCCGGAATTCTGGAATGCCTGCACCGCCATCTGCGATGAACGCGACTTCCGCCTGGGCGGTTCGTTCTTCGATGGCAAGGGCCAGCCCGGCCAGGTCTCGGCGGTCTCGCACGGTTCGTCCACCACCCGCTTCAACGGCATCAACATCATCAACACCGCGCGCAGTCTCGGCGCTTGAGCCACCCATCCTTCGACATGGAGAGCAGCCTTGCAAAGACGTGACTTCCTGGCCCTGACCGGGCTTACCGCGGGCGGGCTGATCGTGCCCTCCTTCTTCGGCAAGGTGATCGCCGCCGAGCAGCTGCAGTCCAGCCTGGACCCGGCGCTGAAGAAGCGCCTGGCCGACGCTGCGTTGCAGGCCGCACGCAGCGCCGGCGCCACCTACTGCGACGTGCGCATCGGCCGCTACCTGCGGCAGTTTGTGATCACCCGCGAGGACAAGGTGCAGAACGTGGTGAACACCGAGTCCACCGGGGTGGGCATACGCGTGATCGTCAACGGCGCCTGGGGCTTTGCCGCCACCAATGCGCTGGGTACCGCCGATGTGGCCAGGGCGGCGCAGCAGGCCGCGGCGATCGCCAAGGCCAATGCTGGCGTGCAGACCGCGCCGGTGCAGCTGGCCAAGGCGCCGGGTGTGGGTGAGGTGAGCTGGCGCACGCCGATCCGCAAGAATGCGATGGAGGTGCCGATCAAGGAAAAGGTCGATCTGCTGCTGGACGTCAACGCCGCGGCGATGGGTGCCGGCGCCAGCTTCGTCAATTCGATGCTGTTCCTGGTGAACGAGCAGAAGTACTTCGCCTCCACCGACGGCTCCTACATCGACCAGGACGTGCACCGCATCTGGGCGCCGATGACGGTCACCGCCATCGACAAGTCCAGCGGCAAGTTCCGCACCCGCGAGGGCCTGTCCTCGCCGATGGGGCTGGGCTACGAGTACCTGGACGGTGCGGCTGCCGGCAAGGTGGTCAGCCCGAATGGCGTGGTGAACTACAGTTCTTCCTACAACATGAAGGAAGACGCCATCGCCGCCGCCAAGCAGGCGCAGGAGAAGCTGAAGGCACCGTCGGTGAAGCCGGGCAAGTACGATCTGGTGCTCGACCCGTCACACACCTGGCTGACCATCCACGAGTCGATCGGCCACCCGCTGGAGCTGGACCGTGTGCTCGGCTACGAAGCCAACTACGCCGGCACCAGCTTCGCCACCCTGGACAAGCGCGAGCAGCAGTTCCAGTACGGCAGCGAGCTGGTCAACATCTTCGCCGACAAGACCCAGCCGGGCAGCCTGGGCGCGGTGGCGTACGACGATGAAGGCGTGAAGTGCAAGCGCTGGGACCTGATCAGCAACGGCAAGCTGGTGGATTACCAGACCATCCGCGACCAGGCCCACATCCTCGGCAAGAGCGAGTCCGACGGCTGCTGCTATGCCGACTCGTGGTCCAGCGTGCAGTTCCAGCGCATGGCCAACGTGTCGATGGCACCGGGCAAGAAGCCGCTGAGCGTGCCCGACCTGATCAAGGACGTGGAGAACGGCATCTACATCATCGGTGACGGTTCGTTCTCGATCGACCAGCAGCGCTACAACGCGCAGTTCGGCGGCCAGCTGTTCTACGAGATCAAGAACGGCCAGATCACCCGCATGCTGGAAGACGTGGCCTACCAGATCCGCACGCCGGAGTTCTGGAATGCCTGCACCGCCGTGGCCGACGAGCGCGACTACCGCCTGGGCGGTTCGTTCTTCGACGGCAAGGGCCAGCCGGGCCAGGTCTCGGCGGTCTCGCACGGTTCGTCCACCGCGCGCTTCAACGGCATCAACGTCATCAACACCGCACGCAGCCTCGGCTGATCGGTCAGGAGCCCTTACACCATGAGTATCTTCACCGAAGCCCAGGCCAAGGCCATCCTCGACAAGGTCATCGCCCTGTCCAAGGCCGACGAGTGCACCGCCGTGCTGTCCGGCGCGATCAGCGGCAACATCCGTTTCGCGCTGAACAATGTCTCCACCAGCGGCATCGTCGACAACACCGAGCTGGCGGTCACCGTCGCCTTCGGCAAGCGCGTCGGCACCGCCTCGATCAACGAGTTCGACGACGCCGCGCTGGAACGCGTGGTGCGCCGTGCTGAAGACCTGGCGCGCCTGGCCCCGGAGAACCCGGAGTTCATGCCGGCCATCGGCAAGCAGAGCTACCGTCCCAGCCCGACCTTCAGCGAATCCACCGCCGCGATCGATCCGGCCTTCCGCGCGAAGGTCGCCGCCGATTCGATCGCCCCGTGCCGTGGCAACGGGCTCATTGCCGCCGGCTTCCTCGAGGACGGCCAGGGCTTCCAGGCGACCGCCAACAGCAACGGCAACTTCGCCTACCAGCGCACCACCAACTTCGATTACACCTGCACCGTGCGTACCGAAGATGGCCGCGGTTCGGGTTGGGTCGGCCGCAACCTGAAGGATGCCGCCGACTTCAAGGCCGACCAGGACATCCGCATCGCCATGCGCAAGGCCACCGAATCGGCCGAAGCCAAGGCGCTGGAACCGGGCAAGTACACGGTGATCCTGGAGCCGGCCGCGGCGGCAGGCCTGATCAGCTTCATGATGAACTTCTTCAGCGCACGCTCGGCCGATGAAGGCCGCAGCTTCCTGTCAAAAAAGGGTGGCGGCAACAAGCTGGGCGAGCAGGTCTACGACCCGCGCGTGACCATGATCGCCGACCCGTGGCATCCGGAGGCGCCGGTGCTGCCGTGGGACAACGAAGGCCTGCCGCGCGAACGCATGGCGATCATCGAGAACGGCAGGATCGCCAACCTGGACTACTCGCGATTCTGGGCGCAGAAGCAGGGCAAGACCGCCAAGGCCTCACCGGGCAACCTGCTGATGAGCGGTGGCGACAAGAGCACCGCCGAGCTGGTACGCGGCACCCAGAAGGGTATCCTGGTCACCCGCACGTGGTACATCCGCATGGTCGATCCGCAAACCGTGCTGCTGACCGGCCTGACCCGCGACGGCACCTTCTACATCGAGAACGGCCAGATCAAGCATCCGGTGAAGAACTTCCGCTTCAACGAGTCGCCGGTGATCATGCTCAACAACATCGAAGAGCTGGGCAAGCCGGTGCGGGTGGCCGGTGATGAATCCAGCTACGTGATGATGATCCCGCCGATGAAGCTGCGCGATTTCACCTTCACCTCGCTGTCCGACGCGGTCTGATGGATCGCCGGGCCTGCCTGCGCTGGTTGGCCGCTGCCGCTTCGGCGGCGGCGCTGCCAGCCTGGGCACAGGCAGGCCCGCGCAGTTCGCGCTATGACTTCTGGTTCACCCGCCTGCAGTACGACTCCGGTGACTGGGACGTGGACGCGCGCATGCCATCCAACCTGATCACCTCGCTGATCGACTACACCTCGCTGCGCGTGGACCCGCAGGAGCACGTGGTGGCACTGGCCGACCCGCGCATGCTGGAAGCGCCGTTCTGCTACCTGGCCGGCCACACGCTGGTGGAGTTCAATGCCGCCGAGCGGCAGAACTTCGTGCGCTATGTGCGCAATGGCGGCTTCGTCTTCGTGGACGACTGCAACCACGACATCGATGGCCTGTTCGCCACCTCGTTCGAGGCGCAGATGGGTCGCCTGTTCGGCCCGAAGGCACTGCAGAAGCTGCCCAACAGCCACCCGCTGTACCGCAGCTTCTTCCGCTTCCCCGACGGCCCGCCCGCCACCAGTTTCGAACTCAACGGCTGGGGCGACGACCTGGTGCACGACTACCTGAAGGGCATCGAGGTCGATGGCCGCCTGGGGCTGCTCTACAGCAACAAGGACTACGGCTGCGAGTGGGACTACGACTGGCGCAACAAGCGTTTCCTGGCCGAAGACAACACCCGCTTCGGCGTCAACATCGTGATGTACGCGTTGAACAACTGATAGGACCTGCACGCCCATGACCTCCCCCGACCTCGATTCCCTGCTGCCGCGCCTGGATGCGCTGCGCGCCGCGCTTGCACGCGCAGTGGTGGGCCAGAACACCGTGGTCGAGCAGCTGCTGATCGGCCTGCTGGCCGGCGGCCACTGCCTGCTGGAAGGCGCGCCCGGGCTCGGCAAGACCCTGCTGGTGCGCTCGCTCGGGCAGGCGCTGGAGCTGCAGTTCCGGCGCGTGCAGTTCACCCCCGACCTGATGCCCAGCGACATCCTCGGCACCGAGCTGCTGGAAGAAGACCACGGCACCGGCCATCGCCATTTCCGCTTCCAGCAGGGCCCGATCTTCACCCACCTGCTGCTGGCCGACGAACTCAACCGTACCCCGCCCAAGACCCAGGCCGCACTGCTGGAAGCGATGCAGGAGCGCACGGTCAGCTACGCCGGCACCACCTACGCGCTGCCCGCGCCGTTCTTCGTGCTGGCCACGCAGAACCCGATCGAGCAGGCCGGCACCTACCCGCTGCCGGAGGCACAGCTGGACCGCTTTCTGCTGCACGTGCTGGTGGATTACCCCAGCGAAGACGAGGAGCGGCAGATCCTGGAACAGACCACCGGCGGTACCACCGACGCGGTGCCGAAGGTGATGGATGCCGAAGCGGTGACCGCACTGCAGGCGGCCGTGCGCCAGGTGCATGTCAGCCCCGATGTGCTGGCCTGGATCACCCGCCTGGTGCGTGCCAGCCGGCCGGGCGAAGGCGCACCGGCAGCGATCAACCAGTGGGTGAAGTGGGGCGCCGGTCCGCGCGCCGGCCAGTCGCTGGTGCTCGCGGCAAAAGCGCGCGCACTGCTGCAGGGCCGCTTCGCCGCCACCCGCGAGGACGTGCAGGTACTGGCCGCACCGGTGATGCGCCATCGCCTGCTGCTGTCGTTCGCCGCCGAAGCCGAGCAGAAGCGTGCCGACGACGTGGTCGCTGCCCTGCTGCAGGCCGTGCCGTTCCCGGGTTGAGCCACGCGTGAACGCCGGTACCCCGCTGACCTTGCCACCGGACTTGCGTGCGCGCCTGCGCCTGCTGCGGCTGCGGCCGCGCCTGGCCAGCGGTGCCAGTGGCATCGGCCAGCACGCCAGCCGCAGCCGCGGTTCCGGCCTCGAGTTCGCCCAGTACCGTGCCTACGAGCCGGGAGACGAACTGCGCCAGATCGACTGGAAGCTATACGCGCGCTCGGACCGCTTTTTCGTGCGCGAATCCGAACGCGAAAGCCCGATCACGGTCTGGCTGCTGCTCGATGCCACCGCCTCGGCCGGCCAGGCCGATCGCGCGGCACCGCAGCGCACGCGCCTGGACCACATGCGCGGCGTGGCCGCCTGCGTGGTGGAACTGGCGCTGCAGCAGGGCGACCGTTTCGGCCTGCTGGCGATCAATGGCGATGGCCTGCGGCTGGTTCCCGCGGCGAACGGCGCACGCCAGCGCGACCGTGTGCATCTGCAACTGCATGCCTTGCAGGCGCGCGGCGCCTGGCCCGCGCCTGATCGCCTGCGCCCGCTGTGGGAACGCGTGCGCCCGGGCGACCTGCTGCTGGCAATCGGTGATGGCTTCGACGACGCCGGCATCGTGTTGCTCGAACAGCTGGCCAGCGCACGCCGCGAAGTGGCACTGCTGCAGATCCTGACCGCCGACGAGCGCGACTTCCCGTTCGACGCCGGCCACCGCTTCCGCGACCCGGAGACCGGCGAGGAACTGCTGGGCGACGGCGCGGCGATCCGCGCCGATTACCTGCAGCGCTTCGCTGACGCACGCAGCGCATTACGTGCGCGCCTGCAGGCCAGCGGCATCGCCAGTGCCACCGGCTGGCTCGACCAACCGTTGGACCAGCCGCTGCAGGCGCTGTTCGGCCGTGGGGGCGCTGCATGACCCTGCTGTTCCCGCTCGGCCTGGCCGCTCTCGCCGCAGGGCTGCTGCCGCTGCTGATCCACCTGGCCCGGCGCCATCCGTACACGCCACTGGATTTCGCTGCACTGCGCTGGCTGCGTGCACAGATCCGGCCGCGCCAGCGCATCCGCTTCGATGACTGGCCGTTGCTTCTGGTGCGGCTGCTGTTGCTGGCTGCATTGGCCTTTCTGCTGGCACGACCTGCGTTGACCGGCCCTGCCCCTGTCCCCGCTGCCTGGACGGTAGTGGCACCTGGGATGGACGCCGCCGCACTGCGCGGCACCGCCGAAGAGGGCAACTGGCATTGGCTGGCACCTGGCTTCCCCGCCATCGATCAGGCACCACCGGCATCCAGCGCATCCCTGCCCAGCCTGTTGCGCGAACTGGACGCACAGCTGCCCGCGGGCACCGCGTTGACCGTGCACGTTCCCGATCCCCTGCCCGGCCTGGATGGCGCCCGCCTGCAGCTGTCGCGCGACGTGCAATGGCACACGCAGCCGATGCCGGTCACACCGCCGCAGACTGCAGCGGCATTGCCGCAGCTGCGCGCGCACGGCGGGGCATCCGCCACTGCCCAGCACTGGTTGAACGCACTGCGGCGCGCGTGGGGCGTGCAGGCAACGCTCGCTCCGCTGTCGGTGGATGCCCTGCCCGAACGCGGCGAGATCGGCGTGTGGAGCCGCAGCGATGCACTGCCGGCGAACTGGCAGGCGTGGCTGCGCGACGGCGGTCGTGTCATCACCGCCGGCAAGCCCGCTGCCGACGCCCGCATCCTGCTGCGCGACGCGGAGGGCGCACCGCTGCTGTGGCAACAACGCGTCGGCCACGGCTATCTGCTGGCGCTGCCGGGCGACTGGAATACCACGAGCAACGCCGCGCTGCGCGATCCGAAGTTGCCGCGTGCCCTGCTGCTGGCGCTGCAGCCACCCACGGCTCCGCGCCTGGGCGATGCACGTGACCAGGCACCGCAGCGGGCCGCATTGCCTGCTGCAACACCACCGCTGCGTGAGCCGACGCCTTGGCTGTTGCTGGCTATCGTGCTGCTGTTCGCCCTGGAACGCTGGATGGCCAGCAGCGCCCGCCGCAGGATGGCCGCATGAATACCTTGCAGCACGCCTGGCAACGTGCGCGCCGGCGCCGTGCGCTCATCACCCTGCTGCTGGGCCTGCCATGGGCGCTGGCTGCGGCGGGGCTGGCCCTGCGTCTGGCAGGTTTCGATATCGCCTGCGTCGTCGGTACGATCAGCCTGCTCGCGTGTGCGGGCTTCGCCACTGCGCATGCCCGCCAACTGGACCGGCAGTGGCTGCAACGCCACCTTGATGGCAGCGGTGCCAGCGAGGACAGTGCCGATCTGCTGTTCGCCGATGCCGCCACGCTCAATCCGCTGCAGCAGCGCCAGCGTGCGCATGTGCTGGCCACGCTGGAACGCGCGATGCCGGAGCTGCGTCCACACTGGCCGCCTGGGGCATTGGCGCTGTGCTGGATCGCAGGCCTGGCCATTGTTGTGCTGGCAGCCGGCTGGCCACGTTCGAACCCCGGTTCCGCGCCAGTCCGCACGTCGGCGCCCGGCAGCACGGCCGCCGCAGGCCCGCTACGCCTGCAGTCCACCCGCCTGCGCATCGACGCACCGGTCTATACCGGCCAGGCCACGCTTACCCAGAATGCGCTGGACGCCAAGGTCGCCGCCGACAGCCGACTGTCCTGGTCGCTGCGCTTCGACCGCGCACCGGACAAGGCATGGCTGCAGTTCCACGATGGTCGCAGGTTGCCGCTGAGCGAGCACGAAGGACAGTGGCAGGCGCAGGATGTGGCACGCGCGCCGGTGCTGTACCGCGTGGTGAGCGAACCGGCACTGGCAGAGACCCGCCTGCATCGGCTGGATGTGGTGGCCGACCGTGCACCCAGCGTGCGCGTACTGGAGCCCACGGCCAGCCTGGTGCTGGGCACGCCGGGGCAACGACAGTGGGCACTGCGCTTCGAAGCCAACGACGATTACGGTGTCGCGGCGCAGGCAACGCTGTCGATCACCACCACCCAGGGCAGCGGTGAGAACATCACCTTCGTGAAGCGCAGCGTCACGCTTGCCGGCAGCGGCGAAGCCACCGCGCGGCGTTTCGCCCACACCCTGGATCTGGCGTCGCTGGGCGCGCAGCCCGGCAACGATGTGATCGCCCAGCTGGAGGTGCGCGACAATCATGCACCCACGCCGCAGACCGGGCGCAGCAGCAGCGTGATCCTGCGCCTGCCCAGCGCCGAAGTCGCGCTTGGTGCAGAGCTCGAGGGCCGCATCAAGAAGACCCTGCCTGCGTACTTCCGCAGCCAGCGGCAGATCATCATCGATGCCGAAGCCCTGATCCGGCAGCGACGCAGCCTGGCCGCCGAGGACTTCGTGAAGCGCAGCGATGCGATCGGTGTCGACCAGCGCATCCTGCGCCTGCGCTACGGCCAGTTCCTGGGCGAGGAAAGCGAAGGTGCGCCGAAGCCACCGCCGACCAGCGACCTGCCCACCAGCGATACGCCGGTCGCCGGCGACCACGACGACGATCACGATCACGAACATGGCGCCGATGCCGGCGCGCACGATGCGCATGGCCATGATCACGGCGGCAAGCCGGCTAATGCCGATACGCCACCGGTGTTCGGCAGCGACACCGACGTGCTCTCCGAGTATGGCCACACCCATGACCACGCCGAAGCGGCGACCCTGCTCGATCCGCAGACCCGCGCCACGTTGAAGGCAGCGCTGGACCAGATGTGGTCGGCCGAAGGCGAGCTGCGCCAGGGGCGTCCGGAACAGGCATTGCCCTTCGCCTACAAGGCGCTGGGCTTCATCAAGCAGGTGCAGCAGGCCGAGCGCATCTACCTGGCCCGGGTCGGGCCGGAGCTGCCACCCATCGATGAAAGCCGCCGGCTGGGCGGTGATCGCGCCGGACTAGCCAGTCGCGAACTGCCATTGGCCGCGCGCACCCCGCCCGATCCGGCCATCGTTGAAGCCTGGCAGCGCCTCGGTGATGACAACGGCGCACCGGATCTCGATGCGCTCGCGGCCTGGCAGCAGCGCAACGCGGCCTACCTGCCCGATGCATTGGATCTGGCTGCGGCCATCGAGCAGCTGCGCATCGAGCCCGACTGCATCGACTGTCGCCAGCGCCTGCGTGCGCAGCTGTGGCGCGCGCTGCAGCGTCCACTGCCGCAGGCGATGCGGCGCAGTGCGGCCGATGCGATGGGCCAGCGCTACCTCGATGCGCTGGAGGCGCAGCCATGACCGCCACCAGCCTGAACCTGTGGATTGCGCTGGCACTCACTCTGGTCGTGGTCATCGCCAGCGTGCGCCAGTTGCGTGGAAGCACAACGCACCCTGGCCGCCGGTGGAGCGTGATCTCACTGCAGGTCATCGTCGCCACGCTGCTGTACTTCTGCCTGATGCCGCCCACCCGCCAGCAGCCCGCAGGCGGGCTGGTCGTGCTTGGCGTCGATGCCGGCAAGGCCGGCGCACCCCCGGCCAGCGAAGGCCCGCTGTTGCTGTTGCCCGAAGCTGCCGATGTGCCCGGCGCACAGCGCGTTCCCGACCTGGCCACCGCGCTGCGCCAGCATCCGGCCGCCACGCTGACGCTGGTCGGTGCAGGCCTGGCCGCACGTGACCGCGACGCGCTGCTGCCACCGGATATACGTTGGCAGGCTGCACCGGAGCCGCGCGGCTGGATCGCGCTGCAAGCACCGGCCGATGTGGCCCCCGGTGCACGCTTCGAAGTACTGGCCCAGGCGCGTGGCGCGGCAAAGGCCAAAGCAGAACTGCTCGACCCGGCCGACAGCGTAGTCGATCGCACGGACGTTGCCGACGACGGCCGCGTGCAGCTGAGCGGCATCGCCCGCGCCGAAGGCCGCAGCGTGTTCAAGCTGCGCCTGCTCGATGCCGACGGCCATGTGGTGGACAGCGTCCCGGTGCCGCAGCAGACCCTGCCGGCCGCACCGCTGCGCCTGCTGGTGCGCGCCAGTGCGCCGGGCCCAGAGCTGAAGTACCTGCGCCGCTGGGCGGTCGATGCCGGCATCCGTGTGCAGGTGCAGGCGGATACCGGGGCCGGACTCAGCATCGGCGATGGCGCGGTGGCGATTGATGCAGCATCGCTCACGCGCAGCGATCTGCTGCTGCTGGACGAGCGCAGCCTCGTAGTATTGAGTGCGGGCCAGCTGGCCGCCGTGCGCCAGGCGCTGCGCGATGGATTGGGCGTGCTGGTCCGCAGCGCGGGCGCACCTTCGGCCAGTGCGCGCCAGCGCCTGCGCGATCTGGGCCTGCCCGTGCAGGGTGATGGCAGCAGCCACCCCGTCGGACTTCCCGGCGATGGCGAAGGCGCGATCCTCGCCGCACGCCGTGGCCCGCTCGCCGCCGGCACATTGCCCACCGGCTACGGCGAAGAGGCCGACCGCAGCTCGCACGGTGCCGCGCTGCCTTCGCTGGAAGCACTGGCGTTGCAGGCGCCGGGCGGCAGCGCGCTGCTGCACGATCGTGCCGGCAATGCCATCGGTGGCTGGCGCGCGGTCGGCAAGGGCCGCATCGGCCTGCTGCCCATCACCGACAGCTGGCGTTGGGTGCTGGCCGGCCGCGATGACCGCCACGGCGAACTCTGGAGCGACGCGGTGGCCACGTTGGCACGCGCGCAGGACAGCGCTGATGCACTGTGGTCACCGCAGCCGATCGCCTGGGCAGGTGAACGACAGGCGCTGTGCGGTGTGCAGGCACCACTGCAGGCCTTCAACAAACGCGGCGACGACGTGCCCCTGATCGTCGATGGCACGGCGTCGGCGCTGCGCTGCGCCGGCTGGTGGCCCCGTGAGGCAGGCTGGCAACGCCTGCAGCATGGCGACAGCGTTGTCTGGCGCTACGTGTTCGACCCGAAGGATGCACCGACGCTGCATCGACAGGTGATGATCGATGCGACCACGCGGGCGTTGGCTGCCAGCACGCTGGCAGACGCGTCGGTGGTGCAACCCGTGCCGGGGTCGCGCTGGCCGTGGTGGCTGGCGTTCGTGCTGTGCGCCTCGCTGCTGTGGTGGCTGGAGCGGCGGCGCTGACCGCATCGATTGAATCGCGGGCAGCACCCACGCGTGGCGTGGATCTACCGGCCCCATCCCTCATGCGCCCTTCAACGTTTTCCGGCGCGCCGGTACACACCGTTGAAACGCACGTTCATGCCACCGCATTCGCTGTTGTCGGCCACGATCAGCACCTCACCCAGCGAGTGCACGCGCACCCGGCACGTGTCCTCGGCGAACTCGACATCGGCACCCTGCGGTATGGCACGCGCTTTCACCTGGCCCAGGTTCGGCCCATACGGGCGCTGTTCCGGCGTGGGGTTGGCGGAGGGCCAGTAGGCGTCGCCATCCACGTGCAGTTGTCCACCCTGCACGGTGATGCGCAGGCCGTTGTCGCCATCTTTCCAGTGGCCCGTCCAGTCCTGCAGCGTGGGCACGGCTACCGGCAACGGTTGCAGCTTGCTGCGGTCGACCCAGCCGGCGCTGCCGCCCACCTTGTTCGGGAAGAACGCGCAGCGGTAACGGCCCAGGTCGCGAGCGGTCACCACCGTATCGCCGTTGACCACATAGCTGCGCTGGCGGCAGGCCGGTTCGCCCTTGGCGGGGCAGCCATCCATGTCGCCGAGCAGGTACAGGCGCGGTACATCGACCACCCGCGCCAGCGCGAACCGGCTCTGTTCGGAGGGGAATGCGCCATTGCGGCAGGCGCCGCCATCGGCGATATCGGACGCGAAGGCGGAGGCCGGCAGCAACGCGGCCAGCAGGCAGAACGAACGCAGGGACATGACAGCATTACCGGTGGGGGGCCAGCAGCATATACCGGCCTACTTCACTGGCGCTGTGTCGCCGGCATCCTGCTCCTGTGAGAACCGCAGCGCGCGCTGCTGCTGTTCGGCGCTGAGCTCTGGCGGTGGCCGCGCCACGGCCGCCTGGATCTGGTCCGGCCCGCCGGTGAGTTTGTTGATGCCTTTGGCTGCCGCCATCACACCCTTGACCACGCCCATCATGATGTAGCCACCGCCCATGCTGACCTGCTCCGGCGACGGCGGCTCGCTCCAGTCACGGCTGAAGCGGTTGTCGCCGAACTTCACCGGGTTCTTGAAGCGGTACAGGTCCAGCGGTTCGTCATCGGGCTTGAGCGCACGCACTTCGCCCAGGGTGGTGACATTGTCCTGCGGCAGGGTGGTGGAGATCGGCGCGGCAGGTGCTGCCGGGGCATCAGCAGGGGGAGCGGGCACAGGATCGGACACCGCTACCGGCGCTGCCTGCTGCGCCTGCGCGATGCCCGCCAGCAACAGGCTGGCCAGCAGTGCTCCCTGCGTTCCCGGTCGTGCCACAGCCATCCACCCTGTTGGTTGCGTCCAGTGAACAAGGATACGGATGCGGGCTTCAGATTTCGTTGGCATCGGCGGGGGCATTCAGGGTGTGTCACGCATCGTCGCTGCGCGGACCGGGCACCGAAGTTTGCAACGAACTTCATTCCCCTCGGGGCGCGGGGACGGCATCCTGCGGTTTTCCCGGTAAGGCCCTCCTTGATGACAGCTCCCTCCACACGCCCGCCGCGTCGGCCAGTCGCCTGCTGATGTCGCGCGCGGCAGTACTGGTTGGTCTGGCGGTCGTGTGCCTGATGGTCATCGCGACCGCAGCCGAATGGACATCGCGTGTCCGCGCAGGCATCGCCTCGCTGCGCCGGAGCAGCACGCTGCGGACGCTGGGCGCGGACGAACACATGGCACTGGCACCGGTGCGCGCGTTGACCGGCTGCGACCATGACGACCAGATAAAGCGGCTGAGTGGCGCCTTCACCGGCGGGGCGTGGCGGAACAGCTTCCCGGTCGGTGACGGCTTTCTGGCTGGCATTCCCGTGCTGGTGCCAAGACAGGCATGGCCCTACCTCTCGGAAGACAATGAAGCTGACATGGTACTGGGTGATCACGTGGCCATGGTGGTGCGTCTCAATGGCTTCACCATCGCTGCTGCACGGCCGGATGCAGCCACCAGCCGCGTCTGTGGCGAGCGCCTGGAGACACCCGAAGAAATCTCGATGCGACGGGGTCCCGGCCTGCGCCCGTCCCCGCTGCTGATTGCCGCACTGGCGCTGTGGGCCGCCACCGGCGTCCCGGGCCTGCTCGCCATGCCGTTGCTCGCCATCGCCGGTCTTGCGGCCTGGCTGGGCTTCCCTCGCCGCAACGGCCCTGCGACAGCGCAGCGCGTGCTGCGGGTCCGCGGGCGCCTGCGCGCGTACCAGCGTACTGCCCAGACATCACGGGTGTGGTTGCTGGGCAATGACCGGCGTGTGCAGCTTCCAGCGGAATGGGAGCACGCTGCGGCATTCTCCCGCAGGCGCTCGATGCTGCTGGATGTGCGCGCCTGTGACGGCGCAGTGCTGGGCGCTGGCACGGCGTGGTGCCTGGCCAGCGACCGACGCCGCTATCCGCCCCCGGGAGGGTCCTGGCAACTGGCGTGGCTGGGCCTGCTGCTGTGCGTGCTGGTCTTCGGCGCCGCCTGGATGCCGTGGTCGCAGCGCCTGGAGCCGGGCTGGCCGCTTGCGTCTGGGTGGCGGGCGGCGGCATTGCTGGCGTTGGGCTGGCACGCGATGCGGATTGTGATCTGCATGGTGCAGTTCCTCCGCCGCAATGAGGCGCTTGACGCGGATATCGCGCAGCGTCCGGACCCGTGGCACTGAACGGTTCACGCCCCTCGCGCGCGATGTCTCACATCCTGAGACGTGGATGTGGTGCCATGTGACCCCTCGCAATCCGTCCCGGCTCCACTTTCCATGGCCTACGAACTCGCCAAGCGCACCGCCGACGCCGAGCAGAAGCTCGCCACCCGCGACGGCCTGCCCGCCCGCGACGGCGCCCTGCTCAGCGCGCGCCTGCAGCGCCGCTACCAGGACCGCATCACCGGCAGCTTCGCCATTCCCGGCCGCGAAGGCCGCTACGCGCCCTTTCCCAGGTCGGTGCCGCCGGCCCTGGCCGCGGCCCTGAAGGCACGCGGCATCGAGCAGCTCTACAGCCACCAGGCCGAGGCCTGGGAGGCCAGCCAGCGTGGTGAGCACGTGGCCATCGTCACCCCCACCGCCAGCGGCAAGTCGCTGTGCTACACCCTGCCCGTGGTCAGCGCGGCGATGCAGGACAAGGCCAAGGCGCTGTACCTGTTCCCGACCAAGGCGCTGGCACAGGACCAGGTGGCCGAGCTGCTGGAACTCAACCGTGCTGGCGATCTGGGCGTCAAGGCCTTCACCTTCGATGGCGATACCCCGGGTGATGCGCGCCAGGCGATCCGCCTGCATGGCGACATCGTGGTGTCCAATCCGGACATGCTGCACCAGGCGATCCTGCCGCATCACACCAAGTGGGCGCAGTTCTTCGAGAACCTGCGCTACATCGTCATCGACGAAGTACACACCTACCGCGGCGTGTTCGGCAGCCACGTCACCAACGTGCTGCGCCGGCTCAAGCGCATCTGCGCGTTCTACGGCGTGCAACCGCAGTTCATCCTGTGCTCGGCCACCATCGGCAACCCGCAGGCACATGCCGAGGCGCTGATCGAGGCGCCGGTCACCGCCATCACCGAATCCGGCGCGCCCAGCGGGCCGAAACAGGTGCTGCTGTGGAACCCGCCGGTGATCAATCCGGACCTGGGCCTGCGCGCCTCGGCGCGGTCGCAGAGCAACCGCATCGCGCGCATCGCGATCAAGTCCGGGCTGAAGACCCTGGTGTTCGCGCAGACCCGGTTGATGGTCGAAGTGCTGACCAAGTACCTGAAGGACATCTTCGACCACGACCCGCGCAAACCGCCGCGCATCCGCGCCTACCGCGGTGGCTACCTGCCCACCGAGCGGCGCGAGACCGAGCGCGCGATGCGTGCCGGCAACATCGACGGCATCGTCAGCACGTCGGCGCTGGAACTGGGCGTGGATATCGGCAGCCTGGACGTGGTCATCCTCAATGGTTACCCCGGCAGCGTGGCCGCCACCTGGCAGCGCTTTGGCCGTGCCGGTCGCCGCCAGCAGCCCGCGCTGGGGGTGATGGTGGCCAGTTCGCAGCCGCTGGACCAGTACGTGGTGCGACATCCGGATTTCTTCGCCGAGGCCTCGCCCGAGCACGCGCGTATCGCGCCGGACCAGCCGCTGATCCTGTTCGACCATATCCGGTGCGCGGCCTTCGAGCTGCCGTTCCGGGTCGGCGATGGCTTCGGCCCGATCGATCCGGAGGTATTCCTGGAAGCGCTGGCAGAGACCGAAGTGATCCACCGCGAAGGCGAGCGCTGGGAATGGATTGCCGACAGTTATCCCGCCAATGCGGTCAGCCTGCGCGCGGTGGCCGACGGTAACTTCGTGGTGGTCGACCGCAGCGATGGCCGCCAGCAGATCATCGCCGAGGTCGATTACTCCGCCGCCGCACTCACCCTGTACGAAGGGGCGATCCACATGGTGCAGTCCACCCCGTACCAGGTGGAGACGCTGGACTGGGAGGGCCGCAAGGCCTACGTCACCCGTACCCACGTGGACTACTACACCGACAGCATCGACTTCACCAAGCTCAAGGTGCTGGACCGTTTCGACGGCGGCGTGGCCGGCCGTGGCGATTCGCACCATGGCGAAGTGCATGTAGTGCGGCGCGTGGCCGGCTACAAGAAGATCCGCTATTACACCCACGAAAACATCGGCTACGGCCCGGTGAACCTGCCTGACCAGGAACTGCACACCACGGCGGTGTGGTGGCAGCTGCCTCAGGCGCTGCTGCTGCGTGCGTTCGCCAGCAAGCAGGATGCGCTGGATGGTTTTCTCGGCGCCGCCTACGCGCTGCACATCGTTGCCACCGTGGCGGTGATGGCCGATGCGCGCGACCTGCAGAAGTCGGTCGGCAACGGCGATGGTTCCTGGTTCGCCATCGCCGACCAGAGTGGCCGTGGCCAGCTACGCGGCAGCGAGGGCGATCCCGCTGGAGTGGAGCTGCTGCAGGAATTCGTGCCCACCGTGTACCTGTACGACAATTTCCCCGGCGGTGTCGGCCTCAGCGAACCGCTGTGGCAACGCCAGGCCGAGCTGGTGCAGCGCGCGCGCGAACTGGTGCAGCGCTGCGACTGCAAGGCTGGCTGCCCGGCCTGCGTGGGTCCGGTGCTGGCCGCGCAGGAAGACGATGAGACTTCGCCGCGCACGCTGGCGCTGCGCGTGCTCGACCTGTTCGATGCCGACGCCTGCCAGCATGTGCCCGACGTGGTGATCACCACGCGCGAGCCGATGGAGTTGCTGGCACCGTGAGCCTGAGCCTGGACAAGCTGCGCCTGCTGCGGAAGCAGGCCGGCGACCCGAAGGCGATCACACCGGCCGCGCCGGACGCGCCCCCTGCGCCACCGGCGCCCGTGGCCGCCAACGATGCGCGGCAACCACCGGCCGAACGTTCGGTGTTCGCCTGGGTCGAACAGGAAATCCGCCACAAGCCGACCGGCGCTGCGGCCTCCGCACCGGCACCCGTACCGCTGCGTCGGCCGGAAGTAGGCAGCCTGCATCGCCTGCTCGGCCTGCGCTCCCGCGGCAGTACCACGCCGGCACGCGCCAGCGCACAGGATCGTCAGCTGCCCGGCGAGCAGATCGCACCGGGCCTGTTCCTGATCGAATCGCTGCAGCCGCAACCAATCCCTACCGCCCCGCTGTCATTGGCCTTCGCCAAGCGCGAGGACCAGCACGTAGCTGCGCGCGACCTGCTGTTCTTCGATACCGAGACCACCGGCCTGGCCGGTGGCACCGGCACGCGTGCCTTCATGATCGGCGCGGCCGACTGGTACGTGTGCCCGCAGCGTGGCGAAGGCCTGCGCATCCGCCAGCTGCTGATGTCCACCATGGCTGCGGAAGAAGCGATGCTGGCCACCTTCGCCAGCTGGCTGCAGCCCTCCACCGTGTTCTGCAGCTACAACGGCCGCAGCTACGACGCGCCGCTGCTGAAGGCGCGCTACCGGCTGGCGCGCCAACGCGATCCGATCACCGCGCTGGACCATGTGGACCTGCTCTACCCCACCCGTCGCCGCTATCGCGGCACCTGGGAGAACTGCAAGCTGTCCACCATCGAGCGGCAATTGCTGCGCGTGGTCCGCGAGGACGACCTGCCCGGTTCGGAAGCACCCGGTGCATGGCTGCGTTTCCTGCGTGGCGGCGACGCGGTGAACCTGCGCCGGGTGGCCGAGCACAACCACCAGGACGTGGTGACCCTGGCCCTGCTGCTGCAACGGCTGGTGCACGAGGAGCAGCGCGAGCGCGAGACGCTGGCGCTGGTCGGGCAGTAATGACACGGGGCAGCGTTGACATGCCCTGACGGTGGCAGCGGTGACACTGCCGCCACCATCCACACCTGGAGCTCGACGATGCGCCTCAATCCCCTGGTCCTGCTCGCCATCCTGCCCTTGGCCGCCTGCAGCCATGCCGGCAGCAGTACCGCGCATGAGACCACGCCGCCACCGGCGGCCGATGGCCCGCATGAGTGCCAGCCCGACAAGCTTGAACCCTTCACCGGCAAGACCGCCGACGAGGCCACCGTGAAGCAGCTGGTCAGCGCCAGCGGCGCGCGCAATGCACGGGTGGTCAAGCCTGGCATGGCGGTGACCATGGACTTCCGCCAGGACCGCGTGACCGTGCAGGTGGATGCGCAGAACCGCATCGAACGCGCCAGCTGCGGTTGATGTTCCGCTGGTAGCGCCGGGCCATGCCCGGCGCCTTCCCTCTTCAGGTGTGCCGCTGCGCTCGCCGGGCATGGCCCGGCGCTACCGCCGTTTCAGAGGCGCTCGGCCTTGCCGCTGGCCAGTGCACGCGCGATCACCTGCTGTGCCTGCTGCGATGCCTGCGCATGCACACGTGCCTGGCGCTCACCCAGCGCGGCCTGCTGGCTGCCCAGTGCCGCCTGGCGGCTGGCCAGTTCAGACTGCTGGTTGGCCAGACGCCGCATGTCACGGGTGCGGCCGGACTGCGTGGCCTCGCTGCGGGCTTCCTGCATCGCACGACGTGCCTCGGCAGCGGCCTCGCGTGCAGCCTCACGCGCAACGGCCATATCGCCGGTTGCACCGCGCGCTGCCTTCGCCGCTTCCGCGGCGGCCTCACGGTTGATGTCGTGGGCGGCCATCGCATTGCGTGCAGCCTCGGCGGCAATCAGTGCGATGCGGCGCGACTCCTCGCCCTGCAGGCGGCTCATCTCACCCATCTGCCTGCCGAGTTCGCCCTGCTGGCGACCCAGCGCACTCTGCTGGCGGCCCAGTTCGCTCTGCTGGCGACCCAGCTCTGCGGCACCACTGTAGGCACGCTGCAGGCTCTGGATCAGCATCGGGTCGCGCACCACATAGCGCTTGTCGCCCTGGCGGAACCACAGCGCCGGGCCCTTGCCGAGCTGCCTGCGGGCCACCGTCACGTCGTCCATGCCGCCGTTGGCGAAAGTCGAATCACCATCGACCAGCACAAAGGCCTCCCGGGGCGACTTGCCCAGGTCCAGGCGGCCGTAGGTGGTGATGGAGCGGGCGGCCGACACCGTGCCTTCATCGTCTTCGGCCATGCCGGTGGCATCGTCGACGTCGGCCACGTCGGCATCGTCGGGCCCGGTCGCGTCAGCAGGTTCGGCCGGGGCTGCCGGTGCGGCAGGTGCCGCTGGGGCAGCCGCGGCCGCCGGCGGTGCGGACGGTGCTTCCGGGGCCTTAGGCGGTGGCGGCGCCACGGCCTTCGGCGCGGCCGGAGGGGCGGGCGGGGCGGGCGGCACCGGCGCTGCGACCAGCCGCATCGGCGCCACGCCCACCACCACCACCGCAGCGGTCAGCGCCACCGCCAGCAGACGCGGGCAGGACCGGGGCGACTGCAGCGAAAGCAGGCGACGCTTGAGGCTGGTGGTGCTCGGTGCGGCGCTGGCCACGCCCAGATGCGGCTGCGGGGCCACGCCCAACTGCAGCAACAGGCGGCCATAGGCCTGGCGGCTGGCGCCATGTTGGCCAACCACCGCTGCATCCACCGCTTCCTCGCGCGCCTGTGCATATTCACGCACCGACAGGCGCAGCAGCGGGTGGAAGAAGAACAGGTGCTGGGCCAGTGCAGGCAGCAGGCCCCATTGCAGGTCACGCCGCTGCAGGTGCTGCAGTTCGTGGGTCAGGGCCAGGTCCAGCGCATCGCCCTGCAGGGCATTGTCGCCGGCCGGCAGCAGCAGCACCGGGCGGAACGGCCCGACCAGCTGCGGTGCGTCCACCTGCGTGCTCATCCACAACCGCGGCGCAGGACGCACGCCGTGCGCATCGGAGGCCAGCTGCAGCGCCTGTACCAGCGCCTCGTCCTCGCAGGGATAGGCCGCAGCCAGCAGTGCGCGGCAGCGGCGCCACTCACCCAAGGTGCGCAGCGCCATCAGCAGCACGCCGGATGCCCACAGCGCAGCCAGTGCAACCGCCCACCACGCCACTGCCGGCACGTCCGCTGCAGGCATCGGCATCGCGGCCAGCAACTGTGCCGAGGCCTCCGGGGCCAGCGGGTAGACCATGTCAGCGGCCACGTCGGTTGCGGTCATCGCCACCGCCTGCGGGGCCGGCAGCCAGGGCAACTGCAACGGCTGGCTCCAGAACAGGCCGAGCACGGCCTGCAGCGAGACCAGCCACCACAGGCGGCAGCGGGTGGCCGCCGACAGCGACGGCAGCACGCGGCACAGGCCGTACACCAGCACCACCAGCAGTACGGTCTGCAGGCTGGTCCAGCCCAGCCGTTCCAGCATCGGGATCAGCATCGTGGTGTCCATGGCTCAGCCCTCGTGGCGACGCGATTGGAGTTGGGCGACCAGCGCTTCCAGCTCGGCCAGCTCGTTGTCGCTGACCTGCTGGCGCTGCGACAGGTAGGCCACGAACGGCGACACCGAGCCCTGCAGGGTGTTGTCGACGAACTGGGCCACGGCACCCTGCAGCACGCTCTGCGGGCCACGGGTGGCCTGGTAGCGGTAGACGCCGTCCTGCTGCCGGCGCTGAAGATACCCCTTCGCCCGCAGCCGCTCCATCATCGTCAGCACGGTGGAACGGGCCAGGCCTCGGGCCTCTCCATACCCACTGGCGACCTCGCCGACGCTGGCCGGCGCATGTTCATCAATGTACTGCAGCAGGGCCAGCTCCTGGTCCCCGATGGTCTTGCCACGCATGACACCACTCCCTTGACTACACGTGTCGCCACTGTCAGCTTGACGACAGCTGTAGTCAACCCCCCGGAAGTCATGGGCCGACGAACGGTAGCGGCGCCGAGCACTTAAACCTTTGGCGCGCTGTCCGCATCCGATCCGCAACGCCCGCTGGAATTCCGCATGTTCCGTCCAATGCTCCGAGTCGTGCTCATGCTCATCAGTGCCCTGCCCTTCACCGCCGTCTCTGCCAGCCAGGACCATGCCAACGACCAGACCCGCCGCCTGATCCGCCAGATCATGATGCAGCAGCGCATCCCCGGGCTGCAGGTCGCGGTGGTCAAGGACGGGCAGATCGTGCTGTCCGAGGCCTACGGCCTGGCCAACGTCGAGAACGGCGTGCTTGCTTCGCGCCACACCCGCTTCCCGCTCAACTCGGCCACCAAGGCGTTCACCGGCGTGGCCGCCGCGCAGCTGGCGCAGGAGGGGCGATTGGATCTGGACGCGCCGGCCTCGCGTTACCTGGATGATCTTCCACCAGCGTGGAGAGACGTACGCGTACACCAGCTGCTGGCGCATACCTCCGGCCTTCCGGACATCCTTGATGCGAACGGGCTGTTGGGCGCTGGCTCAGAAGCGCAGGCGTGGGCGGCCGTCACTGCGCAGCCGGTCGAAGCCGAACCCGGGCAGCGCTTCGCCTACAACCAGACCAACTACGTTCTTCTGGCACGGATCATCGCGAAGCAATCCGGCATGCCCTACGAACGTTTCCTCGCCACCGGCCAGTTCAGCAGCGCGCGCATGGCACGCACCACCTTCGGCGACAGCTACGACCTGATTCCGGATGCGGCGACGATGTACAGCCTGGCCCCGCGTGCCACCGACGCGGCCGATGCACCGCCACGCCTGTCGCATTGGTTCTACGACATACCGCCTTCGCTGTGGGCCGGTGGCGGCATCCTCACCACCGCCGACGACACCGCGCGCTGGCTGGCCGCGCTGACCGAAGGCCGCCTGCTGCCGGAGGCGGCCCTGCGGCGGATGTGGAGCGCAGAGCGCTTGGCGGATGGCCGTGCCGGCCCGTGGGCGGAGGGCTGGCCGGTACTGCGCGCATCGCCCGACCTGCAGGTGGCAGGTATCGGCGGTGCGCGTGCGGCGTTCGTGGTCTATCCCGAGCGCGGCGTGGCGGTGGTGGTGCTGACCAACCTGGTCGGTGCCAATCCGCAGCAGTTCATTCCACGCATTGCCGATCTCTATGCGCCTGCGCTGACCGTGCCCTGAGGCTGCCGGCCAGCGGCCGGCAGCCCCGTCTCACCCACGTGGACCGCCCATCACCGGCAGGATCACCCCGCTGATGTAACTGGCACAGGCCGGAGAGGCCAGGAACACATAGGCGGGCGACAGTTCCTCGGGCTGTGCGGGCCGGCCCATGTCGCTGTCCTTGCCGAACTGGGCGACGTCCTCGGCCTGCTTGTCGGCCGGGTTCAGCGGCGTCCACACCGGCCCCGGCGCCACGCAGTTCACCCGGATGCCACGTGGCAGCAGCTGGCTGGCCAGCGACTTGGTGAACGCATGGATCGCGCCCTTGGTGGCCGAGTAGTCGATCAGCGCCTTGCTGCCGAAGATGCCCGTTTCCGAACCGGTGTTGATGATGCTGGCGCCCTCGCCCAGATGCGGCAGCACCGCGCGCGCCATCTGGATGTAACCGCCGATGTTGGTCTGCAGGGTCTCCTGCAGGTGCGCGTCTTCCAGGTCTTCCAGCCGCTCGCAGTGCAGCTGGAACGCGGCGTTGTTGACCAGGATGTCGATGCCGCCGAACGCCTTGGCCACCTGCTTCACCGCTTTGTCGCAGAAGCGCGGATCGCGCACGTCACCGGCGATCACGATGCAACGGCCGCCTTCGCGCTCCACGTGCTGGCGGGTGATGTCCGCGTCCTCGGCCTCGTCCAGGTGCAGCACGGCCACGTCCGCGCCTTCGCGTGCGAACAGCACCGCCACCGCACGGCCAATGCCGGAGTCGCCACCGGTGACGATCGCACGCATGCCCTGCAGCTTGCCGCTGCCCGCGTAGTCGGGTGCAAGGAAGCGGGGCGCCAGCTCCAGTTCGTGCTCATGCCCGGGCTTGGCCAGCTGCTGCGCCGGCATCGCCTCCGGCTGGCGCCGTGCGCCGGCCTGGGTCGCGGTCTTCTTCGTGGCCTTGCTGGCCGCCCGGGCGTCCTTGGCCTTCTCCTGGTCCTGCAGGCGCCGCTGCCGGGCCGCGACGCGTGCTGCCCGCGGATCGCTGGCGGCCGCCTTGCGGGTCGCGGTCTTCACTACTCGCGGGCGATCGGGGTCGGCGACCGCCTTGGCCGGGGTTCTGCCTTTACGCACTTTCGGCGATGCCTTTCGGCGGGCGGGTGTCTTCTTGGTGGTGGCCATGCAGGTCTCCTCGGGAGGGAACGGGGCTGCCGGCCAGCGGCCGACACTACCGGGGGGGCGGCGCGCGCCGCACCTGCAGTCTCTCTACGCACGCTGTTGGCGGCAGTGAGCGCGCCGTGTCCACGATGTGCACGGCATTCATTCCGCCACCACGTGCGCCGTCGCACCCTGCACGCAACCACACAGGGAACGCCTCCATGAAACATGCCATCGCCACCGCCGCCGTCTGCTTTGCCCTCGCCGCCTGCAGCAGCACACCGATGGCCCAGGTGCAGCCGATCGACGGCGTGATTTCCGGCCAGTGCCACAGCGACAGGGTGCGCGGCGCGGTGGGCCTGGCCGCCTCGGACGCCACTGTGGCCCGTGCACGCGTGGACAGCGACAGCCTGCACGTGCGGGTCCTGCGCCACGACGGCCCGCGGGTGCCACCGGCCAGCGAAGGCGGCGACCGCCTGACCATCGAGAAGGGCCGCACCAACAATATCGTCGCGATCTACTGCGGCTGACGACTGCGGCTGAGCCGGCGTGCCCTGCGCAGCACGCGCAGGGTGGCCTGCTCCCACTGGCGCGGCCCGCGCAGGCCGGCCAGCTTGGCCAGTTCACCGCGCTCCCAGCCGACGAACACGCACGGGTCGATATAGGCCTTGCGGCACACCGCCGGCGTGTTGCCCAACCGGGCCGCCACCTGGCACACCACGCTGCGCTGTGCCTGCGCCAGCGCACGCTGGCTGGCCGGTTCCGGCAGCTCGGTGGCAGCAAACGCCTGCACCGCCGCGACGGTCCCGCCCCAGGTGCGGAAATCCTTGGCAGTGAAGTCCTCGCCCATCACCTCGCGCAGGTAGTCGTTCACCGCACCGGAGTCGACCGGCTGCAGCGCACCGTCGTCATCGCGGTACTGGAACAACGCCTGCCCCGGCAGCTGCTGCAGGCGCCGCACCAGCAGCCCCAGCCTGCGGTCGCCCACGGTCACCTCCTGCAGCTGCCCGGACTTGCCGCGGAAACGCATGCGCACCCGGCCGCCACGCAGCAGCTCCAGATGACGGTTACGCAGTGTGGTCAGTCCGAATGACCGGTTCTGCTGCGCATAGGTCTCATTGCCGACCCGCACCAGGGTGTCGGCCAGCAACGCGACCACCATGGCCAGCACCTTTTCCTTAGGGAAACCCGGCCGTTTCAGATCCCGCGACAACCGCCGCCGCAGCGTGGGCAAGGCCTCGCCAAAGGCGATGATGCGGTCGAACTTGCCGGCGTCGCGCTCCTTCGCCCAGTCGGGGTGGTAACGGTACTGCTTGCGCCCGCGCGCATCGCGGCCTGTGGCCTGCAGGTGGCCGTTGGCGTGGGCGCAGATCCACACCGCGGTGTAGGCCGGTGGAATCGCCAGTGCGCGGATGCGTTGCAGGGTGGTGGCGTCGCGTATCGCGTGGCCATCAGCATCGCGGTAACTGAAACCTTTTCCGGCGCGGCGCCGGCTGATGCCCGGCTGGGTGTCGTCGACATAGCGCAGGCCGGCCGCGCGCGCGGCCTGTCGTTCGGGAGTGGAGGCGGTCGGCATGCCAGTAGTGTCGCGGTCGCCGTGCCGCGATCCTGTCGATAACACAAGACAAACACGTGAGGGCCGGTTCGCCGCTATGCTCGGGTCTTCACAACCCCTTCCGGAGTCATGATGTCGTTCCCGATTCGCGCCCGTTCGCTCTCCGCCCTGCTGCTGCCGGCCGTGCTGGCCTTGACCGCCTGCCAGGCACCGGCGCTGGATGAACAGGATTCGGCCACGGCCCACGCCCAGCAGGCGGCCGAAGCCGCCAAGGCACCGGCCGACGAAGCCGGCAAGGCCATCGAGGCGCCGCCGGTCGGCACCTGCGATGCCAGCCAGGTGCAGAGCCTGGTCGGCCAGGCCTACACCGATGGGCTGGGCAAGCAGGCGCAGGAAGATGCAGGCGCCAGCCAGGTACGCGTGCTCAAGCCCAATGATGTGGCCACGATGGAGTTCCTCGGCGACCGCCTGAACATCGAAGTGGACGCCAAGGGCGCCATCAGCGGCGTGCGCTGCGGCTGAGTCCCGCCCCGCGCCGGCACTGGGTTGCCGGCGCGTTCTGTTGCACCTGCAACCGTGTATTGCGGCGTTGCAGCAACCTGTGATCTAGTCGAGGCATCCGGTGGCCTCACGATGCGCTCCAGGGAATGAGCGGGGACGAGTGTCGCCGCCAACCCTATACGCATCGAGGTAGAGATGGCCCCCCGCAACCGCCAAGGGCTTTACGACCCGCGCTCCGAGCGCGATGCCTGTGGATTTGGCATGGTCGCCCAGCTCGACGATCAACCATCGCGCCTGTTGGTTGATACCGCCATCGCCGCGCTTTCGCGCATGACCCACCGTGGCGGTGTCGCCGCCGATGGCCTGACCGGTGATGGCTGCGGCCTGCTGCTGCGCCGCCCCGATGCGTTCCTGAAACTGCTGGCCAGCGAAGCCGGCATTGCCGTCGCCACACGCTTCGCCGCCGGCCTGGTATTCCTGCCGCACGACGCCGACGCGGCGCAGGCCTGCCGCGCGCAGCTGCAGGCGCAGGTGGAAGCGGTGGGCTGCAAGATCGCTGGCTGGCGCGAGGTACCGACCGACGACAGCGTCTGCGGCCAACTGGCGCGCGACACGCTGCCCCGCATCGAGCAGGTGTTCGTCGATGCGGGGGTTGGCCAGGATGATGCCGGCTTCGCGCTGGCGTTGTTCCTGGCCCGCCGCCGCAGCGAACAGCAGCTGCGCGATCACGCCGACTTCTACGTCACCACCCTCACCCCGGATGCGATCAGCTACAAGGGCATGGTGCTGCCGGACAAGCTCAGCCGCTTCTTCCCGGACCTGCAGCGCCGCGAGCTGGCCTCCAGCGCGATCGTGTTCCACCAGCGCTTCTCGACCAACACGCTGCCGCGCTGGCCGCTCGCCCATCCGTTCCGCATGCTCGCCCACAACGGCGAGATCAACACCATCGAGGGCAATCGTCGCTGGGCGCAGGCGCGCAGCAAGGTGTGGAAGACGCCGCGCTTCGATATTGGTGAATTCGACCCGGTCATCTCCATGCACGGTTCGGATTCGCAGAGCCTGGACAACATGCTGGAGCTGATGGTCGCCGGTGGCATGGAGTTGATCCAGGCGCTGCGCATCCTGGTGCCGCCTGCCACGCAGTCGCTGGAATTCAAGGATCCGGACCTGGCGGCCTTCTACGAGTTCCACGGCCTCAACAGCGAGCCGTGGGACGGCCCGGCCGGCATCGTCGCCTGCGACAGCCGCTATGCGGTGTGTACGCTGGACCGCAACGGCCTGCGACCGGCGCGCTGGATGCTCACCGCCGACCGCCACTTCCTGGTCGCCTCCGAAGCCGGCGTGTGGGAAGTGCCGACCGAGCGCGTGGTGCGCAAGGGCAAGCTCGGCCCCGGCGAGATGATCGCGATCGACCTCAAGCGCGGCGACCTGCTCGACTCCGATGCGGTCGACCGCATCAACCGCGGCCGCGCGCCCTACAAGCAGTGGCTGCAGCAGGGCGTGACCTACCTGCAGACCGAACTGATCGACCCGTCGCTGGTGGAAGAGCCCTTCGACGAAGGCACCCTGCGCAGCTACCACAAGCTGTACCAGCTCAGCAGCGAGGAGGTGGAGCAGGTGCTGCGGCCGCTGGCCGAGACCGAGCAGGAAGCCACCGGCTCGATGGGCGACGACACGCCGATGGCGGTGCTGAGCCAGCGCAGCCGCCCGCTGTACGACTATTTCCGCCAGGCCTTCGCGCAGGTCACCAACCCGCCGATCGACCCGCTGCGCGAAGACTGCGCGATGTCGCTGTCCACCCAGCTCGGCAAGGAAACCAACATCTTCCATGCCGGCCCGGAGACGGTGAACCACGTCATCCTCAATTCGCCGGTACTGAGCCAGCGCAAGCTGCGCCAGCTGTTGAAGATGGACCAGTACGTGCAGGCCAACCGCCTGCTCGACCTTTCCTACAGCGAAGACGAAGGCCTGCGCGCCGGCATCGAACGCATCTGCAGCGAAGCGGAACAGGCCGCGCGCGATGGCATGGTGATGCTGCTGCTGTCCGACCGCTACCCGGTGGCCGGGCGGCCGATGGTGCATGCGCTGCTGGCCACCAGTGCCATCCACCACCACCTGTCTCGGCTGGGCCTGCGCTGCGACGTGAACCTCATCGTCGAGACCGGCACCGCACGTGACCCGCACCACATGGCCTGCCTGCTCGGTTTCGGTGCCACGGCGGTTTACCCGTACCTGGCCTACCAGACCCTGTTCGACCTGGGCCGTCGCGGCATCCTCAAGCTCAGCAAGGGCGGCGAGCAATCGCAGATCGGCCGCCGCTACCGCAAGGGTATCTACAAGGGCCTGTCGAAGATCATCTCGAAGATGGGCATCTGTACGGTGGCCAGCTACCGCGGCGCGCAGCTGTTCGAGATCATCGGCCTGGAACCGGAAGTGGTGGACTTGTGCTTCCCCGATACCGCCTCGCGCATCGGCGGCGCCGGCTTTGCCCGCCTGGATGCCGACGCGCGCGAACTGTGCGCGCAGGCCTGGGACGCGCAGCAGGGCGTGGATGTCGGCGGCCTGCTGAAGTACGTGCACGGCGGCGAATACCACATGTACAACCCGGACGTGGTGACCACCCTGCAGCGCGCGGCGCGCAGCGGTGACCCGCGTGCGTGGCAGCAGTACTGCGATGCGGTGCATGCGCGCCCGCCATCGGCGCTGCGTGACCTGCTGGAGCTGGTGCCGGCGGCCGCGCCCGTGCCGCTGGACGAGGTCGCTCCAGCCAGTACCCTGTTCCCGCGCTTCGATACTGCGGCGATCAGCCTGGGCGCACTGTCGCCGGAAGCACATGAAGCATTGGCCATTGCCATGAACCGCCTCGGTGGCCGCAGCAATTCCGGCGAAGGCGGTGAGGATCCCGCCCGCTATGGCACCGCAAAGCGCAGCAAGATCAAGCAGGTGGCCTCCGGCCGCTTCGGTGTCACCGCCGAGTACCTGGTCAACGCCGAGGTGCTGCAGATCAAGGTCGCGCAGGGCGCCAAGCCCGGCGAAGGCGGCCAGCTGCCCGGCCACAAGGTCAACGAGCTGATCGCCCGCCTGCGCTACGCGCGCCCGGGCATCGGCCTGATCTCGCCGCCGCCGCACCACGACATCTATTCGATCGAAGACCTGGCCCAGCTGATCTACGACCTCAAGCAGGTCAACCCGACCGCGCTGGTGTCGGTAAAGCTGGTCAGCCATGCCGGCGTTGGCACGATTGCCGCCGGCGTGGTCAAGGCCGGCGCGGACCTGATCACCATTTCCGGCCATGACGGCGGCACCGGCGCTTCGCCGGTCAGCTCGATCCGCTATGCCGGCGTGCCGTGGGAGCTGGGCGTGGCCGAAGCGCACCAGGCGCTGCTGGCCAACGACCTGCGCGGGCGCACCCTGCTGCAGACCGATGGCGGCCTGAAGACCGGCCTGGATGTGGTCAAGGCCGCGCTGCTGGGGGCGGACAGCTTCGGCTTCGGCACCGCGCCGATGATCGTGCTGGGCTGCAAGTACCTGCGCATCTGCCACCTCAACAACTGCGCCACCGGCGTGGCCACCCAGGACGAGCGCCTGCGCGAGAACCACTTCACCGGCCAGCCCGAACGCGTGGAGAACTTCTTCCGGCTGCTGGCCGAGGAAGTGCGCGGCTGGCTGTCGTACCTGGGCGCGCGTTCGCTGGAAGAGATCGTCGGCCGCACCGACCTGCTGCGGCAGATCGAGGCCGCGCCGCGCGACGGCGTGCGCGTGGACCTGTCGCGGCTGCTGGCCGACAGCCGCTACGAAGGCAGCCACTGCGCCGCGCAGCGCCTGTACGAATCGCCGGACAGCCTGGCCACGCAGATGGATGGGCTGCTGGCCCCGGCCATCGAGCACAAGCGCGGCGGCGAGCACCGCTTCCTGATCCACAACACCGACCGCAGCATCGGCACCCGCCTGGCGGGCGCGGTGGCGCGCGCGCACGGCAACCAGGGCATGGCCGACACGCCGCTGGAACTGCGCTTCCGCGGCAGTGCCGGGCAGAGCTTCGGCGCCTTCAACGTCGGCGGCCTGCACCTGGAAGTGGAAGGCGAAGCCAACGACTACGTCGGCAAGGGCATGGCCGGCGGCCGGCTGGTGGTGCGTCCGCCGCGTGGCGCCCGCTTCGAGGCACGCAGCACCGCCATCATCGGCAACACCTGCCTGTATGGCGCTACCGGTGGCGAGCTGTTCGCCGCGGGCCGCGCCGGCGAGCGTTTCGCGGTGCGCAATTCGGGCGCGCTGGCGGTAGTGGAGGGTGCCGGCGACCACTGCTGCGAGTACATGACCGATGGCGTGGTACTGGTGCTGGGCAAGGTCGGGCTGAACTTCGGTGCCGGTTTCACCGGCGGCCTGGCCTACGTGCTGGACGTTGATCGCGATTTCGTCGACCGCTACAACCACGAGCTGATCGACATCCATCGCGTGTCCGCCGAGGGCTTCGAGAACTATCGCCAGCACCTGCACCGCCTGATCGGCCGCCACCGCGAGCTGACCGGCAGCATCTGGGCGCAGCAGATCCTGGACGAGTTCCGCGATTACATCGGCAAGTTCTGGCTGGTCAAACCGAAGGCCGCCAGCATCGAGTCGCTGACCGAAACCCTGCGACGCGCCGCGTGATGTTTTCCGGTAGTGCCGGCCGCTGGCCGGCAACGTTCCCCCTCGCATTACAGAGCCCGCCATGAGCCGCAAGCACGCTTTCCAGTTCCTCGACCTGCCCCGCACCATGCCGCAGCGCATTCCGGTGGAACTGCGCACCTCCGGCGACTGGGGTGAGCTGTACGGCAGGTTCGGCAAGGAAGACGCGCAGTACCAGGCCGGCCGCTGCCTGGACTGCGGCAACCCGTACTGCAGCTGGAAGTGCCCGGTGCACAACGCCATTCCGCAGTGGCTTCAGCTGGTGCAGGAGAACCGCATCCACGAGGCGGCCACGCTGTGCCACAGCACCAACCCGCTGCCGGAAGTGTGCGGCCGGGTGTGCCCGCAGGACCGGCTGTGCGAAGGCAGCTGCACGCTGGAGGAGTTCGGTGCGGTCACCATCGGCGCGGTGGAGAAGTACATCGTCGATACCGCATTGGCCAGTGGCTGGCGCCCGGATCTGGCCGCGGTGCAGCCGACCGGCCACAGCGTGGCGGTGATCGGCGCCGGTCCGGCGGGGCTGGCCTGTGCCGACCGCCTGGCTCGCGCCGGCATTGCCGCCGTGGTCTATGACCGCTACGAGCAGATCGGCGGCCTGCTGCAGTTCGGCATCCCCAGCTTCAAGCTGGACAAGGACGTGATCCGTCGCCGCCGCGACGTGCTGGAGGGCATGGGGGTGCAGTTCCGCCTCGGCGTGGAGATCGGCCGCGACATCAGCCTGCAGCAGCTGCTGGATACCCACGATGCGGTGTTCGTCGGCACCGGCGCCTACCGCTACACCGATGGCGGCCTCGACGGCCAGGACCTGAAAGGCGTGCTGCCGGCGTTGCCGTTCCTGGTGCAGAACAGCCGCATCGTCGGTGGTGATGATCCGAAGGGCCGGCCGATTGCCGGCTGGGAAGACACCATCGCCCTGCCCGATCTCAACGGCAAGCGCGTGGTGGTGCTCGGCGGTGGCGATACCGGCATGGACTGCGTGCGCAGCGCGATACGGCTGGGCGCGGCCAAGGTCACCTGCGCCTACCGCCGCGACGAAGCCAACATGCCCGGCAGCGCGCGCGAGGTCGCCAATGCACGCGAGGAAGGTGTGCGCTTCCTGTTCAACCGGCAGCCGCTGTCGATCGAAGCCGGCGCCGATGACGAAGTAATCGGCGTAACCGTGGTCGAGACCCGGTTGGGTGAGCCGGATGCGAACGGCCGCCAGAACGCGGTGCCGATCGATGGCAGCGAATCGCTGCTGGAGGCCGACGTGGTGATCATCGCCTTCGGCTTCTCGCCGACCGTTCCGGCATGGCTGGCCGAGCACGGCGTGGAAGGCCGGTCCAACGGCCGTATCGTGGCCGGAGGCAAGGATCGCCTGCCGTTCCAGACCGCGCATCCGCGCCTGTTCGCCGGTGGTGATGCGGTACGCGGTGCCGACCTGGTGGTGACCGCCGTGGCCGAGGGCCGCGATGCCGCCGCCAGCATCGTCCGGCTACTGGCCCACTGAGTCCGGCGCCAGCAGTACCGCCAGCAGCGCCCGCAGCACGTGCGGCTCCACCGGCTTGGCCAGGAAGTGGTCGATGCCAGCCGCGCGACAGGCTTCGCGGGTGCTTTCCATCACGCTGGCCGTGAGCGCGATGATGGGCACCTGCGCACGTGCCGGGCAGGCATCAGCGCGGATCGCCCGCGCCAGTGCGAAGCCGTCCATGCCCGGCATGTGGCAGTCAGTGATCACCAGCTCGAACGGCTGCGCCTGCCATGCTTCAAGCGCCGACTGCCCATCGGTACAGGCGTGGACCCGCAGCCCTAGCGCGCACAGGCGCTGCTCCAGCAGCTGCAGGTTGGTAGGATGGTCTTCAGCCACCAGTACGCACGCCGCCGGCAATGGATGCTCATCCGCTGATGCCGCCCAAGGTGCGGCCATGGGTGCCTCGCAGGCCTCCAGGTCCAGATCCATCCATACCGTGGTGCCCTGCCCAGGGGAGCTGCGCAGCTGCAGCTCCGCCCCCATCGAGGTTGCCAGCTCGCGGCAGATCGCCAGGCCCAGCCCACTGCCGCCGAAGCGCCGCGTGGTCGAGCGCTCCGCCTGGGCATAGGCGGCGAACACCGCCTGCTGTCGTTCCTCGCTGATGCCCACGCCGCTGTCGCTTACCTGCAGGCGCAGCCGCTGCCCGCGGGCATGCTGCTGCAGTACCTGCAACCGCAGTTCCACGTGGCCGTGCCGGGTGAACTTCAGTGCGTTACCGGCCAGGTTGAACAGGATCTGGCGCAGGCGCAGGCCATCGGCCAGCGATCCCGGCTGCATCTCCGGATCAAGCACCACCTGCAGGTGCAGGCCGCGGCTGGCGGCCACCGGCATCAGCAGCTGCTGCACCGCGCGCACCAGTGCCGCCAGATCGGTGGGCCGCAACTGCAGCGGTGCGCCCTGCAGGCGCTGGCTGTGCAGTACATCGTCGAGGATCTGCCGCAGCATCCGCGCCGCATCATCCACCGTGGCCAGCACCTGCTGCTGGCGTGGCTCCAGCCTGCTGCCCGCCAGCCGTTCGAGCATGCCCAGCAGCGTGCTCATCGGCGTGCGGATCTCATGGCTCATCGTGGCCAGGAAGTGCGCCTTGGCCTGTGCCACCTGCTCGGCCTCGCGGCGCGCGTCGGCCAGCGCGCGGGTACGTGACTGCACCTCGCTGACGTCGATCCAGTAGCCGCTCCACTCGACGTAGCTATCGTCGCAGGACAACGGTCGCCCATGCGAACGCACCCATCGCCAGCCCTGTGGTGAACGGGTACGGAAAGTGACATCGATCGGGCCACGCGCCAATGCGGCTGTCTCGATACAGGCCATCACCCTGCTGCGGTCCTCGGGGTGGACCGCGGCCAGCAGCCACTGGTGATCGATGCGCGCGCTCTCCACGCTGATTCCGAACAGGGACTGCACGTCGCCGGCGATCTGCGGAAAGCTGTAGTGACCGCACGCCGAACGGCGCGCCTGGTAGACCACCGCCGGCAGGTTCGCAGTCACCTCCTGCAGGCGCTGCTCCACGACTCGGCGCCGCACGCTTTCGCGATGCACCCGCCAGTAACCGTAGGCATGTACCAGCGCCAGTGCGAGCAGGATCAACGAGGCCGGCACCAGCCAGCGCAGGGGTGACGATGACGGCCAATTGCGCGGCCGGTCCGGCAGCCAGGCCGCGCGGATCTGATCGCGCTCGGGATCGGTCAGCTGCGACAGCGCCTGCTCGAAGCCGGCGATGACATCGGCGCAGGCGGGCGTGGTCGCCAGCACCAGGGCATCATCGAAACCGGCCGGCGCAGCGATCAGCAGTGCATCGCCCTGGTAGCGGCGCAACGCGGCCTCGACTTCGCCGAGGTTGGCAACCACGGCATCGATCAGGCCGGTGCCCAGCAGCGGGAGCGCATCGTCCAGCGCTGCCGGTGGCAGCAGCTGCGCACCCGTTGCCTGCTCGGCCAGCAGCCCCTGCAGCGGCATCCGGCTGGGGCTGGCTACGGTTCGCTCACGCAGATCTTCCAGGCCCAGCACCGGCGGCGTACCTTCCCGGCGGACGATCACCTGTGGCAGCTGCAGGTAGGGCGTGCTGGCCACCCACCCGGCGGGCAGCTGCGAGCGTGGCCACCCCAGCAGCGCCTGGGTGCCGGCCGGCAGCTCATCCCGGTCCACGCTGGCGGCCGGCACGGGCAGCAGCTGCAGTGGCCGTTGCCGCCCCAACAGCTCCAGGTACACCGCGCCGAGCCCCCGTGCCTCACCCTGTTCGCTGGACGACAAGGGTGCGCGGTCGGAAGGCCAGGCAATGCGCAGCGGTGTCCTGCAGCCCGTGGCGGAGGCCGTGGCAGGCAGCAGCAGGCTGGCCATGACAGCAATGGCTGCCGGGAGGCCGGCGACATTCACGGTAGGCATCCTCATCTCGCGGGCGGAAGGAACGGCCGCGCTGCGGTACCGCTGCCTGCCACGCTATCGACGTGCGGACCGACGGCAATGAAGAAAGTTGTAAAAGCATCCAGATAGGGGAATGCCGACATACACTGCCGCCTTCACCCGTAACTGCGGAGCGTTCGATGCGCATCGGCCTGGCTGCCAACCGTCTTCATCACCACGACGCGCGCGCCGCGCTGTTCCGTTGGCTGCGCAGCAGCGAGGCCGGCCTGCGCGAGCTGGGCGTGTCGCTGCATGCGGTCGGTCGCACCCATGACGCGATCGAACGACAGGGTTTCCTGGCCGGGTACGCGGGCCTGCACCGTTACCCGTACGGACGCGAGGGTGGCCTGATGAAGCTGGTCGCCGAAGTCGTCGGCATGGGTCCGGATCGGACACTGGATGGCGCGATCTACCTGATCGATCCGGTCGACCCATCCTCGGTGTTTCCAGAAGCCACGGCGCTGAAACGGCAGTGCGTGATTCACGGCAAGCCGTTCATTTCGACCGTGGCCACCGCACGCGACTGGGTCGAAGTGGAGCGCGTCCACGCCGGGCTGCCGGCAGACCGCGGCGCTGACGACCTGCATGCGTTCGAAAGCCAGACGCTGGCACTGATCGCGCATGATGCGATGAAGCCGGCGATGCTGGCCTTCGCCGATGAGCATTTCGATGTGCTGGCCCGGTTCGGCGAGCGGGTGGCGACCGGCACCACCGGCCAGCGTTTGAACGAACTGGCCTGGAGCCGGGGCTGGCCGCGTGATACGCCGTGGGTGACGCGCTACCAGAGTGGCCCGATGGGCGGTGATGCGCAGATTGCCGACCGGGTACTGGAGGGGCGTTGCCAGCGTGCGATCTTCTTCGAGGACCCGCATGTGGCGCGCCAGCATGAGGCGGATATCCAGCTGCTGGAGCGTGCGGTGACGACGGTGACCGACCAGGCAGTGTGCATTACGGCGCCGCGGGTGGCGGCGCGGTGGGCGGCGGCGGCGGCGTTGCGGGTGGGGTGAGGGTTTCGGCCAACGGCTGGGCCCTCGTGGCGGGTCGTTCAAATCAGAAGCCGTGCTCGGCCGGCCGGGGTGGATTGCGCAGGGGTCGCTGCAAGTACGTCCTTGTAAGCTCGGTCGCCGCTTGCTCGTGTGCGCTTTCCTGCGCACACGGCAAGACCGGGGTTGGGCGTCCTGCCCAACCCGCCCGAGGCATGCCTCGGGCCCATGCGGCTCACGCCCCTGCCCACCACGGACACTCCCTGTAGAGCCGAGCCATGCTCGGCTGCTCTTCAACGTGATGACTGAAACCCCGCGCTGCGCGCGTCAGCCGAGCGTGGGCTCGGCTCGGCTCTACAGGGTGCGGGGTGCGATCACAGCAGCTGGTGCAGCATCGCTTTGAGGCGTCGCCCTTCCAGCTGGAAGTAGTCGCGCTGCTCGCGCCAGGCGGGGAAGCGTTGTTCCACTTCGTGCCAGAACGCAGGCGAGTGATTGGGCTGGATCAGGTGGCAGAGCTCGTGCACCAGCACATACTCGAACGCTTCCGGACGACCGAGCACCAGGGCCAGGTCCAGTGCCATGCTGCCGTCGGGGGCCAGCGAGCCCCATTGCGAGGACATCACCTTCAGCCGCAGGCGGCTGGGGGCGCGCGGCAGAGTGGGCAGGTACTTCGGCAGCCAGCGGCCGACGTCGGCGCGGGTCTGGGCTTCGTAGAATTCGCGCAGCAGACGGCGCAGGGTGGCGTCGCCGCCGCGGGTCGGCCACTGCACGCAGGCGCCGTGCGCGTCGATCTCCAGGCGCGCGTAGCGGCCTTCCTGCCAGCGCAGCGGCAGTAGTTCGCCGCGCAGGGGCAGCACACCGTCTTCGCCCGGCTGCAACGGTGGCGGCAGGCCCTGGCCCTGGTACTGCCGCAGCTGCAGCGCCAACCAGTCGCGGTGCTGTTCCAGGAAGCGTTCGCCCATCACCAGGCTTGCGCGCGGCGGCAGGGTCAGGCGTGCGCCGCGTTCGTCCACGCTCAGCTTGATGCGCCGCGCACGCGGATCACGCACGCGCAGGACCTCGATCTCGGCATCCTCCAGGCGCAGGCGAACGGTGTCGCGCTGTACGGTGGCGGGCGGGGTCGGGCTGATCAGGCGGCGCAGCAGACGGCTCATGCGCCCAGCATAGCGCCGCTTCGGGCCGCCGGATGACCGGCGGCCGTCGCGCTGCCTGTTCAGTCAGCCTTGCTGAGCTTGAAGGCTTCTTCCAGCAACAGGAACAGGCGGCGGATCTCGGCGCTCTGCAGGGCAAAGCGGGCGTCGAACTCGGCGCGGCGTCCGTCTTCGTCGGCATGCTCCAGCTGGTCCAGGGCGCCGTCGAGGAACTTCAGCTTGCGCACGATCAGGTCGTCGCCGATGACGAAGGACAGGTTGTCCTCGAAGATCAGCGCCAGCTTGGTCACCTGCTTGCCGGCGTCCAGGTGCTTGTCGATCTCGTCGCAGCGCAGTTCCTGGTGCTGGCACTTGACCACCGCGCCGCCTTCCACCGGGTCCTTCATCTCGCACTCTTCGCCCAGGCTCAGTCCGGTCGGCAGCGGCTCGCCGGCGATCCAGCCGGTCAGGATCGAGCGCGGCGCGACTTCGGCGTTCAGCGGCATCGCCGGGAAGCTGCCGAGCAGGCCGCGGATGTCGGACATGAAGTACTCGCCAGTCTTGCGGCTGGAGGTATCCACCGCCACATAGCCGTGCTGCAGGTCGATGAAGGCGTCGTTGCGCGAGGACTTCACGAAGGCGCGCGGCAGCAGTTCATGCAGCAGGTCATCCTTCATGCGCTTGCGCTCGCGGCCACCTGGGCGGCGGCCTTCCTTCTCCTCGATCTCCTCCAGCTTGCGCTCGAGCAGGTCGTTGACCACCGCTGCCGGCAGGATCTTGTCCTCGCCGCCCACGGTCAGCCACAGGTGTTCGGCGATGCGGTGGGAGAGCTGCTCCTTTTCCTCGCGGCCGAACGGCGAGATGAAGCCGCGCGAGTTCATTTCCAGCGCGCCAACAGGCTTGAGCACGGCGTGCGGCAGCAGGGTATCGACTTCGGAAAAATCGGTGGCGGTCGGAAAACGGAAGAACGTCAGGTTGCGAAAGAACATGGAATTCCGGATGGCAAAGAGGAAGGGCGACCGACCTTAAACGGTGGGCGTCTCGGGATCTGCGTCGGCATCGGCCGGGGAACCGGCCAGCCAGGCATGGGCATCGGGCAGCGGCGCGTCGTCGCGACGGCCCAGCGCCATGAAGTCGAACAGGGTAGTGTCGGCCAGCTGCGAGGGCCGGACGTCGCCCATGGCGCGCGCGATCTGCTCGATGCGGCCGGGATGGTCCTTTTCCCACTGCTTCAGCATCAGGCCGACCTGGCGGCGCTGCAGGTTCTCCTGGCTGCCGCACAGGTTGCAGGGAATGATCGGGAACCGGCGTGCCTGCGCGTAGTCGACGATGTCGCTTTCGCGCACGTAGGCCAACGGCCGGATCACCACGTGCCTGCCGTCATCGCTGCGCAGTTTCGGCGGCATCCCCGCCAGCTTGGCGTGGTGGAACAGGTTCATGAAGAAGGTGGCCACCATGTCGTCGCGGTGATGGCCCAGCGCGATCTTGGTGAAACCGTGGGTTTCGGCGTAGTTGTAAAGCGCGCCACGACGCAGGCGCGAGCACAGCGAGCACATGGTCTTGCCTTCCGGAATGACCCGGCTGACCACCGAATAGGTGTCCTGCTCGATGATGTGGTACGGCACGCCCAGCCCGGCCAGGTACTCCGGCAGAATGTGCTCAGGGAAGCCCGGCTGTTTCTGGTCCAGATTCACCGCCACCAGCTCGAACGGCACCGGTGCCTTCTTCTGCAGCTGCAGCAGCACGTCCAGCAGGGTGTAGCTGTCCTTGCCGCCGGACAGGCAGACCATGACCTTGTCGCCGGCCTCGATCATGCCGAAGTCGGCGATCGCCTCGCCGACCTGGCGGCGCAGGCGCTTGGCCAGCTTGTGCTGCTCGCGCTCGGCCACGCGTGGATCGCGGGCGGCGCGCGGCTGGGGATCGGGAAGGGAAATCACGGCACTCATGGGCTCCATTCTAACGGCTCGGAGCGGCCCCGGCCGGGGGTCGGTATTCCCCTCTCCCGGCGGTCATCATCGCTGTGTATGCTCGGGACCTGTGGACACCTACGACCCCGCCGAGATCGTCGAACGCCTCGCCGCCCTGCGCGCCGAGCACCGCCTGCTGGATGAACAGATCACCCGCATGGCGGCCAACGGCGAGGACGAACTGGAAGCCAAGCGCCTGAAGCGGCGCAAGCTGCAGTTGAAGGACTGCATCGCCAGGCTGGAGAGCCTGCAGATTCCCGACGAGCCGGCCTGAGCCGGGTTCAGGTGGGTGCCAACCCGGGTTGGCCTCCTGCTCCGGTACGTGCCAACCCTGGTCGGCACGACGGGAAGGTGTGCGGACCAAGGTCCACACCCACCGCAGGATTCAGTTCAATCCTGCGGTGCCGGCTCGTCCGGGCGCGCCGCTTCCGGGCTGACCCGCTCGATGGTGTGGCGCAGCTCGCGGCCGAGGATGAACTTGGCATCCTTGGCCCAGGCATCCAGGCGCTCGTCGAACAGCAGCTTGCTGTTCTCGTCCGGCCACACCAGGCGCAGCTCGCGCAGCTTCTGGATGAAGCCACGGAACAGGGCCTTGTCGAAGAACTCCGGCGCCGCCGGCGCATAGAGCAGGCTCAGGCGCTGCGCGGCCTGCTGGCACAGGCTTTCCAGTTCGGCGGCGCCAAGCACGCCGGGGCCGTTCTTCACCAGCACCGAAATGGCGATGTAGTAGCGCTCGAACGCCTGCTGCAGCGAGTGCCCGATGGCGCGCAGGCGGAAGACCTCGTCGGTCTGCCCGGTGTTGCGCGCCAGAATGCCGCCGTCGTCGTCATTGACGTTCTGCAGCAACCCCTCACGCACGAACACGTTGATGGTCTGGTCGATGCGCTGGGCGAACTCGTCCTCGCTCCACGGCAGGAACAGCTCGGCCTGCAGGAACGGGTACACCGTACGGCCCAGCTGGACCAGGCCGGCGCGGCTCATGCGGCGGTTGTTCTGGAAGCAGCAGGCCACCCACGACGAGGCGGTGAACAGGTGCAGCACGTTGTTGCGGAAGTAGCTCAGCAGCACCGCGGTATCGCCGCTGACGCTGAGCACATCGCCCAGGGGGTGCTTGACGCGGGTGAGGACGTTGATTTCCTCGGCGTGGGCGATGATCCGCTCCGGCGAGTGCGGGGTCACCGTCACCCGGTCCGAATATGGCATCTCGACCAGCAGGGTCTTGCACAGCTCGATCTGCGCGATCAGGTCGGCCTCGCCCATCGCGTGCTTCGGCGTGGACAGCAGCGCCAGCGCCAGCAGGTTGATCGGGTTGACGTCGGCGGCGCCGTTGATGCGCACCTGGATGCGTTCGGCCAGCGTATCCACCGTGGTCGACAGCCAGGCCGGCTTCTCGTCCTCGGACACCGCCTCGCCCTTCCACTCCGGCGCCTTCTCGGCCAGCACGTCGTTCAGTGCGATCGGTTCGCCAAAGTTCACCACCACCTGGCCGTAGTTCTGCTTGAGCACCTTGGGGATGCCCCACAGCAGCGACCAGATCGATTCCTTTTCCTTCGGCCGGCCGGACAGTTCGTCCAGATAGCTGCCGCCTTCCATCAGTTTCTCGTAGCCGATGTAGACGGGCTGGAACAGCACCGGCTTGCGCGGCTGGCGCAGGAACGCACGCAGCGTCATCGAGATCATGCCGCCCTTGGGCTGCAGCAGGCGGCCGGTGCGCGACCGGCCACCCTCAACGAAATACTCCAGCGAGTAGCCACCGGCCACCAGCTGCGCGACGTACTCGCTGAGCACCGCCGAGTACAGCGCGTTGCCGCGGATCGAGCGACGGATGAAGAACGCACCGCCCTTGCGCAGCAGGGTACCCACCACCGGCAGGTTCAGGTTGATGCCGGCCACGATGTGCGGCGGCACGATGCCACGGTCGTACAGCAGGTAGGACAGCAGCAGGTAGTCCATGTGGCTGCGGTGGCTGGGCACGTACACCACTTCGTGGCCCGGCGCGGCAGCCTTGAACTTGTCCAGGTGGTGCACCAGCACGCCCGCATAGATGCGGTTCCACACGTGGCTGAGCATGAAGCTGGCCGAGCGCACGACCGGGCTGGAATAGTCCGCGGCGATTTCCCAGGCGTAGGCGTGTGCCTTCTTCCAGGCATCGGCCGGCTTCGAATTGTCGCGCTTGGCCTGTGCGGCGATCGCCTCGCGCACCGGTTCGGCAGCCAATACCTGGTCCACCAGCAGGCGCCGCGTCGACAGGTCCGGGCCGATCACCGATTCACGGATGCGCCGGAAGTGCGTACGCAGCACGCGCTGCAGCTTGCGCACCGTGCGCTCCGGCTCCAGGCCTTCGTCCACGGTGCTGCGCAGCGAGATCGGCGGGGCGAAGCGCACGATGGTATTGCGCCCGTTAAGCAGCAGGCCCAGCAGGCGGCGGAAGCGACCGACCAGCGCCCAGTTTTCCGAGAACAGCACCGCGAACCAGCCGCTCTGCTTGTCCGGCGCGCGGCCGACGAAGATAGACACCGGCACCAGGTGCACATCCAGGTCGTCGCGCACGCGGTGCGCCTGCAGGACCTTGGCCAGCGAATCGGAGTGGGTCTTGGCGCCGCGCTGCTCGGGAATCAGCGAGTTGCTGGAGCTGCGCCGCGACAGCGCCAGGTAGGCGCGCTTGCGCCCGGTCGGGTCACCGGCCAGCGGCACCAGCGGCGAGGGCAGCCCGGCCTGGCGGCAGGCCTTGTCCAGGATCAGCGCGTTGGACAGGCCGTAGTCTTCCAGCACGTACACGACCGGACGGCCATCGTTGTACTGGCCTGGGTCTTCCGGCTCGATCTTCAGCGACAGCCACGGCTCGACCAGGCGGCCCAGCAGGCGAGCCCACAGCGGGCGGCGGCCGGCCGGACGCGCGTGCACGGGCGGCGGTACCGGGTTCGGGCCGGTGCCGGTCGAGGGGGACGCCGGCACCGTATCGGCGGGCGTCGACTGGGATTCTTCGCCGGGAAACGGCAGCGGGTTCTGTTTCGACATCGGCGCCATTATGGCTTAGGCGGCGGCGTTGCTGCTTCCCCACCCCCAGCAGGGGCTTCAGCCGGTGATGGCGAGGCCGCGGCGCGGGCCGCGTCGGCCTTGCGCAGCAGCGCATCGGTGTCGGCCAGGGTGCGGGTCAGGTACCAGTGGCCCTCGCGGCGGCTCAGCGGCAGCTGCAGGATCATTTCGCGGCCAGCCAGGTCGTAGTGCAGGCGTACCAGCGCATTGTCACCCTCCACCGAGAGCAGCTCACCGCGCACGCTGCGCAGCGCATCGTCCACGCCCAGCCCGTAGCTGCCCAACACGGCCTTGAGGGTGTGGATGAACGGCGCCAGCTGCTGCAGGCTGCCTTCCATGCCGGCGGCCTGCAGGCCGGCCTCATCATCGAACCCAACCTTGCCGGCCGCGCCAACCAGTGCGGCGATGGTGCTGCGCGCGCGGGCGCGGTCACTGATCGGTGCGCCCTGCGCCCAGCTGGCGAGGGTTTCCACCAGGGCGATGTAGTGCGCCTGTTGGCCGGGCGTATAGCCCTTCTGGTGGCGCAGATACTGCACGCCGAAGTTGCCCATCGACTGCGCGGCCTGGCGAACGGCGCCGGCCTGTCCGGCCAGCTGGCGATCGAAGCTGCGCTGCAGTTCGGCGCTGGCGTTGGGCTTGCGCAGCGCGGCCAGCATCGGCAGCAGCTGGTCACCCAGCGGCAGTTCGGTCAGCGGCCACTGGCTGTGGCCTTCGGTCCAGGCCTGTTGCAGGCGCTGGTACTGGCTGGGCGGCACCGACAGCTTCGCGTAGCCGACCAGATCGTCCTCGGCCAGGCGCAGGGCCATCGCCTGCACCGCCGCGACCGGTTCGGCTGCCGGCTTGGCCGGATCATCGGCTGATTCGCGGCACGCGACCGCCGCCAGCAGCAGCATGGCTGCCAGCCCCCATCCACGCGCAGACCTTCCTCGCACCGCCACGCTCATGCAATCGGACTCCCCGGACCGGTCCGCATCTTGCGGCCTGCGACGTGACAGCGGCAAGCCGGGACGTCACGGTTTCCGCTGTTGCCTGTGCAAGTCACTGACGGGAATAAAAAAAGAGCCGGGATCACGGGGATCACAGGCTCTTCAAACCGGCGCAGGGCCGGTGGACAGTGTTGTGGCACATGTCCGGTCCGAGGACCGGATGGCGGCGATCCTACGCTGCCGCTCAAGTTAAGGCAACACTTCACGTAGTTCGCCTTAAACTATTGATTTTATTGATTCACCTGATGATGGGGGTGGAAGCAATGAAATCTACGGCAGGTTTTGCGGCGATTCGGGCACAACCGCTCGGTAGACAGATGCAAAAACGCCATCCCGCGCGGGCCGGGATGGCGTTCGGGCCTGCAGCCTTCGCAACGGAACCTCAGCGCGCACCCAGTGCCGACGCGATTTCCTGCTGGATGGCCCGGGCCGCGGCCTGCGGATCGGTGGCCAGGCGGATCGGACGGCCAACCACGATGGCATCGGCACCATCGGCAAACGCCTGGGCCACGCCAACGGTACGCTTCTGGTCATCGCCGACCGGGCCACCGGGGCGGATGCCCGGGCAGACGATCGAGAACCCGGCGCCGGTCGCGGCGCGAATCGGGCCGGCCTCCTGGCCCGAGGCGATCACGCCATCGATGCCGGCCGCCTGCGCGGCCAGCGCGCGTTCGACCACCACCTCCACCGGTTCACGGTCGATGCCCATCTGCGCCAGGTCCGGGCGGCCCATCGAGGTCAGCACGGTCACCGCCAGCAGGCGCATGTCACTGCTGTTGGCGGCGGCGCAGGCTTCCATCATCGCCGGGTGCCAGCCGTGGATGGTGGCGTAGCTGACCGGCCACTGCGAAAGGCGCTTGATCACCGCCGCGGCGGTGGCCGGGATATCGAAGAACTTCAGGTCGACGAACACGCGCTTGTCGCGGCGGGCCAGCTCGTCCAGCACCTGGAAGTACTCGCCCGACGCCAGCAGTTCCATGCCGATCTTGTAGAACGCCACGCTGTCGCCGAGGCGGTCGACCCACTCCAGCGCCTGCGCGCGATCAGGCACGTCCAGCGCGAAGATCAGGCGCTCGTCGTCGCGCAGCGGCAGTGGCGCGCGGCTCATGGTGCGTAGTCCAGGGCAGCGCGCTTGGCGTCGTGGCGGGCCTGGCGCGACTGGCTGTAATCGTTGTTGAACTGCGCCGGCTCGAAGCCACCGTAGGTCGGGTTGGGCAGCATCCACCAGCGCTCGCCGAACCAGTCGTGGTACTGCTGCAGCAGTGCGTCACGGCCTTCGTTGGTGTTGGCGGTCACTTCCACGAAATCGCCCAGCTGGTCGCCGAACTGCATCAGCACGCGGTACTTCTGCCCGGCCAGGCGGCGGCGGCAGTTCTTCTCGCTACCGGCCTGCTCGCACCCTTCGACCACGGTGCCCAGGCCCAGGAACACGCTGTCATCGGCCACCGGCAGGCCCTGCTCGCGCAGGTTGGCCAGGGTCGCGTCCTTCAGGTGCACGGCGCGGTTGGAGATGTACAGCAGGGTCACGCCCTTGGCGTTGGCAGCCTTGGCGAAATCCACCACGCCCGGAATGGCCTTGGCCTTCTTCTCGGCCACCCACTGGTCCCAGCTCAGCTCGTCGTATTCCTTGCCGTCGCGCACCAGGCGCGCCTGGTAGGGCGAGTTGTCCAGCACGGTCTCATCCACGTCCAGCACCACGGCCGGCTTCAGGCCCTTGGCCTCGTTGCCGCGTTCCTCCGGCACCAGCGCATCCCAGTGCGCTTCCTTCAGCGCGGCGTCCAGCTGGTCGGCGGCGGCACGGTAGGTCTGCTCGGTGATGGCCTTGTACTCCTGCGCGCGCTGCATCCACAGCACCGCATTGAGATTGTCGTTGGCCGTGGCATCGAGCACGCCATCGGCCTTGGCAGCGGCAGCGGGCGCCTGCGGGGCCGCGGCTTCGGCGGCAGGCGCCTCCACGCGCTTGCAGGCGGACAGGCCCAGCGCCGCGGTAGCGAGCAGGGTCAGGGACAGGGAAACAGGACGACGCATGGATTCACCGGCAATCAGATATACCGGCGCATTTTACCGGCAAAGGCGGCCCCGGGACGGCTATGCTTGGCGGTTGACCCGTTGCCCTTCCGGAGGCCGCCATGACCGATTCCACCCAGACCCCCGACGTCCCCCTGCTCGACGCCGTGCAGGCACGCCTGCTGGGCTGCCTGGTGGAAAAGGAGGCGACCACACCGGACACCTATCCGCTGACCGTCAATGCCGCCCAATCGGCCGCCAACCAGAAGACCGCCCGCGAGCCGGTGATGAACGTCGATGCCGGCAGCGTGCAACATGCGCTGCGCCAGCTGGAGGCGCTGGGCCTGGCCCGCCAGCACTACTCCTCGCGCGCGGACCGCTACGAGCACCGCCTGCAGGCCGCGCTGGACCTGACCCGGCAGCAGACCGTGCTGCTGGCGCTGCTGCTGCTGCGTGGGCCGCAGACGCTGGGTGAACTGATCACGCGCAGCGAACGCCTGTACCGCTTCGCCGATGTGGACGAAGCCCGCCACGCCATCGAGCGCCTGCAGCAGCGCGCCTTGCTGGTGGTGCTGCCGCGCGCCAGCGGCCAGCGCGAAGACCGCTACATGCACCTGCTGTGCGGTGAAGTGGACGGTGCGGCGCTGGCAGCGAAGTACGCCAGCAGTGGTGGTGGTGGCAGCGAGGCGGCCGATCCGGGATTGGCCGAGCGCGTCGCCCAGCTGGAAGCTGCGGTGGCCGAGCTGCAGGCGCAGCTGGACGAACTGCGCGGCTGAGGGGGTGGGTGCCGACCGTTGGTCGGCACTGCATCTGAATCGTGCCGACCAACATCAGGGGTCAGACCTGCGCCGCACCCGGCGTGGCATACAACCGGCTCGGGCTGTCCACGCCCGGCAACTGGATCACCCCGCGCGTCTGCATACCCAGGCCCTGCAGGATCTTCCCGGACACCACGTTGTCCAGATCGGTGATGCCATACAGATCGTGCAGGCCCAGCGCTCCACGCGCATGCGCGAACACCGCGCGTGCCGCCTCACCGGCATAGCCCTGCCCCGCGAATTCCGACAGCACCGCATAGCCGATGTCCGGCCCCGGCAGGCCATCCCGCCGCACCAGCCCGGCGTTGCCCAGCCAGGCACCATCGGACAACCGCTCGATGGCATACATGCCGAAGCCATTCAACGCATAGCTGTGCAGCACCCGCAGCGCAATGTACTCCCGCGCCTGCGCCTCGCTGCGCACGTTGCGGTCACCGATGAAACGCACGAAGCCCGGATCGTTGAGCAGGGCCAGCATCGGTGCCGCATCACGGTCAGGTTCAATGGCCCGCAGCCGCAGGCGCTCACTCTCGATCGGTTGCACAGGCAGACCTCCAGCCGAAACCCCGATTCTGCCTCAACCGCCGGCTGTTGCTTTTGATTTCCTCTGCATTGCCGTGGAAGGAAGCGCCCGGAATCTGTCAGAGGCCGGTCGGGGTGGGTTCGCGGGGGTATCCGCGCCATGGATGGCGCGGCTAAGCCCCCAAGGACGGGTTCACGGCGTCCCCCGCGAACCCACCCCGACCGGCCACACTGCGGAACCAACGCGTGCTCCACCACGGAGGGGCGGCGCCGTTGGAGCGCCCTAGTCGAACAACGCCTCGATCGCCGCCAACCCCGCACTCGCCCGTTCCTTCTTGCGCGCCGCATCGGCCACCGGATCGGCGCCATCGCGCTGGATCTCCTCGGCCGGAATCTCCTCGAAGAACCGGCTCGGCTTCAGGCGTACGTGTTCGCCGAACTTGCGCGTCAGCTTGCTGTAGCTCATCCACAGCTGGATCTTGGCGCGGGTGATGCCCACGTACAGCAGGCGCCGTTCTTCCTGCAGGTTGCCCTCGTCCAGGCTGACCTGGTGCGGCAGCACGCCGTCTTCGCAGCCGACGATGAACACGTACGGGAATTCCAGGCCCTTGGAAGCGTGCAGGGTCATCATGCGCACCTGGTTGCCCCCCTCGTCCTTGTCGCTGCGCGACAGCAGCGCCAGCTGGCCGGCCAGGTCGGCGGCGGTTGCACCGCGCGGGCCGCCCTCGAACCACTGCGCCAGTTCCTCGATGTTGTTTGCGCGACGCTGGTAGCTGGCCTCTTCCTTGGCCTGCTGGCGCAGCTCGCTCAGCAACCCCGATTCCTTGGCTACTTTGCGGATCATGTCGCCGGACGTCACCTGGCGCATCTGTGCACGCAGGTCGCGCAGGATGTCGGTGAAGCGCGCCAGGCTGTTGGCCGCGCGCGGCGGCAACTGCTGCAGGGCGCCGATGGTCTCGGCCACATGCGCCATCGGCATGTCCTTTTCCTGCGCCAGCTCGGCCAGCCTGGCCAGCGTACCGGCACCCACATCGCGCTTGGGCGACTGCACCGCCCGCATGAACGCGGTGTCGTCGTCCGGGTTCACCAGCAGGCGCAGCCAGGCCAGCGTGTCCTTCACTTCCTGGCGTTCCAGGAACATGGTGCCGCCGGTCAGGTGGTAGGGAATGCGCAGCAGCTGCATCGCCTTTTCCAGCGGGCGCGACTGGAAGTTGCCACGGAACAGGATGCAGAAATCACTCCACGGCACGTTGCGCGACTGCGCCACGAAGGCGATCTCGGCGGCGACCTTCTCCGCTTCATGTTCGCTGTTGCGGCATTCCCAAACACGGATGCGTTCGCCGTCGGCCTGGTCGCTCCACAGCTTCTTCAGGTGCTCATGCGGATTGTTGGCGATCAGCGCGTTGGCGGCGCGCAGCACGCGGTTGGAGCAGCGGTAGTTCTGCTCCAGCTTGATGATTTCCAGCGTGGGGTAATCGCGCCCCATCTGCTGCAGGTTTTCGGGATTGGCGCCACGCCAGGCGTAGATCGACTGGTCATCGTCGCCGACGCAGGTGAAGTTGCCCTTCTCGCCGGCCAGCTGCTTGAGCAGGCGGTACTGCGCGTCGTTGGTGTCCTGGCATTCGTCCACCAGCAGGTAGCCGATGCGCTCGCGCCAGGCCAGGGCGATGTCCGGATTCTCTTCCAGGATCTGCACCGGCAGACGGATCAGGTCATCGAAGTCGACCGCATTGAACGCGGTCAGCCTCAGCTGGTATCGCTCGTAGACGCTGGCCGCTTCCTTCTCGCGGTTGCTGCGTGCGGCGGCCATCGCCTGTTCGGGCGACAGGCCGGCGTTCTTCGCGCGCGACACTAGGTTCTTCATGTCCTCGATGTCGTCGGGCTTGGCCCCGTGCATCAGGTCCTTGATCTGCGCAGCGGCATCGTCGGCGTCGAAGATCGAGAATCCACGCTTCAGGCCCACCGCCGCGTGCTCGATCTGCAGGAACTTCAGGCCCAGCGCATGGAAGGTGCAGATCGTCACCTCGTCGGCATCCTGCTCGCGCAGGCGCTTGGCCACACGCTCGCGCATTTCCTTGGCCGACTTGTTGGTGAAGGTGATCGCCGCGATGCGGCGTGCCGGGTAGCGGCCACAGCTGATCAGGTGGGCGATCTTTTCCACGATCACGCGCGTCTTGCCGCTGCCCGCGCCGGCGAGCACCAGCAGCGGACCTTCGATGTGCAGGACGGCGGCGGCTTGGGGGGGATTGAGACCGTGCATGGGATGGGGATTGTAGCGGGGCGGGGTGACGACCACAGCGGCCTGCCGGCGGGGTTGCTGAACGGCTTCGGCGAAGCGGGGCCGCGGCGTACAATCCGTCGATGGCCAAGCTCTACTTCTACTATTCGGCGATGAACGCCGGCAAGACCACCACCCTGCTGCAGAGCGCCCACAACTACCGCGAGCGCGGCATGCGGGTGGCGATCCTGACCCCGCGCCTGGACGATCGCGCCGGCGCCGGCGTGGTTGCCTCGCGGATCGGCCTGCGCGCCGAAGGCATGGCCTTCGACCGTGATACCGACCTGCAGCGCTGGGTAGAGCAGGACCTGGCGGCGAACGGGCCGATGGGCTGCGTGCTGGTGGACGAAGCCCAGTTCCTCACCCGCGCCCAGGTCTGGCAGCTCAGCGAGGTGGTCGACCAGCTGCGCATTCCGGTGCTGTGCTACGGCCTTCGTACCGACTTCCGCGGCGAGCTGTTCGAAGGCAGCCAGTACCTGCTGGCCTGGGCCGACGAGATGCAGGAGATCAAGACCATCTGCCACAGCGGCAAGAAGGCAACGATGACGGTACGCGTGGATGAGCATGGCCACGCAGTACAGGACGGCCCGCAGGTGGAGATCGGCGGCAACGACCGCTACGTGTCGGTCAGCCGCGCCGAGTTCAAGAAGATCACCCGCGGCGAAGGGCGGATCGATCCGGCGCAGGCGCCGCTGCCGTTGTAAAGGGTGTTCGGCAGGGCTGCGCCCTGCACCTGCAGAGGCAACAGCAACGTCAACAGCGAAAGCTGGCATTCCGTGGGATGGCGGGGCACTGTGGGTGTGCGGGGACGGCGCAAGTACGTCCATGTAGCCTTGGTCGCCGCATCCATGCGGCTCACACCCCGCAAACCCACAGTGCCCCGCCTTCGACAATTGGCCGGCGGCCAGTAGATCCACGCCATGAGTGGATGAAATCTGTCAGATATCGAATGAAATTCCGGGGTCAGATCCGTTTTCCTTCGGAAAACGGATCTGACCCCATGAGCTGTTCCGACAGATCGCGGAGGTCTGTCGAAGGCGGGGTGGGTCCGGTTGCGGGGGCGTGAGCGCCATGGATGGCGCGACCGAGGCTACATGGACGTATTTACGCCGTCCCCCGCAACCGGACCCACCGCGCCATCCCACGGAATGCCCGCTTTTGACGTTGACGTTGACGTCAGCAGGTGCAGGGCTGCAAGCCCTGCCCCCCCCTCTTAGTACAGCGTGCGCTCCGGCGCTCCGGCCGGCGGCGGGGTGTACTGGTACAGCCAGGTCTCGGTGAGGGTCTTACCACCACTGCGCAGGAACAGGCGGATGTCGATCTGCTCGGTACTGCCTTCCGGCGGCACCAGGTCGAACATCGCGCGGTAGCCGTTGATCTCGCGCAGCGGCCGCGCCGACACGATCTCGACCCGGCCCCGGCTGGCTTCCACCACCGCCTCGACCTCGCCCTTGTCGATCAGCCTGGCCAGTTCGCCACCTTCGAAGTCCACCGCGAAGCGCCAGCTGAAGTACTCGCGCTTCTTGCCGACCACACCGCCCAGGCCGGTGCGGCTGGCCACGCAGTGCGCCATCGGCGGCCGTGCCGGCGGCTCGGCGCCCCAGTACAGGCGGTAACCGACCAGCAGCTCCTGGCCCGGCTGCGGCTTTTCTTTGGGATTCCAGAACGCCACGATGTTGTCGAAGGTCTCGTCCACGGTGGGAATCTCCACCAGCTGCACTGAGCCTTCGCCCCACTCGCCCTTCGGCTCCACCCACAGGCACGGGCGCTTCTCGTAGAACACGCCGTCGTCCTGGTAGTGGTCGAAGTTGCGGTCGCGCTGCAGCAGGCCGAAACCGCGCGGGTTGCGGTCCACGAACATGTTGAAGCGCAGGTTGCGCGGGTTCAGCAGCGGGCGCCAGATCCATTCGCCGGCACCGGTCCACAGCGACAGGCCGTCGGTATCGTGGATCTCCGGGCGCCAGTCCCAGCCCATGCGGCGGTCGTTCTCGCCCACCTGGTACATGCTGGTGCACGGCGCGATACCCAACCGCTCGATCGCCTTGCGCGGGTACAGCGCGCTGTCGATGTCCATCAGCAGCACGTCACCGTTGGTGATCGCGAAGCGATAGGCACCGGCCACGCTGGGCGAATCCAGCAGGCCGTAGACCACGATCGTCTCCGAATCGGCCGACGGCTGTTCCAGGTAGTAGGCGATGAAATCCGGGAATTCCTCCGGCTTGCCCATGCCGGTATCGATCGCCAGGCCACGCGCGGACTGGCCGTACTGACCCTCCTTGCCGACCGCGCGGAAGTAACTGGCGCCGAGGAAGGCGGCGAAATCGCGGTCGGTGTCCTTGCGGGTGTTCAAGCGGAAACCGGCGAACCCCAGGTCGGCCGGCAGCTCGCCGTCCTTGATGCCGCTCTTGCCGTAGTTGAATGCCGCGCCGTCATAGGCCAGCTCCTGCGCCTTGCCGTCGACCACGTCGAACATGCGCACCGGCGAATGGAAGTACAGGCCCAGGTGGAAGAACTTGGCCTGGAACTTGCCCGGCTGGTCAGCCCACAGCGCATGGTCCTGGCGGTAACCGATCGACTGGTACTGGTCCCAGTCCAAGCCTTCCAGGCGGCCCGGCAGCACCCGCTTGTGGCTCTTGTAGGGCGCCTGTGCCAGCGCGCGCGCCTGGCCCTTGAGGGTAGCGAAGTCGAACGGCTGCGGCTGGCCGAGGCGGCGCAGGCCCATCTGGCCGCTCCTGCTGGCCGCGCACGCGGGCAGGGACGGCAGGCCGAATGCTGCCAGGGCGAGGGAGGCATTGCGGATGAAGTCGCGTCGTTGCATGCAGGCGCGTCAGGCACGAAGGGAAGGTCGGCCATGATAGGCAGACAAACGTTAACGGGCAGCGGAGACGTCTCCTGCCCGTTCAGCTGCCGCTGGCCGCCCGGCTCAGCGCTGGCAGTGGCTGCACCAGACGCTGGCGCGCTGGCCGATGGTGGCGTGCTTCAGCGCGCGGCCACAGTTCGGGCATGGCAGGCCGTCGCGGCCGTACACCAGCAGTTCCTGCTCGAAGTAGCCCGGTGCGCCGTCAGGGCTGATGAAATCGCGCAGCGTGGTGCCGCCCCGGGTGATCGCATAGCCGAGGATTTCCTTCACCGCCCCGGCCAGCCGCTGGTAGCGTTCGCGCGAGATCTTGCCCGCCTCGCGCAGCGGGCTGATGCCGGCCTTGAACAGGCTCTCGGCGGCATAGATGTTGCCGACGCCCACCACCACCGCCTGGTCCATCAGGAAGGTCTTCACCGGCGCACTGCGGCCCCGGCTGCGGGCGAACAGGTAGTCGCCGTCGAAGGCCTCGTCCAGCGGCTCCGGACCCAGCCCCTGCAGCAGCGGGTGGACCTCGCCGGCCGGCTGCCAGAGCAGGCTGCCGAAGCGGCGCGGATCGTTGAACCGCAGCAGGCGGCCGTTGTCCAGGCTGATGTCGACGTGGTCATGCGCCCGCAGCGGGGTATCACCGGGCAGCACGCGCAGGCTGCCGGACATGCCCAGGTGCAGCACCGCGCTGCCGACGGCGGTATCCAGCAGCAGGTATTTGGCGCGCCGGCGGATGTCCTCGATGCGCTGCCCCGGCATCAGCTCGGCCACTTCCGGTGGAATCGGCCAGCGCAGGTCGGCGCGGCGCAGGATCACGCCATGCACGCGACGGCCCTGCAGGTGCGGCGCCAGGCCGCGGCGGGTGGTTTCGACTTCGGGCAGTTCGGGCATGGGGTGATTCTACGCCCGCTCAACGCGGCGGCGCGGACAGCTCACGGGCGTTGAGGAAGCCATCACGGTTGGCATCCTGCTTGTGGAAGCGCTGCACGATCACCTGCCGCTGCTGCTCGCGGCTGATCGTCCTGCCCTTGCCGCCGGGCAGCTCGTCGGCGCTCAGCACGCCATCACCGTTGCGGTCCATGCGATCGAAGGCATACAGCATCCACTGTACGTACTCGGCCTCGCTGACCTTGCCGTCGCCATCGCTGTCCATCCGCTGCAGATAGCTGGCGGTGTCGGTGACCTGGGCCAGCGCCGCACCCGGCAGCAGCGCCGCCAGCAGAAGCCCGTACCCTGCCCTCACGCGCCCACCAGGCTGTAGCCCTTCAAGCGTGCGGCGTAGGCCTGCAACGCCGCGATACCGCTTCCCTCGGCCTCGCGGCACCACGCCTGCAGCTGATGCAGGCGCTCGGCAGCATCGTGGCCGCGCGCCTCCAGCAGTGCCGCCAACCGCGCGCGGTACTCGACCAGGGTGCGGATGCGCGGGCGCTGTGCCACCCAGGCGCTCAGCTGGGCACGGCTGTCCGGCTTCAGCCAGCGGCCATCGTTGACCAGACCGCGGCGCAGCCGGCGTGGCAGCAGCCGGCGCAGCTTGGCCCCGGCCTGCGCGGCCTCCTCGCGCAGGGCTGGCATGAACACGTTGCGCTGGTAATCGGTCATCGCCTGGAAGCGATGCGACAGCAGCGCCTTCAGCGTTTCGGCATCGGGCACGGCGATGTTCGGGCGCACGTCCATGGCCGGTGCCACCCGCAGCACCCTGGCCAGTCGCAGCGCCTGCAGCAGGCGGATCGCACTCCAGCCGATGTCGAATTCCCAGCGCCGCATCGCGAAGCGCGCCGAGCTGGGGAAGGCATGGTGGTTGTTGTGCAGCTCCTCGCCACCGATCCAGAACCCCCACGGCGTGAGATTGGTGGAGGTATCGGCAGACTCGTAGTTGCGGTAGCCCCACCAGTGGCCCAGGCCGTTGACCACGCCGGCCGCCCAGAACGGGATCCATGCCATCTGGATCGCCCACAGGGCCACGCCGGGCAGGCCGAACAGCACGCTGTTGATTGCCAGCAGCAGCACCGGGCCCAGCGTGGCGTGCGGGGTGTACAGGTGGCGCTCGATCGCATCGTCCGGGGTGCCGCGCCCGTACTGCTCAATGTCCGCGCGCATGCCACGCGCTTCCCGATACAGCTCCACGCCATGCCAGAACACCGTGCCGATGCCGCGGGTAACCGGGCTGTGCGGGTCGTCCTCGGTCTCCACCTTGGCGTGGTGCTTGCGGTGGATGGCCACCCATTCCCGGGTGATCATCGAGGTGGTCAACCACAGCCAGAAGCGGAACAGGTGGGCCAGCGCCGGGTGGAAATCGACCCCGCGATGGGCCTGGCTGCGGTGCAGGTACAGGGTCACCGAGAAGATGGTGATCTGGGTGAAGACCAGCAGCACGGCCAGCATGGCCCACCACCCCAGGCCGAGAACACCACCAGTCAACAGGGACATCAGGGCATCAGGCATGGCAGCTCTCCGGATCCACGCGGGGATGGCAGACATGATGGGCGCTTGCGTTGCAAACTGCATCCCTGCGGCGATGTATCGCATCGCCATCCGTGGCACCGTTCACAGTTGGGGACCTGAGTTGTCGAGCCTTGATCCACGCGCCAGCCGCATTTCCGCCGCCCCGCCCGTCGCGGAGCTGCCCCCCTTGATCGAACTGGACCGCGCCACCGTGGTGCGTGGCCAGGTGAAGGTGCTTCATGGGCTCAGCCTGCGCATCGCGCAGGGCCAGCACACCGCCCTGCTCGGCCCCAACGGCTGTGGCAAATCGACCTTCATCAAGCTGATCACCCGCGAACTGTATCCACTGGCGCAGGGCGACGGCACGGTGGCGGTGAAGGTGCTGGGCCAGAACCGCTGGCAGGTGGACCGGCTGCGCTCGCAGCTGGGCATCGTCACCGGCGACCTCAGCAGCAACCTGGCCGACATGCCCGGCCTGACCGTGGAACAGGCGGTGCTGTCCGGCTTCTTCGCCAGCTACGTGGTGCCGGCCTTCCGCGAGGTGACCGCCGACATGCGCGCACGTGTCGGCGAGACACTGGCGATGACCGGCGCGCTGTCCCTGCGTGAACGTGCCTACGCCGAGCTGTCGGCCGGCGAAACCCGCCGCGTGCTGATCGCGCGCGCGCTGGTCAACCGGCCGCAGGCGCTGCTGCTGGACGAACCCTCCACCGGGCTGGACCTGGTCGCCCGCGAGCAGCTGGTGGCGACCATGCGCGTGCTGGCCCAGCAGGGCATCACCCTGGTGCTGGTGACCCACCACATCGAAGAGATCATTCCCGAGATCGAACGCGTGGTGCTGCTGCGTGACGGCCGCGTACTGGCTGACGGTACCCGCGCCGAGCTGCTGCGCAACGAACCGCTGTCGGCGGTGTTCGGTGGCGCGATCACGGTATGCGAGCAGGAAGGCCGGCTGACCGCGTACGCGGGATAATCGACATGCCACTGTAGAGCCGAGCCTATGCTCGGCTGCTTCTGGCCGCGGGGAACGGCAGCCGAGCATAGGCTCGGCTCTACAGAAAACGGTACAGCGGGCCGGAACCCCGCCCGCTGCACCCTTGCTCAGAACTTCAACGCCAGCGCGCGCGACTCGATCGGTGCCATCCGGCTCTGGTCCTGCAGCTGCAGGTCGCGCAGTTCGTAGGGTGCGCCGAAGCCAGCCGGCAACGCGGCCTGGTCGAATGGCAGCACCAGCTGGCCACGCCCCGGTCCATCGAACCACGCGGCCGCATGCGCCTGCGCCACCGGCTTCAGCTGGCCATCGCGGCCGGTGGCATACAACGTGCCACGCGCCTCGTAGCGACCGGCGGCGGCCACCTGCAGCGGCAGCGCGACCTGGCGGCTGGCCGGGTCGGGTGCCGCCTGGCCACTGAAGCGAGCAGTAGGCCCTGCCACCGCGAAAGCCACCTTGCCGTCGCGCAGCACGCCATCGGCCTGGGCGAACACCTGCAGTTCCCACAGCCCCTGCACGGTGCCGACGTCGGCCGGGATCCGCACCTGCGCGCGCAGGCTGCCATCAGTGGTGCGCAGCAACCGCTGCGGCCAGCTGCGTCCATCCGGTGCGACCAGCAGGGCTTCACCGCCCAGGCTGCCGCGACGCGAGGCCATCTGCGCGGTGGTGGCACCGTCTTCCAGCAAGCGTGCCTGCAGCTGCACGTTGCCACCGGCCAGCACCTGCGCCTGGTTGGCCTGCACTTCCAGCCGCAGCGGGCTGTTCGGCTCAAGCACCTGCACCACATAGCGGCCCTGCGCCTGCGTGCTCTGCAGCGTGTACGCACCGGCCGAACTGGTCGCGCCGGTGCGCAGCATGCTGCTGCCATCACCCACCGGCATGCCGGCATCCTGCAGCGCGCGCGCATCGACACTGCGGGCCACGCTGCTGCGGCCAGCCGAGTCGCGCATCTGCAGGGTGTTGGCAGGCAGCGCGCGGGCACCTGCGGCCGGGCTCAGCTGGATCACCGCATCGGGCGCCGTCAGCGGCAGGTCCAGGCCGCGTTGCAGCTGCGAGCCATCGACCTGCTGCCAGTAGCTGCGGCTGACCGAGGCATACGGCGTGGCCGCCTGCAGCGGTTGTGCCGGGTCCAACGCCCAGGCGAAGGACAGCGGTGCACGTTCGCTGTCATCGGCCGGCAATGGCGCGGCAACCAGCGCCGCAGGCACCTGGTCGCCCACGCGGGCCGCCTGCAGAGGCTGCGCGGCCTGCGCGGCGGAAAGGGACAGGACTGCCAGCACCGCACTGGCCAGCAGGGTGGAATGAATCGTCATGGTCGTCTCCCTCACTGGGTCAGGTCGTTGCGCAGCAGGGTGCCGAGGCCGAAGCACTCGCGGCGGCTCTGGTTGTGGCTGAGCGGCTCTGCCCCCTGGGTGCGCTGCGTGTCGGTGAACCAGGTGGTGCCGGCGGCCTTCTGGCTGCTGCACTCCAGGAAGCCATCGGAGCAGGAGGACAGCCAGTTCTGGGTGAACTCCAGGCCGACATTGGCGGCGTAGCCACCGCAGTAGCTGTTGCTGTCCCATACCGCCGATTCCACGTCGCTGCCGACCACCGCACGGAACGGCTTGGGCAGGGCGGGACGGCCTGCGGTGCCGTACAGGTTCTGCGCGTTGTAGGTGGCCATGCTCGCCACCTGCTGCTGGCGCACCGCGTCGTTCTTGTAGCCCAGCAGCCAGCCCAGCGAGGTTTCGAAGGTATTGCCGTTGAGCACCGCATCGGCCAGCGGCGTGCCCGCCGAAGACGGCGCCAGCGCGGTGACCTTGCGCACCGTGCGGATGATCTTCGGATAGCGGCTGTCGTAGGTCGGGTTGGACAGGATCCAGCGCACCACGTTGCCGCCGTTGGAGTGGGTGATCACCACCAGCTGGGTGATGCCACGGCTGTCGATGAAACGGGTCAGCTGGTTGGCCAGGCAGCCGGCCGCTTCCGGTTTCCACATGTACTGGGTGAAATCGCAGTTGATGACCACGTAATTGCTGCTGTTGGGCAGGCCCTGGCGCACGGTGTCGATGATGGTCGGCTGCCAGTAGTCCTGGGTGGCGTTGGTCTGCGCGCCGGTGCCATGCACGAAGGCCACGCCGACCACGTCGGCGGCCTGCGCCGGCGCTGTTGCAAGCCCCAGGAGCAGGGCCAGGACGGTACTTCCTGTTGCGGTGCTGCGCATCGCGTCTCTCCCTCTGTCTTCGGATCCCCCCGACCCGGCTGGAACTGGACGGCCTCTGGTGCCTGCCGATGTGCCGATGCTCACGGCGCGGGCGCGTGAAAGTCCGTGCGCTGCGCCCGGATTCAGGAGACTGGCGTCACTTGATGACGTTTTTCATCTTGTTTCGATGACCATGCCGGTTCTGGCCGTATGACCGATGGCCACTGCGGTGCCGCACTGGGACTGCGATCATGACGCGATGTTCTTTCTCCGGAGCCCGTCCATGTCGCTGATCTCCCACCCTGCCCGCCCGCTGCTCGGCCTTGCCGTGGCCGCTGCCCTGGCCGGTTGTGCCGCCACCGCCGCCAAGCCGACCGCCGTCGAAGCCAACATCACCACCAAGGCGGTGGGTTATCTGGACAAGAGCGCGGTTCCGGCCAGCCTCGACCTGGTACCGGCACCACCGGTGGCCGGTTCGGCCGCGTTCGCCCTGGACGAGCAGGTCAGCCGTGAGGCCCGCGCGCTGCGTGGCAGCCCGCGCTTCGCCCAGGCCGGCGTCGATGCGGAACTCGGTTTCCCCGAAGGCGCCAACCACTTCTCCTGCGCCGCCGACATCGACGTCGATGCGGTGAAGACCCCGGCGCTGTATCGCCTGCTGGAGCGCAGCCGGATCGACGCCAGTGCGGCGACCAAGGCGGCCAAGAACCACTACCAGCGCCCGCGTCCGTTCATGGTCAACGGTGAACCGACCTGCTCGCCGAAGGACGAAGACGGCCTGCGCAAGAACGGCTCGTACCCGTCCGGCCACACCTCGATCGGCTGGGCCTGGGCACTGATCCTGTCGGAGATCGCGCCGGACCGCGCCGACGCCATCCAGGCGCGCGGGCGCAACTACGGCGAGAGCCGCCTGGTGTGCAACGTGCACTGGCAGAGCGACATCCTCGAAGGCCGCTTCATGGGTGCCGCCGCCGTGGCCCGCCTGCACGACAACGCGGCCTTCAACAAGGACCTGCTGGCCGCACGCAAGGAGATCGAAGCGGCGCGCAAGGCCGGCCTGCACTCCAGCCGCGACTGCGCCACCGAGAATGCGGTGCTGAAGGTGCGCCCGCAGAGCGCGCTGTAGGCCACGCCTCTGTAGAGCCGAGCCATGCTCGGCTCAGAGCAGCCGAGCGCAGGCTCGGCTCTACACGAAGCAGGAAACAGAAGGGCCGGCAGTGAGCCGGCCCTTCTTCATTGCATCAACGCAGCCACCGCATCAGAACTTCGCGGTGAACTCCACGCCCCAGGTACGCGGCTCGTTGAGGAAGCCGGTCAGGTTGTTGAAGTCGATCGCGCCGACCACGCGGGTCTGGTTGGTCAGGTTGCGACCGAACACCGCCACGTCGTACTGGCCGTAATCCCAGTTGTAGCCCAGGCGCAGGCCGCCTTCCAGCGAACTGCGGCCGCGGAATTCCGGCGACTCGTAGATGAAGAAGTTCACCGCGCTGCGGTAGGCCCAGTCGGTGTAGGCGTACAGCTCGCTGCCATCGCTGAGCGGGAAGCCCACGCGCAGGGTCGCGTTGTGGATCCATTTCGGCGCCTGCGGCAGCGGGTTGCCGTTCACCAGCGCATAGGTGCCGCCGTTGATGACCTTGGTCGGGTCGTTGATGGTGCAGCCACCGCCGCAGATCGCCACCGCAAGGTTCTTGTCCTTGATCTCGGTGTCGTTGTAGCTGCTGCCGAAGGTCAGCAGGACGTTGTCGGCCAGGTAGGCTTCCAGGTCCAGTTCCACGCCCTGGCCGATGGTCTTGTCGGCGTTGAGCAGGGTGGCGGTGTTGTTGGCACCGCCCACGGCGATCAGCTGCTGGCCGTCAACGTTGTAGCGGAACACGCTCAGGCCCAGGCGCGCGCGGCGCTCGAACAGGTCGGCCTTGATGCCGGCCTCGTACGAGATGACCTTCTCCGAATCGGCCTGCGACAGGCCCGGCGCAAAGGCCAGGCGGCCCTGGATCGACGGCGCGCGGAAGCCCTTGGCGACGCGGGCGTAGGCGTTGATGTCGTCGGTCAGCTTGTACACGCCGCTGACGTCCCAGCTGACGTCGTTGACGTCGGTGTTGGCCAGGTACGGGCCGCTGACCGGGGTGCCGAACGGAACGGCCTGCAGCACGCTGGCGCTGAAGTCCTTCTTGTCCTGGGTATAGCGCACGCCGGCACGCAGCTTGAAGCGGTCGGTGACATCGAAGTCGCCCGAAGCGAACACGGCCCACGCCTTGTTGCGCTGGTTCTGCACCACGTGGCCGGTCTGCGGATTGCCCGGGGTCAGCGAGTCGTAGTTGAAGTTGTTGATGGTCACGTCTTCATCGAAGTAGAAGACGCCGGCCTGCCAGTCGAAGCGGCCCCATTCGTTGGACTCGATGCGCACTTCCTGCGTCCACTGGCGGTGGTGCGGCAGGCCGTCGGCCGACTCCGACGAGAACGGAATCAGGCCCGGACCGTAGTTGCCGGCACCGAGGAAGGCCGCACCGTAGCCACCGTCGATGTCGCCACGGTTGAGCGACTCGGCGGTTTCATAACCGGTGATCGAATGCAGGGTCACCGAACCGAGGTTCCACTGCAGGCGCGCGCTGCCGCCCCAGGTCTCCAGGTCGGAGAAGTTGACGCCGTCGTTGGCCACCTTGTCGCGGTCGAAGTTCTCGACCAGCGAATTGCCACCCTTCTGGATGATGTTGGCGCGGAACAGGCGGGCGGTACCGTTGAGCTTGCGCTTGTGCAGATTGAACAGTGCTTCGAAGTCGTCGCCTTCGTACAGGAACTGCACGCGGCCGGCGGCTTCGTCATAGCCTTCGAAGCCACTGTTGGGAGCGCCGACGCGGGTGTTGTCGACCCAGTCGTCGCGGCGCTGGTAGATGGCCGAGACGCGTGCCGACCAGCGGTCGGTCAGCGGGCCGCCGTAGGCGCCCTGCACGTTCCAGCTGTTGTAGCTGCCGTAGCCGACACGGAGGTAACCATCGGCATCCTGCGACGGGCGTGCCGAATCGAACTTGACCACGCCGGCCGGGGTGTTGCGGCCGAACAGCGTGCCCTGCGGGCCACGCAGCACTTCCACGTTGGCCAGGTCGAACAGCGGGAATCCCTTCAGCAGCGGGCTTTCCTGCACCACGTCGTCATACACCAGCGACACCGGCTGCGAGGCATTGAGGTCGAAATCGGTGTTGCCCAGGCCGCGGATGTAGAAGCGCGGGAAGGCACGGCCGTAGGACGACTCGATGTTGAGGCTGGGCACGCGTGCGGCCAGGAAGCGGATGTCATCGCCGGCCGAGCCGAGCACATCCAGCTTCTCGCCCTGGATCGCGCTCAGTGCGACCGGTACGTCCTTGGCGTTCTCGACGCGCCGCTGCGCGGTCACCTGCAGGGCATCGAGGGCAACCGGATCCTTGGCAGCGGGAGTTTCCTGGGCGGCCGCAACCAGCGGCAGCAGGGCGGAAAGAGCGGCAACGAGGGGGCGCGCGACCGGAAGGCGGCCACGGGAAGTACGGGTCGGGGACATGGCGGTAGGCTGTGTTTGGAGGGGTGGTAAAACGGCGCTACCAGATAATTGTTGCAATACAGCACCTGCCCCGCAAATGCCCGCCGTTCATGGGCCTGTCGCCCCGGCCCGGGCGCCCTCGCTAGACTCGGGGGTTTCCAGCCCTGCGGAGCCGCCGCGATGACCCAGTGGTATTTCCATGCCTCCGCCCAAGCCGAGCGTATCGGCCCGCTTGATGACCAGGCTGCGCGCCGTTATGCGCAGGCCAACCCGCGCGCGCTGGCCTGGTGCCAGGGCATGAGCGGATGGACCTCGATTGCCGAGGTGCCGGAGCTGCAGTCTGCGGCCCCGGGCATGCCGAACAGCCCGCCGCCGGTCCCCTCCGCCAGCGGCCGCGCCGACGACATCGAATTCCGCATCGTCGGCCATGAAATGCAGTTCGTGGAGATCGAGCTCGACCCCGGCGAGAGCGCCATTGCCGAGGCCGGCGCATTGATGTTCAAGGACGCCACGGTACAGATGGACACGGTGTTCGGCGCCGCCAACGGCGACCAGGGCGGCGGCTTCATGGGCAAGGTGATGGCCGCCGGCAAGCGCGTGCTGACCGGCGAGAGCCTGTTCGCCACCGTCTACACCCAGAGCGGCCACGGCAAGGGCAAGGTCGCCTTCGCCGCGCCCTACCCGGGCACGGTGCTGGCGATGAAGCTGGACCAGCACGGCGGCCGACTGATCTGCCAGAAGGACAGCTTCCTGGCCGGCGCGCGCGGCGTGCAGATCGGCGTGCAGTTCCAGCGCAGGATCATGACCGGCCTGTTCGGCGGCGAAGGCTTCATCATGCAGAAGCTGGAGGGCGACGGCTGGGTGTTCATCCACGCCGGCGGCTGCGTGGTCGAGCGCGAGCTGGCTGCCGGTGAACGCCTGGACGTGGATACCGGCTGCGTGGTGGCGTATCACCCGACGGTGGACATGGACGTGCGCCGTGTTGCCGGCATCAAGAGCATGCTGTTCGGCGGCGAAGGCGTGTTCCTGGCCACGCTGACCGGTCCAGGCAAGGTCTGGCTGCAGTCGCTGCCGTTCTCGCGCCTAGCCGGCCGCATGTGGATGGCCGCGCCGCAGGGCGGCGGCCAGAACCGCGGCGAGGGTTCGGTGCTGGGCGGCCTGGGCCGGATGCTGGACGGCGACAACCGGTTCTGACCGCCTCGCGGTAGTGCCGGCCGCTGGCCGGCTGTTTCACGAGGGTGCCGGCCAGCGGCCGGCACTACCCGAAGCATCCGATGAATGGGCGGCCCGACCTACCCTGCCCGCCCTGCGGCACCTTCGGTATGCTGGCGCCCTTTCCTGAATCCGGCGCCGCGAGCGCACTGCCGATGAGCCTGTTCCGACCCCGCATGCTGCTGTCCGTCGCCCTGATCGGCCTGCTGGCCGGCTGCGGTGGCGACCCGGTCCGCCCTGCGCCGCCGCCGGCGCCAACCGTGGTACCGCAGGCCAAGCCGGTGAAGATCGGTATCGCCCTCGGTGGTGGCGCAGCCAAGGGCTTCGCCCACATCGGCGTGATCAAGATGCTGGAGGCCAATGGCTTCGAACCGGCCGTGGTGTCCGGCACCAGTGCCGGCAGCGTGGTCGGCGCGCTGTATGCCAGCGGCATGGATGCGTTCCAGATGCAGAGCAAGGCAGTGGCGCTGGATGAAGCCAGCATCCGCGACGTGCGCCTGTTCTCCGGTGGCCTGGTGCAGGGCCAGAAGCTGCAGGACTACGTCAACGAGCAGGTCGCCAACCGCCCCGCCGAGCGCCTGAAGAAGCCGTTCGCCGCAGTCGCGACCCAGCTGGAAACAGGCGAGCGCGCGATCTTCGTGCGCGGCAACGTTGGCCAGGCCGTGCGCGCCTCCAGCAGCATTCCCGGCGTGTTCGAACCGGTGAAGATCGGTGGCCGCAACTACATCGATGGCGGCGTGGTCAGCCCGGTGCCGGTCGATGCCGCGCGCCAGCTCGGCGCCGACTTCGTGATCGCCGTGGACATCTCCAGCAAGGCCAGCGGCAAGGCGCCGACCGACATGCTGGGCATCGTCAACCAGTCCATCTCGATCATGGGCCAGCGCCTGGGCGAGCAGGAACTGGCACGCGCCGACATCGTCATCCGCCCGAAGGTGCTGGACATCGGCGCCGCCGATTTCAGCCAGCGTGGCACCGCGATCCTGGAGGGCGAAAAGGCCGCAATGGCCGCGATGCCGCAGATCCGCGCGAAGATCCAGCAGCTGCAGCGTGCACGCGCCGCGGCCGCCGCACCGGCACCCGTGGCCGCGCCGAAGTGCGAGGAAGCCTCGCGCCTGGGCAAGCTGATGGGCCGCAAGGACAAGTGCTGAGCTGAGCCGGCGTGTCGCTGACAGACAGCGACGCGCGCGTTCTAGCGCGCAGGCCGGTAACCGCTGGCCTGCTGCCGCTCGCGCCTGCGCGCCTGACGGGCCTGCTCCTGCAGTGTCGCCGTGTGCTGCAGCTGTTCCATGCCATCGGCCGGCACATGCAGCTGGCGTCGCGCACGGGTGAGTGCCAGATAGACCGCGCGCACCGGGTTGTACCAGATGCGCCCGCCCTGCCCCGCACTGAAGCAACCGGGTGACAGCGAGACCACGTCGAACTGCAGGTTCTTCGCGTGTTCGGCCAGGCACAGCGCCACCCGCCCTTCAGCAGGCGTGTCCTGGTCGTCGAGCGCCTGCAGCAGTGACTGCACCCGATCGGCAGACGCAAACAGTTCGACCAGCGCGCCCTGCCCTTCGTCGGCCTGCGTGGCCAGGAAGCGCTCCTGTGCCGGGTCCGAGGCGCTGTCGCGGCGCCGGCGCCACGCATCCAGCGGCCGCTGCAGCACGCTGCGCAGCGCGCGCAGCGATGCCGGATGCAGATAGGGCCGCAGCCCGAGCGCGTGCAGCTGTGCCGCATCCAGGGCCAGATCGGCGACGCTGCCATGGATGCGCAGGCCCTCGCTTGGTACCTGCGTCCAGTGGCGGTAATGCAGCACACCGGTGGCGCGGTCGGCGGCACCGACGAACGGCCCACTGTCCTGCCCCAGTCCATCCAGTGCCAGGGTCTGGTTGACCAGGCCCTCGACCTGGTTGCCCTGGCGCACCGACTGGTGCATTTCCAGCACCTTCGACGCGGCCCAGCGCGGCACCGTACCGGTCAGGCACTGGTGCGGATCCCCCAGGCTGACCACGCCAGGCGCATGGCCGGCCAGCAACTGCTTCCACGACGGGCTCAGGTCATGCGCCTCGTCCACCAGCAGCATGCCCATGTCCAGCGGCGGGGTAACGCCGCGCAGTGCCAACCACTTGCCGATGTGCGCCGGGCTGAGGCTCAGCAGCGTGCCCCGCTGCAGTTCGGCGTCGAACATGCAGCGCCAGACGTGCTCGGCGGCCGCCATGTACGGCGACACGTCGAGCATCGCGGCGGGCACCGACCGGTCGAAATGCTGGAACGCCAAGCCCGGTGCAGACGACGCGCACCAACGGTTGATGGCCTCGAACGCAGTCAGCAGCACCTGCTCCGGGCTGCGCCCACCGATGCCCTGCAGGCCGATGCGGCCGGCAATCTCGCGCGGCGTGCGGGTGCTGCGCCGGTAGCTGGCAACGAAGCCACCGGTGTGGCCGCTGCGCGCGGCATGCTGCGCCACGCGGTTGGCGAACTCGATCTGGGTCAGCAGGCGCACCGCGGTGCTGGCCGGCACGCGGCTGCGGAAGGCTTCCACCTGCCCACGCGAGGGCGCCACGTAGGTGTAGCGGCCGGGCCGCGCCTCCATCAGCGCCAGCACCAGGTGGCCCTTGCCGGTGCCGGCATAGCCATCGAGGTCGATCAGCTCATCGGGGTTGGCGGCGATGGCGCGCAGCACGCGGGCCTGCTCGGAGGTGTACAGGCCATGGTGTTCGATCGCCCGCGCGTCCTCGGCGGCCACGTCATCCTGCGTGAGCGCCTCGTCACTGGAAAAGGTGGCGGGAAAGCGGATCTCATGCTCGGTCAGGGTTTCCTGGCAGGCCTGCTGCAGGGCCAGGCCCGGATACTCCAATGGCGACTGCGCGATGACGTCCTGCAGGATCTGCGCCGGCGCCAGCAGCACGCCGTGGGCGGCCAATGCGGTCAGCCAGGCATCCAGCTCCGGCTGGCCTCCGCCACCGGGGCCGGCCAGCTGCGCGGCGGCGCCTTCGTTGCCGGCAAACAGCGCGCAGGCATCATGCAGCAGGCGTTCGATCTCGGCCGCTGGATGCAGGCGCGTCCGGCACAACTGCGCGGCCATCAGCCCGGCCTGCTCCACTGCCGTCTGCGGCGGCGTGCCGTGAGCGATGTAACGTGCCAGCGACTTGCGCTGCAGCGGCAGGAAGATGGTGGTGGGCACCGGGTGCTGGAGTTCGGACATGCGTGGAACCGGAAAGGAACGCTGCGGCGCGCGCAGGGCGGTGATGCTCGGCTACCCGCCCGGCCGCGTCAAATCGCCGCTGCGCTCATTCCAGCTGCGACAACGGCAATGCCTGGAAACCCTTCACCGTGCGCAGCACGAAGCTGGAATTGGCGTCGGCCACGCCGCCGGCGTTGAGCAGGCGGTCCAGCAGGAAGTGCGAAAAGTGCTCCAGGTCGCGCACGTAGACGTGCAGCAGGTAGTCCATGTCGCCGGTCAGCGCATGGCAGGCCACCACCTCGTCCCAGCCCTGCACGCTGTCCACGAAGTGGCCGATGGCGGCCTGGTCGTGCCTTTCCAACTGCACGCGCACGAAGGCCTGCAGGCCCAGGCGCAGCTGCCGCGGCTCCAGCCGCGCGCCGTAGCCGACGATCACGCCCTCGCTTTCCAGCCGCTGCAGGCGCCGCAGGCAGGCCGAGGGCGACAGGTTCACCCGAGTCGCCAGCTCCGCGTTGGTGGCGCGCCCATCCCGCTGGATTTCAGCCAGCAGGCGTATATCCGTGCGATCAAACTGGACTTCTCCGGCCATTGCTGCTCCGCAACATGGTGACTACGCAAGGATATTGCGCCAACAATGCCAATCGGCGCAACTTTTGCAACCCTGTTGCGCGCGCCCTGCCCTAGCATCGTGGCTATCCCTTCAAGGAGTGCCCCATGGACCTCGCCCAGCCCCGCCGCGTCGAACACCAGCAGACCGACAAGGGCTACGTGCCGGTGTACACCACCGCGCTCGTCGAGCAGCCGTGGGACACCTACAGCGCCGACGACCACGCCACCTGGAGCACGCTGTACCAGCGCCAGCGCGAGCTGCTGGTCGGCCGTGCCTGCCAGGAATTCCTGGACGCGCAGGACGAGATGGGCATGAACGCGCACATGATTCCGCGCTTCGACCAGCTCAATGAAGTGCTGGGCGCGGCCACCGGCTGGACCCTGGTCGGCGTCGAAGGCCTGCTGCCGGAACTGGATTTCTTCGACCACCTGGCCAACCGCCGCTTTCCCGTGACCTGGTGGATCCGTCGCCCGGACCAGATCGACTACATCGCCGAGCCGGACCTGTTCCACGACCTGTTCGGCCACGTGCCGCTGCTGATGAACCCGGTGTTCGCCGACTACATGGAGGCCTATGGCCGTGGCGGCGTCAAAGCCCACGCGATCGGCCCGGACGCGCTGCAGAACCTCACCCGCCTGTACTGGTACACGGTGGAGTTCGGCCTGATCGACACGCCCGACGGCCTGCGCATCTACGGTGCCGGCATCGTGTCGTCCAAGGGCGAGTCGCTGTACTCGCTGGAATCGGCCGCACCCAACCGCATCGGTTTCGACCTGCAGCGGATCATGCGAACGAAGTACCGCATCGACACCTTCCAGAAGACCTACTTCGTCATCGACAGCTTTGAACAGCTGATGCAGGCGACGTCGCCGGACTTCACCCCGATCTACGCGGCACTGGCCGACCAGGCGCACCTGCCTGCCGGTGACGTGCAGGCTGACGATCACGTGTTCCAGGCCGGCACGGGTGAAGGCTGGGCGGACGGCGGCGACGTGTGATGCGCGCTGCCGCGCGGCTATCCTGCACGGCATGACTGATGCATTTGCTTCGCTGCGCGTAACCGATGTCGCTTTCGACGACGACTTCATCCTGCTGACCCTGGCCGATGGCCGCCGCACCCGCCAGCCGCTGCGCTGGGTACCTGCGTTGTTCGAAGCCGATGCAGGGCAACGCGCGCGGTGGGTCGCCACCGCCGATGGCCTGGGCGTGAACTGGCCGGCGCTGCTGCCGGCGCGCGAGGCTGGCGTGGTCGATATCCTCAACCAGGTCTGGGAAGACCGCTACGAGGCCGCGCTGGCGCGACTGAAGGCAGCCGCGTGGACGCTGGATGCGCTGTCCGACGAAGACCAGCAGCTGGTGGCGCTGTGGCGCATGGAGGCCGACATCAACAACGGCGGCTTCATGCAGTTCCTGTGCAACTGGGGCGACCCGACCTGCCAGCTGGCGTTGCGTGCGCTGCAGGCGATGGGCGCGGCGAAGACCCACGCGATCCTGGCCGGCATGCGCGGGCTGGTCGACCGGCTGGAAGATGACCCGGCGGTCAAGCAACTGACCGACCTGTACGGCGCGATGACCGAACAGGAGCAGGAGGCGCTGCACGCCTTCGACGAAGCCTATTTCGAGCGACCGGAAGACCTGGCCAGGTTGGGACTGAAGCACTTCGGCCCGGAGCCTGTCGAACGACGATGACCATGCACGCCGGCGCTGTTCTGTAGAGCCGAGCCCATGCTCGGCTACGTTTCAATCAGCGCGGGTACACCAGCAGCACCACCAGATCCTCCTCACCCACCTGCTGCAGCGCATGGTGGCTGCCCTTGCGGGTCAGCAGCGCGTGCCCGGCGTGCACGTCGTACTGCCTGCCATCCAGCACATAACTGCCCTGCCCACTGACGATGTAATAGATCTCGTCCTTGTGCTGCGGATGCAGGCCGATGCCCGCGCCTTTGTGCAGCACACGCTTGCGCAGCACGAACGGCAGCCCTTCGGCATCGGCGAAGAACGGATACGCCGTGGTCGGGCCGGCACCGCCGTGCGGGCCTGCTTGCGTGCGCACAACGCTGTCTTCGTGCACCACCTGCGAGGGCAGGGCTGGGTCGCTACCCTGCCCTTCCGCCACCACGTCGCAGTCGATATCCCGCACCAGCGCCGGCTGCAGCGCGGGTAGCAGCGGCACCGCCTCGCGCAATACCAGGCAGGCCACCGCATGTGCGCCGGCCACGCTGAAATGGGTGCCGTCGGCCTTGTTCTGTTCGGGCACGAACAGGAAGTAGGGTCGCGCGCCCTCCTCACCCAGCGCGCGAATCCAGCGCATGCTGCGGTCATTCAGATCAATCAGCGCAATCTGCTCGCGCGCGGCCAACGCCTTCATCGACTGCGTGTAGCGGCCATGCGTATCCAGCAGTGAACCGAAGTCGTACAGCAGCCGCGCCACCGGCGTGACCAGCACCGGCGTGGCGCCCTTTGCGCGGGCCACCTGTACGTAACGCATCAGCAGGCGTGGGTAGTCGCTGTCCGGATCGGTGTAGCGCGTGCGGTCTTCGAACTTCGCATCGTTGTGGCCGAACTGGATCAGCAGCACGTCGCCTTGGCGCAGCTCGGCGGCTATGGCCTCCAGGCGCCCTTCCTCGATGAAACTGCGCGTGCTGCGCCCGCCCTTGGCGTGGTTGTGCACCTCCAAGCGCGCCGGGTCCAGGTAGCTCTGCAGCGCCTGGCCCCAGCCGGCCTGCGGCGCGCGCTCGGGGCCGTATGCGGCCGCAGTGGAGTCACCGGCAATGAAGACCCGCACGGGCGCCGCCTGCGCGGTGGTGCACGACAGCAGCAACAACAAAGGCAACAGGGTGCGCATGTCCGGTCTCCGGTAGTGCCGGCCGCTGCCCGGCAACCTCATGAACGGCGGAAGCATTGCCAGGACGCCGGCCAGCGGCCGGCACTACCGCGGATCACGCGTCAGCGCGCCAGCCAGCCACCATCGACCGGCAGCACGGCGCCGTTGATGTAATCCGACGCCGACGAGGCCAGGAACACCGCCGCACCGGCCAGGTCATCCGGCGTGCCCCAGCGACCGGCCGGGATGCGCTCTAGGATCGCCTTGTTGCGCGCTTCGTCGGCGCGCAGCTGGGCGGTGTTGTCGGTGGCCATGTAGCCCGGGGCGATGGCATTGATGTTGATGCCCTTGCCCGCCCACTCGTTGGCCAGCAGCCGGGTGATGCCGGCGATGCCGCTCTTGCTGGCGGTGTACGACGGCACGCGGATACCGCCCTGGAAGGACAGCATCGAAGCGATGTTGATGATCTTGCCGTGGCCCTGTTCGATGAAGTGGCGGCCGGCGGCCTGCGAAATGAAGAACGCGGACTTGAGATTGACGTTCATCACGTCGTCCCAGTCCTGCTCGCTGAAGTCCACCGCATCGGCGCGGCGGATCAGGCCGGCGTTGTTGACCAGGATGTCCAATCCGCCGAGGCCTTCGATGGTCTCGCGGACCACGCGCGCCACCGGCTCGATGCTGATCAGGTTGGCTTCGATGGCCAGGCAGCGGCGGCCCAGCGCGGTGATCTTTTCGATGGTATCGGTGGGCGGGGCGATGCCGGCCACGGCCACGTCGGCGCCAGCGGCGGCCAGTGCCACGGCGATGCCCTGGCCCAGACCGGTATTGCCACCGGTTACCAGAGCGACCTTGCCTTCCAGGCTGAAGGGATTAGCCATTGCGTATGCGTTCCTTGATAGAGACGAGCGGTGTCGACGGCCGGCACACGGTGCGCGGCGGCCAGGCGGGCTTACTTGAGCTGGCAGATGTCCAGCACGTGCATGTCGGTGTAGTCCAGGTTCTCGCCACCCATCGCCCAGATGAAGGCGTAGTTGCTGGTGCCGGCGCCCATGTGGATCGACCACGGCGGCGACACTACCGCTTCGTTGTTCTGGATCACGATGTGACGCTGCGCGGCCGGCTCGCCCATGAAGTGGTAGACGCGGTCGCTGTCACCCAGGTCGAAGTAGAAGTAGACCTCGCTGCGACGGTCGTGCAGGTGCGGCGGCATGGTGTTCCACACGCTGCCCGGCTTGAGCACGGTCAGGCCCAGCAGCAGCTGCGAGGACTGGCAGGTGGCCGGCACGATGTACTGGTAGATGGTGCGCTCGTTGCTGGTTTCCAGCGCGCCGCGGTCCAGTGCAACGGCGTCCTTGATGGACAGCTGCCTGGTTTCGAAGCGGGCATGGGCCGGGGTCGAGGCCAGATAGAACTGGGCGGGGTTGGCGGCGTCCTGCGAGGCGAACACGACCTCCTTGCTGCCCATGGCCACGTACAGACCGTCCTTCGGACCCAGCGTGTAGCCGGTGCCATCCACGGTGACCGTACCGGTGCCGCTGCCGACGTTGATCACGCCCAGTTCCCGGCGCTCCAGGAACGGGTGGCCTGCGGCCGAAGCGGGTTCGGTCTGGGTCGGCAGCGCAAGCGGTGCGTCCACCGGGGCGGCGCCACCAATCACGAAGCGCTCGTAGTGGGTGTACTTGAGGGTCACCGCACCGGCGTTGAACAGGCCATCGAGCAGGTACAGGTCACGCAGCTGGTCGTTGCTGGCACCGTGGATGGCATCGGGATGGGTGGCGTAATGGGTCTTGCTGTACATGGCGTCTCCAGAGCGGGGGGCGGGCCGACGGGTCGGCCCCGGCGCGGTTCACGGTCGATTCTAGCCAGACAGGAAACCGGTGTCATTTTGCGTCGCACGATGCCGGGATGGCCCGGGCAGGGCGCGGTGGATCGGGTGGATGGGGCAGGGGCGTGTCACGACCAGAGGTCGTGACCTGCAGGATTGATCCTTGGGGATCAATCCTCCGGCGGCTGGCAGGAATCGCGGACGATCAGGTGCGGCCGCACGCTGGCAATGGGCAGCGCGGCCTGGCCTTCGGGCTGGATCAGCATCGCCGCGGCGGTGCGTCCGGTATCGCGCGTGTGCCGGCGCACCGAGGTCAGCGAGGGCCACAGGCGCGAGGCAAGCGGGCTGTCGTCATAGCCGACAATGGACAGCTGGCGCGGAATGTTGATGCCCGCGCGCAGCGCCACCTTGTAGATACCGGCGGCCATTTCATCGTTGCCGGTGAAGATGGCGGTCGGGCGGCGCTTGCCCAGCAGCAGTTTCTCGGCAGCGGCGACACCGGATTCGAAGGTGTAGCCGGCCTCGATGATGCGGTCCTTCGGCAGCTCGATACCGCGTTGCGACAGTGCGTCGATGAAGCCGGCGGTACGTTCATGGGCCGAACGGTAGGCGCTGGGACCGGTCACCAGGGCAATGTCACGGTGGCCGAGCGAGAGCAGGTAGTCGGCGGCTTCGGCCGCACCATCGCGGTCATGGGTAACCACCATCTGCGAGCTTTCGTCCAGCGGCAGCGCTGCCACGCGGGTAAACCGGCAGCCGATCTCATCGAGCATGTCCGCCAGCGCCTGGTCTTCCGAGGCACGCGGCACCAGGATCACGCCGTGCAGCTTCTGCTGCTGCACGAAGCGACGCACGCCTTCGATGTAGCCGGGGCTGCGGCTGTCACAGGGATGCACCACCAGCTCGAAACTGGATCCACGCAATGCATCCAGCGCGCCGTACTGCATGTCCACGATGTACTGCGCGGTGGGGTTGTCGTAGACCATGCCGATCAGGAAGGAGCGGCGGAACGCCAGCCCGCGGGCCAGTGGATCGGGCGTGTAGCCCACTTCACGCATCAACGCTTCCACCTTGTCGCGCGTGTCCTTGCGCACCAGTGGCGAGTTGTTGATGATTCTTGAAACCGTTTTCTTGGATACACCCGACAGTCGCGCGATGTCGTTGATGGTGGCTGCCTTGCCCTTCGCCAATGCCGGCGTAGCGGCATCGTTCTTGTTGCGCACTGACATGTTTTGAACCCGGTAAGTCTGGGGATTCCGGCTCCGCGCTCAGTCCAGCGCGCGGTAGCGGAAGTTGCGGAAGGTTACCGCACCGTCGCCGGCCGCATACAGCGCCGGCTTCAACGCCAGGAACCTGCCCGCGACATTGTGATGGTAACCGGACACTTCCATCTGAACCGGATACTTCTGCCAAGTGTGCCCGTCGGTGCTGGAGTGGAAGGTGACGATGTGGCGGTTGTTGGTCACCCGCAACCACAGCCGGCCGCCGCGGCCCGGGGCCGGTCCGGCAGGGCGCTCCTCGCCGTAGCGATGCATGATGAACGACTCGCCGTTGCTGCCCACGCCCGCGTACAGCCGGTCGCTGTAGAACAGCAGCGCGCCGCCCACTGCACCGGGGGCGATCTCCATCTCCACCTCGAACTGATAGGCCCGGTCGCCGGCGATGGTGGTCAGCGGCGAGGCGTCGCGCGGCGTACTGCCCTTGCCCTGCAGGACAAGGCCGTTGCCACTGAAACCCAGCCGGCGGTACTCATCCTGCGCCGGGTTGAAGAACGCCCACTGCGGGCCAAGCGTGCTGCCGCGGAAATCATCCGACAGCGCCATGCCATGCGGCGACAGCGCCTGTCCGGCCGGCTTGCGCAGTGGCTGACCAAGGTCTCCACCCGTGGCCCGGAACCAGCCGTCAGCGGTCCATTCGATCGGTTCGAGCAGGGCCTGCCGACCCAGCGTCCAGAAGCCGTTCTCGTACCCGTGGTACATCATCCACCAGCGTCCATCGGTCCCTTCGATCACCGTCGCGTGGCCGCGTGACCACCAGGGCTCGGCCGCCGACTGCGTGCGCGTGATCGGGTTGTTGGGCGCGTTCTCCCATGGTCCGTGGATCGAACGCGAGCGCGCGGTGATCACCATGTGCCCGGTCGGCGGACCGGCGGTGCCGCCCACTGCCGTGGTCATGTAGTACCAGCCGTCGCGGACGTGGATCTTCGGGCCTTCCTGCGCGTAGGCCTCAACGTCCCAGTCCTGCGGGTAGCGCCAGCCGTCATAGACGTGTTTCGGCGTGCCGACCACGCTCAACCCGTCGTCGGCCAGCTGCACGTAATCACCGCCACTGAGGAACAGGTAGCGCTTGCCGTCTTCACCCACTGCATGGCCGGGATCGATGTAGCCACCCAGGCCGATGTCGATCGGCGCGCTCCACGGGCCCTTGATGTCATCGGCCCAGACCACGAAGTTGCTGCGGCGCTCGCCGGTGCGGGCCGGGAAGTAGATGAAGTAGCGCCCCCGATGCTTGACGATGTCCGGCGCCCAGATCGCCCCCACGTTGCGGGTGACCGCATGTCCCAGCGGCTGCCAGTTCACCAGGTCGCGCGAGTGCCAGATCGGGAGGCCGGGGTAGGCGTCGAACGACGACAGCGTGAGGTAGTAATCGTCCCCGTCCTTGAGCACCGAGGGATCCGGATGGTCACCGGCCAGCACCGGATTGAGGAACGTGCCATCGCCCCGGTCCGCCTGGCGCTGGTGTTCCAGCCCCCGCGCCCACTGCGCCGGGGCGCGCGCGGGCTCCGCCGCGGGTGCAGGCCGTGCCGGCAGCAACAGCACGAGCAGAGTGATGGTGGCGGCGATACACAGTGCACGCATGGCAGTCTCCTTGTGGCTCAGCCGCGCAGCGCGGCGGGCAGCCACAACGACAGTGAGGGGAAGAAGGCCACGACCAGCAGCACGGCGAGCGCGGCGAACCAGAACGGCCAGATCGTGCGCATGCTCTGGCCCACGCTGATCTTGCCGATGGCCGTGCCGATGAACAGCACCGAGCCCACCGGGGGCGTGACCAGACCCAGGCCGCCGGTGAGCACCAGCACCAGGCCGAAGTGGATCGGATCGATGCCGTAGGCGCGCGCCACCGGCAGGAAGATCGGCGTGCAGATCAGGATCATCGGCGCCAGGTCCATGAAGGTGCCCAGCAGCAGCAGCATCACCACGATCATCAGCAGCACCATGAACTGGCTGTGCGCGAACGACTGCAGGAACTCGACGGCGGCCGCGGGCACCTGCAGGTAGGCCAGCAGCCAGCCAAACACGGCAGCGGTGGCGATCACGAACAGGATCACGCCCGTGCTGCGCGCAGCGTGGATGACGGTGTCGAAGAACTCGCGCCAGCGCAGTTGCCGGTACAGCACGGTGGTCACCAGCAAGGCGTAGACCACGGCGATGGCTGCGCTTTCCACTGCGGTGAAGATGCCGGCACGGATACCGATGAAGATCAGCGCGACCAGGCCCAGGCCGGGCAGGGCGGAGACGATGCGCAGGGCCACGGCGCGCCAGCCGGGAAAGACCTCCACGCCATAACCGCGGCGGCGCGCCACCGCATAGCCGGTGACCATCAGCGCCAACGTCATCAGCAGCGCGGGGACAATGCCGGCGGCGAACAGATCGGCGATGGACAGGCCCCCACCGGCAGCGGCCGAGAACAGGATCAGGTTGTGCGACGGCGGCACCAGCAGCGCCACCAGCGCGGCGGTGATGCTGACGTTGACGGCGAAATCGCGGTCGTAGCCGCGCTTGACCATCTGCGGGATCATCGTGCCGCCGACCGCCGAGACGTCGGCGATGGCCGAGCCGGACACGCCGCCGAAGAACAGCGAGGACAGGATCGAGACCTGGCCGAGGCCACCGCGCAAGCGCCCCACCAGCGACGAGGCCAGGGCGATCAGGCGCTCGGAGATGCCGCCGCGCATCATGATCTCGCCCGCGAAGATGAACAACGGAATGGCGATCAGCGAGGCCGAGCCGGTACCGGCCGAGATCTGCTGCACCAGCACGATGCTGGGGATATCCAGGTAGAGCAGGGTGGCCAGCGCGGCAGCGGCCAGCGCGTAGGCCACCGGCACGCCGAGCAGCAGCAGCACGGCAAACACGGAGAACAGGATGGTGATACCCATGGATCAACGATCTCCTTCAGCGTCTTCGGCGCCGGTGGCGCGGGCCTGCAGCGCGTTCCACGCACGGTTCAGCGCGAACAGCAGCATCAGCCCGCCGCCCACCGCCAGTGGCAAGTAGTTGATGCTCTGCGGCAGATCGGCGCCGGCGGTCTTGATGTCCAGGCCGTCGAGCAGCAGATCACCCGACCAGAAGGCGATGAAGCCTCCCAGCACCGCCACCACCAGCTGCACCAGCACGTCCACCGCACGGCGCAGGCCGGGGCCCAGGTAGGCATGCAGCAGGAAGAAGCCGAAGTGGCGGTTGGTGTGCACACCGCAGGCGGCACCCAGGCTCATCGCCGTGGCCAGCAGCAGCAGCGTGACCGGCTCGGTCCAGCTGGGCGAATCGTTGATCACGTAGCGCGCGAACACCTGCCAGCCCTGCACCACCACCAGCCCCAGCAGGGCAGCAACGGCGCCGTAGATGGCGATGTCGGCGATGCGGTCCAGCAGGCGCTGGCCAGGCCCGGTGGCGGGCGTCGTCGTCTCGATCATGGCAGTGTCCTCAGGCGGCGCGGATGCGGTCGACCAGCGCGGCGATCTCCGGCTGCTGCAGGTACTGCTGCAGCAGCGGCTGGGCGGCGGTGCGGAAGGCGGGCATGTCCACCTCGTTGGCTTTCACCCCATAGGCCAGCACGGCGCGGCGTGCGGCGTCCTCCGACGCATCCCACTGCTCGCGCATCACCTTCACCGACGCGCGCGCGGTCTGCAGCAGCAGCTGGCGGTCGTCAGGCGACAGGCGTTCGAAACTGGCGCGCGACATCAGCAACACATCCGGCGCGTACGAATGGTCGCTCTGCGACCAGTAGTGCGCCGCTTCGAAGTGGCGGCTGGAATGGAAGCTGCGCATGTTGTTCTCGGCGCCGTCGATCATGTGGGTTTCCATCCCGGAGAACGTGTCGCCCAGCGACATCGGCGTCGGGTTGGCGCCGAGCAGGCGCATCAGCTGGATGAAGATGTCCGATGAGGCGACGCGCAGCTTCAGGCCGTGCAGGTCCTTGGGCGAAACGATGGGGTGCTTGGTGTTGTAGAAGCAGCGTGCACCGGAATCGTAGATCGCCAGGCCGACCAGGCCGCGGCCCTGGAAGCCACGCAGCACGGCTTCGGCCACGCCGTCATCCAGCGCGGCACGCTGGTGCGCCACCGACGTGAACACGTAGGGCAGGCACAGCGCCTGGGTCAGCGGAAAGGCATTGTTCAGCGCACCGGCATACACGCGGGTGATATCGATGGCGCCGAAGCGCGCCATGTCGATCGCCTCGGATTCGCGGCCCAGCTGGCCGGAGTGGTACTGGCGCAGGCGCAGGCGACCGTTGGTTTCGCGCTGCAGCGTTTCGCCGATCCACTTCACCGCGGTGACGGTAGGGTAGTCGGCCACATGCACGTCGGTGGCGGTCAACAGCGCGCCACCGGCCATATCGCCGCCCGGCCCGCGGCCACAGGCGGCGAGCATCGGGGTGGCCAGGGCAGCAGCGCCACCGGCCAGGAAGTTACGTCGTGTGATCATCTGCGCCCTCCCGCGCGTGTTCACCAGGGCAGCCCCGCGGTCATCCCGCGGGCACGGCCCGGCAGGCAATGTCACCGAAGCCGGCAAAGCGCACCAGCGCCGTTTGTCCTGCCTCGATATCGTGGATGCCGGTGGCATTGCCGGTGGCGATCAGGTCGCCCTTGCGCAGCGGCCGGCCACGCAGGGCCGAACGGGACAGCGCAAACGCATAGGCCGCGCGCAGGCCACCGGGCAGGCGGGTGGCGCCACCGGTGCCGACCACCTCACCTTCGATCAGTGTCTCGGCACGCAGCGAGTTTTCGTCGCGTGCGGTCCAGTCGACGATCTCCGGGCCCAGCACCAGGCCGTTGTTGTTGCCAAAGTCGGACACCACCACGCGCGGACCAAGTTCGTTGATGGTGGCCAGCGGGCTGCTGGCCACTTCCACGCCGATATAGAGGCGCGCAGGCAGCGCTTCGGCCTGTTCCGGGGACCAGTCCAGCTGTCCGGCCGGCGCGTCCTCCAACAGCTCCAGCACGTACTCTGCTTCGACTGCGCCGAAGCCCCCGACGAAGACCGGGATGTCGGTTGTTCCACCGGTATCATTCCAGAGCTGACGTTTGAAGATCGGCCCCAGCAGGCGCTCATCGCCGGAGCCGTCGCGGCGCTCGGCAGCGATGTAACCCACCTTCCAGCCGACCACCGTATCGCTCCACAGGCCAATGGCCTGGTCCTGCACGTGGTACGCAGCCACTAGATCGACGGGGATCTCTCCGGGGAACGCGGGCAGGGCCTTGCCTGCGCGGCGTGCATCGGTGAAGGCGCGGGCGATGGCGGCTGCACCGTCCGGCGCCGGTCTCTGCCCCTGTGTGCCGTGTTCGTTGCTCAAGAACGGTCTCCCTCTGCGTTGTTGCACTGCCCATCGACAGCGTCTGCAGGAGGTGTATATGGTAAACCGGTGTCATCACGCAAGCCGCAGCGCATCACACCCGCTTCCGGGGCGCCTGCGGCACGCTGCCCACCCCTCGCTGGAGCCCGGTCCGCCATGCGTCTGCCCCCTCTTGTGCTGTTCCTGTGCGTTCTGTTGACGCTTGCCCCGGCACGTGCCAGCGACGTCCCGCTGCGCGACGGCCAGCGGCTTGCCGGGGAGGTGGCGGGCGAACGCCTGCCGCTGTGGCCGGACGGCCAGGTACCTGGCCAGAGCGCTCCGGCACGGAAGGCGCGGGTGGTTGAGCGCAGCCCCGATCCGGCCCATCCGGACCGGTTCGTGGACGGGATCGATGCGCCATACATGATCGTGCACGCGCCGCCACGTCCGAACGGGCAGGCGGTGCTGGTCATTCCGGGCGGCGGCTACCAGCGGGTGGTAATCGACAAGGAGGGCAGCGCGCTGGTGCCGGACTGGGTGCAGCGGGCAGGCTTCACCCTGTTCGTGCTTCGCTACCGCCTGCCGCAGCCGGGCAGGGACCGCCAGGCGGCGCTGGCCGATGCCCAGCGTGCGCTGCGGGTCGTGCGCGACCAGGCCGCGCGCCGCGGCCTGGAGGCGGACAATGTGGCGGTCATGGGCTTTTCCGCCGGCGGCCACGTGGCTGCGCGGCTGGCCACCGGCTTCGATGCGCCGGTCTATCCCGCACGCGATGCGATCGATCAGCTGAGCGCGCGCCCGGCACGGGCGGTGCTGGTCTACCCGGTCATCGACATGGGCGCGCATGCGCACAGTGGTTCGCGCGGGCGATTGCTGGGCGAGCGCCCTGACCCCGCATTGGCGACGCAGTACTCGGTGCAGGAGCACGTGCGTGCGGACATGCCGCCGACGATGCTGATCCATGCCAACGACGATCGCGTGGTCAGCGTGCACAACAGCGAGGTGATGGCGGAGGCGCTGGCCAGGGCGGGCGTCGAGCACGAACTGCATGTGTTCGCCCATGGTGGCCACGGCTTCGGCATGCGCCTGCAGCCCGGCTCCACCCTGGCGCAGTGGCCAGCGCTGGCGCAGGCATGGCTGACAGCAGGAAAGGATGCGGAGCGCAGCCGATGACGGGAGCACCCGACGATCTGCAGCGCCGCCGTTTCCTGCGCGACAGCGCGCGCTGGGCGCTGGCCACGGCCACGCTGGTGGCACTGCCGGCAGCGGCGATGCCCGGTGCACGCGACGAACGCCTGCCGATCGTCCGCGTGCGCGGGGGGCGCCTGCGCGGCCAGCATGAACAAGGCGTGCTGGTATTCCGCGGCGTGCGCTACGGCGCCGATACCGGCACCCATCGCTTCCAGCCACCACGCCGGGAAGCGGCATGGAACGGGATCGCCGATGCACTGGACTATGGCGCGGCCGCACCGCAGGGCGGCGCGGAAGGCCCCGGCAGCGAAGACTGCCTGTTCCTCAACGTCTGGACCCCCGCACTGGGGGATGGCGGCCGCCGCCCGGTGCTGGTCTACATACACGGGGGTGGGTTCAACAACGGCTCCGGCAGCGATCCGCTGTACGACGGCAGTGCGCTGTGCCGCCGCGGCGATGTGGTGGTGGTGACCCTCAATCATCGGCTGAACACCTTCGGTTACCTGTACCTGGGCGCACTTGGCGACGCACGCTACGCCGCGTCGGGGAATGTCGGCCAGCTCGACCTGGTACAGGCGCTGCAGTGGGTGCGCGAGCACGCGGCGATCTTCGGCGGTGACGCTGGAAACATCACCGTGTTCGGCCAGTCCGGGGGCGGCGCCAAGATCGCCACGCTGATGGCGATGCCGGCGGCACGCGGCCTGTTCCAGCGCGCGTGGACGATGAGCGGGCAGCAGGTCACCGCGGCCGGCCCGCGTGCCGCCGCGCAGCGCGCTGCCATCGCAATGGAGGCAGTGGGTGCAAAGGACCTGTCTGCCCTGCTGCGGCTCCCGGCCACGGATCTGCTTGCAGCCACCCGTGCCCGCGATCCATCGCGGGTGGAAAGCACGTCGCTGTACTTCGGGCCGGTACTGGACGAAGTCTCCCTTCCGGTGCATCCGTTCTGGCCGCAGGCGCCGCGGCAGTCGGCCAGCATTCCGATGGTCATCGGCAATACGCGCGACGAGACCCGTGCCTTCCTCGGCAACGATCCGGCCAACTTCACCTTGACCTGGGAGACGCTGCCGGCACAGCTGCAACGCCAGCAGTTCGTGGATCTGCTGCCGCAGACGGTGATCGCCGAGTACCGGCGCCTGTACCCGCATTACACGCCTTCGGAGGTGTTCTTCGCGGCCACTACCGCAGGACGTTCCTGGCGCGGCGCAGTGGAGGAGCTGGAAGCGCGTGCGCGCCAGCCCAGCGGGGCCGCGCCCACCTGGGCCTACCAGCTGGACTGGGGCTCACCGGTGGAGCAAGGCCGGCTGCGCGCCTTCCACACGCTGGACATCCCGCTGGTGTTCGACAACGCCGGCCTGCCCGGCGCACGCACCGGTGGCGGCGCGGACGCGCATACGCTGGCGGCGACAATGAGCGACGCACTGATCGCCTTCGCGCGCAACGGCGACCCCAATCATCGCGGAATGCCGCAATGGCCCCCCTACGCGCTGCCCCGGCGGCAGACCATGCTGTTTGATCGCCAGAGCGGCGTGGTGGACGATCCTCGTGCCGGCGAACGTGCGCTGTATGCAAAAGTACCGTTCGTGCAGCGCGGCACGCAGTGATGACACCGCGGTGCAAACATTCTGTTAACCCCTCTCGGCTAGAGTCGGGGCATGGGAACGATGTCCTTGCCACCGTCATTCACCGGCCGGGAGCGGCTGTTCGCTGCGATCGATGCCGCGGTGATGCTGGGCACGCCGGAGGCCATCACCGGTGCGCTGCAGCAGGTGCTGCGCGAGGCCATCGTCGATCCGTCCATCCAGCTGCCCCCCTGCGTGCGGCGCCCGGTCGAAGGGCATTACGCACGCCGTGAACTGCACCGCAGCCCGACCTTGGGCTACAGCGTCATCGCCATGTGCTGGGGCCCGGGCCAGGGCACGCCGCTGCACGACCACGATGCGATGTGGTGCGTGGAAGGCGTCTGGCAGGGCGAACTGATCGTCACTCCCTATGCGCTGATTGAACAGGATGGCGAACGTCATCGCTTTGCCGCCCAGCCCACGCTGTACGGCCACCGCGGTAGTGCCGGCAGCCTGATTCCGCCGCACGAGTACCACACGCTGTGCAACGCCAGCGACGCGGACGTGGCCGTGTCGCTGCATGTCTACGAGGGCGTGATGGAACGCAGCGCGGTGTTCGAGCCGTTGGATGATGGCTGGTACCAGCGCCGGATGAAACGGCTGGAGACCGAGGCGTCCTGACCCACGCCGGATCATGCCCGGCGTAATGCAGGCATCATCGCGGCACGCCGACCACGTTGTTGAGCCGGGTCACTTCCTCGCCACCGTCGGCCAGCGCCACGCGCACGCGCAGGCCGCTGCGGTCACCGGCCGGCAACGGCAGCCAGACCTGCACGGTCTTCGGCTGCAGGTCACTGGGTGCCCCCAGCGCCGGCACGTCCGTGCGGGCGATCTCGCGACCGCGCGCGTCTTCCAGCATTGCTACGGCCACGCCGGTGCCGACATGGCCCAGGCTGTGCACGGTCACCTGCAGCTGGCTGCCGTCGATGCGTACGTCGCCGCGACCCACGCCCAGGTCCGGCCGTGTTTCCACCGGTGTTCCCTCGGACACGCGTTCGAACTCGAACACCTCGGTACGCCCGGGACGGAACTGCAGCGCCACCGAAGCGCTGGTTTCCAGCTGTACGCGGCGTTCGGCGGGCGTGCCGTCGATGTGGCCATCGCCATCGGCATCCACGCCGCTGCGTATCCGCCAGGTCCCGCTGGCCACGTTCCAGCCGGTCATGTCGGCGCCGATGGTGCGCGTGCCCAGGTTGTAGCTGGTAACGGTGAAACGTTCACGCGACGGCGCATGCACCAGCAGGGCGACCTGTTCGGCCGCTCCATCGCGGTCGAAGCGCCAGCTGACGGTGTGGCCGGGCCAACTCTGGTTGCGCTTCAGCGCGATCCCACCCAGGCGTGCGCGCTGGAGGAATTCACTGGGCGCTTCCACGCGGTCGGACCACCAGTGGCCCTCGGTGTTCATGTACGCGCGCTGCACTTTCGCCTGCAGGCCGTCGGCATGCAGGGCGGCGATGTATGACCTGTCGCCGCTGGCCTGCCAGGCCATCAGGCTGGCGAAGCCGGTTTTTCCCGCGTCGGCCTCGGCGCGCAGCAGCGGATACCAGTCCTGTTGCCGGCCCAGTACGTCCACGACGTTCTCGCCCAGGTTGGCCAGTGCGCCCGGGCCGCCACGGGCCACGCGGTAGTCCAGTGCCTGCAGGTACTTCGCATCGCCGCTCCAGCGCCACGCCGCCCAGAAGGTGTGCATCGTGTCGCCACTGCCGGAGCCGTTGTTCAACTCGCCGCCGCGGGTGGCACCGCTGGCCCAGTTGATCTCGTTGGGCAGGGTGAAGCGTCCCTTGTCGTCCTTGCCTGCGTGGGCCAGATAGCCATCGGCCAGGCCGATCACCAGCCCGCGGCCGGTGGGATCGGCGTTGTACTGGCCCAGCAGGAACGCCGGGTGCAGCACCGGGAACGAATACGGCTTCTGCCACTGCCAGTTCGGTTCGCGGTAGACCTTGTTGCCACCGAACCAGTTGCTGGAGAACAGCAGGTGGCCCTGCGGGTTGCGCAGGATGATGCGCTCGTCGAAGGCCTTCACCGTTTCCATCAGGCGTTCCAGCGTCAGCGGATCGCCCCAGTTGAGGTAGAGCATGGCGCTGTTGGTGTTGATGCCTTCCTCATAGGAATGCAGCTCGTCGGTCTCGATGGTACTCAAGCCGTTGCTGAACATGCCGTTGCGGTACACCGCGTCGGACAGCGCGGTCAGCGAGGCGTTCAATCGATCCGGCTGCACGCCCATCAGGGCCAGCCCCGGCCACTGCTGGGTCAGGTCGGAATCGTCCGAAATGCCACCACCGAAATCGCCGTAGGCCACCTGCCGTTCGTCGATCCACCAGTCGACGAACTGCCGCACCTGCGCCAGGTCCTGCACCTGGTTGAATGCCCACGCCGGCACGCCCCTGGGCACGGCCGGTGCGGTGTAGGGCGGCCGGCCCTGGCTGTTGTAGCTGATGTAGTTCCAGTACAGGCGGCCGAGTTCATGGTCCGGATCCACCCGCAGCAGGTCGCTCAGGTCCGCGTACACGCGCGCGTACAGGCGCTGGCGCTTGGACGTGGTGTGCTCTTCCACCAGGAAGCCCCAGTTGTCGCGGACCTGGTTGAAGCGGTCGGCCACGTGCTCCTTCAGCGCGTCGGCACGCGGCTTGAACACCAGCCGGACCTGCGCACCGTCGAGGGCATCGGCATCGAAGCCTGGTGCGGCCGAGGCGATGCTCAGCCACAGGCTGTCCGGGGTGAGGATGCGATCGCGCAGGTCCAGCCACAGCGTGCGCGCCTGCCGTGGCGGCACCGACACCGATACATCGATCATGTCGCGCGCCGGCCAGATCGGATCCTTGATGCGGATGTTCAGCGGGATCAGTCCATCGTGGGTGGGCGGCAGGTCCAGCGCGGGAAGGTCGATGGCCACGCCGTCCAGGCCGTCGTGCATGTTCTCCCAGCTGTAGGCCCAGCTGCGGATCAGCGGCTGGTTGGCCGGCGCGTCACCCACCCCGGAAGGAATCAGCACGTGCACGATCGGCCGCGGCTGCGCCGGCAGGCTGTCGGCACCCCGGCGGCGTGAGCCTGCGCCCTTGGGCAGGGCCATCACCGTGCTGCGTTCGGCGGCCGGGAAGCGGCCATCGATGTAGTGCCGCAGTGCATCGAGGTTGGTGTAGTCGGGCAGGGCCTGGCTGTCGATCACGTAGGTCTGCTTGACCGTGCCTTCCGGCTCGGCGCCCTCGCTCACGTTGTAGGCCCAGACTTCCTGGATCGGGGTTTCCTGTTCGACGTTGCTGAAACGGAGCACGCCGCCCTGCTGCGCGGGAATGTCCTGCACGCTGCGCACCACGCCGCGCGGGCGCGTGACCAGCACGTCGGTGGCATGTCCGGCGTCGGGCCCGTGGGAAAGGGTGCCGAAGGCCGCACCACGGATCTCCACCCGGTTCACCGTTTCGGTGGCCGGCAGGGTCAGGTCCAGGTGCTGGCCGGCTTCCACATAGGTGTTCCAGTCCGGAAGCTGGAAGTAGTCATTGCGGCCGGGCAGGCGCGAGCGGTTGTAGACGCCCGGCCAGGTGGTTTCCGCGATGCCGTCGGTGGCCTTCCACATCCACGCCTTGTGGTCGCGCGTATCGGCGAATTCGATCTTGCGGATGCGGGTGCCGCCGGCCGCCAACGCTGGGGGTGCAGCCCCTTCCCAGCCGAAGCGGTGGCGCCAGGCGCGCGTGCCATCGCCGATCGCCACGGCGCTGGCTGGCTCGCGGCCGCGCGCCAGCGTTGCCACCGCCGGCGCATCCAGCATGCGGTCGTAGACCCGGATGTGCTGGAAGTCGCTGCCACGCAGGAAGTTGTAGCGGCTCTGCACCTGGTACGGTGCCATTACCCGCCCGGCAAGGCCGAGCTGGTCCAGCGCGGCATCGTAATTGCCGGTGGCCTGCGCGCGCGCCACTTCGCGGCCATCGATGAACAGGCGCACGCCGTGGTCCTCATCCCAGGCGAAGGCCAGGTGCAACCACTGGTCGGGACGCGGCAGTGCATCCATGCGGAACGACACGCGTGTGCGTGCCAGGTTGGCATCGGTGACGAAGGCATCGAAGCCGTGCCCGTTCCAGTCGATGCGCAGCCAGGCCATGTCCCAGCTGCTGTGGTCGGCGTAGCCGACGCGGAAGATCACGAACGGCGCTTCACCCACCGCGTAGCGTGAACGCCAGTCGAAGGCCAGCGTGCCGCGCTGGGCCAGGATGTTGCCCGGCGCGTCCCAGGCAAGCACGCCGTCGTCTTCCCATTGGATGGCCTTGCCATGCTCGCCGTCGTCGACCACCGCGACCTTGTCGCGAAAGTTCGCTACGGCCTCACCGTGAGCGGTCACGGCCTGCAGGCCGTGATTGGCATCCACATGGAAGAGCAGGGTGGGGGCATCGGCGGCGGCCGTCGCGGGGCCTGCAGCCAGGGCCACTGCCAGCAGCAGGCAGCGGGACACGGTCGTGCGGTGCGGCATGGAGACATTTCCTTTCAACGGGCGACGGCCGGCGGCGGGCCGCCGGACCGTAGCAAGGCCACGCCGCAGCGGCACCTTGCGGCGCAGCAGCGGTCATGGCGAACCGCGGCGCGTATCGGTACGCGCCGCCGGCGTTGCTCAGAACTTGTAGCGCACGCCCAGCAGGAACTGGCGGCCGGTTTCGGTGTACTGGAGTGGCAGGCGGCCGGTGGCGGGCGAGTACACCCATTCATCCGAGGCTTCGTTGGTCAGGTTGATGCCTTCCAGGCTCAGTTCCAGCTGGTCGCTGATCTTGTAGCGGATGGACGCATCAATGACCGTGGTGCCGGTCATGCCGTGGTAGCCGTCCAGGTTGAAGCCGGTTTCCTGACCGGGCACCTGGGTGAGGTAGTCATCGCGGTTGGTGGCGGAGACGCGGCCAGCGAAGGTCTCGCCTTCGTAGAACAGCGTTGCGTTCCATGACGATTTGGACAGGCCCAGCAGATCGTTCTTCATCACCGGCTGGCCAGCCGAGTTGATGTACTGGATCTTCGATTCGACCCAGGTGTAGTTCAGCTGCACGCCCAGGTTCGACCACTTGCCCGGCAGGAAAGTGAAGGGCTGGGTGTAGTTCGCCTCGGCGCCGTACAGCTCACCGCCGGGGGTATTGACTGGCCGGGTGAAGGTGAAGTCGTCGGTGGGCGAGGCGCCGGTACCGGTCAGCAGTTCGGCAGGCAGGCCGCTGTCGGTGTACGGGCGGTTCTCGCGCAGGGTCTGCACCGAGGTCTCGATGTCCTTGTAGAACAGGCCCAGGCCCGCCATCGCGCCTTCGGCGAAGTACCACTCGAAGCCCAGGTCGACATTGGTGGCGCGCGTCGGGTCCAGGTTGGGATTGCCGCTGGAGATGGTGCGCGCACCACCGGCCACGGCCACGGTTGCACCTGGCGTCAGGCTGCCCAGGCCCGGGCGGGTCATGACCTTGGCCGCACCCAGGCGGATCAGGAAATCGGGCGTGACCTCGGCCACCAGGTTGAACGAGGGCAGGGTGTCATCGTAGGTGCGGGTGGCGGTGGTGGAGGTGGTACCACTGGCCAGCGTCGACAGCCCGGTGGAGGTCTGCCTGGTGCGCACGTAGCGCACGCCGAAGTTGCCCGACAGCGGCAGCGAGCCGATTTCGGTGCTGAACTCGCCCATCAGGTAGGCACCACGGTCCTTCTCTTCCACGCTGCGCACGTTGTTGGCGCGCGGCGCGACGGCATAGATGCCGCTGTTGCTGTAGATGTCGAACTGGTCGGCGATTGCATCCAGGTTCGGCACCACCCAGTTGGACGGATTGCCATTGATGCCCTTCAGGCCGGCCTGGTTGATCATGTCCACGGGCACGATCCTGCTGCCGCTGGCGAAGGTCGGCACGGCCAGTTCGCTGGCACGGCGCAGTTCGGTGGTCTTGAACGTGTAGTCCTTGGCAAGCACGCCGCCCTTCAGGCGGAAGCCGGGGCTGATGTTCCAGTTGAAGTCGATCTGGCCGGTATCGAAGTCGTTGTCCACGTACTGCGGGCGCAGGCGGATTTCCGCCAGTTCCCAACCGTTGGGGTCGGTCGGGTCGATGCCGTAGTTGAGGATCGGGAAGCGGCTGTTGCCACGGTAGTCGTAGCTGTAGCCCTTGACGTCGTACTTGTCCATGATGACGGTGGTCTGCACTGGATTCTCGTGCCTGGAGCGCGAGATGCCCAGCTTGCCGGACACGGTGAAGTCGTCGCCGAAACGGTGCTGGCCGTTCAGGCTGATCTGCTTGAACTCGGTGCTCCACTCGTCGTGGCGGTTCTCGGTACGGATGTCGACGTTGTCGAATTCACCGTACAGCAGCGCGCCGTTGCGGATCTCGCCGTTCCTGACGATGGTGCTCGGCTTGCCGACCAGGCGCGGGGTGCTGCTGCTGCCACGGCTGAAGGAAATCGCTTCGATGTACTGCTCGTCGCGGGTGGCATCGATCTTCGAGTACAGCATGTCCAGCGATACTTCACTGGCATCGCTGGGCTTCCACTGCAGCGAGCCGGTCACGCCCAGGCGCTTCTGCTCGTGTTCCATCTGCACGTAGCGCGGGAAGCGCGGGTGGAATACATCAGCGGCGCGTGCGGCGGCGAACGGCGATGACGCAGCGAAGTTGCCATTGCTCGGGCCGTTGGCCCAGCGGCCGGTGTTGGAGCCTTCCTCCAGTGCCTGGCGCTCGGAGTAGGCCACCGACAGGAGGGCGCCGAAGGTACCTTCGGCGAAGGTGTTGGAGACCAGCGCGGCCAGCCGCGGGTCGGCCTTTTCGGCCATCTGGTTGTAGCCGGCCTGGCCGCTTGCGGCGAAGGTGAAGCCGTCGTAGTCGAACGGGCGCGCGGTGCGCAGGTCGACAGTGGCACCCAGCGAGCCTTCCTCGACGTCGGCCGAGGCGGTCTTGCGCACCACCAGCTGCGAGAACAGGTCCGAGGCAAACACGTTGAAGTCGAAACCGCGGCCGCGGTTGGTACCACCGCTCTGGTCACCGGCGCCGACGGTGGTCAGCGCTTCCATCCCATTGATGCGCACGCGGGTGAAATCCGGGCCCAGGCCGCGCACCGAGATGTTGCGGCCTTCGCCGGCTTCGCGTGTGATCACCACGCCCGGAATGCGCTGCAGCGATTCAGCCAGATTGAGGTCGGGAAACTTGCCGATGTCTTCGGCGACGATGGCATCGACCACGCCGGCCTCGCCGCGCTTGATGTCCAGCGCCTTTTCGACACTGGCGCGATAGCCTGTGACGTTCACCGTGTCCAGGTCGGTAGCGGTCTGCTGCTGGGCGGCCGCGCTGGTGGACAGGGCGAGTCCCACCCCCAGGGCCAGCAAGGTAACCGGTGTCTTTTTTCCATGGATCCGAGATTGCATGCCTTTCCCCTCTCCCAAAGGTCTGGTATCGCAGCTGCGCGGCGAAATGACACCGCTAGTCAAAACCGACGTTAGCAGCACCACCGGGATCGGGCATCTTGCACCGCAACAGATTTGCAATGTCTCCAAGACGCTTGCAGGACAAAGGTTTCGACATATCGCCCAAGCGCTCTCAAGGCGTCTTCGGTCTAGAATGACACCGCTAGCCAATCGCCACGCCCCTCGCGTGGTCCACTTACACGCCATGCAGTGTCCCATGCTGGTGGCACGCGTGAAGGAGCTGAGATGGGTCGTATCGTGTGTTTTGGAGAGTTGTTGCTGCGCCTGGGTGCCCCCGGCAACGAACTGCTGCTGCAGTCGCCGCAACTCCAGGTCCATGTGGGAGGGGCCGAAGCCAACGTGGGTGTCTCGCTGTCCCGGCTTGGACATCAGGTGGCCATGGTCAGCACCGTGGCCGGCAATGCGCTGGGGGCGCATGTACTGGGTGAACTGCGGCGGCACGGCGTGGATACGCGCGGTGTGCGCGAGGACGCCGAGGGCCGCATGGGCCTGTACTTCCTCACCACCGGCGCGGTACAGCGCGCGAGCGAAGTGGTCTACGACCGCGCGGATTCGGCGTTCGCGCGCAGCACTGCAGCCGACTACGACTGGCCAGCGCTGCTGCAGGACGCGCAGTGGCTGCACGTCTCCGGGGTCAGCCCGGCGTTGGGCCCGCACGTGGCGGCGGCCACGCTGGCGGCGGCGCGCGCGGCAAGACAGGCCGGTGTCCGCGTCTCCTTCGACGGCAATTTCCGGCCCCGCCTCTGGCAGCGCTGGGGAGGCGATGCGCAGGCGGTATTGCGCGAACTGTTCGCGCAGGCCGACATCGTGTTCGCCGACTACCGCGACATGGAGGTCGTACTGGGCACCCGCTTCACCCAGCCGGACCTGATGGAGCGGATCGACGCGGCCGCTGCCGCCGCGTTCGGTGCCTTTCCGCAACTGCAGTGGATGGCCTGCACGCAGCGGCAGGTGCTGAGCGTGGACCACCATGTGCTGGGCGCTGCGCTGCTGGGTTGCGACGGAACCCGCGCACAGGCCCCACTGCGTCATCTGCAGGGCATCGTCGACCGCATCGGTGGCGGTGATGCCTTCGCGGCCGGCATCCTGCATGGCATCCTGTCCGGCCTTGATGCCGACGCCACCGTGCGGTTCGGCCTGGCCGCCGGGGCGCTGAAGCACTCCATCCCCGGCGATTTCAATCCTGTCAGCGAAGCTGACGTGCTGGCCCTGATGGGCGAGGAGCGATTCGATGTCCGCCGCTGATCCGCGCGTACGCGCGGTCCTGAAACTGGCACCGGTGATTCCGGTGTACACCCCCGAAGACGTGAATGACGCGGTCGAAGTGGCCCAGGCCCTGTTCCGCGGCGGCCTGCCGGTGATCGAAGTGACCCTGCGCACGCCGCAGGCGCTGGACGCGATCACGGCCATGGTCGAGGCCGTACCGGACGCGGTGATCGGTGCCGGCACCGTGCTTACCCCGGCGCAGATGCAGGCGGCGAAGCAGGCCGGAGCGCGTTTCGCGGTGTCCCCCGGCGCCACGCCGGCACTGTACGCGGCCGCGCACGATGCCGACCTGCCGTACCTGCCCGGTGCGGCCACGGCCTCGGACCTGATCCTGGGCCTGGAGCACGGCCAAGACACGTTCAAGTTCTTTCCCGCCGTGCAGGCCGGCGGTGCCGCGCTGCTGGCGGCCTGGCACGGTCCATTCGCCGACGTGCGCTTCTGCCCGACCGGTGGCATCAGCGCGCAGACCGCGCCGCAGTTCCTGCACCTGCCCAACGTGCTGTGCGTGGGTGGCTCGTGGTTGACCACGCCGGCACTGCTGCAGACCCGCGACTGGGAGGCCATCGAGCGCCTCGCCCGCGAGGCCTCGGTGCTGGCCAGCTGAACCCGGCGCACGGATCTTCAAAGGTTTGATCGTGATCAAAGCGCCGGCCTCGTGCCGGCGTCATTCTGTGGGCAAGCGCACTACGGAGATCCGAACATGAATTCCACCATGAAGGCCGCTGTCGTGCGTGAGTTCGGCAAGCCACTGGTCATCGAGGAAGTCTCGGTACCACGCCCGGGGGCGGGCGAGGTACTGGTCAGGATCGAGGCCTGTGGTGTCTGCCACACCGACCTGCACGCCGCCGAGGGCGACTGGCCGGTCAAACCGAACCCGCCGTTCATCCCCGGTCACGAGGGCGTGGGGCACGTCGTGGCCGTGGGTGGCGGGGTCGGGCACGTCAGGGAAGGCGACAGGGTCGGCATCCCCTGGTTGTACTCGGCGTGTGGCCATTGCGAACACTGCCTGGGGGGCTGGGAAACGCTGTGCGAAACGCAGCGCAACACCGGTTACTCGGTCAACGGCGGCTTCGCCGAGTACGCACTGGCCGATGCCAACTATGTCGGCCTGCTTCCAAAGGACGTGGGCTTCGTGGAGATCGCGCCGGTGCTGTGCGCCGGCGTGACCGTCTACAAGGGCCTGAAGGTCACCGACACCAGGCCCGGTGACTGGGTGGCGATCTCCGGCATCGGTGGCCTGGGCCACATGGCCGTGCAGTACGCCCGCGCAATGGGCCTGAACGTGGCGGCGGTGGACGTGGATGACAACAAGCTGGCGCTGGCGCGGAAGCTCGGCGCGCAGGTCACCGTCAACGCGCGTACCACCGACCCGGCCGCCTTCCTGAAGAGGGAGATCGGTGGCGCACACGGTGCACTGGTCACCGCGGTGTCGCCGAAGGCGTTCGAGCAGGCACTGGGCATGGTCCGCCGCGGCGGCACTGTCTCGCTCAATGGCCTGCCGCCCGGCAACTTCCCGCTGGATATCTTCGGCATGGTGCTCAACGGCATCACCGTGCGCGGCTCGATCGTCGGCACCCGCCTGGACCTGCAGGAATCGCTGCAGTTCGCTGCCGAGGGCAAGGTCGCCGCCACCGTCAGCACCGATCGCCTGGAAAACATCAACGACGTGTTCGCACGCATGCACGCGGGCACCATCGAAGGCCGCGTCGTACTGGACTTCGCCGCCTGACCCTCCGTGCATGGCCGCCGCCGCTCCGTCCCCCTCTCCCACGGACGCGGCGGCCATGCCGATTCATCGCCAGCGGGCACTCGCGCGGCCGTACAATGCGTGCATGCCCGGCGTGCTCAAGATCCTGTTCCTGTCCATCGTTGCCCTGCTCGGCGGTGTACTTTCACTTGCGCTGGTGAGCAGCGTCGCCAGCTGGTTGCCGCCGCTGCTGGGCATGCCGCCGGACAACAACAGCGCGCAGCTGGGCTGGGACCTGGCCTTCAGCGTGCTCGGTGGCATCGCGGGTATCGCCTTTGCCACCTACTACGCGCCCTGCTGGCCGCGTTCGCACGGCTTCTCGATCTGGTCGCTGGTCGCGCTGGGCTGTGGCTACGCCATGTGGACGGCGGGTGCGGATTTCCCGCTCTGGTTCGTCATTTCGCTGCTGGCGTCGCTGCCGCTGCAATTGCTGGCCGGCTGGTGGTTTGGCCGTCGTCCCTCGCGCGATGCAAGGTGATGCCGCCCCTGTAGAGCCGAGCCTGTGCTCGGCTTTCATGCACATTTACACAGGCAGCCGAGCATAGGCTCGGCTCTACAGGTCCATCCGCGGCAGCGTCTGCTTCAACGCATCGATGCCCTGCCACGGATCCGCTTTCAGCCGCTTCGCGCGCGCCAGCGCCTTGGCCATCGAAAACGCATCCGCCGCACCGACGCGTGCCAGTTCCTCCCAGCGCAGCGGTACCGCCACACCGGCACTTTCACGCGCACGCAGCGACCACGAGCACACGCTGGTGGCGCCCCGCGTATTGCGCAGCCAGTCGATGAAGATGACGCCGCCACGCTTGGCCTTGCTCATGGTCGCCACGTAGTGGTCCGGCGCGCGCTCCGCCATCGCCCGGGCAAATGCCTCGCAGAACACCCTGGCCTGTTCCCAGTCGGCCCTGGGCTTCAGCGGCACCACAACGTGCACCCCCTTGCCACCGGACAACCGCACGAAGCTCTTCAGGCCGGCCTCCTGCAGGCGGTCACGGACGTCACGCGCAGCGGCCTTCACCTGTGCCCAGCTGACGCCTTCTCCAGGGTCAAGATCGAACACCAGCCGATCCGGATGCTCGGGGTCGGCGACGGTTGCACCCCAGGGATGCAACTCCAGGGTGTTCATCTGCACCAGCTGCAGCAGGCCCCGTGCGTCGTCGATGTAAACGTAATCCTCGCGCCCGCTCTTCTGCTGCAGCGGCACCGCATGTACAGCATCGCCCAGGCCGGCACCATGGTGCTTCTGGAAGAAGCAGGCCTTGCCGACGCCGTCCGGGCAGCGCAGTAGTGACAGCGGACGCGCGCTGATTTCCGGCAGGATCCAGCGCGCCATGCGCTGGTAGTAGTCGGCCACGGCGCCCTTGGTCAGCTTCTGCTTTGGAAAAACCACCCGCTCCGGATGAGTAATCTGGACCTCGCCTCCAGCTTCGGCATCTGCGATGTTCATTCCAAGGTCCTCCTTCGGCGTGTCGCTGCGCAGCCGCTTGAAACCAGCCTGGCGCAGGTAGGCCGCCGCGTCGGATCACCCTGCGCGGGCGTGTCGTCAGGCGCCGGCGTCTGCCCTGCGCCGCCGCCAGGTCGGCGCTTTCGCCGGTACTGCTCCAACGACATGCTCAACCTGCCTTGCGGCGTGCAGCGGTCTTCTTTGCAGCTTTCTTCGCAGCCTTCTTGGCTGCCTTCTTTACCGTGGATTTGGTGGCTGCTTTCCGCGTTGCCGTCTTTTTCGCTGGCGTGCGCTTGTTGGCATCCAGGCTCTTCTGCAGCAGCGCCATGAAATCGACCACATTGGTGCTGGCGTCCTCGCGCGGTGCAGGCTCATCGTCGACCCGCGTGGTACCCCCCTTGGACTTGATGCGCTTGTTCAACACCTGCTGCAGGCGCTCGCGGAATTCATCGTGATACTGCGACGGATCCCAGTCGCCGGCCATCGACTCGATCAGCTGTTCGGCCATCGCCGTTTCCTTGCTGGTGATGCGGTAGTCGGACAGCTTGCCGGTGGGCAGCTTGTACTCCTCCGGATCCACCAGTTCCTGTGGATAGCGCAGGATCATCAGCACCAGTGCGTCCTCATGCGGCATCACCGCGCACAGGTACTCGCGTGTGCGCACGACCACCCGCGCGATACCGACCTTGCCGGTGCTGCGCAGGGTCTCGCGCAGCAGCACATAGCCTTTCTCGGCCTTCTTGCCGGGCACCAGCAGATACGGTTTCTCGTAGTAGCGCGGATCGATCTGCGATGCTTCCACGAACGATTCCACTTCTACGGCCTCGTGGCTTTCTGGTGCCGCCGAACGGATATCGCCTTCCTCCAGCACGACATAGCTGCCCTTGTCGTACTCGTAGGCCTTGACGATGTCCTTCCAGGGAACTTCCTCGCCCGTATCGGCGTTGACCCGCTCAAAGCGGATCGGCTTGCGATCGCGGGAGTCGAGCATGCGGAACTGCAGATCGACCTTGCGCTCTCCGGACATCAGTGACACCGGCACATTGAGCAGGCCGAACGAGAGCGTGCCAGTCCAGATCGGGCGGGCCATGGGCGTACCTTTGGCGGAGCAGGGCATCCAGCTTGGGATGGGCGGTGTAAACCACCCGTGTCGATACCGTGCACGCGGGTTCTACGGAAAACGGTAGTGCCGGGCACTGGCCGGCGGAACTCGCGGCCTGAAGTTTCCCGGGGTTGCCGGCCAGCGGCCGGCATTATTGCAGCAACGGCCTCACCGCCGCCGCCGGGATATGGTCCAGCGCGCGCCAGGCGTCCTCCACGACCGGGCGTGCCTGCGACCAGCCCAGCCGCGACTGCCCGCGCATCTGTTCCCAATGCTCGGCCAGTTCCTCGCAGGTATCGGCAGCATCACCGCGTGGCCAATCCGCGGCATGGGTCGTCAGCGCGAAGGCATATACCGGGCACAGATCGCGCCAGTTGCGGTGGCTTTGGCCACGCCTCTCCTCGTAGTCGCTGATCATGTACTGCAGGTAGTCCTGCGCCACCGCCTGCGGATCTTCCTGGCGGCGCGTGCGGCGCTGGGCAGTGCGCTGGCCGAGTGGATCGAGCAGGGCGTTGAACACGGACGGTGCGGGTCGTTCAAGACGGGGCATGGCCGGCTCCTGCAGCGGGGGCGGGTGGGCAGGAATACGCGCGGTGCCGTTACCGGGGGGTGAGCGAGATGTTCATGACGCCAGGTTCGCAACGGCTTTACCTGCGGGGCGGTGTAGTGGAATCCCCCCAAGGGCAGGTACCAGACCATGAGCCGAGAGACCTCGCGAGACCCGCTGCGGGAGAACCACCCGCCCATTCCCGGCGAGCAGCGCGGCAAGCGCGATGCCGACAACGCCGACTACCGCGGCACCGGCGCGCCGTTCTTCGATGCCGAGCACGACCACCTGCCGGTGAAGCACGAGGCTGAACAGGCGGCCCAGGACCGCAAGGATGGCGGTGACCGCCACCGTGGTGGCCAGGAGAGCCCGCTCAAGCGCCGCGAGCGCAAGCAGCGCGCCAGCGACAACCAGGACGAGGCGCTGGAGGAGACGTTCCCGGCCAGCGACCCGACCTCGCCGTTCGTGCCGGCCAAGGCCCCCGACTGACCGGTAGTGCCGGCCGCTGGCCGGCAACGTCTGGGCTGCCCTGCACAAAGCGATGCCGGCCAGCGGCCGGCACTACCAACTCAGCGCCACGACCACTGCAGGCCGACGTTGGCTCGCCGTCCCGGTCCCGGCTCATAGAAGCGCCCGTTGCCGTCATTGACGATCACCGAGCCGATGTAGGCTTGGTCCAGCACGTTCTCCAGCCGGGCGAAGGCGCGCAGCTCACCGCCCGGCAGCGTCCATCGACGGTCGGCTTCCAAGTGCAGCAGGGCGTAGCCCGGCGCGCGCTCGGTGGCCACGTCATTGACCACAGTATCGCTGCTGGCCGAGGCCTCCAGCGCCCACTGCCACTCAGCCGGGCTCCACTGCAGGCGTGCGAAGGCCTGTTGGCGGGGCACGCCGGGCAGGCGGCTGCCTGCGGCGACCAAGGTGTTCGAGGTCAGGTAGGGCGAGCGCACCTGAGCCTGCAGCCAGGTCCATGCCAGCTGCAGTTCCAGCTGTTCGCCCAGCGGCTGCCGGTACTGCAGTTCCATGCCCTGGCGGCGGGTGCGGCCGATGTTGCGATAGGTGCTGCGCCCGCCGATATTGCTGGCAACTGCCAGCTCATTGTTGGTATCTGCGCGGAATACGCTGACATCGAGCTGGGCTCCGCCTTGCGCGTGCCACTTGCTTCCAATCTCCAGATTGCGGCTGCGGGCGGCCGCCAGATCCAGCGCCAATCCCGCCTGGCCGTCGGCGCGATAGCCCAGTTCGTTGAAGGTAGGCGTTTCAAAGCCACGTCCCACCGCCGCGTGCAGCCGCCACTGCGGGCTCGCTTCGAAGCTGATCCCGGCCGCCGGCGTGGTCGCCTGGTAGCGCCGGTGACCACTGTCATCCGGGTTGCGGGCGGTGATGTAGCGATCGTCCGAGTTGAAACGCACGGTGCTGTGGCGCAGGCCGGCCAGCAACGACCAGCGCGGGCTCCATTGCCACCAGGCCTGGGCGAACTGGTCCACGTTCTGCACGACGTCGATCTGGTCACGACGCAGCCGTCCACGCACGCCCAGGGCGCTGCCGAGGAAGTTCTCATGGCCGGTGCGATGCTGGCGCTGGCGGTCGGCGCTGAGCCCGGCCACCAGGTCCAGCGGCCGGCCGGCAAGGTCACCCTGCCAGCCCCAGCGCGCGTCCAACCCGCCGTAGCCGCCCTCCAGATCGATCACCCCACCGGCATGCAGGGGGTTGGCCTGGGCGGTCGGTGGGATCGGCAGGTATTGGCGTACCGCGCGCTGGCCGGCATAGCCCATCAGCTGCCAGCGCTGCGGCCCGGTTTCACGTGTCCAGCGCAGGCCGGCCTGCTGCTGGCGCACCGATTTGCGGGTGTTGTACTGGTGCGCGACTGCCGTGGCCTGGCGCGGATCAGCCGCCACCTGGGCACGGGTCAGGCCCAGCGGGTCCTGCGCATCCGGTGCATCAAGCGCATTGAGCAACAGCTCCAGCCGCCCGCCGCCCAGCTCGCCCCCGATGCGCGCGTTGAGCGATTCACGGCGTGCCTGGCTGTGATCGCGCCAGCCATCGGTGCGGAAGTGATTGGCGGCGATGTTGTAGTCCAGTACTTGGCCGGCACCCTTCAGCTGTGCACCGACGCTCAGCGTGTTGTCGGCACCGGCGCTGAGCCGCAACCGCCACGGGTCGCCGGCCTGGCCCTGTTCGCTCCAGACCTGCAGCACGCCACCGGAGGAATTGCCGTAGAGCGCGGAAAACGGCCCACGCAGCACCTCGATGCGTTCGGCACCAAGCAGGCTGGCATGTGACAGCTGGCCTTGGCCATCGGGCATGGTTGCAGGGACCCCGTCGATCAACACCCGTACCCCGCGCACCCCGAAGGTCGAACGCGCGCCGAAGCCACGGATCGACAGCTGGGTGTCCTGGGCGAAGTTCTGCCGGTCGCGCGCCAGCAGACCGGGTACCCCAGCCAGCGCTTCGGACAGCTGCGCGCCGGTGCCAGCGCGGCCGGCATCGATCCAGACCGTGTCCTGGCTGGCCGGCAGCGCGAACGGGTCGATGCCCGGCACCCGTGCAGCCTGTACCTGCACCGCCGGCAGGGCGGTGGGCGCAGGCGCGGCCATCACCGCCCAGGGCGACAGCAGCAGGGCGGAAAGCGGCAGGCTACGGCGGCGTGCGGCAGTTTTCATGATTCAGGTTGATGGGTCGGGCGGCAACGCACGCCATGGTACGGGGCCGTGGATGACGATGGCGGCGGCCAGCCCCCGGCAGGCTTTGTTACGATGGGCTGTTTCCGGCCGAAACGCCGCAGACCGCGTAGCGCACTTCCTCCCCCTTTCCGTCTACCGAACGAGTACCGCCGTGTCCTTCTTTGCAAACGTGGAACTGGTCCCAGGTGACCCGATCCTGGGCCTGACCGAGGCGTACAACGCCGACAGCCGCCCAACCAAGGTCAACCTGGGTGTGGGCATCTACTACGACGAGAGCGGCCGCATTCCGCTGCTGCGCGCCGTCAAGCAGATCGAGCAGCAGCTCGCCGCTGAAGCCAAACCGCGCGGCTACCTGCCGATCGACGGCCTGCCGGCGTACACGCAGGCCACGCGTGAGCTGGTGTTCGGCAAGGATTCGCCGCTGCTGGCCGCTGGCCGCGTGACCACCGCGCAGACCGTTGGTGGCAGCGGTGCGCTGCGCGTCGGCGCCGACGTGCTGAAGAAGCTGCTGCCGCACGCCACCGTTGCGCTGAGCAACCCGAGCTGGGAAAACCACCGCGCCGTGTTCAGCGCGGCCGGCTTCGAGGTGCTGGATTACACCTACTTCGATCCGACCACCCACGGCGTCAACTTCGACGGCCTGCTGGCGGACCTGGGCAAGCTGGAAGCCGGCACCGTGGTGCTGCTGCACGCCTGCTGCCACAACCCCACCGGTGCCGACCTCACGGTCACCCAGTGGAAGCAGGTCGCACAGCTGCTGAAGGACAAGCAGCTGTTCCCCTTCATCGACATGGCCTACCAGGGCTTCGACAAGGGCATCGAGCAGGACGGCGCCGCGGTGCGCATCATCGCCGAAGCCGGCATCGACAGCTTCATCGTCGCCAACTCGTACTCCAAGTCGTTCTCGCTGTATGGCGAGCGCGTGGGTGCGCTGTCGATGGTGGCGCCGACCGCCGCTGACGCCAAGGCGGTGCAGTCGCAGGTCAAGCGCGTGATCCGCACCATCTACTCCAGCCCATCCACCCACGGTGCTGCGCTGGTGGCCGGCGTGCTGACCCACCCGGAACTGCGCGCGATGTGGGAGCAGGAGCTGACCGAGATGCGCGAGCGCATCCATGCCCTGCGCCAGGGCCTGGTCGAGAAGCTGGCCGCTGCAGGTGCCCCGCAGTTCGGCTTCATCAACGAGCAGGCCGGCATGTTCTCCTACTCCGGCTTGAGCCGTGAGCAGGTCGAGCGCCTGCGCGACGAGTTCGGCATCTACGCCGTCGGCACCGGTCGCATCTGCGTGGCCGCGCTGAACCAGAACAACCTGGAATACGTCGCCAAGGCCGTGGCCACCGTCGCCAAGGGCTGAAGCAACGCTCCAGTGGCTTGAGGACAAAGGCGCCGAAAGGCGCCTTTGTTTTTTGCTCCTGCTCTTGCCTTTGCCATCCCCACCGCGCTCGCGGCGAACCCTGACGCTCGCGGGAGGGGGAGGCGATGCAGGACCGTTGGCGCCATGGATGGCGCCATCGAGCTTACAGGGACGTACTTGCAGCGTGTCCTGCATCGCCTTCCCCTCCCGCGAGCCTCGACAAAAGGAAGGCGCCACGAGCGCAACGCATCTGGAAACGATTACGCCTTCCCGCGCTCACGCACGCCCCCGCCATACGGGCGACAATAGGCGTTTTCCCGCTGCCGAGACCTGCCCGCCCATGTCCCGTACTTCGTTGACCCGCTTCCTGATCCAGGAACAGCACGCCGGCCGCATCAATGCCGACCTGCGCCAGCTGATCGCCGTGGTGGCCCGCGCCTGCACCAGCATCTCCATCGCCGTCAGCAAGGGCGCCCTCGGTGGCGTGCTCGGCGATGCCGGTACCGGCAACGTGCAGGGTGAAGCGCAGAAGAAGCTGGATGTGATCAGCAACGAGATCCTGCTTGAAGCCAACGCCTGGGGTGGCCACCTCGCCGCCTGCGCCTCGGAGGAAATGGACCACAGCCAGCCGGTGCCGGACATCTACCCGCGCGGTGATTTCCTGCTGCTGTTCGATCCCCTCGACGGCAGCTCCAACATCGACGTCAACGTCTCCGTCGGCACCATCTTCTCCGTGCTGCGCTGCCCGACCAATGTCGAACTGCCGGGCGATGACGCGTTCCTGCAGCCGGGCAGCAAGCAGATCGCCGCCGGCTACTGCATCTACGGGCCCAGCACCCAGCTGGTGCTGACCGTCGGCCACGGTACCCACGCCTTCACCCTGGACCGCGAGAAGGGCGAGTTCGTGCTGACCACCGAGAACATGCAGATTCCGGCGGCCACCCAGGAATTCGCCATCAACATGTCCAACCAGCGTCACTGGGAAGCGCCGATGCAGGCCTACGTCAGCGACCTGCTGGCGGGCAAGGAAGGCGCGCGCGGCAAGAACTTCAACATGCGCTGGATCGCCAGCATGGTGGCCGACGTGCATCGCATCCTGACCCGCGGCGGCATCTTCATCTACCCGTGGGACAAGAAGGATCCGTCCAAGGCCGGCAAGCTGCGCCTGATGTACGAGGCCAACCCGATGGGCCTGCTGGTCGAACAGGCCGGCGGTGCCGCCTCGACGGGCCGTGAGCGCATCCTCGACATCCAGCCCGACCAGCTGCACCAGCGCGTGCCGGTGTTCCTGGGTTCGCGCGAGGAAGTGGCCGAAGCCGTGCGCTACCACCACGCGCACGACGACGCACAGGGCTGAGGCCTATCGCCTGACAGCGGTCATGGCAGAACGATGACATGACCGTGGGGTGACACCGAGGGCGGCAAACGGCACCATCAAGCCGTTGCCGCCTAAGGAATGCACGCATGCACGAGCAGGGCCCGGTCGATTTCATCGAAGTCATCCACAACGCCGTCCCCAGCGAGGTCTGCGCGGCGATCGTTGAACGCCTGCGCGCCACGCGTGGCCTGCAGCCCGGTGCCGTGGGCAGTGGTGTGTTCCCGGAACTCAAGCACAGCAAGGATCTGCGCATCAGTGGCCTGGACGGCTGGCAGGATGTCGACCAGCAGCTGCAGATCGCGGCGTTCAACGGCCTGCTGACTTATCTACGCCGTTATCCACAGGCGTTGATCGCCCCGCTGATGTTGCAGATCCAGGACAGCAACGGCCAACCGCGACGCCTGTCTGCCGAGGACTTCCCCGACATGCCGCCACAGCAACTGGCGGATCTTGCGCGGACCTGCCTGCGCCCCGGCGCCATCAACCTGCAGTGGTATGCGGCGGGCGAGGGTGGTTACCCCTACTGGCACTGCGAGCTGTACCCGAAGGATGCGCAGGCCGAGACCCTGCATCGGCACGTGTTGTGGACGCTGTACCTCAACGACGACTTTGACGAAGGCGAGACCGAGTTCCTGTTCCAGGGGCGCAAGATCGCGCCGCGCACCGGCAGCCTGCTGATTGCGCCGACGGCGTTTACTCACACCCATCGTGGCAATCGCCCGCAGGGTGGGGACAAGTTCATCGCGACCAGCTGGATCCTGTTCCAGAGTGCGCAGAAGTTGTTTGGGGGAGGGTGAGGTCATCGTACTTCTCCCGATTGGAGCCGATATCCAGGCAAGTTCGTTATGCCGTCGGTGGTTTACCGGGCCTCAGGAGAGCAGTAGTCGCCGCCGCCCCTGTCCGAGTCCCAGTAGGTTCCTCCATAGAGCTTCACCGTACTGCCTCTTGTCGTCAGCTCTACCGAGCGCGCCAGGCGATCCTCGCAGAAGACCATCAATCGGTAATGGCGCTGCCGTTTGTCTTTCTGCAGTCGCCACCGCTTCTCTGCGGCTTGTTTGATGAAGAAAGCGGCGATCTGCTCTGGATCAGATTCGAGTTCAGCGTCGAAGACGGCCCCCAGGAACGTGACCTTCGGTAAGAACGTAACGTTCGTGGGATGGACCCCTGAAGGGAGTTCAAAGGTATCGGTGGCAGCGCGCAGTTCTGCTTCTGTAGGCTTTCCGGTCCAATCGCCACGTCCGATGGATCCAAACATTGAAAGATAAGTACCGCTTGTCAGGGCCGCAATGACAGTGCACAGGAGCAGATGGCGCAACGGTACCTTTTTCAAGGCCCATTCCCCGACTGTCGTTGTTCGTCGCAACTTGAATCCCGCAAGGCTTCAGTCGTCTTTGCCCCGTGCACCGGATCATGGATGCTCGACGGAGCGAGGGGCTTGCGAGGACGACGGCGATACAGGATCCCTCCCGCTGCCCCACCAAATACGGCCATGCCGAGGCCGACCAGCTCTTCGCTGCCTAGCGGATCCGCTGACAGCAATTTGGCCGCTGTCAGTAGAAGAAAGTTCAATGGGAGCATCCACAGGAACGCGATGCCCAGCCAGTAGATGATCTTCATTTCATGCGCTCATGGATCCGGAAGCATCGACTTGAACCAGTAGGCGGATATGGTTCGCATCCATGATGCTGAACGCTCCTCTTGTGGACGCTGTACCTCAACGACGACATTGACGAAGGCGAGACCGAGTTCCTGTTCCAGGGGCGGAAGATCGTACTTCGCATCGGCAGTTTGTTGATCGCCCCGATCGCGTTCACCCACGCCCATCGTGGCAACCGGCCGCAGGGCGACGACAAGTTCATCGCCACCAGCTGGATCCTGTTCCAGAGTGCGCAGAAGTTGTCTGGGGGATAGGGGGGGCTAACCCAAGTATTTCGTGGGTCCAAAGAACAGTCAGAAATCGTCGTTGCTATGTTGCCAGGCACTGACCTTCTCGACGCAGATTTCGAGTTGAAAGTTGAACTGAAGATAGAAGAGTGGCCTTCAGTCCGATCAAGATAGCCATGGCAAGGTACAGAGACAATTGACCAGTGATCTCTTGTTTACGATGCGCGCTATCGGTCGCCTTTCGTCCGTTGCGCTGAACGGTAGCCCAGCGCAACGGGCTGCGCGAAAGGTCCATCCGGCGACTGGGTGACTCACGATCTCCAGCTCAATACTAGGACTTCGGCTTCCTCCATGGTCTGATCAAGGTCTTGTACATAACCCAGGCGATCCAACCACAGATCAATCCGATCCCAGCAACTATGATCTCCTCCTCCTCGAAGGGGGATCCATTTATCCCTTGGTACACGACGAAAGCTACTGCTCTCAATGACAGCAAAGAAAATATAACTACAGGTGCCCAAAGTAGAATCTTCATCATTCTCTCACTTGCAATCGCACGGATCGGTGCCGGACGACTGGCTATCTACCATCTCTTTCCCGGCTTTTGCGGCGTCATAGGCTCCTTGCAGAGTCGCTTTACCTCGCATGACGCTCCTCAGACCTTTGAATCCACCGCGAATGGTCGTCCAGTCAGAGATGATTCTCCCCGCCTTAGCTCCGTGGTATCCCAGAAGAGCTCCACCAACCTCTTGTAACGCAGGGTCACGCTTCTTTCCGTCAAAGGCACCCCAGACACCAGCTGCGCCATCATACATGGTTGCCCACCCAAGACCTCCGGCCAACGCGCCTGCAGCCATTGCTTCTTCTGACCCAAATCCGGCACCTATGATTGCAGTGGCGGCACCACCGGCGAGTTCAACTCTTCCGATATGGAAGTCAGCAATTCCAATAGCAAGGTCAAGGTAGTTGATTCCACAGAGTCCATAAGGATCCGTGAAGGAAATGGGGTTTCCGCCTACATATGCATAGGTATTGGTTCCCCCTGCCAATCCAATCGGATCACTCTGCACATACCGGCCAATGCTCGCGTCATAGTCGCGGAAGCCGTTGTACCAGAGGCCGCTTTCCACATCGTAGTACTGGCCCGGGAAGCCAATGTTCAACCCGCCAATCTCATCCTTCTGGACACTGCGCCCATAGGCGTAGTTGTACGCCTTCCAGACGGTCTGCTGGCTCGGGCTGGTGACGAACTCCGGGCGTCCAAGATGATCGGTATGCACATAATTGTGCTGCCCGCTGCGAGCCAAACCCACCAGTTCACCTTCGAACCAGAAATAGTTGGTCCACACGCCATTGTTCAGCTCGGTCATAAGCTGGTTTTGGCCAACGTAGAAGTAGCGACTGTTGGTGTTCTGGTTGATCTTTGCAACGCGCTGCCCCTGCGCATTGAGCACGTAATCAGTCGCAGTGCCACCGATGTTGCTGCGGCTCATGCGATTGAATGCATTGTACTCATAGGTGCTGATCCGGCTGCCTGCGGTCTCGCTGATACGATTTCCCAATGCGTCGTACTGGTACTGACGGCTGCCGTCCTGGTTGGTGTAGTTCAGCACCCGGTTGCTCCCCGGGTCGATGCTGTATTGGGTCAGCTGATTGCCTGCCTGATAGCGGTCGTGATTGCCGCCGGCATCGTAGGAAAGATTGTTGATGACACCGAAGCGGGTCAGCTTGGTCATACGACTCAACGCGTCGTAGCCGATCAACTGGGTCATGTTCGGGTCGACAGCGTCGACAATGGCGGTGATTTCGCCATCGCCGCTGTACTGATAGTCCCAATAGCTGACCTTGCTGCCATTGGGTCCCCAGACCGACATTGCGGTCAGCCGCCCCTCCTGATCATGGTTGTAGCCCCGGGCAAGCCCGTTGCCATAGGCCAGCCACTCATGCGCTCCCGTGACCTTCCAGTTGGCCTGGGAGATGATTGAGCGTTGAGTCCCGTCGACCGTCGCCATCAACGCACTTGGTTTTCCTTGGGAGCCATATGTGTAGGTCGCCTTGTCACCGTTGGGATAGGTGATCTGGCTCAGGCGATTGATGCCGTCGTATCCATAGGTGGTGCTGTAGTCCGTCTTCTGACCAGACAGATCGGTGAAGTCGCGCCGTATCTGCAGCTGTCCGTTCGGTGTATAGGCAAAATGGGTGGCGGTTCCGGGCCCTGAAGTGCCGCACAGCTGACCTTTACCGTTGCCGCACCAATCGTAGCTATAACCCATCGTTCGGCCTTCTGCGCTCGCAGAAGTCATTCGTCCCAGACCGTCGTAGCCGAAGGAGACGACGCTGCCATCGGCCCGCGCCGTCGATGTCCGCAGACCTGCAGCATCGTACTGGTGCTGTGTCGTTCCCGTATCCGGACTCACCTGTTTCCACATCTGGCCGAAACCATCGAATTCGTAGGTGGTAACGAGATTGCGGGGATCGCTCACACGGATCGGGCGATCTGCCAGGTCGTAGGCAATCTGGGTCGTCCCTCCAGCAGCATCGATTGATTGGATCAAGCGACCGCGAGCGTCGTAGCTCATCCGGGTAACCCGATTCTGCGAATCGGTGACCTGGGTGACGCGTCCCTCCGCGTCATAGGCATAGCGCACATTCTGTACGCCGTTGCCGCGCTCGACGATCACACGGCCCAGTTCGTCGTACTCATATGTGTTGACGGAGACAACAGCGTTCAGCCCGATCAGGGCAAGCGTCAGTGCTGGCATATGGACAGTCCTTTGTTACCGAGGCTGTTCGCAGGTGACGCGACCACAGCTTCCCATGTTGTTCTCAACAGACAATGTCGTCCTCCCCTCCATGCCCCACGCAGCACCGCCAGAGGCCATCTGCGCCTTGTAGATGAAGCTGACGTTGCCATTCCCGGTGTTCTTCGGACCAACGCTCTTGGTAAAGGTTGCAACCGCCCCGGGCGGCACCGGTCCAGCTAGGCCCATGCTTTCATTGAGCTGAAGAATTCCGAATGCGAGATAGGTGTCGCCAGGATTCCACACGACGTTCCCGGTATTACGGAACTGGAACGTCAGCTCCGATGAGCCACCATTGAATATCTGGCGGGGTGATGCCGAAGCGCTGACGAGTTCTGCATTGCGCACCACTGCGGGGACCGTGAACGTACCCGAGCGATTGATGGTCAGGTTCGGACCGCCAACAGGCGAGATTCCGTGCACGTATAGTGCTTTTCCCCCGTGATTCGATCGTACGTTGCCGTCAAGAGGAATCTTGAACCAATAGGCATTTCCACGTGCCTGGCACGCGTTGGCGACGTTTCCGTCGGTCGCCATGTTGGCGCGTCCCGAAGCTATGAATGTGCCGCCGCCAGCTGCCCCGCCGGCATAGACGTGTACGTCGATCGAGGCATCCACGCCAACTGAGCAGGCCCAGCCTTCAATGAAGAAGTTCCAGTTGCCGTCCTGGGTCACGCCGCCGATGTCACCAACGATGTTTGCCGTTGGAATCGCAAACACGCCTGAGTTCGCGAGCGGTCGGTCCTGGCCGCGGCCCTGCGGAGATTGGCCGTAGACGGAGAACTTGCGGCCGCCGAACTGCTGCCTCTGGGCTAGCGATATCGGCAACTGATACCTATAGGCACTCCCTGATGCTTGGCAAGCCGCTGCAACTCCTGGCTCGCTGGCAAGGTTTGCTTGTGTGCTACCCAGGTAGACGTTGCCGTCGGCGTAACCGTCCACCTGGATTGATCCAGCCGAGCCAGTGGAACAGGCCCAGCCACGCACGAACCAGTTCCACTGCGCATCATGAGTGATTTCGTCAATCACGCCGCTCACCATCGAATCCATCGGATAGTCGGTTTGTGAAACCTCAGTGCGCGTGCGATTGGAAGCGTTGTTGTAGCTATGACGGGTCCACGCCCACTTGCCGTCCCCCATTGAACGGACTTCCTGCGTCAGGCGGCGCCCTGCATCGTAGCCGTAGCGGACTGTCACGCCATCAGGCTGGGTAAGCGAGGCGATGTCACCTGCAGCGGTGTAGCCAATGGCGGTCGTCGCCCAGCCAGTTCCCGAACTGGTTCTGTCGGACACAACGCGGCCACGGCCGTCATACGTCAACTCTCGCACACCACCGTTCGCGTTGACGATGCGCCCCGGCAGCCCCAGTCCGTTGTAGTTGGAATAGCTGATCGTATGACCAAGCGCGTTGGTGACACTGGTCAGATCGCCCTGACTATTAAAGACGGAGGTGACGTCATCCTGCGCAAGAGGGCCGTCGACCTTGACCGAGGCCTTCAGACCATTGGCATGATAGGTATAGGTTGTGCGGGTGACCCGCGTCTGGCTTAGCACCCCACGTGCCGTCAGATTGCGCTCGGTTACGCTGGCCACGTTTCCGCGATCGTCATAGGTGTAGGCGACTTCGAGATCCCCCACCACTGTCGTCTTGAGCAGTCGGTTACGCGCGGTATCCCACTCCTGCAACGTCGTACGTTCGGCCGAGCTGCCGACCGCTTCCACCCGCTTCAGCAAGTAGCCCTGTGCGCTGTAGTCGAAGTTGGTCAGATTGTCCTGGAAATCATGGACCAGATCAGGGTACCCATTGGCGTCGTAGCTCTGCTCCTTGTAGCTGGCAGGGCAGTTCGGCGACGGATCACCGTTGGTCGACACCATCTTTCCGTCCTTGAACGTGTAGGTGGTGCTGCGGCCAAGAGGGTTGATCACGGTGACATCGATATCGACGGGCCGCGTAAGGCTCGGCGCAGCGGCGGCGGTCATGCCGAGAGCGCTCTCCATCGGCAGCGAATCGACAGGCAGCGAGCGCGGCTGGTAGCAGATGCGTGAGCCTCCGGGGCGCTGTTCGCACCATCCACGCTCCTCATCGGCGCGGAGACCCCCGGGTCGAGTCGGAGCGGGGGGCGGCAGCACCGGTTCGGTGCTGCGTACGGCGTAACTGAAGCGGAACCGTTCAATGCCACCATTGTGCTCTGTGCTGATGGCGCGGCGCTCCGCGTCGTACGCAAACGTGGAATAGCGCACGCCATTAAAAGACTTGCCAGTCAGGGCACCCGGGAAGCGGGCATCTTCGTAGTGGTAACTGATCGTCGTTGCAGGTGTGCCAGGCAGCGTCGTGCTGGCGAGCCGCCCACGTCCGTTCCCGAACACATTGGGGGTATAGGTGTAGCGATAGATGTTGCCGGCCGGATCGGTCACCTGGCTGACCTGTCCATTGGCCCAGCCAAAGCTGACGCTGCGTCCCGAGGAGTGGGTCACCTTCTGCAGATAGCGGTCAGCATAGGAGAACGTCCAGCTCACGCCCTGCTCATTGCTGAGTCGGGTGATATAGCCCTCAGCGTTGTAGGTCTCCGTACCGTTTTTTTCGTTTCGAAGCGTAAACGTGCCATCGCCGTTCGCGGAAAGGTACGCGATGGGCTGCGCCTTGTCCTCATACCAGCGACCGCTGGTCGGATCCTTGAGGTACTTGATGCGGCGGCCGTCGGGCCGTTGCACCCACGCCAACTGATCTGCATCGGTGAATGCGAGCGAATAGTCGAAGTTGCTCAGCCAGTGATTGCCGAACAGTCCGGTTGCGCTCCAGTAGTGATTGTAGTTGCGCTGCAGAAACAGGCCCATTTCACCCTGACTGGCGAAATCAAGTTCTGGTTCAACCTTGTTGCCGCTGTAGAGCACGACGGGATTGCCCTTACGGCCATTGCAGTCCTTCTCCTTGTCATCGGTCGGCTGCTCCTTCGCGGTTTCGGTCGGAAATGAACCGCCGCCCCCGCCCATGCCGCCATCAAAGCCGCCTTGCATGCCTCCATCAATCGACCACCACAGGGGGTATTCAAAGTCCTCGACGGGCGGCTTGACCGTGATCCGCTCCAAATCCGTCGGCGGCGCCTTGGCGCCGGCACCGAACAAGGACAAGGGGGTGAGAAGCAAAGCAAGGGACAGCGACGTACGTGTCTTCAGGAGCGTCATGCTCTTCCATTTCCCTGGTAATCGTTGCAGGCCAGACAACGCGTGAATCGTTAACAATGGGTTCATTTTCGCCGGGTTTAACGGTTCTTTCACACGTTGCAACCTGGCCGCAGCGCGGCGGCGTCTCCATACGCAGCGGAACTTCCTAGAACAACGACCCCTGCGGCGAATCCTTCTTCGGCGGCAGCGGTTTCTGGAACCGGCTGCAATCCAGCGTCGGCCAATGGCTGTTCTGCGCGTTGAAGCCCAACCGCTTGCGCGCCAGCTTGAAGCGGTTGTTCAACAGATCGGCATAGACCCCCTGGCCACGCATGCGCGTCCCGAACTGGCTGTCGTAGTCCTTGCCGCCGCGCAGCTGCTGGATGGTGCTCATCACGTGCGCGGCGCGATCGGGATGATGGGTGTCCAACCAATCGCGGAACAGCGGGGCCACTTCCAGTGGCAGGCGCAGCAGCACGTAGCCTGCGGTGCTCGCACCTGCGTCGCGTGCGGCTTCCAGCACGGCTTCCAGCTCGCTGTCGTTGATCCACGGAATCACCGGCGCCACCATCACCCCGACCGGAATGCCGGCTTCATGCAGCCGCTTCATCGCACGCAGCCGTGCGTGCGGTGCCGATGCGCGCGGTTCCAGCTTCGCGGAGAGATGCGGGTCCAACGAGGTCACCGAGAAATGCACGCTGACCAGGTTCTCCGCCGCCAGCGGTGCGAGCAGATCAATGTCACGCTCGACCAGCGCGTTCTTGGTGATCAGCGAGAACGGATGCTTGGTTTCCAGCATCACTTCGATCAGCTGGCGAGTCAGTTTGAACTTGCGCTCGATCGGCTGGTACGCATCCGTGTTGATGCCCAGTGCGATCGGCTGCGGTACGTAGCCCGGCTTCGACAGTTCCTTGCGCAGCAACTGCGGCGCATTGGTCTTGGCGAACAGCTTGGTTTCGAAGTCCAGGCCTGGCGACAGGTTCAGATAGGCATGCGAGGGGCGCGCGAAGCAGTAGGAGCAGCAACACTATATGTGTTTGGAGAAAAGTGTTCAGCGTTTCGCACCTTGGAGAGGAGTCCTCTTCAGACTAGCTGCGTAATACAGGCGTCTTGTGCTCCAGCCCAAGGCAATGACGGGTAGGTTAGCGGGGCTTTGCGACTACCTCAGACTCGTGGCTCCCTGATCAGACCAGTTCAGGATGAATTCCTCCTGCTCCGCAGTCTCCACCGCACCAGGCCGCACCGAGCGCACTTTCGCAATTGCATCGATGCCGTCTGAAGCGCAGCCGGTTTGAATGAGGAGCATCGACGCCACGGTACCGGCCCGACCCAGCCCGCCTTTGCAATGCACCACGATCCTGGTTCCAGACAAGAGCTTGGCTGCGAACTGTGGTCCTAGGGATCGCCATGGCTCAAGCAGTCGCGCGTCGGGAGCCGCACCATCTGTAATTGGCAGGCCGTGCCACGTCAAACCGTGCGCTCTGGCACGTTCCGCCAAAGAGGTGATTCGCAGCTCCTCGAACTCCCACGGCTCAATTAACGTGATCAGATGCTGTGCTCCCCACTCCGTGATCGACGCAAGGTCGACGTCCAGGTCCCGAGCCCAAGAGCCAGTCATTGCGACGTCCTGATGTTTTCCTGGTGCAAAGGTGACGCCGATCCCGCCGCCGTTCGTGCCGACAGGCAAGGTGGCAATCTTCAGTGGATGGGAGATACTTGTTCTGCTCATTTGCGCTCTCCGAAATCAATAGCCCTTGGGGGCGAGAAGCAAACGCTGCGCCCTTTTGATCTCAATGTCCATCTGTGAGCCTAGTGGTGCGACCGAGGTCTAGTGGAACGCCAGAACAAGAACACTATCGTCCAATTCCGGTGAGTGAAGCCGAATCCGTCTTCGGCCGTTGGAAGGCTCGCGCACGCCAGTCTTCCAAGGGGCATTGAGGCCATGTAAGGCGTCAGTGCGCCTCGGGATCCTCTATTACTGGTGATATGCGTGCCACCGCTAAGCGGACCGAAGGCCGAGTATCAACAGCGACGACTTCGACCGGGACCCGCTACTTCTTTTGCTGGCGTACAAAGTTGCAGCCCCCTTATCGGATGGATTTGTTCTCACGCTGCGGAATGCCTGTGCAGCGCCGTCACCCTGACAATCTCCACTCTCGGCAATGGGCGGACATTCGCGCCCGGATATGACTGCCGGCTCGGCGCTCACGTCAGCTATCGGCGTCGTCGTTGTCCGCTTTCGGCCAGAAGCGGACATCAGGTTGCGCTGCCGAAACGCTCCTGACCGTCCTGGCGGCGCTATCCCGTCATCGCCCAACCCGCCACGGCAGCCAGCAACACGACCAGGACCGGCGGAGCACGCGCAACGACCAGTAGCCCAAACGCAACCAACGCCATCGCGACATCCCATCGGTCATGGATCGCGCTCGTCCACACCGGGTCATACAACGCCGCCAAAAGGATGCCGACCACCCCTGCGTTGACGCCTGCAATCGAAGCTTGGAGATCCTTGCGGGGGCGCAGGGACTCCCAGAACGGCAGCACCCCTACGAGCACGAGAACGGCTGGCAGGAAAATGACCACCAACAGCGCAAGGCCTCCTGCCCAGCCACCCAGCGGCCCCTCGGCCACAGCCCCCAGGTATGCTGCAAAGGAGAAAAGAGGGCCCGGCACCGCCTGCGCCGCACCGTACCCGGCGAGCAGATCCACCGTGCTCACGGTGCCGCTCTGGACGACTGCGGTCTGCAGCAACGGCAGCACGACATGGCCGCCGCCGAAGACCAGGGCGCCGGCGCGGTACACACCCTCCAACAGCACGGCCAAGGGGGAGCCGCTAGCCACCGCCCACAAGGGCAGCAGAACAAGCGGCAGTACCAGTAGCACCAGTGCCACCGTGCCGGTTCTTCGCGAGACGGAATAGCCGCCGTCTGATTGGCCGGAGGCCGGTTCGATCTTCAGCATCCAGCGACCGATCAATCCGCTGAGGATGATCACCACGATCTGGCCGACGACCGTGGGTATGGACAAAGTCAACACAGCGGCAAAAAACGCCATCGCTGCCCGCAGACGGTCCGGGCAAAGGGACCGGGCCATTCCCCATACCGCCTGGGCCACCACGGCAACTGCCACGATCTTCAGGCCATGCAGCCAGCCGGATTCAACGATGCCCTGGTATTCGGCAACGCCCAACGCGAACAGAATCATCAGCACGGCCGATGGCAGGGTAAAGCCAGCCCAAGCGGCCAACAGGCCAGGCCAGCCGGCGCGACGCAAGCCCAGCGCCATGCCTACCTGGCTGCTGGCCGGGCCTGGCAGTAATTGGCACAGGGCCACCAGATCGGAGTAGCTGCGGTCCGTCAGCCAACGGCGGCGTTCGACAAACTCAAGGCGGAAGTAGCTCAGGTGGGCGATCGGGCCGCCGAACGACGTCAGCCCCAGTCGCAGGAACACCAGGAGGACGCGCCATGCGCTGTCGCTTGTCGTGGGATCGAGCGCCGACATGGGGCATGACCTCCTGTGGTTCTCAGCTGCGGCAAGCCCAGCCTGGCAATGGGATCACGGCGTCGAGCTTCCGGCGTGCCCGGTCACCCACTCTCCATCTTCCTTTCGGAACGGTCCGGGCAGCGGCGGCAGGATCTCCAGCACCACTTCCGAAGGCCGGCACAGACGAGTACCCCTATCGGTTTGTACGAGAGGACGATTGATGAGTATCGGGTGCGCCAGCATCGCATCAAGCAGCGCGTCGTCGCTCAGCGCTGCGTCGCCTAGCCCGAGTTCGTCATACGGCGTTCCCTTCTGCCGGATGGCATCGCGCACGCTCAACCCCGCCACCGTAATGAGTTCGACAAGACGAGCGCGGCCGGGTGGGTCGGCCAGGTAGTCGATCACTTCCGGCTCGATCCCGGCAAAGCGGATCAGCGCCAAGGTATTGCGGGAGGTGCCGCACTTTGGGTTGTGATAGATGACAGCGTTCACGCACTTTCCTCTTGGTTCAAAACGGTCTCCACCACGCCTGCGGCAGCGGCCAGCGCTGCCGCCTCGACGGCCCCCTTGCGCTCGCTGTAGCGGTCCACCAGGTAGTCACTACGCCCGCGCACCAGCAGGGTGAACTTGACCAGTTCCTCCATCACGTCCACCACGCGATCGTAGTACGCCGAAGGCTTCATTCGACCGTCGTCATCGAACTCCTGCCAGGCCTTGGCCACCGAGGATTGGTTCGGAATTGTGACCATCCGCATCCACCGGCCGAGCACGCGCAGCGCGTTGACCACGTTGAACGACTGGGAACCGCCGCAGACCTGCATCACTGCCAGCGTACGGCCCTGGGTAGGTCGCACGCTGCCCTCTTCGAGCGGCAGCCAGTCGATCTGGTTCTTGAATACCGCCGTAAGGGTGCCGTGGCGTTCCGGGCTGACCCAAACGTGTCCTTCCGACCACAGCGAGGCCTGGCGCAGCTCCTGCACCTTGGGGTGGGTGGCCGGCGCCGAGTCAAGCATCGGCAGCTCATGTGGATCGAACAGGCGGGTTTCCGCCCCAAGCTGCTCCAGAAGCCGCTGCGCCTCCAGCGCCAGCTTGCGACTGAACGACTGCGGCCGCAGCGACCCGTACAGGATCAGGATGCGTGGCCGGTGTGGCTGCGCTGCCGGATCGTTGAGCTTGGCGGCCGTGGGAATGTCCATGGCACCCGGGACCACGTTGGGGATCTGCTGCACGGGGGTTGTCCTGCCAATTTACTTCGATTATTCTAGAATCATGGAACATAAGAACGCAACCCACGCCTTGGCAGCCCTGGGCCATGCCACCCGCCTGTCGATCTTCCGCCTTCTGGTCCAGGCGGGCGGCGCCGGCAAGCTGGCCGGCGACATTGCCCAGGCCCTCTCTTTGCCTGGCGCCACGCTCTCCTTCCACCTGAAGGAACTGCTGGCTGCGGGACTGATCAGCGCCGAGCAACGTGGCCGGACCATCTGCTACCGGGCCGAGTTCGTGGCGATGAACGCGCTGGTGGCCTACCTCACCGAAAACTGCTGTGCCGACGAACAGGCCTGTGAACGCCCCGCAGGCTGCTGACCCCTTACCCAGAGATCGCCAAAATGACCCGTCGTGTTCTGTTCCTTTGTACCGGCAATTCCGCGCGCAGCGTGTTGGCCGAATCGACCCTGAAAAAGTGGGGCGAAGGCCGCTATCAGTCCTTCAGTGCAGGCAGCCAGCCAGCCGGTCGGGTCAATCCGTTCGCCATTGCCCAATTGCAGCGCGAGGGCTTCCCGGTGGAGGGCCTGCGCAGCAAGTCCTGGGACGAGTTTGCCGAAGCGGATGCGGCTGCCATGGATCTGATCGTCACCGTGTGCGACAGCGCGGCCGCCGAGGCGTGCCCGGTTGTGTTTGGCGATTTCGTGCGCGTGCACTGGGGCCTTTTCGACCCGGCCGGTGTGGAAGGCTCGGATGCACAGAAGGCTGAAGCGTTCGACCGGGCGCATCAGATCATCAAGGCCCGCCTGAAGGCCTTCCTGGAGATTCCTGACGGGGCATGGGATGACCGTGAGTCTCTCAAGGCCCAGCTTGATCCGATTGCGCAGATCCACTGACCGTCTTCCCGGAAAACCCCATGACCACTGACACCTCCCGCCTGTCGTTTCTGGACCGGTACCTGACGCTGTGGATCTTCGCCGCCATGGCACTCGGCGTCGGCCTGGGCGCGATGTTCGAAGGCGTGCCCAGCGCGTTGAACAGCCTTTCCGTAGGGTCGACCAACATCCCGATCGCCATTGGCCTGATCCTGATGATGTACCCGCCGCTGGCCAAGGTGAAGTACGAGGAACTGCCCACCGTCTTTGCCGACAAGCGCGTGCTGATGCTCTCGCTGCTGCAGAACTGGATCGTGGGCCCGTTCCTGATGTTCGGCCTGGCGGTGCTGTTCCTGCGCGACTACCCCGAGTACATGACCGGCCTGATCCTGATCGGCCTGGCGCGCTGCATCGCCATGGTGCTGGTGTGGAACCAGCTCGCCCGCGGCGACGGCCAGTACGTGGCCGGCCTGGTGGCATTCAACTCGATCTTCCAGATCGCGCTGTTCAGCGTCTACGCGTGGTTCTTCCTTTCCTGGTTGCCGCCGGTGTTCGGGCTACAGGGCAGCGTCATCGATGTCAGCGTCTGGACCATCGCCGAGGCGGTTCTGATCTACCTGGGCATCCCATTCTTGGCCGGCTTCCTCACCAGTCGATGGCTGAAGACGCGCAAGGGCGTGCAGTGGTATGAAGAGAAGTTTCTGCCTGCCATCAGCCCGATAACGCTCGCCGCACTGCTGTTCACCATCGTGGCGATGTTCAGCCTGAAAGGCGGTGACGTGCTGCGCATTCCGATGGACGCGGTACGCATCGCGATCCCGCTGACGCTGTACTTCATCATCCAGTTCGTCATCAGCTTCTTCATGGGTAAGCTGATCGCCAAGGACTATCCACGCACTACTGCGATCGCGTTCACCGCGGCCGGCAACAACTTCGAACTGGCCATTGCGGTAGCCATCGCGGCCTTCGGCCTGGCCTCGCCGGTCGCCTTCGCCGCCGTCATCGGCCCGCTGGTGGAAGTGCCGGTACTGATCCTGCTGGTCCATGTCGCCCTGCGGCTGGGCAAGCGCTACTTTCCTGCCGATGCACGGAGCCGCTGAGCCATGAGCACCACCCGACACATTCCATTGCTGATCCTCGGTTCCGGCCCGGCCGGTTGGACCGCTGCCGTCTACGCAGCCCGCGCCAACCTGAAGCCGGTCGTCATCACCGGCCTGCAGCAGGGTGGCCAGCTGATGACCACCACCGAAGTGGACAACTGGCCGGGCGACGCCCATGGCTTGATGGGCCCGGACCTGATGGCGCGCATGCAGGCCCACGCCGAGCGCTTCGAGACGGAAGTCATCTTCGACCACATCCATGCCGCCGACCTGCAGCAGCGTCCGTTCAAGCTGATCGGCGACAGCGCCGAATACACCTGCGACGCGCTGATCATCGCCACCGGCGCCACCGCCAAGTACCTGGGCATTCCCACCGAAGACGAATTCAAGGGCCGCGGCGTCTCCGCCTGCGCCACCTGCGACGGCTTCTTCTACCGTGACCAGGACGTGGTCGTGGTCGGCGGCGGCAACACTGCCGTGGAAGAAGCGCTGTACCTGTCCAACATCGCCCGCAAGGTTTACCTGGTCCACCGCCGCGACACCCTCAAGGCGGAGAAGATCATGCAGGACAAGCTGTTCGCCAAGGTCGCCTCGGGCAAGATCGAGACCGTGTGGCACCACCAAGTGGAGGAAGTGCTGGGCAACGACGCCGGCGTCACCGGCGTGCGCGTGAAGTCGACCCTGGACGGCAGTACCCGCGACATCGATGCCCACGGCTTCTTCGTGGCCATCGGCCACCACCCGAACACCCAGCTGTTCGACGGCAAGCTGGCGATGAACAACGGCTACCTGGAAATCCGTTCGGGCCTGGGCGGCAACGCCACCCAGACCTCGGTGGAAGGCGTGTTCGCCGCCGGCGACGTGGCCGACCAGCACTACCGCCAAGCGATCACCTCGGCCGGTTTCGGCTGTATGGCCGCGCTGGATGCGGAGCGCTATCTGGATGCACTCAAGATCTCCGATCAACAGCAGCACAAGAACGCCGCCTGAGTGCAGCGGTGGGAGGAAGTCCAGATGGACAACGTCGATGTGGTGGTGATCGGAGGTGGCCAGGCGGGTCTTTCGGCCGGCTACTTCCTGCGTCGCAGCGGGCTGTCCCATGTGATTCTTGATGCCGAGACGTCTCCTGGTGGGGCGTGGCAGCATGCGTGGAAATCCTTGCATCTGTTCTCGCCAGCGGGCTGGAGCTCGATTCCCGGTTGGCCGATGCCTGCCACCCGGGAACTGTACCCGTCGAAGGCGGAAGTGCTCGACTACCTCGCGCGCTACGAGCATAAATATGCGCTGCCCGTCATCCGTCCCGTGCAGGTGGAACGCGTCAGTCGTTCGGGAACCCGGCTGCTGGTGGAAGCAGATGACGGCCGACAGTGGCATACGCGTGCAGTGATAAGCGCCACAGGTACCTGGCGGCATCCCTACACGCCTGACTATGAAGGTATGGACGCATTCGGCGGCGTGCAGCTGCACTCGGCCCACTACAGCCATCCTGGACCCTTTGCCGGAATGCGCGTGGCGATCATCGGCAGCGGCAACTCAGGGGCACAGATTCTGGCCGAGGTATCAAAGGTGGCCGACACCACCTGGATCACCCAGGGCAAGCCAGCCTTCCTGGCCGACGATGTGGACGGGCGCGTTCTGTTCGCACGCGCAACCGAGAAGTGGAGGGCTCAGCAGGAAGGACGCGAGCCGGATATTCCGCAGGGTGGTTTTGGCGACATCGTCATGGTGCCCCCGGTGGCGGATGCACGGCGCCGCGGTGTACTGGTCTCCATGCCGCGACCCGTCCGTTTCACCGCCACCGGCATGCAGTGGGCAGATGGCAGCGAACGCAACTTGGACGCCGTGATCTGGTGCACCGGCTTCCGGCCGGCGCTGTCGCACCTGGAAGGACTGGGCATGGTCAACGCCCTGGGTCGGATCGACGTGGATGACACCCAGGTCCGTTCGGTCGCAGCGCCATCGGTCTGGTTGCTTGGCTATGGCGACTGGAATGGCGCAGCGTCGGCCACGCTGATCGGCGTGACCCGATACGCGCGCGAGGCAGTAAGGCAAATCAGCGGCTACGTCCGGGCTGTTTCTCCGCTGTCATCTGGCGCGTGAGCCTCGGCGCCATTGCCTAGCGCCCGTACATGCGATTGCAGAGCCATGCGGTCCAGCGCTTCAGGCTTGAGCGCCAACAACAACCCGAGACGGTGCTGCAGCTGGTGAAGGGTGCTCAGGAACGCCTTGTGGACCTGCTCCGCGCTGCCCTGTACTGCAGCCGGGTCGGGGATGCTCCAGTGAGCCGTAACCGGGTGACCTGGCCACACTGGACACGCTTCACCCGCGGCGCGATCGCACACGGTCACGATGAGATCCATCTGCGGTGCTTCCGGACCTGCGAATGCCTCCCACGGCTTGCTCAACAGCCCGGCAACGTCGAAGCCAATCTCCGAGAGCACCTGCAGGGCCACTGGATGAACTACGCCCTTGGGATGACTGCCGGCACTGTAAGCGCGGATACGTCCGCGTCCTAAATGGTTGGCTAGTGCCTCGGCAAGAATGCTGCGCGCCGAGTTGCCTGTGCAGAGGAACAGAACATTCAGGGTACGCATATCATCGCAACCATTTATCTAGAATAATCGAAGTATTACCTTCCCATATGTCAGTTCGATGACTGCCGGAAAGGACGCGGGCACCGTTCGGTGCCCGCTTCGCTCATTCAATGACGCGACGACAGCGCGGCGCCTGAAGTACGGTGCTTCCCCAGGCGGTCAACCAAGGTCTCACTTGCATCGTTGAGACCGACCACTTCAACGGTCGCGCCGTGCTCGCGCAGCTTCATCACTACTCTGTCGAGCGCATCAACGGCGGTCAGGTCCCAGAAGTGGGCGTCCTTCAGATCGATGATGACGTTCTTGGGGACATCCAGATAGTTGAAGCTGCTCACGAACTGTCCGGCAGACGCAAAGAACACCTGCCCCTTTACAACGTAGACGCGCGAGTCGGTGTCGGCCTGGGTGTCGTCGATGATCAGCATCTTGCCGACCTTGCGGGTGAAGAATACCGCCGACAGGATGACGCCTGTCAACACGCCTTTGGCGAGGTCGTGGGTAGCCACGGTCACGATGACCGTGCCAATCATCACGACCGAAGAGCTCTTGGGATGAATGGCCAGCTCGCGCAGCGAGCGCCAGCTGAAGGTCCCGATGCTGACCATGATCATCACCGCGACCAGTGCGGCCATGGGAATCTGACTCACCAGGTTTGACCCATAAACAACCAGAAGGAGCAAAACCACGCCGGCCACCAGGCACGAGAGCCGGCCCCGGCCACCAGAAGTGATGTTGATCACCGACTGGCCGATCATTGCACAGCCTGCCATGCCCCCAAAGAAGCCCGTTACGGTGTTAGCCAAGCCTTGGCCCGCACATTCGCGATTCTTCTGACTGGGGGTATCGGTCATGTCCTCGACGATCTGCGCGGTCATCAGCGATTCCAACAAGCCAACGACCGCCAGAGTCGCCGAAACCGGCAGCAGGATCTGGAGTGTTTCCCAGGTAAATGGCACGTCCGGAATCAGGAACGACGGCAGGCTGTCGGGCAGCGCGCCCATGTCGCCGACGGTGCGTACTTGGAAGCCAAAGTACATGGAGGCGGCCGTTAGAACCACGATCGCCACCAATGCCGAAGGAACGGCTTTGGTCAGCAGCGGCAGCAGGTAGATGATTGCCAGACCTGCAGCACAGATCGCATACACCGTCCATGGCATATCGATGAGCTCAGGAAGCTGCGCCATGAAAATCAGAATCGCCAGCGCGTTCACGAAGCCGGTCACCACCGAGCGCGACACAAAGCGCATCAGAGAGCCCAACCGCAGCGCGCCGGCCAGCATCTGCAGCACGCCGGCCAGGATGGTGGCGGCAAACAAGTATTGAATGCCGTGCTCGCGCACCAGCGTGACCATCACCAGCGCCATGGCGCCGGTCGCAGCCGAGATCATGCCAGGACGGCCACCGGCGATGGCGGTGATGACGGCGATGCAGAACGAGGCATACAAACCCACCTTTGGGTCGACGCCGGCGATGATAGAAAACGCGATTGCCTCAGGAATCAGGGCCAGCGCAACGACGATGCCCGACAGCAGGTCACCACGGATATTGCCGAGCCATTGCTGGCGCAGGGGATAAATTGCAGACATATGAATGATCTCCGCGCACGGTCGTGCGCGCCAAACGAAAGAAACAGGCACCCTTCCAGACCTAAGTGTCTGGATCGCTTCTTGAATCAAGCGTCAGGGTGGAGTCATCGCTGGCCGATCCGTTAGGTATTTGACACCCAATTGTATACCCATAGATGGCCTAAGGGGAAATGCGGAGTCATCGCTGTCCCGGCACAGTGTCAACGGTAGCTTGCAGATCCCATTTTCAGGCAAGCTCGACAAGCTGGCAGGCAGATGGTCACTTGCATCGAGCTGAGACCGAATCGCCAAGGATGAAGTAGACATGCGCCGCGGTCCCTACGTCCGCTATCGGCCAGAAGCGGACAGTGAGCGTGAAGACGACCGTTAGCCAGTAGGCGGGCTGAAGCCCACCTACTGGCCGTCTGCGTCGATCGATCTGTTATCCCTCACTGGCGTCAATCGGAGATGGAAGCTCGTCCTTCACCAACCCGAGATCGCAGTTCCGCAGGAAGAAAAAGAAGGTGGAATCGATAGCGTACAACTGACGTTTGCCGATGTCGTAGTCGATCAAGGGCGGATTGATGCCTTTTTTGTGCTGCAGAGTCGAGAGGTTGTGGAGCAGGTTGCTCATGTCTGATGCGCGCACATCATCTTTACGGTGATGATGCTGCTTCATTTTGTCCGTGATGTCGGAGCGGCTGATGCCATGCTCCAGACCAGCGTACCCCATCTCTAGGATGGCGCAGACGAGGTAGTACGGCAGGTGAAGGGGCGTTTTCTCCTTCTCCTTTGAATGCGTGACGTTGCCCGACGAAATAAGTTCGAGAGCTTGTTGGTGTGTAGCGCCGTACTGATCCGCCTTTTCTTGTACTGCCTTTTGAGCAAACGCAACATCAGCGACCTCTTGAGCCAAGAACTTCCGCTCCGATACACCGGCCGCCATACACGTGTGCTTCAGCAGTTCCTGGAAGACTCCAACGCTTCCAAAAGAATTCTCAATGCAACGCTGAATCACTTCAGGAGCGAAGTCGATGTTCAGGCACTTTGCGCCTTCTGCAGCAACCTTGCGAAACTCGCCCTCGGTCCAAGGCTCCACTGCGAGATCAACGACCCGGTCGGTGAGATCAGGGCAATAGATTCGGAGCTTGTCCTTCTGCCGCCATACCCCAAGAACCACAAAGATGATGCCCATCTCCTGAAACGAGCGCAGATCAAAAGATAGTTGACGCTGCTTATCTTCTGCAAGGTAATGGAAGTTCTCCAAAACGATCTTCTTCTTGAAGTTCACCGCCTTCAATAGCTCTGCGATGTCTTGCGCCACGGCTAGATTGAAAGGAATTGTCTTGGAGGCCTTCTGGCTCCTATCGCCAGCCTTAAGCCCACCTGATGCGTTTGCCTCTCCCTCACCAAAGAACCAAATCGTCGCCTTCGCCTTGATCCCCAAAGTTGCCGAAGTCTCTGAGGTCTTCTCCTCCACCGTCCCTGTCTCAATCTCCACGCCACTTTGGCGGAGGATGCTCGAATAAATGTCTTCGACGTTCGTGTTCGGTGATAGGCGAACAACAACGTTCTGGTCGTAAGGCAGATACCGGGAAACCAATGCTGTTTTGCCCTGCTTCGAGGCACCGTACACGACCACATGCTTGTCCTCCTTGAGCACGGCGGTGAAGAGCCCGTCAATGTTGTCGCGGACGATGTACGACAACACGGGGTCGGCGCTGACGCCGAAGACTTGGGTGAGATTTGTCAATCTACGATCCTCTGCAACATGCAATTGGATTGTGGAGGATAACGCCGCGGTTGAGCTGCGGCGTAGCCGTCCGCCCCGAAAGAGATGTTAGGCCCAGACACTTTGCACCAACAGCGCTAGGCTTTGAAGAGCAGCGGCTATCGCTGCTGCGAACGCAGCGCGCTTGCTCCACGTTGATTGGGCAAAGGCAGTACCAATGAAATCGGTGTTCTCACCAACAATGATCGCCGCTGGATAAAGTCCACTAGAATCAGGTTCGTCTTTGTGCGGAACCTGCACTGTTGCCGACCTGTACCACAAGCAAGCAGCTATCAGCGCGAATAGAGCAGCACCAAGGTTAAGAAGGACGATTACGGGGCCGACAGTCATTGCCAGATTTCTCCTGAGTGTAGCTATTCAGTATACGGACACGCCCATCCGGTTGTACGTTCCCGGCGGCGCAACGAGATTCCCGCGCAACTCATTGTTCTTTCGGCACCTTATCTATGCCATGTCCGGCTAACAACTGCGCGCAGAGCCGGACAGAGACGCCAAGCCTTGCAACGGCGGCTTTGGGTCGCATCACGCCTAGCTTCTCGAGCTAGGCGAACGCTGGCCAATCCCTCTACCAGAAGTTGGCCATGGTATTTCTACACACACCTCAACCCTTCGAGCCCTTGTACTGCATCCGATCCTGAAACACCTGTTAGATCATCCAAGTCTCCGACTTCATGCCCCACTCCGATCATCCCTTTGATAGTCCATAGTGCCCAGTGTTAAGGCCGTTCCCGAGGAAGGCCCATCCCGCGAGCGTTAAAACCACGATCGGAGGCTTCTTCAAGGAAGTGCGTCCACCGCGCCAAAAGCGGCTCTAATTCGGCCATCGGCTTCCTAGGGCCACCCACTAGGAAGTACGGCATAAGATCTGCAATGGCCTTCTCGCCAAAGAGCCGAAGAGCATCGTCGTCCAACCCGCTTAGGTAAGGATTAGTACGGTAGTTGGACCGCCAGCGCTGCTCGTTGGTCATTGCTCCTGTGCGTTGCTCGGACTTTCGCCTCATCGGCAGATCCGTCAAGTGCTTGGCGTCCGAGGTGAGTATGGGGCTGTTGTTAAAGATTCCCCACTGGGCGTTGAGAGAGGACAAGAACGCCTCAGCCCAAGGGAAGCGGTCAACTCTATCGCTTTCAATGATGATGCATGGCTGCGCTCCGCCTATCAGATGAGCCTCGGACAACAGCCAAATGGCATCCACCGCCCAGGTCTCGCCTTGCCGTTGTTGCATGAGGCGACTGATCTCCTTTCCCACATCGATTGGATCCAACGACTCGACATCGTGATTCAGCAGGACCAAGATGCCTAGAGCATCATCCAACTCCAGAAGCCGCTTAGTGTTTGCGATCTGCCCCTTGGCGTCTCGAAATGCGGCCTCCACGGATCGCATGAACTTTTGACGGAGACGTCGCAGTTGCTCATCCCCGTCGGGAAGATGCGTAAGCACCTTGTGTGCAGCTGCCTGACCAAGAATTACTGGGAAGTCTTCCCGCTTTCTCAACGTCTCGAATGTGCTGTTGATCTTGTGCTGGGGGTCCCCTTGCAGAACTTTCAGTTCAACAATGACGGATCGAGATCGCCACAGGTAGTCCGCACGTTGGCCACCGCGGGTGTCCAGCTGCAGATCATCGATCGCCTCCCCGCCTTCGACCATTAAGGCGAAAGTATGAAATCGCGTCTCCATGTCGGAAGTGGTCATTCCTGTATCCTATCCTTGAGCTATGTTTCCTTTTGCCGACTACCTTCGCCGATTGCGTTTACGTCCAGGGCTGAACTTCGAGTCCAACCCCTTCCGCTCGCCGGCCACATCCGGGAAGACCTCGACGATCTTGTCTGTGGCTGCTTCTAGAATACCGGCACTGGTCAACATGGCAACGGCCAAGTACAGGCGATCGGGATCGCATTCCAAGCCCGTGCCTCGGCCATTTGGCTGCATGCGCAGGAACGAAATGGGGTGGATGTGGGAATGCTGTGACCATAGGTTCCAGAGAATGTCAAAGCCAGCCTTGTCCATTCCTACTAGTTCTACCAACTGTGCGCGGCCTGGACACCAGGCCTCCTTCGTGCTCATAACCACCTCCGCCTAAGCCATAGTTTATGGCTGCGAGGTTTCTACGGAACCCTGGGCGATTCACGTAGGATCCAAGAGGATGTGTTCTGCAAGTCGAAACAGAACGTAGAGGATAGAGTAGCGAACGCTGCCCTAATCAGCTTCTGTAGTTTGGTAATCGCTGTTTGCAGAAAAACCTGAGATGACGGATTCATCCAGCTGATTCGGCGGCGCATTTGGCGTAGGCTATGTACTGGCTACGACGAATCATCGGAAAGCAGCATGAGCAGACCCAACTCAGTAGAGGACAAAGCGTTGGCCGCTCTTGACCGTCTGGTGAAGCGACGCCCAACGAATGAATTGCTGAAAGCAAAGATGGCCGCAGGTCATCGGATCATCACGCCAACTTCGGTCGCGGCGGAGGCGGGCGTAAATAGAGGAAGCTTTGGATCAAGGCACGCTCGACTCGGGCATGTCTGGCTCAAAATTCAAGAACTAGCTGAGGAGGAGAAGCGCGGCTCAGTGACTGGAGAGCTCACCAAGCTTAGAGCCGAGAACGCAAGGTTGAAGGCTCTTTTGTACAAGACAAATATCCACAACGCTTCCCTTCAGCTCGCAGTGTCCCGGCTTCAGAAGAGAAGTGCCAACAGGGATGAAGCGGCCAATGTTGTCAACTTCCGCCGGAACGATCGGAGGCGTCCCCGGTAGCCTTGGATATCATCTTCAGAACTGCTCGACTCTGAACGATACGACTCATGGCAATCTTTGATCGCTGGTCTTTAGAGTTGATCCGATCTGCTTGGACAATGGCCTGATTCTTCAGAAGTCGATCCTCCCAGAAGTCCCGATGCTCTGGGAGGATGATGCAGCACTTGCACCCCGCACACAGGCCGGGCGATCGTACGCCGAAGTCTGGCGAGGCGCGGACGGTGAGCAGGCTTGCGTGTGGATTGCAGCTGGAGCGATCAGGCACCATATCGATCAGACAACTCGCGTACGTCCCTGTCCATATCCGCAGGTCGGTGAGCTTCACGTATGCTACGGCCTTATCAATCAGTGTTTCCCCGTCCATCATTGACAGTGCCTTGGCCATTGATTCGGCATGCTGCATGAGAAGCCGCTGTGCCGGTCCTCCCCCGATCGGCTTGCCAAGAGTGATTTGAACGAGGAACCTGGAGGTCTCCATGACTCTCTCTCCTTCCAGATTCTCGAGCAGCGCTGCGTCGTTGCCGATGTACCCTTGATCCGTGATCTGCTCGCTCATGTGACGGAAGTGGGTCCGAAGTGCAGGCATAAGCTCCGGCTTGGATCGGAAGACGTAGTGCGCAAAGGTGATCCTCCATCGCTGTGGGCGGAGGGATCTCACCTCGTAGATAGCTTGCGTCATCTCGATTCCACGCTTTTTAGTGAGGGCCTCAACGGCGAACTCGCGCTGCAGGAGAGAGTTTCGGTTGGCTGTCATTCGGCCAATTCCATCAGCACCGGATGGAAGGGACTTGGCGTGGGAGAAGCTGAGCATCAGCGTGCTGCTGCCAGAAAGAGCTCTCCAAGGCTCCATTAGCCGAACCAACACTTCGATGGACTTCAGAACGATCGGCATGTGCTTTGTACCCAACGGACGCAGTCCGGCTGTCCACTCATGGCGAGTCGCTTCCCTTTTGGCTGAAATGCCGCAGATGGAGAAGACCTCCATCAGTCCGTCTAGAGAAGTCACTGACTTGATCACACCGTGCTGCAGCGTCGGATCGTGGTCCAAGGATAGGCCTATCAGCTCATGAGCTCGAATCCCAGTGCATGCCTGCAGCAACGTACTACATGCGCTTTGAGTCATCAGGATTAGGCGTCTGAGGGCCTGAGTTCCGCTAATTTCGCGCTCGTCCCCAGCGTCATCAATCCGATCCGTTGCGAGCAGCGGCTCATGCCAAGGCGTTAGTGTCCCAGGGATCGGACTCATCTGGAACTCCTCGATGTGCCGTTTGATCTCACGAAGACATATGATTCGTCTTGATCCCTTCGCGCTCCTTGCGTCGATGAGCATCGGGATGATCTCAGCCTGAAGTCTGATCACATCTTCCGAGCCGTGCTCGATCCATTCATATGCGTAGGTGAGGATTGGCAACGAGATCTCGTCCGGGATAGGCAGCAATCCACCCGTTCGAGCGAGCCCAAGCGGCCCGGTCACAACGTCATAGGTCTTTCTTCCATCAAACGGTGCTTCGCAGGGTGCTTGTCCACCTCTGGCGCGCAAGCTGTCCGCGAGCTCGTAGATCTGTGTAAGTGGGTGAATAAGCTTGTAGGCAGTGGAATGCGTCCACGCTCTATCTCGACCGACATCACCTCCAGCCATGATGTATTGCTCTTCGAGACCTTCGACATACTCCCAACTCACAGCTGTGGATATGTCGAAAAGCGTGCGGATTTCCCGCTCCCCCATGAACTTCACCAGCTCCCTCACGCCCATGTAGGTAGAAGGGATAGATCCAACCGTCATGCGTACCGTGTCATCGACGATGGAGGTCTTAAGGTAGCACTTCAGTTCATCCAGCAGTCCCCTGTGTTTGTAGTCTGTGAGTAATTCCCCGCGCGCAACCGGGATTGCCCAATCAACGGTGACGAACTCCCTCTGTTGGCCGACAGTGGTTTGAGCGAACGTCCAGACATTACTGTCATAGTCCACCTGGAATGAAGGATGCAGGGTTGCCGCCTGCGCTGATTTGATCTTTCTTACTGCAGGCATAGCCTTACCTCTAGAGTGGACGCTCTGCTAACGCTGCGGTCCGAACTATTCAAGTGTGGGGAGCGACGTCAGCATGATCATCGCCGCTGCTTGTCGATTCGCATTTGTGCTCACAGCGGGAATCCATGAGTCGCGGATCGCTAGGTAAGCGTTCTCGAACTTTCGCCGCCATATCTCGCTGCCAAGCTCTGCCCTAGCTTCTTCGTATAGCTCCTGCAGTTGGAGGAAGCGGGCGAGCGCGTAGGCTTCGTTTGAGTCAGCTACTGCGAGCGGGCACGCAGGGCAAGCTCCATAGCTGGTGCAGAGTTTGCCCGGGCGCTGACCCGGTTGCGGACTTTGGAATGGATCTGCGCAGCAGAAGCCCTGCGTGGCTGCCGTGTGCTCACGGTCACTCCGGGTTGAGCGCGTATCAATATTTCCATTTGAAGTCACCCAGCGCTCCTGGGCCGCCATGGCTCCTGCCATCTGTTCCTTTTGCCGACGCTGCATCGTGGTTGTCTGATAGCTGTCTTGACCAGTTGACAGCAGCCGATGGCCCAGCATTGCTCGGAGCTCGAAGGCGTCGCCGTCGGTCAGTCCATCAACCACTTCAGAGAACGCAAGCCTATTTGCGCGTGAGCCGGAGTACTTGAGCCCCCTTCGTTTGCAGAACAGCGTGATGTAACCGGTCACGCGCGTGTTTACATCGTCGGTTCTGCATGAGTAGGAATCGATGAGCATTCCTCGGCGCTTGTGGCGCCCACCTTCGGATACTGCGTGCAGGAAGAAGTCATTGGCAAGCTCGCCATCAGCGTAGTCTCTGATTCGTCTGGTCCAAGCTATGACGAAGCGTATCAATCTTTCCGGGGCTAGCGGATGATCGCTGGCGGGGAAGGCCGCTCGCTGTGGTGCCCCCTGATCGCTCTCCCCAGCCCTGTGCTTGGATGACTTGATCACCGTTCGTTTCCGTCCAAGCGGGTAGTGCTCCGATATGCCATCCAGAGTGAGTGTTCTAAGTGGCTGCTCGTTGAACCCCGAGTGCATGGCCAGTACCAGGAAGAATGGGATCAGATCACCACCGATGGGGTGCGCAAGTCTCCTCAGACGGAAGTACTCACTTTCACTGATCTTTCCTACCCCAGGGAGCTGGCGAACCTCCGCTTGGCGAGGAAAGTGACCGTCAAAGTTTGCCAGGATCTGCGCAATCGCCTCCGCCGGGTCGCTTAGCGATACAGCGTCGCCCTTACTCTTCTTAGCAATAGCACTGTGTACCCTGTCCAGAAGCGGCCATACTTCATCCATTGTCGAGATGCATTCTTCAACAGCGGCCTTCATGACGTTGGCCCAAGCCGCACGGTCAAGCTCTTTAGGATTGCTCTTACGTGGCAGGCCTGCGAACGGCTTTGTGGGAATACGGATCACCTGCCAGCGTGGGTCCATCTCGTGCAGCGCAAGGACGACCTTCTTGAAGGTCCCGTAGTAGTGACGCTGTGTCTGCACCGCGAGCGTGATCGGGTGCGTGGCATCCTTTCCTTTCAGATAGGTTAGAAACGATTCGCCCAGGTCCATCGGAACGTCATCTGGACCGTTTATCTCCACTCTTGTTGCGGCTAGGTACTGCCCCAGGCCACTCACCATGTTGTTAGCTGAAGAGGATCTACTTGTCTCTCTGCTATTTTTGTGGGCTCTGCAGAACGCTTCGGCGAAGATCGGTGCCGCTGCACCTATGCTCTTCCACCGGCTGAGGTTCACGATGTTGTCGCGTTGGTCGCCGGCGCGTCTGAACGCCGCTTCCAGGCGATCAGCGGTCTCGCGTACATCCCATTTCTTCGTTGCGCTGACCTTGTCCTCATCTCCCAAGGCGTGCCGGAGTTGAGCGGTCCTTCTTCCTGCCACGTTTTGCTCTCCTCCGTGTTCGATTCTTTCTGCGTGGGTTGGTCGTTTACGTGTGAGGTCATGCTCGTCCATTAAGGGGGGAACTCTGCGCTCAAGCCGATCCGCCCGCTACGCCTAGTTGCATAAACGATTGACCTTCAATGTGCAGCCTGATGGACTCCCTGGTTTCGCTCTCGAAGGCATTCGCGCTTCTCAGGTAGATGGACTCGGTCGTCTCCCTGAGGCTGTGTCCTAATACTGACTGAACATACTTGATCGCATCCATGTCGCCGTTTGCGCGCTTCTCCATGTACGTGTACAGGGCGAATGTGTGCCGAAGCGCGTGGATGGTTATCCGCTCTCGCTGCGTTGATTCATAGCGCGCCAGGTCGGGCTCTTTGGAAAGGCGCTTAAGCAACCTGTCTTTGGCGAGAGCAAAATGGCGATCGAACGTCTGGGGAGTTATCGGACTACCCGCATGCCTGCGGTCGTTTACGTCGAGAACGAATAGTGCGCCGTGATCCTCCAGCTTGCGGTACCGCAGTCGGAGGTCAATGAGGGCCTGCCGAGTACCCTTGGCATAGCATTTCAGCGCCTCTAGTAGCCAAACTGGTACGGGAACATTGCGCTTCTTGTTGCCCTTTCCGACCACTGGGATGGCAACTGCGGAAAGCGGATCGCGCCCTTCGGTGCGCGTCTTAAGGACGGTGATCGCATGCAGATCGCACACTTCAGACCGCCTCAACCCGGCGTGGTAGCACAGCTCAGCCATCAATCGCTGCGCCGTGGTCGCGAGCGCCAGTTCAACGAGACCGTTTCTTTCGACCACGGGTTTAGGGCCTAGTTCGTCGAGAACGCCTACGACCGTCTCGGGATGCAGCGCAGTAATGAGCTCGTCAGCGTCGTTCAGCCCGGGCAGATTCACGTCAACATCGAGAACTTGAACAGTTCCTCGCTTTGTCTGCTTGCTCAGCAGCGCTGGCGGCTTCCTTAGATAGCCCCGTTTCACACAGAAGGCGACTAGCTTAGTCACGGTCGACCATCTTCGCTGGATGGTCGCGGCGGCAAATTTCTCGAGGGTCACCGCGGAGTCCAGGTCCGTCAATGTGTCCGCGTAGGCTTTGAGGAGCTGCTCGTCTACATCCGAGACGCGCTTTTTCCTTGCGTCCAAAAAGTGATGGAAGTCGGTGAGGTCAGCCGCTATTGCTGCCGTCGTATTCTTGCTGCATGCAAGCTTTGGATGCCGGTCAATGGTGAGATGAGAATCTGCAAAGAACTCAAAAGCAGGCTGAACGAGTGATCCGTCCGACCTGCTGATTAGAAAGCAGAAGCCCTCGGGCAAGGGCACGCCTTGCTCACCCGTTGTCACCGTCGCTGGTGAAGTGATCGCATGCGCGGTGCAGATTTCGACGTCGTAGGCCATGGCGCCGAAAGCTATCAGGGACGCGAAAATTTTTCTGGCGCGTGAGCCTTACGGTACATTAACAAATGGAATGAGAATCAGATCTGTTTTTTACTGTCATTGATTCAGTGGTTTACGCCTGATCGTGAGCCTTCTGGTACGCTTCATGTGAAGGACAGCCCAAACTCTAGCGGGGGCGAAGTGCGCAAAAGCCCAGCGGATTCGGTCATCGCGTACTCGAGATTTTCGCTTTCGCTACCAACTTGGGGGTCCGCTTGACCCTGCAGTCGATAGGACGCGGTCTATGGCTACCGAAGCGCGCTGGCAGTGAGTTGGCATGAGCAGATCGGAGACGACGCGCCTGCTACTGCGCATCCTTCGGCGAATCGTATCGGCTGGAACGACGTGTGCGTGCGGCGCTTCCACATTAGTTTCTGACGGCGCAGATAGGGGTGCCGTAGAAGGCCTGCAGCACCTCCACTGAGAGCGGCCTCTCGATTGCCGTCTCCGGCGTCTCCAAGACGAACCCTATGGAAGACCTACTTGAGGCTTGTTCGCATGGTGGTCCGTATCTGTTCCATTTTTGGAAGAGAACCATCCGTACATGTGTGCTCTTGCGAAGCGCCATCGAGACGACGCTGTCATTGAAGCTAGCCTTCGGTCCTGCGGGCCGGGTTGGATGCACTCTCCAGTTGCATGATGCGATCAGTCAGGCGTGCAGTTGCGATCTGCAACCCGTCGTCGTCCGCCGAGTACGGAGAGCCAAACAACGGTATCTCGACCCATAGGCTCTCTTGGCCGTCATGCACGTATGGGCCGTGGTCATCCAGCAGAAGGGCGTCGCCCAAGTGGGGGGAGACATAGGAGAGATCCTTTGTCTTTCCACACCAATGGATGTAGCGAAGTCCGGAAAACCATACCGGTACACTGCCTTCCGTAGCCAGCAGTCCCGCAATGCTTCGGGCGAGTGCTTCGGGAACCGTGGTGAACAGCACAAGTTCCTCGAACTGAGATCGGACATCCTCAAGGAACCTATATAGGCCTGGGCGAGGGATCTGACTGACTGCGTTCGAGATGAGCGTACCTTCGAGGTCCAACGCCAGGATGCTTGGCTTCATAAGGAGTTCCTGTTGGGATCTTTCGACCCAGAGTAATCGTGTCGTTAGGTGACTGCCTACTGCGTAGAGCGAATTATGCTGGTTCGGTTTACGCATCCTGGAGCATTCCGCGACCACTCACTTTCGCTGGATTGCTTCTGAGACTTCTATAGCCCAACGAGAGGTGTGGATAATCCGGGCCTCCTGTAGCTGCTCTTGGAGGATCTGGCGCTTGGTGAGCTGAGACACCTCCTCCCATTCGTTCCTGAAGATGTAGGTGGCGTTGCCTGTCTCCGGGCTCTCGAACACGTACCGACTCTTTCGCGTGAACCCGAAGACGATGTACTCACTGAAACCGCCTAGTCCTACTGCCATAAAGTCTGGCTCGTGACGAGTGATGGTCCGGATGCGCTGTTTAGCGGCTGCGCGATCGCTTTCGGTAAGCTGCTCCAGATAGTTATCCAGCACCTGCATCGCTCGATCAAACGGGAACTTCCCAGGAGGAAGAATGCGCCAGTTGACCTTCTCGACCCTGACTGGCACCGCAAGGCTCGGGTCAACGATTTCAAAGTGTGGGAAGCATTCCAGGTAGAGGTTGAGGAGATTTGCAATGCTCTCTTCTGGCTCCGTCCGATCAATGATCCTCGTAGCCATTGCGATACCACCGTCTGTCTCCACGGCGGTGAGGAATTCGCCAGGTGGCGCAATGTGTTCCCGGGGATAGGTTTCGTAAGATCTCGTCTGAGTGCCGTGGTGGGTTTGCCCGTGCCAGTCCTTCCACGACGTGTTGATCGATCGAGACTTGGTGATCATCGGAAGGTCCTTTCTGACGATCTCTTTGCCCCGGGCATTGAAGAACGTCGCGGGTCCTTCTGCGCTTGGCACAATGGAAGCACCCGCTAGCGGAACGCCGTCAAATCCCAGCATCGCCGCCTGGTCCTCTGTGAGTGGGCTGCTAAGGAGACGAAATTGTGGCAATCGCTCAATCGTACTTCGGTAGACTGATAAACCTCTCACTTGCTTGGGCATACGCTAGTCCTTGTCATGAGGAAGCGGGATAACCAAATACGTTTTGAGAGCCGTCTGAGCTTACTACGCAGGAGGGGCTAGTTCAGTTTCGGGGAGATGGTATCAGCACTCGGGAGCCTGTTACTCCTTGTCCCTGTAAGCACCGCTCCGACTGGATCCTTCGCTCGTAACTGCTGCTACCACGCTTTCCGTCTGGTTAGAAAAGTTGACCTTGTGGCGACTTCTCCTGGGGAGGTTGAAACAGATGAGTGGCGAGCGCAGGCAGCCTCGTGAAACCGAGCTCACGATGCTTTTTTTCAAATCGCTTGCGGATCAAGTCCGCCACCGGTCCGGTTCCGGATAGTCTGGTGCCGAAGCTGGCGTCGTACTCCTTCCCGCCATGCATCTGTCGCATCAAGCTAAGCACGTGCGCGGCCCGATCAGGGTAGTGCAGCTCGAGCCATTCTCTCCAGATATCTTTGATCTCGTTAGGTAGCCGGAGAAGCACGTAGCCAGCGGCCCGGGCACCGTGTTCGTGAGCGGCCTGAAGGATAGCTTCTAGGTCATGGTCCGTGATCATGGGGATGACAGGCGCGATCAGAACCCCTACCGGCACTCCCGCCTCGTGCAGTTGGTTCATTGCTCGCAGCCGGGCGTGGGGAGCAGCAGCTCGTGGTTCGAGCTTCGCCGATAGCTTCCTATCGAGCGTGGTGACAGAAAAGTAGACCGTAACCAACCGATCCTTGGCCATCGACGCCAGCAGGTCGATGTCCTTGGTGATCAAGGCACTCTTGGTGACGAAGCTCACCGGATGCTTTGCGTCGGCAAGCACCTCAAGGCATTGGCGTGTAATTTGGTAGTTCCTTTCAATCGGCTGATAGCCGTCTGTGTTGATCCCGAGAGCAATCGGTGCGCACTTGTAGTTCGACTTGCTAATTTCTGCTCTGAGCCGCTCCGGAGCATTTGTCTTCGCAAACAGGCGCGTCTCGAAGTCCAAGCCTGGTGAGAGGCTCAAGTAGGAATGGGAGGGGCGGGCAAAGCAGTAGACGCACCCATGCTCGCAGCCGCGGTACGGGTTGACCGACGCGCTAAACCCTACGTCGGGGGATGAGTTACGGCTGATGACTGTGCGCGCTCGCTCTTCCTGTACCTGAGTTCTCAACCGCGGCGCGTCCTCCATCTCGTGGTAGACAGATTCCCAGCCATCGTCGACTCCTACTGTCTCAGTGGTATCGAAACGGCTTGGGACACGCGATGCGGCCCCCCTACCTTTGAGGGGAACTTGGGCCTTTCGAGCATCCTGTTCCATGGCAGCAACTTGGGAAGGTCGGGCTGTTAGTATTATTGCTAACCACAACAACCGCAACACCGTGGAATTCAGTTAGCTGTAGGCCATTCGGGCGTTTGGTGAGAGGGTTCTACCCAAGCTTATCCACAGCCTGCTTTTGTAGGACCCTTGTCAGCTACGTTCGCCATGGAGCGCTTTGGCTTCGGCCAAGAAGGTTTGCATCAATGCGCGCGACCGACGTGTTGCTGCAGGCAGGGGAATGCCCAGCTGAGCGCAGAGCGAAGTCGCGTACGCCATCTGCGCACCCGTGGGCGGCTTGATGTCCCAATCGGTGAGTTGCGGGATGAGTTTCGACAGCTCTTCTGCCAAGCGGTGTTCGAAACCCCTGGCTTGACCTTCCTCTTCCTGCATTCGTCGCACCTGCATTGCGACTTGCTCACTGCCCATGGGCGAGAAGGGAAGCTCAAGCGTGAACTCCAGGTCCGGACATACGAGGTAAAAGTTCATGAGACGGGCGATTGGTACTTATAAGTAGACTACCTTTAGAGGCGTAGTCTTTAAAGTACTTGGACCACAAGCTGCTTCGTATGGTCGAGCATACGAATCAAGCGAAACTTGCAGATGTGATCCGCTCGCATCGTATTGCTCTGGGTGTCAGCCAGGAAGCCTTTGCTGACCACATCGAAATGCACCGCGCCTACTACAGCAAAATCGAACGTGGCGAAAAGAACGTCACTCTCGCTACCTTGGAGCGCGTGGCTGACGGTCTGGGCACGTCGATGTCAGCCTTGCTACGCGCCGCAGGGCTCTAACTCTCTTCATAGCTAATGAGCGTTGACCAGCTCGTCCAAGAGGGGCGAGCTGGCCGTTGCCGCGCGTGCTCTCCCGTCAAGCCAACGTGTTCACTAATTCCAACCTAAGCCATTGTTCTATATCCATTTTCCCAATGAACAATCAGGGGGTATTGATACAACACTCACAACCGCGGTACGGATTCACCGATTGGCTGAAGCCGACGTCCGGCGAAGTATTGCGGCTGATGATGCTGCGTGCAGTCTCGGCGCGTACTTCCGTGCGCAGGCGCGGGGCGAGGAATTCCTCGCTCTCGTCCACCGCCCAGCCGTCGTCCACCGCCTCGCTGACGGTGCTTTCAAAGCGCCCGGCAAGGTGGGACGTGGAACCTCGGCCCTTGATCGCGATACCCATTGCGGCAGATTACGCCGCAGCCGTCTCAATGGCTGCGACGGCTGCCTGAAGGGTTCAGGGCAAGTCTGAGCCGAGCGTGGGCTCGGCTCTACAGTGGATACGGATACCTTTTGTAGAGCCGAGCCTACGCTCGGCTGCAATACATCAAAGCAGCGCCAAGTACCCGCGCACGGTTGCATCCAGCCCGTCATACAGCGCCTCGCCGATCAGCGCATGGCCGATCGACACCTCCAGCACGTCCGGCACGTGGGCCAGGAAATCGCGCAGGTTGTCCTGCGACAGGTCGTGGCCGGCGTTGACGCCCAAGCCCACCGCCTGCGCCCGCCGCGCCGCAGTGGCGAACAGTTCCAGCATCGCCGCAGCGTCGCCAGCCGCGTGCGCTTCGGCGTAGGGGCCGGTATACAGCTCGACACGATCTGCACCGACTTCGGCCGCCTGCTCCAGCAGTGGGTTGCCAGCATCGACGAACAGGCTGACCCGGCAGCCCATCGCCTTCAGTTCGGCCACCAGTGGTCGCAGCCGCTCGGCATCCCGCTCGAAGTCGAAGCCATGGTCGGAGGTGATCTGTCCATCGCCATCCGGCACCAGCGTCGCCTGCGCCGGGCGGGTCTGCGCGCACAGCGGCAGGAGGCCTGGGTAGCCCTCGCGCGGCGGCGCGAATGGATTGCCTTCGATGTTGAATTCCACGCCACGCGCACGGGTCAACGTGGACAGCGCCAACACGTCCTTGGCGGTGATATGGCGGCGGTCCGGCCGCGGGTGCACGGTGATGCCATGTGCACCGGCATCCAGGCAGGCCTGGGCGGCGCGCACCACGTCCGGTTCGGCGCCGCCGCGCGAATTGCGCAGGACGGCGATCTTGTTGACGTTGACGCTGAGCTGGGTCATGGAACGGAACTACTTGGAAAGAGGGGACGGATCGTGGTCGTTGGCGTCGACATTGCGGCGGGCCTGGGCCTGCTCGCGCAGGCGGCGCAGCTCCTCGGCATCGACAAGGGTGGCAGGGTCCCGCTGAAGGTCGCCGAAGCGGGCCACATAGCGTCCGCGTACCCAGGCCAGCAGGAAGGCGAGGGCGGCCAGCAGGCACAGGGTCATCAATGCGGCGCTGGGGGTCTTCAGGGCGAAGGCGAAACAGCCCAGCGCCAGCAGCAGGTACAACCAGTACATAGTCGGGCTCCCCGGATGATCGCCGCAGTGTAGCGCTGCGTCAGAGCAGCGGCGAGGCCAGCCGGGCGAAGGCCTCGGGCAGGCGGTGCAGCCACAGCGAACGGCCGGCCTGGTCGTGCACCCGCGTGGAACGGTCGAATTCGCCCTGCAGCAGTTCGGCCAGGGCAGCCACCCGGTCACGGTCGCTGATCATCATCGACAGCTCGAAGTTGAGCCGGAAGCTGCGGTGATCGAAGTTGGCGCTGCCGACGATGCAGACATCATCATCGGCGATGAAGGCCTTGGTATGCAGCATGCGTGGGCCGTACTCGTAGATCTTCACCCCTGCGTGCAACAGTTCATCGAAGTAGGAGCGGGCGGCCTGGGTCACGAACCAGGAATCGCTCATCTTCGGTACCAGCAAGCGCACATCCAAGCCGCCGAGTGCAGCCGAGGTCAGCGCCATCCGCGCCGCTTCACCCGGCACGAAATACGGTGTGACCAGCCACACGCGCTCGTGCGCTTCCTGGATCGCCGCCACATGCAGGCGATGGATCGTTTCCCAGCCCGAGTCCGGGCCGGAGACCAGCACCTGGGCGTTGATCGCACCGTCACCGCGCAGCGGCATGTCGGCTGGCCACAGGCGGGCGATGTCCATGCGCGAGGGATCCTGCCCGCTGGCGTAGAGCCAGTCCTCGGCAAATACCAGCTGCAGGCTGCGCACTACATGGCCGCGGATGCGCATGTGCAGGTCGCGGTAGGCATCCGCCCTGCGGCTTTCATCCTCGTCGTCGGTGATGTTGATGCCACCGGTGAACGCCAGCCGGCCGTCGACGATCACCAGCTTGCGATGGGTACGCAGGTTCAACCAGGGGCGCTTGAACGGCTTCAGCAGCTGCCGTGGGTGGAACCAGATCGCTTCACCACCGGCGTCGAGCAGCGGCTGCAGGAAGCGGCGGGGCAGGGCGGAAGAGCCCACGGCGTCGAGCAGCAGGCGAACCTGCACGCCGGCCTGTGCGCGTTCCACCAGCGCGTCACGCAGGGCGGTGCCGGCATGGTCCGGGTTGAAGATGTAGTACTCCAGATGCACGTGGTCGCGTGCCTGTGCGACGGCCTCAAGCAGCGCCGCGTAGGTCGCCGCGCCGTCCACCAGCCATGTCACTTCGGTGGCGCTGCTCGGCGCAAGCCCGGTCGTGGCCTGGGCGATCTTGGCCAGCTCGGTGCAGTCGGCGTCGGGTGGGCAGACGTCGCTGTAGTGCTCCATGCCCGACCGCGCGCGGCCACGGCGCAGACGCTGCCGCTTCACCTTCTGCGGGCCCAGCAGGTAGTAGATGAACAAGCCGAGGTAGGGCAGCAGCGCCAACGACAGGATCCAGCTCAGCGTGGCGACCGGCTCACGCTTCTGCAGCATGATCCAGCCGGTCAGCGCGAGCAGGTACAGCAGGTAGGCCACCGCCAGGATCGAGCCAAGGTGGGCGATGCCGTCGAGCCAATGACGCAGGGAGTCGAAGAGGGCGAGCATCCGCCGATCATAGCGGTCCAGGCCGGCAGGCATAAAAAAAACGCCCCTGTCTCCAGGGGCGTCTGCAGTCGCGTCATGACTGTTGTGTTGCGGTGTAGCGATTACTGCTGCACAAAACCGATCTTCTTCATCTGAGCGTTCTTCGCAGCGGCCAGAACCTTGGCCATCACGTCGTACTCGGAATCCGGGCTGGCGTCGATGCGCAGTTCCGGCTGGTTGGTCGGGTCACGCTGGACCTCCTGCTCCATCCGCTGCTGCAGCTCACTGGTATTGATCGGGCTGTTGTTCCACGAGACCTGGTTGCTGGCGTCGATCTTCAGTTCGATCGGCGGCGGCGGTTCGACCAGCTGCGGCGGTGGGTTGAGCACGCGCTGCGGCAGGTCCACGGCGATCGGGTACGTCATGATCGGCGCGGTCACGATGAAGATGATCAGCAGAACCAGCATCACGTCCACGAGGGGCGTGACGTTGATGTCTGCCATGGGGCCCTTGCCACCACCACTACTGAATGCCATGGCTTATTGCCCCTTTTCTTTGGTCGCGACGAAGCCGACGTCAAGCATGCCCTGCTCCTGCGCGACCTTGGTCAGGTCGTTGATGACACGCATCTTGGTGGTGCGGTCACCACGCAGGTTCAGCGGCGGCTGCGGGGTCTGCTGGGCGGCGGTCGCCAAGCGCGACTCGAGAGTCTGCTTGTTGATTTCTTCGTCGTTCCAGTAGATCGAGCCGTCTTCCTTGACTGCCAGGGTGATCGGTCCGGAACGCTTTTCAGCGTCTTCCGGCTTCTGGATCAGGTTGGCTTCCGGCAGATCCACCTTGACCTTGTGGGACATCAGGGGCGCCGTGATGATGAAGATGATCAGCAGCACCAGCATCACGTCCACGAGGGGCGTAACGTTGATGTCGGCCATGGGGCCGCCGCTGTTACCACTACTGAAAGCCATAACGGGCTCCGTCTAGATCTTGGTGACTACTTACGTTCGTCGCTGGGTGACGCGCGCCGCAATCAGCGGACGCGCGAGCCGGTGGCGAAGAAGTCGTGCAGGTCGTGCGCGAAGGTATCGAACTTGCTGATGGTCGCGCTGTTGATCTTGCTGAAGAAGTTGAAGGCGAACACGGCCGGGATCGCGACGAACAGACCGATCGCGGTCATGATCAGCGCTTCACCCACCGGGCCGGCAACGGCGTCGATCGAAGCGGAGCCGGTGGCACCGATCTTGATCAGCGCGCCGTAGATGCCCCACACGGTACCCAGCAGACCGACGAACGGAGCGGTTGCACCGACGGTGGCCAGCAGGGTCATGCCCGACTGCAGCTTGTTGCTTTCGCGGGTCACGGCCTGACGCAGGGCGCGGTCGACGAACTCCGAACGGCTCAGGTTCTCACCCACGCCGCCGGTGGCGCCGCCTTCAGCGCGCTGGTGGTGGGCAGCCGCCTGGGCAGCGTCCAGGGCGATCTTCGAGAACGGCTCGGAAGCCGGCTGTTCTTCCATCGCACGGATGGCGTCCTGCGCGTTCGGGGTGTCCCAGAACAGGCTGACGACGCGATCGGCGGCGCTCTTCAGGCGGGTAGCACGGAAGATGTTGATGACGGTCCAGTACCAGGACATGGCCGACATGACGACCAGGGTCAGCAGCACGACCCAGGAAACCGCGAAATCACCCGGCTTGGTGGTCATTTCGTGGATCAGGTGCTCGAAGCCCATCTGCGACAGGGCGTTGGACGGATTGCCCCCGGCAGCAGCGGCGATGAAAATTTCCTGCAGCATGACGCTTACCTTTGTTGTGTGTGGTGATAAAGGGTGTAGCTAAGCTAAACAATCGAACCGGGAGCGGGGGTGGCCGGCGGCCACCCGGGCGCATCAGTTCAGCGCAAAGTTGACCGGAACGCGAACGCGACCTGCCGTCTTCTTACCGCCTGCTTCAGCGGCGTTGAAGCGCCACTTGCGAGCCGCTTCCATCGCAGCACGGTCCAGGTCGCGGTTACGGCTGGACTTTTCCACCGTGACATTGGTGACGTTGCCGCTGGCATCGACATCAATGATCAGGATCACTTCGCCCTGGATACCCGCGCGGAAGGCTGCCGGCGGGTAGCGCGGCGGATTCATGGCCTTCGACGAGATGTCCACGCTGGCCTCGATCGAGGTCGGCGGTGCCGGCGGTGCCGGCGGCGACGGCGGGGTGACGATGTCGTTCGGGCGCGGCTCCGGCACGTCCACGACCGGCGCCTGCGGCGGCGGCGGGACCGGCGACGGCTTCGGCGGCGACAGATTCTTCACCGGCGGCGGTGGAGTATCCGTCGGCGGCGGCGGCGGCGGCGGCGGGGGCGGCGGCGGCGGTGCGTCGACGATGGTCACCATGACGTTGCGCTCCTTCTCCGCAACGGCCTTGGGAGCCACGGCGGGAATGAGGAGCATCATGAAGGCGGCCAGATGCAGGGCAATTACAAACGCGATGCCGACGATGCGAGGCCAGCTCAGCCCCTTGTCATCGGGTTGTTCGTACCGGTGAACGACTAGTTGTTCCGTCATGCGCCAAGAGCTCAATAGTGGGGCCGGGATGCCGGGGGCGGAATCCCTGATCAGCGGTGCATGACACCGCAGGAACCTCCAAGCTTATACCAATCCTGAGCGCCTGCGCATCAACTGTGCAGGCATTCAGGCGTTATTCCTACTTACTTCAGGTTGATGATTTTCTTGGCATCAGCCTGGTTCTTCACACCCTTCGCCAGCGCCTGCTGGGCGGCCTGCTTGGCCTCCGGGATACGACCTTCGGCATGCAGGACGCGTGCCAGGTTCAGGTAGGTCTCACCGTCCTTGGACAGCGGGGCAGCCTTCTGCCACGCATCGATCGCCTGCGGCACCTGGTCGGAGTAGTAGTAGGACTGGGCCAGCGCCAGGTAGACCTGGTAATCCGGCTTCAGGATGCCCTTCTGCAACCCTTCGTTGATGACCGCGATGACGTCCTTTTCCTTGTGTTCGGTGTTGGCATAGATCGAGTACAGCTGCTTGTACTCGCGCTCTTCGGTGAGCTGGCCGCTGCTGCGCAGCTTGTCCATCACCGCGGCGGCCTTTTCCATCTGGTCGGCCTGCATGTACATGCTGGCCAGATTCAGCTGGGCCTTCTTGTCGTTCGGGTTCTTGGCGGCCAGAGCCTCGGCTTCCTTCACCGCTTCGCCGGACTGGCCGGCTTCGGCGAGGGCCGCCATCAGCAGCTGGTTCCAGTTGTCCTTCGGTTCGGTGGCACCGGCGATGGCCTGCTTCAGCACCGGGATCGCTTCCTGGTAGCGCTCCAGCTGGTACAGCGCCTGGCCCTTGGCGATCAGCTCTTCCGGCTTGGTCGACTTGCTCTCGGCGAAGTACTTGTCCAGGGTCGCCAGGCCTTCGGCGGTCTGGTCTTCCTGCAGCTGCAACTGGCCCAGCATCAGCATGGACTGGAAGTGGCCGTTGTTGTCCAGGCCGTTGAACTGCAGGACCTGCTTCAGGTAGGCAATGGCAGCCGGGGTATCGTCGGTCTGGTAGGCAGCCTGCGACGCCAGCTGCGCGGCCAGCGACTTGTCATACTCGTTCGCGGCGCTGTCAGCCAGGATCGCGTCGGCCTGCGTGCGCGTCTCCGGGAACTTTTCCTTGTTGTAGCTGTCAATCATTTTCTGAAGCTTGCTGCCCAGCTTGGCCGATGCCTTGACGGTCGGCTCCTGGCGGGTCGCGTTGGGGTACAGCGCTTCGGCCTTGGCCTGCTTGCCGCCGCGGTTGCCACGCTCGGAGGAACGCGAGGATTGCGCGAAGGCATCAGTGACCACGGCGCCGGTCAGGGCGGTCGCGACGAGGACGGAAAGCACAGCTTTGTGGTTACGGAAAATCATCGTTCACCTCGATCGAACCGCCGGATAGCGGCAAAGTCGGACTGTCAGAAAAATCTGAGCCGCCAAACGTATCAGAAACAGATGGCGTGAGAAATCGTTTTATGTGCTGCAATACAGCATAGAACTGCGCACTCATCCGCACTTTGGCCGCAGCCCGGCGGCCTGCGCCTGCTGGTAGACCGGCGTCAGCCCCGGCGCATCGCGCCGCAGTTCCTGGATGCGGTTGGCGGGATCAGGGTGGGTGGACAGCCACTGCGGGCTGCGGCCACCACTGGCAGCCATCATGTTCTGCCACAAATCGACCGCCTGCGCCGGGTTGAAGCCGGCCTGGGCCATCAGTCGCTGGCCGATTACGTCGGCCTCACTCTCCTGGGTGCGCGAGCCGGGCAGCAGGAAGGCCGCCTGCGCGCCCATTCCGCCAAGCTGGTTGACCGTGCTGGCGGCACCTTCACCGTACGCCGCACCGGCCAACGCACCGAGCACGGCCAGTCCGGTCTGTGCGCCCATCTGGCGGGTGATGCGCTCTTCGTGGTGACGGGCAATGACATGCCCGATTTCATGGCCGATTACGGCAGCCAGCTGATCCTGGTTCTTGGCGACGGTGAAGATGCCGGTGTTCACGCCAACCTTGCCACCGGGCAGGGCAAAGGCGTTGGGCTCCTTGTCGACGAACACGGCCGTCTCCCACCGTACGCCACGGTATTGAGGCGGCAGCTGCGCGACCAGAGCGTTGACCACGCACTGCACATAACCGTTCTGGCGGCCGTCGGTGCTGATCTTTTCCTTCTGCTTGGTTTCGGCGAACGCCTGTGCGCCGAGCTGGTCCAGCTGTGCCTGCGACACACCGCCCACCATCTGCCGGCGGCCGGTAGGGGAGGTCGTGGTCGCGCAGGCGCTGACCAGGGTGGTTATGACAAGGGCCAGCAGCAGTTGTTTCATGGGTCCACCCCCGTGTTCATATGCGCAGTGTGTAGCGTAGCGGCTTAATCTTTCGTCAAGCGGACACGGCGTTACGTTGCCCCGAAAAACACAAGCGCGGCAAGCGCCACGCCGTTGTTCAGGGCGTGCGCGGTGATCGCGGCCCAGAGCGTGCCGGTGCGCTGGTACAACCAGCAGAACGCGGCGCCCATGCCGCCATAGACCAGCCACAGCTGTGCGATTTCGGCCGGGCCGTTTGCACTGGTGCCAGGGATTTCATGGATCAGGGCGAAAGCAAGGCTGCTCAGTACAATACCCAGCCACGGGCGCCCCGCCTTCCACAGGCGTCCAAACAGCACGCGGCGGAACAGCAGTTCCTCGTAGGCCGGTGCCAGTACCACCGCGAACAGCATCAGGAACAACGGGAAGCGCGCGATCGCGCTCTGCATCAGCGCCAGGTTGGTGGGGACCGGTTCGATGCCGAACTGCTTGGCCAGGAAGGCGATACCGTTGCTGCCCAGCACGATCAGGGTCGCCACCAGCAGGGTCCAGCCCCAGGTGGAGGGGCGGCGCAGTGCCTGGCGCGACGCATGACGTTCGGCGGCGTTGGCCGGCCGTCGCCAGAAGTACAGCAGCAGCGCGGCGCCGCCGGTGGCAAACAGCGCCATGAGAATCTGCGCAAGTGCGCCGGGCTGGCCCAATGACGCCGCCACCGAACTGGCGTCGGGTGCGCCAGCGCCGGCCTGCGCGGTCGCGTAACCGACCACCACGCCACGGTACAGGCCCCACAGCACGCCGCTGATCAGGCTCAGGCCGAACAACGTGACAGCGGCGATGCCCAGGTCGATGAAGAACCCCGCCAACGGCGAAACCGCACGCGGCGCGACAGAAGACGGCGCGACAGAAGACGGCGGGACCGGGGGCGGAGCGGAAACCGGGGCGGATGCGGACATCAGGTACCTGCGTTCAAGAGTCGAAAGCCGGCGCGCCTCCCCGCGCGCCGGCCGTGTCCGGATTGTGTCAGATATCCAGGTTTGCGACCTTCAGCGCATTGTCTTCGATGAAGTCGCGACGCGGTTCGACGACATCGCCCATCAGCGTGCTGAAGATCTGGTCGGCAGCGACAGCGTCTTCGATGCGCACCTGCAGCAGTCGGCGGGTCTCCGGATTCACCGTGGTGTCCCACAGCTGCTCCGGATTCATTTCACCCAGGCCCTTGAATCGCTGGATCTGGCGGCCGCGCTTGGCCTCCTCGAGCAGCCAGTTCTGTGCCTTCGCAAAGCTGTCCACTTCGATCGACTTGGCGCCGCGGGAAATGGTGGCGCCTTCGCGGATCAGGCCGTGCAGCAGCTTCGAGGCCTGATGGATCGCGCGCAGTTCGCCGCTTTCAAACGCCGACATCGGCAGCACCTGGACGTGCTGTTCGCCCATGTGGCGACGGGTCACCAGCACAGCGGCCGGGCGCTCGTCGTTGGCTTCCTGCAGTTCCAGCGTAAAACGCGGGCTGCCCAGGCTGCCCTGGTTGAGCCGCTTGGCAAGTGCATCCAGCCCTTCGCCTTCACCCGCACTGCGCAGGCTCTCCAGGTCCATCGGCACGAAATCGACCAGCGCTTCAAGCAGGTTGCGGTCGTAACGATGTGCGTTGCGCTCGATCGAATCCAGCGCGGCCGCGTAGGCCAGAAGCAGCTTCTCCAGCGCAAGGCCTTCGATGCCCGGTTCGCCGGTGGCCGGCACCAGCGTGGCGTTTTCCACCGCGCTGCTGGCCAGGTAGCTGTCCAGCGCCGGGTCGTCCTTCAGGTACAGCTCCTGCTTGCCCTGCTTGATCTTGTACAGCGGCGGCAGGCCGATGTAGACGTAACCGCGCTCGATCAGTTCCGGCATCTGACGGTAGAAGAACGTCAGCAGCAGGGTGCGGATGTGAGCGCCGTCGACGTCGGCGTCGGTCATGATGATGATCTTGTGGTAACGCAGCTTGTCCGGGTTGTACTCGTCGCGGCCGATGCCGGTGCCCAGCGCGGTGATCAGCGTACCGACCTGGTCGGAGGACAGCATGCGGTCGAAACGCGCGCGTTCCACGTTGAGGATCTTGCCGCGCAGCGGCAGCACTGCCTGGTTCTTGCGGTTGCGGCCCTGCTTGGCCGAACCACCTGCCGAGTCACCCTCGACGATGAACAGTTCGGACAGCGCCGGATCCTTTTCCTGGCAGTCGGCCAGCTTGCCCGGCAGGCCGGCGATATCCAGCGCGCCCTTGCGGCGGGTCAGGTCGCGGGCCTTGCGCGCGGCTTCACGCGCGCGCGCGGCGTCGACGATCTTGCCGGCGATCGCCTTGGCTTCGTTGGGGTTTTCCTGCAGGAACTCTTCCAGGCGCGCACCAAAGGCGTTTTCCACCGCCGGACGCACATCGGAACTGACCAGTTTTTCCTTGGTCTGGCTGGAGAAGCTCGGGTCCGGCACCTTCACCGACAGCACCGCGATCATGCCTTCGCGCATGTCGTCGCCGGTCAGGTTGATCTTGGCCTGCTTGGCGATGCCGTTCTGCTCGATGTAGTTGTTGAGCACGCGGGTCAACGCACCGCGGAAACCGGCCAGGTGGGTACCGCCGTCCTTCTGCGGAATGTTGTTGGTGAAGCAGTACATCGTCTCCTGGTAGGAGTCGGTCCACTGCAGCGCCACCTCCACGACGATGCCGTTGTGCTCGCCAGTGACCGAGATGACGTTCGGATGCAGCGGGGTCTTCAGCTGGGCCAGATGCTCCACGAAGCTGCGGATGCCGCCTTCGTAGTGGAAATCATCGCGACGGCCATCACCACGCTCGTCGGCAAGGACGATCTTGACGCCGGAGTTCAGGAACGACAGCTCGCGCAGGCGACGGGCCAGGATGTCGTAGTGGAATTCCACGTTGTCGTGGAAAGCGACGGTCGACGGCCAGAAGCGCACCGTGGTGCCGCGCTTGGTGGTGGTTTCCAGCTTGGCCAGCGCGGTCACGGCGGCGCCGTTGCTGAACTCCTGCTGGTAGTGGAACCCGTTCTGGAAGACATCCACCACCAGCTTCTGCGACAGCGCGTTGACCACGCTGACGCCGACGCCGTGCAGGCCGCCGGAAACCTTGTAGCTGTTGTCGTCGAACTTGCCGCCTGCGTGCAGGACCGTCATCACCACTTCGGCAGCGGACACTTCGCGACCAAGCTTGGCGCTCATCTGCTCGTGCTTGCCGGTCGGAATGCCGCGGCCGTTGTCGGACACGGAGACCGAGCCATCGGCGTGGATGGTCACTGCAACGTGGTCGGCGTGGCCGGCCAGCGCCTCGTCGATCGAGTTGTCGACCACCTCGAACACCATGTGGTGCAGACCGGTACCGTCATGCACGTCACCGATGTACATGCCTGGACGCTTGCGGACAGCCTCCAGGCCTTCCAGGGCCGTAATGCTGTTGGCGTCGTAGTTGCCGTTGTTTGCCGGGGTGTTCTGTTCGTCGCTCATTGCGCTTGCCGTAGGCTCCGCAGGTCGGCCACCGCGTGGAGCGGTGTGCCGAGAATGAAAGGATTCCAACCCGAATTATACCAGCCGGGGTCGAGCGGCCCTGGTGTGCCCACTATGGCACAGCCACGATCTGTGCATGTTCCACGTGGAACCGGGCAATATGGGTCAGCTCCTGCAGCGCTGCCGGGGTTTCGGTGGCAGTGACAAAGATCTGTGCCGGTCCGCTGAGCAGGCGCTCCAGTACCCGCGCCTGGTGGGTCCGATCCAGCTCCGAAGCCAGATCGTCGAGGGCAATCACCGGCCACTCGCCGCGCTGCTCTGCGTAGTCCTCGGCCTGTGCCAGCAGGCACGCCAATGCCGTCAGCTTGGCCTGGCCGCGAGAGAGCGCGTCACGACCGGGAATGCTGTGGAAATCCACGCTCCAATCGGCCCGGTGCGGCCCGACCGAGGTGTAACCGGCCTGGCGGTCACGTTCCCGTGCCAGAAGCAGGGCATCGGCCAGAGGAAGCTCATGCCGACGCCACCCCGCACTGAGTTCCAGGCCCTGGATGCCGAGCTGCGGCGCCAGGCTGGCAGCCAGCGCCACGGTGCGCTGCTGCAAGCGCTCCAGGTAGTGCTGGCGACGACTGGTCAGCGGTTCTCCGGCCTCCGCGAGCTCATGATCCCAGGTATCGAGCATCCGTGGCGGCCCGCCTTGCTTGAGCAGGGCGTTGCGCTGCTTCAGCGCACGCGAATAGCGGCGCCACAGGGACAGGAAATCAGGTTCCACGTGGAACAAGCCCCAATCGAGGAAACGGCGACGGGGTTCACCGCCTCCACTGACCAGCGCGTGGCTGCCGGGCTCGAACGTCACGACGGCCAGCGCTGCGCATAGATTGCCCAACTGGGCCACGTCCTCACCGTCCAATCGTCCCTTCCAGTCCTGGCCACTGTGGCGCAGGCCGGCCTTCCGGCGGTGCGGCGGGTGGTTCGCGCGTTGTTCGTCCCATTCGACGAAGATTTCCAGGGCTTCCTGGCCCTGGCGCACCAGACCATCGCGTACCCGGCCTCGGAAGCTCCGCCCATACGCCATCAGATGCAGGGCTTCGAGCACGCTGGTCTTGCCGGCACCGTTGTCACCGGTCAGCAGGTTCAATCCCGGCTGGGGCGACAGGTCCACCGCACTGAAGCGACGCAGTTGATGCAAGGCGAGGCGGCGGATCTGCATGGGGCGCGAAAGACCATCCGCACGAGGCGGTAGAGGGGCAGGGAATCCATCAGCTTACTGCATCGGTCAAGCCGGGCGCGCTGGCAGGCCGGTCGAGCCGAAGGTGCAGCTTCTGCACCCATCGATGGACGCGTTCCACGTGGAATGCGGGTGACGCGCCCGTTCGTTCCGGGCAGGAACGGCCCGAAATTTCTTCAAATCTGTGCGGGGTTTCAGAGCCCAGGCCCTCAGATTTCGCCGATTTCATGAGCACTGCAGGGCCATCGCGGGACACCTCGCGGGTGGTTCCGACGGATGACCCCGCCGATTCCTTCAAATCTGCGATCCGATGCCTTGGAGGGTTCCACAGATTTCAAGAAATTCAGGACGCTCGTTCCACGCTGTCCACAGCAGGGATGTATGGCTTATACACAAGGTATGGGCAATCTGTGGATAAAAAAGCCCTTTTGTTAAGCGCTCAAAACTATCCACAGGTTCCCCCCCAGCCCGAGGACCCTCTATACAGGGGGTTTCAGACTCATAAATCCCTTTAAAAACAAATAGATAATACATTTTTCCACGAAATCTGGCTCTACCATCACCACCAGGCTTTAGATTTATACCCAGATTTAGAAGCTAGGATTTCCCCAAATTGCCCCCGAGCCGGTCTGTGGACAGTGCCGTTTGCAGAAGCGGAGGACCTCCTCCAGGAAGAGGATCTGCTGCTTCCAGCAGTGAAGATCAGGACAGCGAAGTGGGATATGCGAAGAACTCGCTGCCAGAACCCCAAAAACATGGAGCCCGACGAGCACTGCAAGGCGCCTCCCCAGGGTCCTGGATCCTGAGTTGCTTCGAGCAAGCGAGATCGAGTTGGTCTGGAGCCGAGCAGGGCGCGTCCGGACTTTCTCCGATCTGTTTCGACAATGCTCCACGTGGAACATAAAAAAACGCCCGGGAGGTCCCGGGCGCTTCTGGGTTCCACGTGAAACAGCGTTTCCGTCAGAGACGCAGCGGCATCACCACGTGGCGCGACTTCTCGCTGCTGGACTCACGCACCAGCGCCGAGGAGTTGGAGTCGCGCAGCTGGATGATCACTTCCTCGTCGCGCAGGGCGGAGAGGGCATCCAACAGGTAGTTCACGTTGAAGCCGATGGCCAGATCGCTGACCGTGGTGTCGGCCTCGATCTCTTCCTGGGCTTCTTCCTGTTCCGGATTGTGCGCGCTGATCTTCAGGTTGCCCGGCGAGACTTCCACGCGAATGCCGCGGTACTTCTCGTTGGACAGGATCGCAGCGCGCTGCAGCGAGGCACGCAGTGCTTCACGATCAACCTTCACTTCGCGGTCGGCGCCGATCGGGATCACCGCTTCGTAGTCCGGGAAACGGCCATCGATCAGCTTCGAAGTGAAGGTGACATCGTCGCGCTTGACGCGGACGTGGCTACGGCCAACTTCCAGCTCGATCTCGCGATCGCCGCTTTCCAGCAGGCGCTGCAGCTCGGTCACGCCCTTGCGCGGCACGATGATCTGGCGCTTGGAACCGCTGGGCTTGGCCAGGTCGGTTTCGCAAAGGGCCAGGCGATGACCGTCGGTGGCGACGGTGCGCAGCGCATCGCCGCGCAGGTCGAACAGCAGGCCGTTGAGGTAGTAGCGCACGTCCTGCTGGGCCATCGCGAACGCGGTGCGCTCGATCAGCTCCTTCAGGGTTGCTTCGCCGATGGCCACGCGCTCGGTGGCTTCCACCTCGTCCACCGACGGGAAGTCATTGGACGGCAGGGTGGCCAGGGTGAAGCGGCTGCGACCGGCCTGCACGGTGATCTTGTCACCGGTCTGCGAGACGGTGATCCGGCTGCCGTCGGGCAGGGCGCGGATGATCTCGAACAGTTTGCGGGCGGGAATGGTGGTTTCGCCGTCCTGGGCATCTTCAACCGCGATCCGCGACACCATCTCCACTTCCAGGTCGGTACCGGTCAGCGACAGCTGGCCGTTCTGCACCTGGACCAGGAAATTGGCCAGAACCGGAAGGGTCTGGCGGCGTTCGACCACGTTGACGACCTGTGCCAACGGCTTGAGAAAGGCTTCGCGCTGCAGTGTGAAACGCATGTGGTTCCGTGCCCCTATGCTTTAAAAAATGTGGAATAAATCAAAAGCTTGGTGGTGCTGGTAGAGACAGAATCGCTGGAAAACAACGCTAAGTCTTTGTAAATAAAAGAGTTTCTGGCCTCGAAACCCTCTGTATTACCGACCCCCAGAGGGTGGGGAAAGCTGTGGATAACTCCAGCGCGATTTCAAACGCCATTTTTATCCACAACGTGTCCCGCGCTTGCTACCGGATTCTGCACCGTTTTGTGCGATGACGCCTCATCGGCATCCGTGCATCATTCGCTCAGCTTCCGGATCAGCTTGTCCCAGTCCTCGCGAAGCTTGCCGTCGGTTTCCATCAGGGTCCGGATCTGGCGGCAGGCATGCAGCACCGTGGTGTGATCGCGACCGGCAAAGGCGTCGCCGATCTCGGGCAGGCTGTGCTCGGTCAGTTCCTTGGTCAGGGCCATGGCGACCTGGCGCGGGCGGGCCAGCGAGCGGGTCCGACGCTTCGACAGCAGATCCTTGATCTGCAGGCCGTAGTAGTCGGCAACGGTTTTCTGGATGTTGGGAATGCTGATCGCCTGCTGCTGGGCGCGCAGCAGGTCGCGCAGGGTTTCCTGGGCGAATTCGGTGGTGATCGCGCGGCCGGTGAAGTTGGCGCGGGCGGTCAGGGTATTGAGCGCACCTTCGAGGTCGCGCACGTTGGAGCGCATCTTCTTGGCGATCAGGAACGCAACATCATCGGGAATCTCGGCGCCACGTTCGCGCGCCTTGGCCAGCACGATCGCGGCGCGGGTCTCGAAGTCCGGCGGTTCGATCGCGACCGACAGGCCCCAGGCAAGCCGCGACTTCAGGCGCGCTTCCAGGCCTTCGACCTCGCGCGGATAGCGGTCGCAGGTCAGGATGATCTGCTGCTTGCCATCGAACAACGCGTTGAAGGTGTGGAAGAACTCTTCCTGGGTGCGGTCCTTGCCGGCGAAGAACTGGATGTCATCGATCAGCAGCGCGTCGACCTGCTGGAACTGGCGCTTGAACTGATCCATGGTCTTTTCCTGCAGGGCCCGGATCATCGCGCTGAAGAACTGTTCCGAACGCAGGTACAGCACCTTCGCGCCCGGATTGGCCTGGCGCATGGCGTTGCCGGCGGCGAACATCAGGTGGGTCTTGCCCAGGCCGGTGCCTCCGTACAGCAGCAGCGGGTTGTGCGCGCGGTCGCCCGGCTTCTGCGCTGCCTGGAAGGCGGCGGCCAGGCCCAGCTGGTTGCTGCGGCCTTCGACGAAGTTGGCGAAGGTGTAGTGATTGTCCAGATTGCCGGCAAACGGCACCTGCGGTTCGCTGGACACAGGCGCCGACGACGTGGAAACCGGCGCGTTCTGCGTCTCCACAGGGCGCGGGCGCGAGCCGATTTCAAGAAAAACGTCGCTGAAACCGGCGAAGTGAGCCAGCAGTTCGCGGATCCGGGCCAGGTACAGCTCGCGGACCTGGTCGACGATGAAGGCATTGGGTGCATACAGCACCAGGCTGTCCACGCGCAGATCGGCCTGCAGCGGCTTCAACCAGGTATGAACGTCTTCCGGCGGGAACTCCGCTTCGAGGCGCTCGAGACTACGGGACCAGGCATCCATCAGCAATAATCGTCCGGTGGCCGGTGCATGGACGCGACAAGGCGCCCAGACACAGGCCGGAAAGGGGGGAAATGGATGGCTCAGACTACCACCGAGCGCCCGCCTTCGGAATGCTTGTCCCCTACTTATTCACAAAAACATCCACAGCTATTGCACAGCCCGGTGAATTCGCGTAGTCCCCAGGGGTTGACGTGAGGGGGGAGACCTCTCTAGAATTTCCGGTTCTTTCCGTCCCATTCATACGAGAGGCCCCCAATGGCCACGAAGCGCACCTACCAGCCCAGCAACCTCAAGCGTAAGCGCGACCACGGCTTCCGTGCCCGTATGAAGACCGCTGACGGCCGCAAGATCCTGTCGCGTCGCCGCGCCAAGGGCCGCAAAGTCCTGAGCGCCTGATTGCCATGCCGCACATCGCGGCAGACGCAATCCCTTCGACAGTGAATACTGCAGACCCGCGCAAGCGATTCCCTCGCTCTGCGCGGGTTCGCACGCGTGCCGAATACTCAACGGTCTTCAACGGCGCCCGCCGTGTGTCCGATCCGCTGATGACCCTGCACTGGCTGCCGGCTGACCGGCCGGCCAGGCTGGGTCTGGCGGTTTCCCGCAAGGTCGATCCGAACGCCGTCGGGCGTAACCGGATCAAGCGCGTCCTGCGCGACATCCTGCGTCAGACACGTACCGACATCCAGCCAGGCGACTTTGTCGTCGTGGCTCGTAGTGCTGCGCGTTCCGCCAGCAACGACGAGATCCGCCAGGCCTTCCTGCGCCTGCTGCGTCGCCTGCGTGCATTGCCCACGCCGGGCGTGGACGGCACAATGCCGCCGCCTGATGGCATCGCAACTCCTTCTTTGACCGAGCCGGCATCGCGTCCCGGCCCCGCCGAGCCTGTCCGCTGATGAACCAGACCCGCGTATTCCTCATTTTTGCCTGGCTGATGGTGGCCGTGCTGCTGTGGATGGAGTGGAGCCGTGAAAAGGCTGCTCCGACCCCGGCACCAACCACCACGTCGGCCCCGGCCGCCGCACAGAGTGTTCCGGGCGCGAACCCCGGCGCCATCCCCAGCGCCCAGGTGCCGGGCGCCCCCGGCCAGGCCGCCGCACAGGCCCAGGCCAGCGCTACCCCGGCCAGCCAGCGAGTGACGGTCACCACCGACGTGCTGCGCCTGGTGCTCGACGGCGGCCGCGTGCTCGACGCCGAGCTGCTGCAGTTCCCGCAGACCAAGGACGAAGGCAGTCCGCCGGTCCGCCTGCTGACCGAAGACCCCGCCCACCCGTACAGCGCGATCAGTGGCTGGGCCAGCGAAGACAAGAACACCCCGGTTCCCGGCGCCGACGGCTTCAAGCTGGTGGGTGACACCACCGACTTCGTGCTGGCCAAGGGCCAGAACGAACTGCAGATCCCGTTCGTGTGGACCGCCGACAACGGCGTGACCATCAAGCGCACCCTGACCGTCTCGCGCAACGAGTACGCCGTGCGCTTCAAGGACGAAGTCAGCAACGCCGGCACCGCGCCGTGGAACGGCTACGTCTACCGCACCCTGGACCGCACCCCGACCATCCTGTCGCGGAGCATGACCAACCCGGATTCCTTCAGCTTCAACGGTGCCACCTGGTACGACAATGACAAGAAGTACCAGCGTCGTGCGTTCAAGGACTACCTGGAAGACGGCACGCTGAACCAGAACATCACCGGCGGCTGGCTGGCGATGCTGCAGCACCACTTCTTCACCGCCTGGATCCCGCAGAAGGACCAGACCGCACACTACGTGCTCTCGCAGGTGGCCGGTCGTGACCTGATCGAAGCGCGTGGCCCGGCCTTCACCGTGGCGCCGGGCCAGTCGACCAGCACCGAAGCCCGCCTGTGGGTCGGCCCGAAGCTGGTCAACCTGATCGCCAAGGAAGATGTGCCGGGCCTGGACCGCGTGGTCGACTACAGCCGCTTCTCGATGATGGCGGTGATCGGCCAGGGCCTGTTCTGGGTGCTCAACCAGGTGCACAAGCTGGTCGGCAACTGGGGCTGGGCGATCGTCGGGCTGGTGGTGCTGCTGAAGCTGGTGCTGTACCCGCTGTCGGCAACCCAGTACAAGAGCGGCGCCAAGATGCGTCGTTTCCAGCCGCGCATCGCGCAGCTGAAGGAACGCTATGGCGATGACCGCCAGAAGTTCCAGACCGCGATGATGGAGCTGTACAAGAAGGAAAAGATCAATCCGATGGGCGGCTGCCTGCCGATCCTCATCCAGATGCCGATCTTCTTCGCCCTGTACTGGGTGCTGGTGGAATCGGTCGAACTGCGCCAGGCGCCCTGGTTCGGCTGGATCCAGGACCTGACCGCACGCGACCCGTACTTCATCCTGCCGGTCATCAACGTGGCAGTGATGTGGTTCACCCAGAAGCTGACCCCGGCACCGGGCATGGACCCGATGCAGCAGAAGATGATGCAGTTCATGCCGCTGGTGTTCGGCGTCATGATGGCCTTCATGCCGTCCGGCCTGGTCCTGTACTGGGTGGTCAACGGCGGCCTGGGCCTGCTGCAGCAGTGGTGGATGACCAAGCGCCATGGCGGCGAGCCGGTCCCGGCCACCACCGCTCCGGCCCCGGTCAAGAAGAAGTAATCGGTAGAGCCGGCCGCTGGCCGGCTGACCCAGCAAAAGCCCGCCGCAAGGCGGGCTTTTCGCATGCGGCGGTAGAATCGCCGGCACATCGTCCCTCCCGCCCTCGAGTCCGCCATGTCGCGTGCGTCGTCGTTCCGCCTGTTCCTGCCCTCGCTGTTGTTGACCCTGGTCGTTGCCGGTTGTGGCGACAAGGATGCGAAGGCGCCGGCGACCACCGTCACCCAGGCGAGCGCGCAGGCCGCGGCCGCCGCCGATCCCGCGGCCGCACCGATGCTGGTGGCCCTGCAGAAACAGCTCGACGGTTACCGCCGGATCATCGTGCTGCTGGCAGACGAGCAACAGCAGTCGGCCGCCGACCGCGGCACCTCCACGCGTGTGGGCCAGCAGCTGTTCCACGATGGCCTGGAACAGCGCACGGCGATCGCCGCGCAGTTCGACACCCTGCTGCGCGGCTCCAGCCCGCAGCGCTTCGCCACCCTCGGCACCGTGCTGGACTACATCGAGTCGGCGCCGGAACTGTTCGACGCCGACCGCCTGGCCTTTCGCGAAGTACTGCGTGATCTGCATGAGCGGGTCAGCACCGATTCCTCGCTGCCGGCGGTGAAGCTGCACCAGCGCATCGGCGAGGACCTGGAGGCGCTCGATGAGATCGAGCGCAACTACAACCAGGAACTGACCCGCATCTTCAGCCGCTTCGAGCGCACCCGCGCCATCGCGCTGAAGCGCGAGAAGTGGGAGGACTACATCGCCCACCTGCACAAGGACTACAGCCGCGAAGCGATCCTGCGCGACTACGGCGTGATCGAGCCGTACCCGATGTCGATGAAGGACAGCGACCGCGAGATCTTCGGCCGCGACCTGCCGGCCAAGACCGTGGTGCTGACTTTCGACGACGGTCCGCACAAGGCCTATACCGATGAAGTGGTGGCCATCCTCAAGCGCTATGACGTGCCGGGTGTCTTCTTCGAAGTGGGCCGCAACCTGGGCAAGGTCGAGGCCGACGGCAAGGTCAGCCTCGGCCCGATGGCGAAGATCAGCCGCAACCTGATGGAAGAAGGCTATGCGGTCGGCAACCACAGCCTGACCCACGCCCAACTGTCGCGCACCACCGGTGACGCGCTGCGCCAGCAGGTGCTCGACACCGACACGCTGCTGAAGGATGTCGACAGCAAGCGCGCGCCGCTGTTCCGCTTCCCCTATGGCGCGCGCAACGCCGAAGGCCTGCAGCTGCTCAACGAGGCCGGACTGAAGTCGATCATGTGGAACATCGATTCGATGGACTGGGCCGACCCGGTGCCGGAATCGATCGTGCAGCGCGTGCTGGACCAGGTGAACAAGGAACAGCGCGGCATCATCCTGTTCCACGACATCCACGATCGTGCAGTGAAGGCACTGCCGCAGATCCTCGACCGGCTGATCGCCGATGGCTACCAGTTCGCCGGCTGGAACGGCCGCGACTTCACCGTCGCCCGTGCGCGCAAGGGCGATACCGGTGCCGCGACCGTCACCACCGGCTACGAGAAGTCGTGGGCGATCGTGGTCGGTATCGACAACTACGCCAAGTGGCCGAAGCTGGAATACGCCAGCCACGACGCGCAGGCGGTGGCCGATACCCTGACCGGGCAGTTCGGCTTCCCGTCCTCGCAGGTGATCGTGCTGAAGAACGAGCAGGCCACCCGCAACAACATCCTGGCCGCCTTCCACGACCGCCTGGCCGATGACCGCACTGGCAGGAACGACCGCGTGTTCGTGTTCTTCGCCGGCCACGGCGCGACCCGCCAGCTCGCCTCAGGGCGCGACCTCGGCTACATCATCCCGGTTGATTCGGACCCGAAGGAATTCGCTACCGATGCCATCGCGATGACCGATATCCAGAACATCGCCGAGAGCATGCAGGCCAAGCACGTGATGTTCGTGATGGATGCCTGCTACAGCGGCCTGGGCCTGACCCGTGGTGGCCCGTCGTCGTCGTCGTTCCTGCGCGAGAATGCCCGCCGCAGCGCGCGGCAGATGCTGACCGCCGGCGGCGCCGACCAGCAGGTGGCCGACGCCGGCCCGAACGGTCACTCGGTGTTTACCTGGGTGCTGCTGCAGGCGCTGGCCGGCAAGGGTGACCTCAACGGCGACGGCCTGATCACCGGTACCGAGCTGGCCGCCTACGTGGCGCCGGCCGTCTCGGCCGTTTCGCACCAGACGCCGGCGTTCGGCAGCCTGCCCGGTTCGCAGGGCGGCGAGTTCGTGTTCCAGGTGCCGGACAGCCAGGAATTCCTCAATGCCGATACGCGCCAGCTGACCGCCGATGCAATCGCACTGAACAACAAGGTGGATGCCGCCAGCGAGGCCAAGGGCAGCCAGGCGCCGGTGACGGTGGCTGACCTGCAGGGCGGCAAGGCCAAGCTGGTAGTGCCCTCCGCCGGCCCGGCGTCCGACCGCCAGCGCGCGCAGCAGGCCAACGACCGTGGCCTGCAGCTGTACCGCGAGAAGCAGTACGACGAGGCAGTCGCGCAGTTCACCGAAGCACTGAAGCTGCGTCCGGACTTTGCCCAGGCCGCCAACAACCTCGGTTTCGTCTACTACCGCCAGCAGCGCTATGCCGAAGCGGCGCGCTGGCTGGAGAACACGCTGAAGATCGACCCATCGCGCGCCGTGGCCTATCTCAACCTGGGTGATGCCTACTTCAACGCCGGCGACAAGGCCAAGGCGAAGCAGGCCTACACCACCTACCTGGCGCTGCAGCCGCAGGGCAGCGGTGCCGCGCAGGCACGCACGCAGCTGGAGAAGCTCTGAGCCATGAACGACGCGATCCGCACCGACACCATTGTGGCCATCGCCAGTGCCCCCGGCGCGGGCGGTGTCGGCCTGGTGCGCCTGTCCGGTCCGCGCGCAGCGGCCATCGCCAACGCGTTGGGTGCGCCTGCACTGCGCCCGCGCCATGCGCACTATGCGCGCCTGCGCGACGCCGATGGCGAGGTCATCGACGATGGCATCGTGCTGTGGTTCCCGGCACCGAATAGCTTCACCGGCGAAGAGGTGGTGGAACTGCAGGGCCACGGCAGTCCGGTGCTGCTGCAGCAACTGGTCGCGCGCTGCATCGCGCTCGGCGCGCGCCAGGCGCGACCGGGCGAGTTCAGCGAACGCGCGTTCCTCAACGGCAAGCTCGACCTGGCCCAGGCCGAGGCCATCGCTGACCTGATCGCCGCCGGCGACAACCGTGCCGCACGCGCGGCGCGTCGTTCACTGGATGGCGTGTTCTCGCGCCGCATCGAGGCCGTGGTCGAGCAGCTGGTCATGCTGCGCATCCACGTGGAAGCGGCCATCGACTTCGCCGACGAACCGCTGGATACGCTCGGTGGCGCACAGGTGCGGCGTGGCCTGGAACAGGCGCGCAGCGACCTGGCCCTGCTGCGCCGCGATGCCGAACGCGGTCGCCGCCTGCGCGATGGCCTGCACGCGGTGCTGATCGGTCCGCCCAATGCCGGAAAGAGCTCATTGCTCAATGCGCTGGCCGGCAGTGAACGCGCCATCGTCACCGACATCGCCGGCACCACCCGCGACACGCTTCGCGAGACCATCCGCCTGGACGGGCTGGAACTGACCCTGGTCGATACCGCTGGCCTGCGCGACGGCGGCGACGCCATCGAACGCGAAGGCATGCGCCGCGCCCATGTGGAGATCGAGCGAACCGACCTGGCCCTGATCGTCTTGGACGCGCGCGATCCGGCGGCGGGCGAAGCGGCGCTGGGCGAGGCCGTGGCAGCGGTGCCACACAAGGTCTACATCCACAACAAGTCGGACCTGCTGGATGCGCTGCCGATGCTGGACGACCCGGACCATGTGTTCGTCTCGGCTGCGACCGGTGCCGGCCTGGAGGATCTGCACGCGCGCCTGCGTTTGATCGCTTCGGCCGGGGCAGGGGAGCAGGCGGATGGCGAGTTCTCCGCGCGCACGCGGCATGTGGATGCAATCGAGCGTGCGCAGGAACACGCGCAGCGCGCCGATGGCGAGCTGGCGCAGGAGCACCTGGAACTGGCCGCCGAAGAGCTGCGGCTGGCGCATGACGCGCTGGGCGAGATCACCGGGCAGATGAGTGCGGATGATCTGCTGGGAAGGATCTTCTCCAGTTTCTGCATCGGCAAGTAACTGTAGAGCCGAGCCCATGCTCGGCTGCTCTACCCGTCAGCCGAGCATGGGCTCGGCTCTACAGGTGCGGGCTTCCCCCACCTGTCACATTGCCGCCGCATACTGACGCCCATCACATACCGCTTGGGGAAGTCGCAGTGAAGTCGTGGGGTTGTGCGTTGCTGTTGTCGCTGGCCGTGGCACCATCGGTGGCCATGAGTGCTGAATCCTCCACCCCGGCCGCGCACAAGGTGTCGGTCTACGGCCATCGCGGCGCAAGCGCGCTGTTGCCGGAGCACACCCTGGCGGCCTACGCCCAGGCGATCGCCGATGGCGCCGACTACATCGAACCGGACCTGGTGATGACCAAGGACGGGGTGATGGTGGCCCGCCACGAGAACGAGATCGGTGGCACCACTGATGTGGCCTCGCATCCGGAGTTCGCCAGCCGCCGCACCAGCAAGGTCATCGACGGGCAGAAGGTCGACGGCTGGTTCACCGAAGACTTCACCCTGGCCGAGCTGAAGACCCTGTACGCGCGCGAGCGCCTGCCGGAGCTGCGCAGCACCGCCTACGACGGCCAGTTCCGCATCGCCAGCCTGGACGAGATCCTGGCCTTCCTGGTCCAGCAGGCCGGGCGCGCCAACCGCGGCATCGGCCTGGTGCCGGAGATCAAGCACCCGACCTACTTCCAGTCGATCGGCCTGCCGATGGAAGACAAGCTCCTGACCGCGCTGCGTGGCAATGCCTATACCAACGTCGGCCCGGTCACCATCCAGTCGTTCGAGACCGCCAACCTGCGCTACCTGCGCGGCAAGATCCCGCGCGGCAGCAACATCCGCCTGCTGCAACTGCTGTGGAAGGGCGGCACCCAGCCGGCCGACATCGCCAAGGCCGGTGGCACGCTGACCTACGCGCAGATGATGACCCCGGCCGGACTGAAGGACATCGCCAGCTACGCCGACGGCATCGGCCCGGAACTGCGCTCGATCATTCCGCTGGATGCCGAGGGCGCGCTGAGCACGCCGACCACGCTGGTACAGGACGCACATGCAGTGGGGCTGATGGTGATTCCGTACACCTTCCGTCCGGAGAACCACTTCCAGGCCAGCAACCTGCGCAAGGGCGCCGACACCGCGCGCAATGCAGAGGGATCGATCGCCGAAATGCGTGCCTACCTGGCCACCGGCATCGATGCCTTCTTCACCGATGACCCGGCACTGGGCCGGCAGGCGGTGGATGGGATGGGTGCGGCCGGGAATGCGGCGAACTGACGGGCTCTGGTAGATGCCAACCTTGGTTGGCACACGGCAGGAGTGCCGACCAAGGTCGGCCACACTACTGGGTCATGAGGTTGCCGGCCAGCGGCCGGCACTACCGTCACCTAGCTGCGCGGTTCGTCCGGCCGGCGGAACGGAATCACCACGTAGTCCTGGCCCTCGCGCGGCTGCCACAGCACCGGCACGCGCTGTGGCGACGGCGGTTCCAGCTCGTCGTCGGCCAGCGGTTCTGCCTCGTCTTCTTCGTCTTCCCAGCTGTAGCGCGGGCGCGGCGGCAGCGGGTCGGCGTTGCGGAACAGCAGCGCGGCGATGATGCCGGCGAAGGCGCCGCCCATGTGCGACTGCCAGGACACGCCATCGGCGTGTGGCAGGATGGTCATCAGCATGCCGCCGTAGAACAGCATGCCGATCAGGCCGGTGGCGATGGCGGTGCGGTCGCGGCGCAGCAGGCCCAGGCTGGCCAGCAGGAACATCAGGCCGTGGGTCACGCCGCTGGCGCCCAGGTGCACGCTGCCCGGATTGCCCAGCATCCACGCGCCGATGCCCGAGCCCAGCCACAGCAGGGGCAGGGCGCGTACGGTTGCTTTCGGGTAGACACTTCCAGCCAGCGTGCCCAGGATCAGGATCGCGATGCTGTTGGCGGCGATATGCTCGACCGAGGCATGCAGCATCGGCCCACCGATCAGGCCAAGCAGGCCCTTGGCTTCCAGCGGTGCGACCGCCCACGGCCGCCAGTCGAAGGTGCCCTGCAGGGCGAACACGGCCACCAGCACCAGCACAGCGGCAAGGCTGAGATTGAACGCCCGCAGGATGCGCGAGCGGTCATCGCGAGGGGCCGGCACGTCGCCGGCGGGCAGGGGCGCGTTGTTGTCCATACCTCAGCAATGGCGGTGACTGGCGCGAAACCAAGGCCACCGCTGCGGGAGAGTGGGTGCGGCCGGCGGGACAATCCCGCCGGCCGGCCATGATCAGGCGTGGCCGGAGCCTTCCTTCGGCGGGTACTTCAGGCTCAGTACCACGGTGGCGGCGATGATGACCGCGACCACGCCCAGCGACACCGGGGTCGGGATCTTGAACAGGTCGATGATCATCATCTTGATGCCGATGAAGCCCAGCACCAGCGCCAGGCCATACGGCAGCAGGTGGAAGCGGTCGGCCATGCCGGCCAGCAGGAAGAACATCGCGCGCAGGCCCAGCACCGCGAACACGTTGGAGGTGAGCACGATGAACGGGTCGGTGGTGATCGCGAAGATCGCCGGGATGCTGTCCACCGCGAAGATCACGTCGGTGACCGCGATCAGGATCAGCACCGCGAACAGCGGGGTGAACCAGCGCACGCCGTCGCGCTTCACGCTCAGCGCGTTGCCGGCGTAGTCGGGCAGCAGGCGCAGGTGCTTGCGCATCCAGCGCAGGGCCGGGTTGGTCTCCAGGTCCGGCTCCTGGCCGGCGGCAAACCACATCTTCCAACCGGTGAAGAGCAGGAAAGCACCGAATACGTAGAGCAGCCAATGGAACTGGCTGATCAGCACGCTGCCGGCGAAGATCATGATCGTACGCAGCACGATCGCACCCAGGATGCCGATGATCAGCACCTTCTGGCGCTGCTCATCCGGCACCGCGAAGTAGCTCATGATCATCAGGAACACGAAGATGTTGTCGACCGCCAGCGCCTTCTCGACCAGGTAGCCGGTCAGGAATTCGAGGCCGACTTTGTTCGCTACCACCTGGCCGGCGGTCTCATTCAGGTAGTACCAGAGGCCGGCATTGAACAGCAGGGCCAGCGCGACCCAGCCGATGGACCACCACAGGGCCTCCTTGAAGGTGACCTTGTGCGGTCCACCATGGCGCATCAACACGAGGTCGACCAGCAGGGCGATGACCACCACCGCTGCGAAGCCGCCCCACAACCACACGTTACCGATCGTCTGCATTGGGAATGTCCGTTGGAAAGATGAATGCCAGGCCGGACGGCGAGGATCTGCAACGGAGGATCGGGAGGGGGATCCAGGGACAGAGCTTCGCCAGTACGGCGAAGGTCTCGCTCGCAGTTCCAGTCGGCTGGAACTGCCGTTGCACCGGAGCCTGCGGGCTCGAAATGACGGCGACAACGTCTGGGAGCTACTCCCCTTCTGCTGCCGATTCTGCGGCCTGGCCGGGCCGCCGTCAAATGCCGCGCCGGGCCCTGGATTTCCGGCCCCCGGTGCCCCCCGGCTACAATGACCGGATGAATACCCCCCTTCCGATTGTCCGCCTCAAGAATGCGTGGCGTTCCAGCCACCCGTGGATCTTCCAGAAACTGGTCGAGAAGCCGACCGTCCGGCCCAAGCCCGGTTCCATCGTCGACGTGGTCGGCATCGATGGCGAGTTCATTGGCCGCGGGTTCTACAACGGGCACTCGCGCATTGCCGTGCGCATCCTTGAGACCGACCAGAACGTGCCGGTCGATGCCGGCTGGTTCTCGCGCAAGATCGCCCAGGCGGTGTCGCTGCGCCGTGAGGTGCTGAAGCTCGACGCGGTCTCCGACGCCTGGCGCGTGGTGCACAGCGAAGGCGACGGCCTGTCCGGCCTGGTGGTGGATCGCTACGGCGACCTGGTGGTGGTCGAGTTCTTCGCCGCCGGCATGTTCCGCCACCGCGAATGGATCTACGACGCCCTGCGCGAGCAGTTCCCGGGCTGCCGTTTCCACAGCTTCGCCGACGAACACGTGCAGAAGCAGGAGAGCTTCGACTTCCACGGCAACACCACCACCGAAGCGGCGGTGATCACCGAGTACGGCATCAAGTTCCGCGCCGACCCGGCCGGTGCACACAAGACCGGCTTCTTCGCCGACCAGCGCGAGAACCGCGAGTGGCTGAGCCAGCAGGTGGAAGGCAAGAGCGTTCTGGACCTGTGCTGCAACACCGGTGGCTTCGCCGTGTACGCAGCAGCGCGTGGCGCCTCGGAAGTGGTCGGCATCGACATTGATGAGGACGTCATCCAGATCGCCAAGGGCAATTCGCGCCTGAACAACGTGCGCCCGAAGTTCATCCAGTCCGATATCTTCCCGTGGCTGCGCGACGCCGCCAACCGCGGTGAGCAGTACGACGTGGTGATCCTGGACCCGGCGAAGATGACCCGCGACCGCGACCAGGTCATCACCGCACTGAAGAAGTACCTGGACATGAACAAGCTGGCGCTTGGCGTGGTGAAGCCGGGCGGCCTGTTCGCCACGTTTTCCTGCACCGGCCTGGTGGCCGAGGACCAGTTCCTCGACATGCTGCGCCGCGCGGCCTATTTCTCCGGCCGCACGATCCAGATCCTGAAGGTCGCCGGCGCCGGCCCGGACCATCCGTTCATGGCCCACGTGCAGGAATCGCGTTACCTCAAGGCCGTGTTCTGCCGCGTGGTGGATTGACCGCGTGACTGCCGATCTCTGTAGAGCCGAGCCCACGCTCGGCTGATCTGTCTGGCAGCCGAGCATGGGCCCGGCGCTACAAAACGGCGGGCCACAGCGCTATGGTCGGGCTCTTCCCAACACCGGTGAGAGCCCATGCCATCGTTGCGCCACCTGTCCTTCGTGCTTGCCGTGGCGCTGTGCGCGCCACTGTCCGCCCACGCCATCGAGTTCAGCACGCAGGAGCTGGCCCGCGCCAAGGCCCTGCAGCAGCGCCTGGTCACGCTCGACAGCCATCTGGATACGCCGGCCAATTTCGGCCGCACCGGCTTCGACATCGAACAGCGCCACGACCGCAACGCACTCTCGCAGGTGGACTACCCGCGCATGGTCGAAGGCGCGCTGGACGGCGGGTTCTGGGCGATCTACACCGACCAGGGCGACCGCAGCCCCGCCGCTCACCTGGCCGAACGTGACCACGGGTTGCAGCGGTTGCTGGAAATACGCGAGATGCTGGCCGCCAACCCCGAGCGGTTCGCGCTGGCGCTGACCGCCGATGACGCGGCGCGGATCAAGGCCGCCGGCAAGCGCGTGGTCTACATCAGCATGGAAAACGCCAGCCCGTTGGTGGCCGATCCCAGCCTGCTCTCGTTCTACCACCGCGCCGGCCTGCGCCTGCTCAGCACCGTGCACTTTGCCAACAACGAGTTCGCCGATTCGGCCACCGATCCCAAGGGTGCGGAATGGAAAGGACTTAGCCCGGCCGGCAAGGAGCTGGTGCGGCAGGCGGTGAAGCTGGGCATCGTGATCGACCAGTCACATGCATCGGACGCGGTGTTCGACGATCTGCTGGCAATGATGCCGGTACCATTCGTGCTGTCGCACAGCTCGGCCAAGGCGGTCTACGACCACCCGCGCAATCTCGACGACGCGCGCCTGCGCAAGCTGGCCAAAGCCGGCGGCGTGATCCAGGTGAACGCCTATGGCGGCTACCTGATCGACACCGCGAAGACGCCCGAGCGCAAACAGGCCGAGGAAGCGCTGAGCAAGCAGCTGGGCGGCTGGGAAGGCATGGGCATCGAACAAGGCGTTGCCCTGCTGAAGGCCGAACAGGCACTGGACCACGAGCACCCGGTGCGGCACGCCAGCCTGGACGACTTCTTCGCCCACTTCGACCACATCCTCACGGTGGTCGGCCCTGAGCACGCGGGCATCGGCCTGGACTGGGATGGTGGTGGCGGACTGAGTGACCTGCCCGATGTCAGCCAGCTGCCGAAGATCACCGCGTGGCTGCTGCGCAAGGGCTATACCGAGAAGCAGATCGCCGGCATCTGGGGCGGCAACCTGCTGCGGGTGATGCGCCAGGCGCAGGACTACGCCGCAAAGCAGGGCGGTTGAAACGCCCTGCGGTGGTGCCGGCCAGCGGCCGGCACTACCGGTGATCGGTCTATTTCGCGATCAGCGCATGGCGTCGGCTGTACAGCAGGTACAGCACCAGGCCGGCCACGTTCCACAACAGGAAGTACAGCTGGGTGGTGTGCGGCAGGCTGATGAACAGGTAGATGCAACCCAGCGCGGCCAGCGGGCCAACCACGAAGGCCAGCGGCGTGCGGAACGTGCGCGCGCGGTCCGGCTCGCGCAGCCGCAGCACCACCAGGCAGATGCCTACCGCAGTGAACGCGGCCAGGGTACCGGCGTTGGCCAGTGCGGCAATCTCGTCCAGGCGCGCCACGCCGGCCAGCGCGGAAACCACGACCGCAGTGAACAGCGTGGTTGCCACCGGCGTGCCGGTACGTGCGTTCACCTTGGACAGGCGACGCGGCAGCAGGCCGTCGCGGCTCATCACGAAGAAGATGCGGCTCTGGCCGTACAGGAAGGCCAGCAGCACGGTCGGCAGGGCGATGATCGCGATCACGCCGATCACCATCGCCGCGGTCGGATGGCCCAGCTGGCGCATGATCAGCGCCAGCGGCTCGGCGCTGTGGCCGAACACCGCGTAGCTCATCGCACCCACGGCGGCCAGCGCCACCAGCACGTAGACGATGGTGCAGCCGATCATCGAACCGATGATGCCGATCGACAGGTCGCGGCCCGGGTTCTTGGTTTCCTCGGCGGCGGTGGAGATCGCATCGAAGCCGTAGAAGGCGAAGAAGATGATCGCCGCTGCCGCCATCACGCCGTGCTCGACGCCGTCGGGGCCCATCGACTTGGCGAAGCCGTACGGCATGAACGGCTGCAGGTTGGCGCTGTCGAACGCGGGCAGGGCCACGGCCACGAAGATGGCCAGCGCGATCAGCTTGAACACCACCAGGATGGCGTTGAGTGTGGCGCTTTCCTTGGTGCCGGCCATCAGCATGCCGGCCACCAGCCAGGTGATGATGATCGCCGGCAGGTTGATCATGCCGCCTTCCACGTGCGGGCCGGCCGCCAGCCAGGCCGGCAGGTGCACGTTCCAGCCGAACTGGGTGTGGACCCATTCGAGGAAGCCGACGAAGTAGCCGGACCAGCCCACCGCCACCGTACTCACCACCAGCGAGTACTCCAGGATCAGGCTCCAGCCCACCACCCAGGCGAACACCTCGCCCAGCGCACCGTAGCTGTAGGTGTAGGCACTGCCGGCGGCGGGCATCATCGTCGACAGCTCGGCGTAGGACAGCGCCGCGCAGGCACAGACCGCACCGGCGATGGCGAAGGAGATCAGCACGGCCGGGCCAGCCAGGTTGGCACCGACGCCGATCAGCGTGTAGATGCCGGTACCGACGATGGCGCCGATGCCCAGCGCGATCAGGTGCGGCCAGCTGAGCGTCGGGATCAGGCGCCTGCCGGCTTCGTGGACGGTGACGGAATCTAGGGACTTGCGCCGGAACAGGGACATGCAGGCCTCGGAAGGGGTGACTTAGAACGACAAGTTCCCGAGTGTGACCGAACGCAGCGCAGCATTACCACTGACGGGGGTCATGATTGCCGGCGCGCGCGCTGCACCGCGACCAGACTGCCGGAATCGGCATAAAGCAGGCCGGGGCGCCAGAGGCGGTGCCGGCGAACAGCAGGGCCAGGCCGAGCAGCGGCAGCCGCCCGTTCATCCGTTCAACCCCAGCCGGATGCCGAACCCCACCAGGAACAGGCCGGCCACGCGGCGCAGCGCATCGCTGATCCGCGGGTGCTGGATCAACCGGCGGCGGGCCAGGTTGCCCACGCCGATCAGCATCGAGCAGTAGGCGATGCTGACCACCAGGATGATGCCGGCCAGGGCCGCGAAGGTCGCGATGCCCTGGTGCGCCTTCGGATCGATGAACAGCGGCAGGAAGGCCATGTAGAACAGGATCGCCTTCGGGTTGAGCAGGCTGACCAGGATCGCCTGCTGGAAGTAGCGGCCCGGCTGCATGCGGATCGGACCAGCATCACCGCCCTCGTGCTTGGGCGTGCGCAGCAGGCTGATGCCCACCCACACCAGGTAGGCCGCACCCAGGTACTGCACGGCGTGGAACACCAGCGGGTTGGCCTTGAGCAGTGCGGCCACGCCGGCCAGCGCCAGCCACATCAGGATCTGGTCGCCGACCAGCAGGCCGGCCAATGCGGTGTAGCCGCCACGCACGCCGCCACGGCCGGTGGCGGTCAGCAGGGTGAAGGTGCCGGGGCCGGGCAGGGCGAGAAACACCAGCACGGCGACCAGAAACGTCCACAGGTCCTGGATGCCCATCCACGGCATGGCGGTGTTCTCTCTTACGCGGGGCCGCCATTGTCGGCCAGCACCACGGCGGAGGACAGGGGGCCGGTGGGGCCAACCGGCATGCCAGACAGCAGCGGTTGCAGGTGCTGGCGCAGCTGCGCGTGCAGCTGCCGCACCGCGGGTGAGAACTGCTTGCGGTGCGGGCACACCAGCTGCAACGGGATGTCGCTGCCGACACCGCCCAGCAGCAGCTGCAGGCGCCCGGCCAGCACGTCCTCGCGCAGGTCCAGCCAGGACTTGTAGGTGATGCCTTCGCCGGCCACGGCCCAGCGCCTTACAACATCGGCGTCGTCGCAGACCAGGGGGCCGCGCACGGCAACCACGGTACGACGCCCATCGACGTCGAAAGACCAGCGATCGTAGGCACGACCGCTGAGCTGGTAGACCAGGCAATCGTGCTCACGCAGTTCGTCCAGGCGCACCGGCGTGCCCCGTCGCTGCAGGTAATCGGGCGAGGCCGCCAGTACGCGCCGATTGCCTTCCAGCAGGGGCAGGGCGACGTAGTTGGCGTCGTCGAAGTGGCCGATGCGGATGGCCACGTCGACCGGGTCGCGGAACACATCGGCCACTTCATCGGACAGGCGCAGGTGCAGGCGCAGCCGGGGATGGGCCGCGCGGAACGCGCTCAGCCAGGGCAGCAGCAGGTTGCGGCCCAGGTCCGACGGCGCCGACAGCTGCAGGGTGCCGTGCAGTTCGGCGTCCTCGGCCTGCACGCGCGCCTGGCCCTCGCGCAGGGTGGCCAGCACGTCCTGTGCGTAGGGCAGGTACAGCGCGCCCTCGCCGGTCAGGCGCAGGCTGCGGGTGGTGCGCACGAACAGGCGCAGGTCCAGCTCGCGTTCCAGCCGCGCCACTGCCGCGGCGACCTGCCCCGGCAGCAGGTCGGCCTCGCGGGCCGCTTGCGAAAAGCTGCCCAGCGCAGCAGTGCGGACGAACAGCTGCAGATCGTCGAAGCGGATCATCTTCATCGCCAGAGTGAAAGTGCTGCCCGATTCTGCGCCTTTCTGCGAGACCGCGTGCGGCGCAACCTGTCGCCTCCTCCCCCACTGGACCGCTGCCATGCGCGCCATTGCCTACACCCAAGCCGGCCTGCCGATCGATGATCCCCAGGCCCTGATCGACCTCGAACTGGAGTTGCCGCAGCCCGGCCCGCGCGACCTGCGCGTGGCGGTGCGCGCAGTGGCGGTGAACCCGGTCGACACCAAGGTCCGCCGCGGCGTGGCCACCGACGGCCCGCGCGTGCTGGGTTGGGATGCGGTCGGCATCGTCGATGCGGTGGGCAGCGAGGTGACCCTGTTCCAGCCCGGCGATGCGGTCTACTACGCTGGTGTCATCGATCGCCCGGGCAGCAATGCCCAGTACCAGTTGGTGGACGAACGCAGCGTCGGCCGCAAGCCGGCCAGCCTCGATGACGCCGCTGCCGCCGCACTGCCGCTGACCGCGATCACCGCCTGGGAGCTGCTGTTCGACCGCCTGCGCATTCCCGAGGACGGGGGCGAAGGCCAGACCCTGCTGGTGATCGGCGCTGCCGGTGGTGTCGGCTCGATCCTGGTGCAGTTGGCGCGGAAGCTCACCAGGCTGACCGTGATCGGCACCGCCTCGCGCCCGGAGACCCAGGACTGGGTGTATGCGATGGGCGCCCACCATGTGATCGACCACCGCCTGCCACTGGCCGAGGGCCTGGCGCGGCTGGGCATCAGCGAGGTGCAGCACGTGGCCAGCCTGACCCATTCCGACCAGCACTACGCGCAGATCGTGGAGCTGCTGGCGCCGCAAGGGCAGTTCGGCCTGATCGATGACCCGGGCCAGGTGGATGTGATGGCGCTCAAGCGCAAGGCGTTGTCACTGCACTGGGAATCGATGTTCACCCGCCCGCTGTACCGGACGGCGGACATGCAGCGCCAGCACGACCTGTTGAACCGGGTGGCCGAGCTGATCGATGCCGGCGTGCTGCAGACCACGCTGGGCGAGCACTTCGGGCGCATCGACGCGACCAACCTGCGCCGTGCCCATGCGCTGCTGGAGAGCCATCGCGCCAAGGGCAAGATCGTGCTGGAAGGCTGGTAAGGCTCCTGTAGAGCCGAGCCCACGCCCGGCTGCCGTTCGCGCGTGGGCGTCAGCCGAGCATAGGCTCGGCTCTACGGAGCTTCATCCACACATGGCGTGGATCAGCCGTGTCGACCAGGGTCGACACCTACCAACAGCTGCGGGAGCCACCGCTCACGCCACGCCGTTGTCGACGTGTTCGGCGAAACCGGGCTGCTCTCGCAGGCGCTCGAACCATGCGACGAGGTGGGGCAGCGCGGGCTTGCTGCCCGGCGTGCTGCGCCAGCGTTGGGTCGACAGCCCCAGCACGATATCTGCAAGGGTGAAGGTGCTGCCCGCCACATAGGCATCGGTGGCGGCCAGCTGGGCTTCAAGCACACCCATCAGCCGGTTCCACTGCGCCAGGCTGGCCTCGGCGCGGGCATCGTCCGGATAGTCCGGATGCTGGCGCACGCGCGCCATGAACACGTGGCGCCAGGCACTGTTGAGATCGCTGGCCTGCCAGTCCATCCACTGCTCTACCCGCGCACGGGCCTGCGCCGCACGTGGCAGCAGATCCTCGCGTCCGGCGCGCGCGGCAAGGTAGCGGCAGATGCTGTTGGATTCCCACAGTACGAAGTCGCCATCGCGCAGCACCGGCACCTGCCGGTTGGGGTTCAGCGTGGCCAGCAGGTCCGGCGGGGGGGCCGGTTCGTGGTGCAGGGGCAAGTCCAGACCGGCGCACAGCCATAGCACCTTGCGCACATTGATGGAGGTGGGCTTTCCGTACAGAGCGAGCATGGTCCTGACGCAGCAGCTGAGACTCGGCCAGCCTACACTTGCCCCATGCAAACCGAATACCTGCTCATTGCCGGCCTTCTATTGGCCGTGCTCATCCTGCAACTGGTCGCCCTGCTGCGCCGTCCGCCGCATGACCGCCTGGAACAGGCCGTGCGCGAGGAGGCCCGCGCCGGGCGCAGCGAACTGCGCGAACAGCTCGATGGCTTCGCCCGCGCGCTGACCGATCTGTCCACCCGCACCGACCAGCGCCTGGACCTGCTGCGCGAAGCGCTGGGCGAAGATGCCCGCAAAGCCCGCGCTGAAGTGGCCGACAGCCAGCAGCGCGGCGCAGCGTTGATGGGGCAGCGGCTGCAGGAACTGCGCGGCCAGCTGGAGACCTTCGGCCAGCAGCAGGAGGCACGCATCCATGCGTTTGGCCAGCAGCTGCAGGAGCTCACTGCGCGTACCGATACCCAGCTCGGGGCGCTGCGCCAGACCCTGGTGGACGATGCACGCAAGGGCCGCGAGGAGGGCGCGCAGTCGCAGCAGCGCCTGACCGACAGTCTGGGCCTGCGCCTGCAGGAACTGACCCAGCGCAACGAGCAGCGCATCGCCGAGATGCGTGCCACGCTGGAGGAACAGCTGCGCGCGCTGCAGAACGACAACGCCCAGAAGCTGGAGCAGATGCGCCACACCGTGGACGAGAAGCTGCAGTCGACGCTGGAAACGCGGCTGGGCAACTCCTTCAAGCTGGTCTCCGAGCGCCTGGAACAGGTGCAGCGTGGCCTCGGCGAGATGCAGCAGCTGGCCACCGGCGTGGGCGACCTCAAGCGCGTGCTGACCAACGTCAAGAACCGCGGCAGCTGGGGCGAAGTGCAGCTGGAGAACATCCTCGAGCAGACACTCACCCAGGAGCAGTACGCGCGTGCGGTGAGGGTGCGCCCGGATAGTGGCGAGATGGTCGATATCGCCGTGCGCCTGCCGGGCCGCAGCAGCGACGACACGCCGGTGTGGCTGCCGATCGACTCCAAGTTCCCGCGCGAGGATTACGAGCGCCTGCTGGACGCACAGGAACAGGGCGATGCCGAGGGCGTGCGCCTGCAGGGCATCCAGCTGGAGCGCGCGGTGCGCGTGCAGGCCAAGTCGATCTGCGACAAGTACATCGTGCCACCGCACACCACGGACTTCGCGGTGATGTTCCTGCCCACCGAAGGCCTGTATGCCGAGGTGATCCGGCGCCCGGGCCTGGTCGACCTGCTGCAGCGCGAGCACCGTGTGGTGGTGGCCGGACCGACCACGGTCACCGCGTTGCTCAACAGCCTGCAGATGGGCTTCCGCACCCTGGCCATTGAAAAGCGATCCAGCGAAGTGTGGGGCCTGCTGGGTGCGGTCAAGAGCGAGTTCGGGAAGTTCGCCGGCATCCTGGAAAAGGCCGAGAAGCAGATCACTACCGTTGGCCGCAGCATCGGGGAGGCCAGCCGCAAGACCCGTACCATCGAACGCCGCCTGCGTGGCGTGGAGTCGCTGGCGTCCGAACAGGCGCAGTCGCTGCTCGGCGACCTGGCCGAGGGTGATGCGGTGGCCGAGGAGGAAGGCAGTGACGGCGAGGGCGACGAGGCCTGAGCCACACTGACACGCCGCCTGCATCGCCGATGGGTATGCTGGCGGCCTGTCCGCTTCGACCAGGTACCGCCATGCGCCTGCCCCGCTTCACCAGCCTTGTCCTGACCGCGCTGCTCGCCGCCTGCAGCAGCACGCCAACGACCGTGGACACGACCACGCAGGCCGCCTCCAGCACCCCCGAAGCGGACGAGGCGTACCGCGAAGCGCGCGACGTGGACTGCCAGGCCGCCGGTGGCACCCTGCAGCGGCTCGGCCGGCTGCAGCGCGAGCAGTGCGTGATTCCCTATGCCGACGCCGGCAAGGCCTGCAGCCGCAAGAGCGACTGCAGCGGCCAGTGCCTGGCCACGGGCGACGTGGCCGCCGGCAGTGCCGTCACCGGTACCTGCCAGCGCGACGTGCGCCAGAACTTCGGTTGCCGCCAGCGCATTGATGACGGCAAGGCGCAGGGCACGATCTGCGTGGATTGAATCCTGCCTGTAGAGCCGAGCCCACGCTCGGCTGATGCCACAGCAGCCGAGCGTAGGCTCGGCTCTACAACCGCGCGCACAGCGCTATGCTGGTGGGCCATTTCCCGCTGTTGCCGGAGCCCCACGTGAGCACCCCGATCCAGGACATTTCCCTCACCACCATCGACGGCCAGCCGTCCTCGCTTGCCGACTACCAGGGCAAGGTGCTGCTGCTGGTCAACGTCGCCTCCAAGTGCGGCCTGACCCCGCAGTACGAAGGCCTGCAGGCGCTGTATGCGGAAAAGCACGCGCAGGGCCTGGAAGTGCTGGGCTTCCCCGCCAACAACTTCCTCGGCCAGGAGCCGGGCAGCGAGGCGGAGATCCAGCAGTTCTGCCAGCTCACTTACGACGTCAGTTTCCCGATGTTCTCCAAGATCAGCGTGGCCGGTGATGACACCCACCCGCTGTACCAGCAGCTGACCGCCGCCCAGCCGCAGTCGATCGGCGAAGGCCCGCTGCGTGAGCGCCTGGCGAGCAAGGAGATTCCGATCCACGCAGCGCCGGCAGTGCTGTGGAACTTCGAGAAGTTCCTGGTTGGCCGCGACGGCGAGGTCATCGCCCGCTTCGCCCCGGACGTGGCTGCCGATGACGCGCGCCTGCGCGAAGCCATCGAGGCCGCGCTGGCGGCCTGAGGAAAGCGTGCCAACCAGGGTTGGCACCTACCGGAAAAGAAAAACCCCGCCGAGGCGGGGTTTTTTCATGCACGGGCTGCAGCGATCAGTTGCTCCAGTTCGGCATCGGCATCGCATCGACCGGGATCGGCGAATTGGCATCGTCGTGGCCACGGTCGCGCTTGCTGCGCAGATCGTTCTCGATCTGGTAGTTGCGGCGCTGCATCCACGCATCGCGGACCAGCGAGTACTCGTCCACGGCGGTGTCACGCAGGTCGTCGACCGCCAGCAGCTGCGCGCGGGTATCCACCAGCTGCAGGCCCTGCAGGCCGATGCGGACCTTGTCCTCCTCGATGCGGCGGATCGGCGACAGCGGAATGTCACCGGCCAGGCCGAATACATCGCGTACGGTGCGCGGGCCGAAGAACGGCAGTTCCACGTAGCGCGAACGCCGCCAGCCCCACGCACCCAGGGTCTGGCCGAAGTCTTCATTGCGGCGCGGCACCATCGCCTTGCTGGCCGGATCGAACAGGCCACCGATGCCCAGCGTGCTGTTCATCAGAAAGCGGCCGAGGCTGTCCCAGGCATCGGCACCGCGGCCCTGCAGCAGCTGGTTGGTGATGGTCACCGGTGCCCGCAGGTTGCTGAAGAAGTTGCTGACGCCGGTGCGGGCGAAGCGCGGCACTACGTGGGTGTAGGCCGTGGCCAGCGGACGGGCAATGCCGCGGTCGACCGCGTTGTTGAACTTGTGCACCTTGCGGTTGAACGGTTCCCATGGGTCGTAGGCTGCCGCACTGCCGGTGTTGCCGCTGCCGCCATAGAGGGCATCGAAGTCGTCATCACCACCGGGGGCGGTCGCCGCTGCGGCCCTGGCCGCATCGGTGTCGGCGCCGCGGGCCGGTACGGAGGGTGGCGTGGCCGGTGCAGGGGCGGCAACCACGGCTGCGGCCGGCGCGGCATCAATCGTAGCGGTATCGGCGGTGGGGGCGGAGGCCTCGGCGACGGTGCTGGCCGGGACCACGGTACTGGCTGCCGGTGCATCGCTGCGTGCGGGCTTGCCGGCGCAGGCGGTCAGCGCGGCGGCCAGGACGATCAAGGGGAGAGTGCGTACGACGTTCATGTCAGCTCGCAGCAGAAGTAGCGTTGAAATCCAGATCGGGCGACAGCCGGTAGGCTGCGCTCAGCTCGTTGTAGCCGGCCGGCGCGCCGGAGACGACCAGTGGGTGACCGCTCCTGCGCGCGCGTGCCGCCAGCTCGGCCAGCAGCGCCAGGCCGGCGCTGTCCACGCGGTCCACCTCGCCCAGCTCCAGCCGTGACAGCTTTGCCGGCAGGGCCTGCAGCTGCGGCCACAGCGAGATCACCGCGGCACGGTCGAGCACCCCGCGCAGGCGCAGGGTGTCGCCTTCCAGCAGTGCCAGTGCGTTACTTGCCATTGCCCGCGGGCCCGGCCTGCATGCTGCCGCTGTGCAGTTCGCTGGCCACCTGCTTGATGCCCTTCTGGCGCAGCGGGGTATCGAATTGGTTGCGGAAGGTCTGCACGTAGGAAATGCCTTCAATGTTGACGTCGAAGATCTTCCACTGGCCGTTCACGTTGCGCATCCAGTACTCGACCGGAGTCGGCTCGTTGCCGGCGCGCACCAGTTCGGTGCTGACACGCACGCCACGATTGCCCGGCAGCGGGCTTTCACCCTTCAGGCGGAAGCTTGGCTTGCCCTGGATGTTGAGCAGGGTCGAGCCGTAGCGCTGCATCAGGCTGTCGGCCATCGCATCGGCGAACAGCTTGATGTCGGCGTCGGAAGCGCCGCGGGCGTGCGGGCCCAGCACCAGACGCGCGGCGTAGTCGCGGTCGAAGGTGCGGGTCAGTTCGCTGTCGATGTAGCTGCGCAGGCTGGCCGGGTTGCTGGTGAACTCGCTCTTGCGCTGCTGCAGCGTGGACAGGATGCGGCTGCTGGCATCGATCACCACCTTGCCGGCCTGGCTCTGCGTTGCGGCAGCGGCAGGTGCGGCGGCCTGGGCCTGGGCCAGGAACGGGGTGGCTGCCAGCAGCGCCGAGGCGAGCAGGGCCGGGATCAGTTTCATTTTCATGGTTGCGGTTCCGTTGCAGGCGCCTGCGCGCCATCGTTGGGCTTCTGAGCAGTGCCGCCACCGGCGCCGCCACTGAACATGTACTTGCCGACCAGCTGGATCAGGTCCACGGCCGGCTGGGTGAAGACGATCTCGTCGCCGGCCTTCAGCACGTCCGGGTCACCGCCCGGCTGCAGACCGATATAGCTCTCGCCGAGCAAACCACTGGTGAAGATGCCGGCCGAGGTGTCCGCCGGCAGGTCCTTGACCTTGCTGTCCATGCGCAGCGTTACGATGGATTCGAACTTCACCGGGTCCAGGTCGATCGAAGCGACCTGGCCGACGGTCACGCCGCCGATCTTCACCGGCGCCTGCTTGCGCAGCTGGCCGACCTGGGAGAAGCGCGCCTTCAGGTCATAGCCCTCACTGCCCCAGCTCCAGCGCTGGTTGGTCGAGGCCACGGCCAGCACCAGCAACGAGGCCAGAGCCAGCAGCAGGAAGGCGCCGACAGAGAATTCAAGTCTGGGACCGCGGATGGCCATGTGGATTACCTGATCGAGTCGTGGTGGCCGCGCGCGCCTGCGCACCGCCGGTGGAGGGGTTAGGTGAACAACATTGCCGACAGCACGAAGTTGAACATCAGCACCAGCAGCGAGGCGTTGACCACCGCACGGGTGGTCGCCACCGAAGTGCCTTCAATGGTCGGCTCGGCGTGGAAACCAACATAGGCGGCCACCAGCGCGGCAGTGCCGCCGAAGATCGCCGACTTCAGCATCGCCACGCCGAAGTCGTCCCAGAAATCGACGCTGTTGCGCAGTGCCGACCAGAACACGCCATTGTCCAGGCCCAGCACATGCACCGCTTCGAAGTAGCTGGCGCTGATCGCCAGCGAGCAGAAGATGCCGGTCAGCAGCGGCACGGTCAGCACCGCCGCCCAGAAGCGCGGCGCGACGGCCTTGGCCACCGGGTCGATCGCCATCAGCTCCAGTGCCTTGATCTGGTCGGTGGCGCGCATCAGGCCCAGTTCGGCGGCGATCGAGCTGCCGGCGCGGCCGATGAACAACAGCGCGGTCAGCACCGGCGCCAGTTCCCGGTACAGCGACAGGCCGAGCAGGGTCGACAGCGCGTCGGCCGCACCGAAGGTGGTCAGCGTGCGGTAGCCCTGCAGGGTCAGCACCAGGCCGACGAAGGCACCACCGACGGCGATGATCGGCAGCGAGCGCGCGCCGATCTTGTAGATCTCGCGGGTCAGCTCGGCAAGGAAATCACGCGTGGGCAGCGAACCGCGCAAAACGGTCAGCGAGAACAGGCCGGCGCGGCCCAGCGAGCGGGTGGCTTGGACGAACGGCATCAGGCGACCCTCGCGCGCGGCGCGGCATCGAACGGGATGGGGCCATCGGGCTGGCCATGCAGGAACTGCCGCAGCAGCGGGTCCTGGCTGGACTGCAGCGCCTCGGGCGTGCCCTGGAACACGATGCCGCCATTGGCAATCGCGATCACCTGGTCGCAGATCGGCAGGGTCTCGTGCACGTGGTGGCTGACGATGATGCTGGTCAGGCCCAGGCTGTGGTTGAGACGCTGGATCAGGCTCATGATCACCCCGGAGGCGATCGGATCCAGCCCGGTCAGCGGCTCGTCGTAGATCATCAGCGGCGGGTCCAGCGCCAGCGCACGGGCCAGCGCCACACGGCGCGCCATGCCGCCGGACAGCTCGCGCGGCCAGGCATCGGCGGCGGCCAGCAGGCCCACCGCATGCAGCTTCATTTCCACCAGGCGGCGCAGCACGGCGGTCGGCAGGCGGGTGTGCGTACGCAGCGGCAGGGCGACGTTTTCGGCCACAGTGAGGTCGGTCAGCAGGCCATTGCCCTGCAGCAGCACGCCCACGCTCTTGCGCATTTCCAGCAGTGCGCCGCTGTCATGCGGGATCGGCTTGCCGAACAGGGTGACCTCGCCAGCCACCGGGCGCAGTTCGCCGGTCAGTGCCGCCAGCAGGGTCGACTTGCCGCTGCCGGACGGACCGAGCACGGCAGTGATGCTGCCCTTGGGCACCTGCAGCGACACGTCGCGCAGGATCGTGCGCCCGCTCCGGTCGATGCGGACGTTGGATAACTGCACCAGACTGGAGGTGGAAGCCGACATGGGCACCATTAACGTTTTTTAGACATCGAAGGATCGGGCCCGTCGGCTGAACATAAGCAGACTGGACGGTCCAGTATTGTTGCACGGCAAGGCCTCGCGCAGGCCGGGACAATCGCCCGGCAGCCCGGAACAATCCGTACCGGCGATGGGCTGACCATTGAATACTGCCTGCCGTGCTGCACACTGTGCATGATGAGTGACCCGGGCAGCGATTTCCGCCTCTACCATTCCAATTCCCTGGACGTGCTGGCCGCGCTGCTGGCGCGCAACGTGCGTGTGCCGGTGCAGGGCCAGCCGCTGCTGGCGCCGGAAGTGGTGCTGATCCCGCAGGTGGCGATGCGGCGCTGGCTGCAGGCGACACTGGCCGCGGAATTCGGCGTCGCCGCCAACCTCGAGTTCCTGACCCCCGGCGAGTTCGTGGCGCGGGCGCTGAAGGCCAACGTCAGCGGCGAGCAGGACGATCTGGACGCGGCCGGCCTGCACTGGAAGCTGTATCAGGCACTGCGCGACCCGGCGCTGCTGGCGCAGCCGCCGATGCGCGCGCTGCAGTCCTATCTTGCCGGCGATGACGCATTGAAACCCTGGGCGCTGGCCGGCGAGCTGGCCTCGGTGTTCGAGAAGTACCAGGCCTGGCGCCGCGACTGGCTGCTGCGCTGGGCAGCCGGTGCCGATCCGGCCGACCCGCAGGCGATCCTGTGGCGCACCATCACCCGCGGCCGCGACTACCGCGCCCGCCGCATCCAGGAGTACCTGGACCGCTTCGAAGGCGCCGGCCAGCCGCTGCCGCAAGGCCTGCCGCCGCGCATGTCTGCGTTCGCAACGCTCAACATCTCGCCTGACGTGCTGCGGGTGATGGCCACCCAGGCCCGGGTGGGCGAGCTGCACTTCTACATGCCCACCCCGGTGCAGTCGTACTGGGGCGACCTGCAGACGCTGGCCGAGCGCCTGCGCAGTGGCGCACCGGATCCCTTCGGTGAAGCGGCCGGCGAGAACCGGCTGCTGGAAGCGTGGGGTGCGGCCGGGCGCGACTTCATGGCGGTGCTGGGCAGTTACGAGGTGGTGCATCCGGCCGGCGAAATCGCCGCCTATTCCGATCCGGAGGAGGACACCGGGCCAAGCCTGGACGAAGGTGGCCTGTCCGACAGCCTGCTGCATCGCCTGCAGCGTGACCTGTTCCACCGTCGCGCGCTGCCCTCGGGTGAACTGCGCGACGGCCTGCGCAGCGACGACCCCAGCCTGCAGGTACACGCCTGCCACACCCGCCTGCGTGAGTTGCAGGTACTGCACGACCAGCTGCGCAGCCTGCTGCAGGACCCGCGCTTTGACCCGCCGCTGCAGGCGCGCGAGATCGCGGTGCTGGCGCCGGACATCGATCCCTATGTGCCGTACCTGGAAGCAGTGTTCGGCGGTCGCGGCGGCGAGGAGGAGCACATTCCGTATGCGCTGGCCGACAGCAGTCCGCTGGCGGGCGAGCCGCTGGCCGATGTGTTCGTGCATCTGCTGGGCCTGCCGGTCTCGCGCTTTGGCCTGAACGAAGTGCTGGACCTGTTGGCCAGCGCCCCGCTGGCCGAAGCGGCCGGGCTGGAAGCGGTGGACTTCGACCGCCTGCATGGCTGGCTGCAGCAGGCCGGCGCACGCTGGGGCCTGGACGCAAGACACCGCAACCAGCACCAGGCACCGGCCGACGACGCCTACACCTGGCAGTTCGCGCTGGATCGCCTGGTACTCGGCCATGCCACCGGCAGCGAGGCCGACGTGGCCGGCGTGGCGCCGTGGATCGAACTGGAAGGCGGCGCGCTGGACGCGCTGGACCGGTTGCTGCGCCTGCTGCGCGTGCTGGCGGTCTATCAGCGTCGCCTCCGCGAGCTGCTGACCCCGGCGCAGTGGCGGCAGCGCCTGCTGTCGCTGCTGGACGCACTGCTGCCCACCGCGCCCAGCTCGCCCAACAGCCAGCGCGCGCTGGAGCGCCTGCGCAAGCTGCTCAACCAGTTTGCCGACGATGCCGCCAAGGCCGGCTTCGAGGACGGCGTGCCGCCTGAAGTGGTCCGCGCACATTTCGCCGGCGCATTGGGCGAGGCCGACACGCGCGCACCGCTGCTGACCGGTGGCATCAGCTTCGGCCGCATGGTGCCGATGCGGCTGCTGCCGTTCCGGGTGATCTGCGTGCTCGGCCTCAACGATGGCGATTTCCCGCGCCGGGACCCGGCCGCGGGGCTCAACCAGCTCACCGCCGAGCTGGATACGCCGCGCCGCCGTCCGGGCGACCGCTCCACCCGCGAGGATGACCGCTTCCTGTTCCTGCAGCTGTTCGCGGCCGCGCAGGAGGTGTTCTATCTCAGCTATCTCGGCGCCGATCCGCGCGATGGCAGCGTGCGTGAGCCGTCGGTACTGGTCAGCGAACTGATCGATGCCGCCGCCGCATATCACCTCGATCCGACTGCTGCGGTCCGCGACTTCACCGTGCGTCACGCCTTGCAGCCGTTCTCGCCAGCCGCGTTCGGTGATGGCGATCCACGCCGCTTCAGCTATCGCCGCCAGTGGCATCCGGCCGCCGGTCGCCTGACCGGCCAGCGCGGTGGCCTGCAGCCGTGGTTCGATGCACCGTTGCCGCCGCCGCTCGACGATGCGGTGGAAGACGAGGTCGCACTCGATACCCTGCGTCGTTTCCTGTGCGACCCGGCCGGGCAGTTCCTCGCACAGTCGCTGGGGCTTCGCCTGGCCGACGAGGTGGAGGAGGTGGATGACCTGGAACCGCTGGTGCTGTCCGCGCGCGGACCGGAAAAGCGCAGTGTGCAGGCGGCGGTGGTACGCGCCACGCTCAGCGGCGATGCCGAGCCGTTGTACCCGCGGTTGCGCGCGCGTGGCTTGCTGCCGTCGGGTCCATTGGGCGAGCGCCAGTTCGAGGTGGAGCAGTTGAAGACACGCCCGTATGCCAGTGCGCTGCTGGGCTGGATGCAGGGCGAACCACTGGAAAGCCGTCGCTACGAAGTGGACATCGATGGCGTGCGCCTGCATGGCCGCGTGGCCGATCGGCATCCCGAAGGGCTGGTGCGCCTGCGTGCCGGTACACTCAATGGCAATGCAGTGATCCGCCACGGCCTGGACTGGCTGCTGGCGAACGCGGCGGGCGATGCGCTGCCGCTTGTGCAGTTCCATGACGGCGGCGATGCCGGTCCCGGTCCGCACGTGCTGCCGGCATTGAGCGTTCCCGCTGCACGTGCGGCGCTGCGTGCGCTGCTGCAGCTGCGCCAGCGTGGCCTGCGCGAGCCGCTGCGCTTTGCCCCGTACACCGGCTGGGCGCTGTACAACGCGCCGGCAGAAAAGCAGCGCAGCGAAGGCTGGAAGCAGTGGCACGGCAGCGACCGCACCTGGGGGGAATCCAGAAGTGACGCGTGGCAGCTGCTGCTGCGCGGTGCCGACCCGTTCGCCACCGATGCCGGCTACGCTGACCTGCTGCGCAACAGCCAGCTGGTCTTCAGCGCGGTGCGCGAAGGCCGCGCTCTCGGCGCCGAAGCACGCCAGGAGGGCAACGCATGAACACCGCCATCGCCGAAGACGGCATCGAATCCCTCAGCCGCGATCCCTATCTGGCGCTGCCGCTGGAGGGCATCCGGCTGATCGAAGCCAGCGCCGGCACCGGCAAGACCTTCACCCTGGCCACGTTGTTCACCCGCCTGGTGGTGGAGCAGGGCCTGCGCATCGGCCAGATCCTGGCGGTGACCTTCACCGATGCCGCCACCCAGGAACTGCGCAAGCGCATCCGCGAGCGCCTGGCGCTGGCCGCGCGCCTGGTCGACCTGGAAGCGGCCGACGGTGAAGCACCGGAGGTGCGATTGACCCGCGACGTGCTGCAGCGCCATCTGCAGGGCGGCACCGAGAGCGCCGCCGCACTGAAACGCCGCCTGCAGGTGGCCGCAGACGAGATCGACCTGGCGTCCATCTTCACCATCCACGGCTTCTGCACCCGCGTGCTGCGCGAGCATGCGCTGGAAAGCGGCCACACCTTTGATCCGCCGGAACTGCTGGCCAGCGACCGTGAGCTGCTGGAGGAGCTCGCGGCCGATCTGTGGCGCGTGCATGCCAACGACCCGGCCACGCTGGAGCCGCTGACCTGGCTGTGGTCCAACCCGGATGCGCTGGCGGCCGATCTGCGCGCGTTGCTGGCTACGCCGCCTCTGCACCCGTTGCCACGGCCGGTGGCGCTGGCCGATCCACACCCAGCATTGCAGGCCACCGCCGCCGAACTGCAGCAGGCGCTGCGCGAGCATGGCGAGCAGTTCTTCATCGACCTGTGCGATGCCGTCGACAACAAGTGGATCAACGGCGTGTCTTACAAGCTGGGTTGGCTGCACCCGCTGGGCCGGCAGCTGCTGGCCTGGGCTGGCCGCGCCGACCCGCGCGAGCTGCTGGCCGGCGATCGCCTGCCGGCACTGCTGCCGGAGGTGTTGGCCGCCAAGACCAACAAGAAATTCGCCGAGCGCACGCCGTCGTCGCCATTGCAGGCACCGTTGGCGCGCTATGTCGTGCTGCTGGCCGAACGCGATGCCTGGTTGCGTGCCACCGCATTGAATTTCCTGCACGCGCTTCGCGCCGATGCCACGCAGCGGCTGCAGGCACTGAAGCGCGTCCGCCGGGTGCAGACCTACGACGATCTGATCGATGGCGTAGCGCTCGCCCTGGAAGGCCCGCAGCGACTGACGCTGGTCAAGCAGCTGCGCGCGCAGTACCGCATCGCGCTGGTTGATGAGTTCCAGGATACCGACGATCGCCAGTGGGGCATCTTCCACACCGTGTTCGGCGATTCGCCGGAGGTGCGCGAGCTGGGCCTGGCACCGGCGTTGTTCCTGATCGGCGACCCCAAGCAGGCGATCTACGGTTTCCGCGGCGGTGATATCCACACTTACCTGAAGGCCAAGCAGGTGGCGCAGCAGGCGCCGGTACTGGACCAGAACTTCCGCTCGCGACCCGCTGTGCTGCGCGCGCTGCAGGCGCTGTACGACAACGCTGGCGAAGACGCCTTCCTCGAACGCGACATCCAGTTCGAGCCGGTGCGGCCCGGTGGCGTGCGCAGCGATGCGGACTACCAGCGCGACGGCCATGCCGCCGCGGCGCTCACCCTGCGCGTGCTGCGCAGTGGCGGTGACAAGGCGATGAGCGCCGATGCCTCGCGCGATGCGGCGACCCAGGCCTGCGTGGCCGCGATTCACCAGATCCTGGTCGAGGCGCGTGCGGGCAATGCCGTGTTGCGTGGGCGCCCGGTGCAGCCCGGTGACATCGCGGTGCTGGTGCGCTCGCATCGCGAGGCCACCCTGGTGCAGCGCGCACTGGCCGCGGTCGGCATTCCGGCAGTGGCAGCCGGCAAACAGAGCCTGTTTTCCACGCCTGAAGCGCGTGATCTGCGTGCGCTGCTGCTGGCACTGCTGCAACCGGCCGACGAGGGCCGCCTGCGCGCAGCGCTGGCCACGGTACTGCTCGGCCAGCGCGCAAGTGCGATTGCGGCGATGGAACGCGAGGGCGACCTGCAACGTGGGTTCCAGGCGCAGCTGCTGCACTGGCGAGAGCGCTGGCAGCGCGGCGGGCCGTTCGCGGTGATCGCCGATGTCTGTGCCGCGCAGGGCGAGCGTCTGCTGGCGCTGATCGATGGCGAGCGCCGCCTCACCAATTACCTGCAGCTGGGTGAACTGCTGCAGGAAGCCTCCGCGCAGGCGCTGGGCATGCACGGGCTGCTGGACTGGTTGCAGGGGCAGATGGCCAGCGCCGACCAGGATGACGAGCAGCAGCAGCTGCGCCTGGAATCGGATGCGCGCCGCGTGCAGATCATCACCCTGCACAAGAGCAAGGGCCTGGAGTATCCGCTGGTGTTCCTGCCCTTCGTCGGCATCGACGGCGGCGCACCGAACACGGCCTCGCACTGCACCGTGCACGTCGGCGGCCAGCGCCAGCTGCACTGGAAGCTGGACAAGGACGAGGCCTGGGAAGCGGCCACCGCGCAGCGCGAACGCGAGCAGCGCGCCGAGGATGCGCGCCTGCTGTATGTGGGACTGACCCGCGCCGAGCATGCGCTGTGGATCGCCGTGGGTGATCTGGCCGGGCTGGGCAAGACGCGGCTGGCGCCGCTGCTGGGTGACCTGCAGGCGCTGCGCGCGCTCGCCGATGTGCACATCGATGACAGCGAGGCGCCGGCCACGCTGCCGCAGCTGGCGGCCGAAGTGGAAGGTGAGCTTCCAGCCGTGCGTGCACTGACCCGGCGCGTGCCGCACGACTGGTGGGTGTACAGCTTTACCCAGCTGGCCCACGCAGATGCAGGCGTTGGCAGCGATATCGAAGCAGCCGCCACCGAGCTGCCGGCACCGGCCGCCGACGAACCGGCCGGCCCGGAACTGCCATTGGAACCGGCGCTGCCTGAACCCACCGCGGCCGCCGAGGACAACGCCCCGCTCGATCCGCGCTTCATGGGCAGTCGCTTCGGCAACGTGCTGCATGAGGCGATGGAGAACGTCGACTTTGCTGCATGGGCGGATTGGCAGCCGGGCCTGGAAGCCCCTGAGGGGCAGGCCGAGGTGCTGCGCAAGGCGCTGCACGACGAAGGCTATGCCGATGTCGATCTGGACGACGGCGTGGCCGTGCTGGTGCCGCTGGTTGGCCACACGCTGACCGTGCCGCTACCCGAAGGCGGTGCGCTGCACAGCCTGGGTGAAGGCGAGCGCCGCGCAGAAATCGACTTCCATTTCGCCATCGAACCGACCACGGTGCCGGCGCTGCTGCAGGTCCTTCATGCGCACGGCGTTTCCAGTGGTCGTCGAGGCTTCGGCCAGCGTCGCCGCCTGGAAGGGCTGATGACCGGCATGATCGACCTGACCTACGTGCGCGACGGGCGCTGGTACGTGCTCGACTACAAGTCCAACCGCCTGCCCGGCTACAGCCCGGACCTGCTGGCCATTGCCATGCGGCACAGCGAGTACGACCTGCAGGCGCTGATCTACACCGTGGCCCTGCATCGCTGGTTGCGCTTCCGCCTGGGCGCGGCGTACGACTACGAGCGCGACATGGGCGGCATCCGCTACCTGTTCTGCCGTGGGCTGGACGGCACCGGCAACGGCGTGCATGCGGACCGCTTCCCGTTCGCGCTGGTGGATGCCTTGGACGCGCTGTTCGCCGGTGGCGAACAGGCCCAGGCCGAACTGGCCACGCGTGCCCGCGGAGCCAGCGCATGAGCCTGTTGCAGGAGCTCTACCGCAATGGCCAGCTGCGCACCCTCGACCATGCACTGGCGACCAGCCTGCAGCGGCTGCGCGACGACACCCCGGACACCGTGGCGGTGGCCGCTGCGCTGGCCTCGCTGGCGGTGTCTCACGGTCACGCCGCGTTCGACCCGGCGCAACCGCAGCGGCTGCTGGAAGGCATACCCCAGTGGCCTGCCGCACAGGACTGGCTGGCACAACTGCGCGCATCGCCGTGGGTGGCGACACCGGAGCGGGCCGACGCCGTCGCCGATGACGCGCCACTGGTGCTGGAAAACGGACTGCTCTACCTGCGCCGTTATCGCGAATACGAGCGGCAGCTGGCGGCCGGCCTGCAGCGTATCGGCCGGCATCCCGTGCCAGCGCCCGACGTGGCGGCGCTGGCACCGTTGTTCGCGCGCCTGTTCCCGCAGGCGCTGGACAGCGAGGACCACCAGGCACGCGCGGCCGGTGTGGCCCTGCGCCACCCGCTGGCGTTGATCACCGGTGGCCCCGGCACCGGCAAGACCACCACCATCGCGCGCCTGCTGCTGCTGCTGGCGGCGCAGGCCCAGCAGGCCGGCCAGCCACTCCCCGAAGTGGCGTTGGCTGCCCCCACCGGGCGCGCCGCCGAGCGCATGGCCGAGAGCCTGCGCCTGGCCATGCAACGCGTGCAGGAACAGGGGCTGGACCCGGCACTGTGCGCGGCGCTGCCCGGTACCGGCACCACCCTGCATCGACTGCTCGGCGTGATTCCCGATTCTCCGCGCTTCCGCCACCACGCCGACAACCCGCTGCCGGTGGACGTCGTGGTGGTCGACGAAGCCTCGATGATCGACCTACCGATGATGGCCAAGCTGGTCGATGCGATCGCCAGCGGCACCCGGCTGATCCTGCTCGGCGATCCCGACCAGCTGCCGTCGGTGGAAGCGGGCGACGTGCTCAGCGCGATCCTGCGCGCCAGCGGTGATGGCATCGGCACCCGCGCCGATGATGCGCAGGCACTGCAGGGTCTGTTGGCACCGGCCACGTTGCAGCCGCAGGCCGCGCCGCGCGCCTTCGCCGGCCGCCGCGTGCAGCTGCAACGCGGTTACCGGCAAAGCGATGCGCTGGATCTGGCACCGCTGGCGCATGCCGTGCGCGAAGGCGACAGCAGCACCGCATTGCAGCTGCTGCGCGGTGGGTCGCTGGCAGGCGTGCATTTCCACGAAGGCGAGGCCGATCCATTGCGCGGCCAGCGCGAGCACCTGCTGGGCCACTGGCGTGCACTGGCAGACGCGGCCGATCCAGCGCTTGCCCTGCAGCAGGCCGGGCGCCTGCGCGTGCTGACCGCGTTGCGCGAAGGCCCGCAGGGTGCGCGCGGGCTCAACAGCCGCATCGAACAGCTGCTGGCTGGCAACACCCCGGGCTACTTCCAGGGCCGCCTGCTGCTGGTTACCGAGAACAGCTACCGGCATCGCCTGTTCAACGGCGACATCGGTATCTGCCTGCGCGACGACAGCGGCGCGATGGTGGCCTGGTTCCCGGGCGATACCGTCGAGCAGCCACGCGCCTTCCACCCGGCCGCACTGCCCGCGCACGAAAGCGCGTTCGCGATGACCGTACACAAGGCACAGGGCTCGGAGTTCGACGAAGTGTGGTTGCAGCTGCCACGCCAGGATAGCCGCGTGCTGTCGCGCGAACTGGTCTACACCGGCCTGACCCGTGCCCGCCAGCGCCTGCACGTAGCAGGCAGCGCAGAGGTGCTGCAGGCCGCATTGAAACGCCACGCCAGTCGATTGGGTGGCCTGGCCTGGCGCTTGGGTGCGGAAGACGTGATCGAAGCACCATCGACACTGATCGAAGAACCGACGGTGCAGGGCCAGCTGTTCTGACCTCAGTCCTTCCAATTCCTCCAATCACAACGCGCACCTTCATCCACGCATGGCGTGGATCTACCGTGTCGACTAAGGTCGACACCCACCAGAAGCAAGCCATGCCATTCCGACAGATCGCGGGAAACTGTCGAAGGCGGGGTGGGTCCGGTTGCGGGGGCGTGAGCCGCATGATGCGGCGACCGAGCTTACAGGGACGTACTTGCAGCGTCCCCCTCAACCGGACCCACCCCGCCATCCCAAGGAATACCCGCTTTTGACGTTGACGTTGCCTCGGCAGGTGCAGGGCGCAGCCCTGCCGCCCCCGTCATTCCGCGATCAACACCAACCCATCCGGGAACACGATCGCCGCTTCATCGGCACTCACGTCGAAGAACCCCACGCCGTGCTTCTCGGCCAGGTCCTGCACGCGACCATGCGCGCGCTCGGCCACCGAATAGGTGAATGCGCCATAGATCACTTCGCGGCCGATGCTGTACTCGGTCACTTCGGCACGATCGTCGTCGTCGTTGCTCAATGGGCCGTTCAACGGCGGGAAGTCCTGCGCCATCTCCGTGAACCACGCCTGCAGCGCCGGGCTGCTGACCGCCGGGTCGTCGTACTCGTGGCGCTCGTTCCACTGCGACTGCTTCTCGAACCAGGCGATGAAGGCCGCCGCCTCGCGCGGGGCCGCGCTGGCCTCGAACACCATCATGTCGTAACTCATTGAACCGTCCTGTGGGGATCGCGAGTGGCCGCCGGGCATGGCCCGGCGCTACCGGGCCACGATGGTAGCGCCGGGCCGCGCCTGGCGGATCGCATTACACGGACGGCGATTCGGCGCCTACCCATCCCGG